>CAZFZV010000025.1:0-4133 GCA_964523355.1 uncultured Candidatus Saccharibacteria bacterium | reverse complement strand
GCCAATCCGGCGCCACCAATATTGTTAAACTACCATTGGCTTTTGTCCGTAGCGGATACCTAAGTATTGATGCTGAATCTGCTCGCTACATTGGCTACGAGGGTTTTAGCCGATCACATACTGCTGGCTCATCTACCTACGCCTATCGTCTTTACTTCAATCCTAGCAATATTGATCCGTCGGGTAGCAGTAACCGTTGGCTAGGTTTCCCTCTCCGCTGCCTCCCGCGCTTATTACTCTTACTGCCTTACCAAGCTTGTTCTACATACCTCCCTACTAGTCCTTAGAGACCATGATGCTCCGTCATCTTGGCTGGAACTTTCGGATTCTTTAGATGACGAAAGTTCCACCACCGGTCTCTGAGGGCTAGTAGGGAGGTATGTAGGATTAACTTGAAGCAAAGCGTTCCCTTGATGAAAAATAACAGACTAAAGGCTAAAGGGGGTGTATGCGAGAATAAGGTTAAAGAAGCATGTTATAATACCCTTATGAACCAACACTTTCTCCAATCCCCCGCTTGGGAAAAATACGAACAACTCGAGGGCCACCAAACCTTCCGCCTTGAGGAAAAAGATTTCTCCGCCCTCGCCATCCTCCATTCTACCCCGTTGGGCAATTACCTTTTCTGCCCCTATGGCCCCACTCTTAAATCCGACCAAAACCCCCAATCCGCCCTCAAATCCGCTCTTACTTCCCTCTCCCAGCTCGCCCATGATCAAGGCGCTTTCTTTATCCGCATCGAGCCAACCTTTCCCCTCTCCGTAGCGGATGCTAAATCTCTCCACCTCTGTAAATCCCATGATCTAGACCCGGCACATACCTGGGCCATCGACCTCACCCAGCCACAAACCGAAATCCTCAAGCGAATGCGCGCCTCCAGCGTCCAATATTGGCGTAGTAGCGCGAAAAAAGGTCTCAAAATTCGCCAAACCCAAGATCCCGAAGAAATTTCTATCCTGACTTCCCTGCTCAAAGGCGTGAGCGCGAAAGATCATTTCCAGCCCCAAACCGAATCCCACCTCAAAAACCAGCTCAAATCCGGCTTCGCGACCCTCTATATCGCCGAATTAAATGGTCAGCCGCTCGCCGCTTCCCTGGTTTACGACGACGCTACCACTCGCTTCTATGCCCACGCCGCCACCAGCGAGGAACAGCGTAAGATCAACGCCGGCATTGTCATTCTCATTCAGATGATTCTCGACGCCAAAGAGCGCGGCGCCTCAACTTTCGACTTCTGGGGTATTACCACCTCAGAAGACCCAAAGCACCCCTGGTACGGTTTTACCAAGTTCAAAAAATCCTTCGGTGGCCACCAAATCAATTACGCCGGCACCTGGGACTTCCCTCTCTCCCCCGCCAAATACCGCCTCTACCAAGTTATCCGCCAAATCAACCGCCTCAAGCGTAAACTTTTCTCCTAATTGATTCTTCCCTATCCAAATATGGCATAATATTATGCCATATTTTGTTTATGCTCCCCTACTTTTTCACCATTATAATTGCAGGATTTCGCTCCGGCTTGTCGCGCAAAACATCCTGGCTTGTCAAAACCATTTCTCCCATATTTAAGCCTGGCTTGTGGGCATCCACCTCTGTTTAGGACATCTAACATTAAACACCAAAATCACACATACCGATTATGCTAACGTGTGAAAACACTTGACAAACAAGCATAACCATTATGTATCAGTACATCCCAAACTGTGCGACCTAGCGGAAATACATCCATCCAAATCACCCCGAACTGCGCCCACTTGCTCAAATTCGTTACCCCTATTATACCCCATCCACTGCCCAAACACAAGAACTTTCGCACCGAAAATCAAACTTTCCCAAGCACATCAACGCAGACATCACAGACCCCGAACAGGGAACTAAACATCTTCCATCGGCAGCGGAGGGGGTAACCGCTGTAGCGATTGCTGCTGCGTGACGGATTGACGTCGGTCGGGCTCGAGCTCAAGTTGTAGGCATGAGTAGCCGACTTAGCAGTACGCGCCCAGCCGTAGCCGTACTCACCGACGAGCCACGCCTGACCGCTGTAGAGCTCGACATACCCACTACGGACAAAAGCCAATGGTAGTTTAACGATATTGGTGGCGCCGGGTTGGCCGGTCTATACAAAACTGACCGCAAGACCAACACGTCTAAGCCCCGTAGACTTTACAAACCGGGAATTATAGTTGCATTCTTGACATTTTTACGATTCTGTGCTACAATAGAAATATGGCGCGCATCTTAACGCCGCCATCGCAGCTTTACCATGATCACCTTCTTCTACCGTAAGCCCGAACGACAGGGAACTACGTTAGTAGCACTGAGCGCTACCATCTCTGGCAACCTCAATGCTACCAATGTAGCCAAATCTATAGTCGACGGACTTTAAACGGGAGAAAGAAAAATGAATAATGAATTATTTACAAAACTGGAAGAGCTGGTCGAGACTGCCAATATTCTGGGACGTAGTCTGTTATTGGAAAGACATGTCAACCTTGTCACTTATGACGACAAAGGGAAGATTAAGTCCAATCACCTTTACAGCTACGAAGAGGGCAGCATCAATGATCTGGAAGCACGCTTGGCAAAAATCGCCGATAAACAGCGTCAGCAATGGGAAGCCGAATTCATGCATTTCCTGCCGACTATCGCGACATTAGGCTGGGCTGCGGCATTTGACTCACTCGGTGTTACTCTGAACGATCAGAATGCATCAGTAGCGTTCTTCCCCTACAATGATTTTGGTCTCTGCGAAATGGCCGATCTGTTGGGCGACGCCTTGATTGAGCAACACTCTGCCCACCTTGAGGGGGCAACATCCTCCGGGAAAGCAGGAGGCTCACCCCGTCTCGGCAATATCGGTGCTACCTGTACAGGGAACTGTAATCACTGCGGAGGTTGCGAAAACACCTGTAGCAAAAATCCCAGTCCCCACAACTGCCAGAATTGCGACAACGATCACTGTAAACAGAACACCAACATGGCGCGTCTCATCTGGGAAAAACTTAGCCCGGACGATCAGAAACTGATTTCGAGTAGTTTATCACCGGAAGAACAGGAGCAACTTTTCGCCGCTCTCGGAGAATAATCTCAATTCATCAGATCATGGGTAAAAAGCTCCTAATATTAGGAGGGGACCGGTATACCGGTCCCGCTTTCTTTTGTCAGTCTTTACTAATCTAGTCTTGCTAATCTTTACCAATCCGGCGCCACCAATATCGTTAAACTACCATTGGCTTTTGTCCGTAGCGGGTACGTCAGCCTCGGCAACGGCCGCGTGAACGATGTCGGCGGCTACGGCTGGGGTCGGTCGCGTACGGCTAGTTCGTCTACCAACGCCTACTACCTGAACTTCGTCCCTACGGGAGTCAATCCGTCAGACTTCTTCCATCGTTGGCGCGGTTTCCCCCTCCGCTGCCTCTGGCCAAGAAAGGGCAACAAGAGCCCAGGTGGCTCCTTCAGAGACCATCCGCAGGGCAACGGCCCGAGGAAGAGGCGGCTCGCACCCGTAACGACGGGCTGCGAGAACGCCGTGTCGAAGAAGGAGCCACCTGGGCTCCTTCTTTCCTATCTTCGCTACTCAATTACTCTCAGCTCCCCCCTCAGCCTCTCAATCAGCAACTCTTTTTCCTTAATCCCATCTCGAGTCTGTTTCACCAATTCCGCCGGAGCTTTATCGACATAATTCGGATTCATCATCCGCGCGTTCAGCGCATCCAGCTCGCGGCCTACCGCCAAAATCCGCTCTTCTAGCTTATCCCGGTACTCTTTCACAACCTCCGCACTGACATCTAAGTATACTTCATGATTCGCCAAGGCCAATCTCAGCCCTCGCGGCTGCCCCTCACAGCTCACCACTGCCGCGACTTTCGCCAAACCCGCGACCAATACCTGGTTATCATCCACCAACGCGTCATCACCATACAACACGGTCCATCCTTTGCCGCTAGAGGCCCCTGAGAGCTCATTTGAGACCCGTCTAATCTCCGACACGACAACCATAAGCCTTTCAAAGTTCTCTGCGCTAATTTCGTCCCACATGAGCCGTGGCGGCCATTCCTGGACTATCAACATTCCGCTCGTCCAGCTCAAACTCTGCCAAATCGCTTCCGTCACAAACGGCGCAAACGGATGCA
>CAZFZV010000024.1:0-4698 GCA_964523355.1 uncultured Candidatus Saccharibacteria bacterium | reverse complement strand
ACCAGTAACCTCGAAGTTAACAGCTTCTTGCTCCACCATTGAGCTACCGGGGAATGTAATCGTATTATAGCATAGTTTGTCGAAAAAAGTAAATAATTAGCAAAAATGTGATAAAATAGGGAGAGTATATAATACTTTTGATACTGTAAAGAAAGGAGCGGCGATGAGTGGAACGACTGGTGCGGCGAGCGCAAAAAATCAGGGCGAAGCGGAAAAAGTGATCCGAATCGCCGGTGCGATTACGGTGGATGAGCTGGCGCAAGCTTTGGGCTTGGCGGTGACGACTTTGATTGGTGAGTTGTTTAAAAATGGAATTGTGGCGACGATTAACCAGCGCCTGGATTTTGAGACGGCGGAGATTATGATCCAGGAGCTCGGGATGACGGACGTGAAGCTGGAGCGGAAGAATACGGCGTCGAAGCTCTCGGAGGCGGGGCGGCGGGAGCTGAGTAAAAATGCGGTGCCGCGTCCGCCGGTAGTAGCGGTGATGGGGCATGTAGATCATGGTAAAACGACGTTGCTGGACAATTTGTTGAAGAAAAAGACGGTAGAGACGGAAGCAGGTGGGATTACGCAACACATTTCGGCATATCAGTTAGAGCATGAGGGGCGAAAAATTACGTTTTTGGATACTCCGGGGCATGAGGCTTTTGCGGCGATTCGGCAGCACGGGGCGATGTTGACGGATATTGTAGTAATTGTGGTGGCGGCGGACGATGGGGTGAAGCCGCAGACGATTGAGGCAATAAAGTTCGCACAGGGGGCAAATGCGAAGATTATTGTAGCGATTAATAAGATTGACCGCGAGGGAGCAGACATTGAGCGCACGAAAGCGGGTTTGGCGGAGCATGGGCTGATGCCGGAAGAGTGGGGCGGCGATATTATTATGATCCCAGTGAGTGCGAAGACGGGTGAGGGGCTGGAAAAGTTGTTGGAGAATATTCTCCTAGTGGCGGATGTGGAGGAGTTGAAAGCGGATGTCGATAT
The DNA here is from genome assembly GCA_964523355.1 of uncultured Candidatus Saccharibacteria bacterium. Lineage (GTDB taxonomy): Bacteria > Patescibacteriota > Saccharimonadia > Saccharimonadales > Saccharimonadaceae > Nanosyncoccus. The sequence continues at coordinate 3,711 of CAZFZV010000024.1, read as the reverse complement.
TCCGGCGGAGGGCTTGGTGATAGAAAGCCATATGGAAACCGGTAAGGGAAGCGTAGTAAATCTCTTGGTGACGGGTGGGGAATTGCGAGTAGGCGAATTTGTAGTCGCGGGGGGAGCGTATGGCAAAATACGGACGATGACTGACTTTCGGGGGAAGCCAAAGGGGAAGGCTGGTCCGAGTACGCCGGTGACTGTGACTGGGTTTAAGGATTTGCCGAATTTTGGTGACAGATTTCTAGAATACAAAGATGAAAAGAGTGCGCGTAAGGCGGCGTTGTTGAATGCGCAGGGAGCGGCAGACGATGCGGCGAGCGCAAATGTTACGAGTACGGATTTGCTGAGGATGATGAACGTTGAGGATAATTCAAAGATTTTCAACGTCATCGTGAAAGGTGATGTGCTGGGGAGCGTGACGAGCGTGGTCGATTCATTGAAATTGATCGATACGAAAGGTGAGGTGACGCTGAATATTGTCGCGACTGGTGTGGGCGATGTGACGGAAAATGATGTCTATATGGCGGCGGGCGATAATACAGTGGTATATGGTTTTAATGTGAATGTACCGACGAATATTGCGAAGCTGGCGGCGCGGGATGGCGTCGAAGTGCGGAATTTTCGAGTAATTTATGAATTATTGGATGATGCGCGGGCGAGCATGGAAAAGTTGTTGGGCGAAGAAGTCGTCGAGACGGAGATCGGGACGATGGAAGTGATGGGGGTGTTCCGGGTGACGAAGACAGAGCTGATTGCGGGTGGTAAAGTGACGAGTGGGAAAGTCGTGCCAGAGGCGAATGTGCGAGTAGTAAGGAAGAAAGAGGTGCTGGGCGAGGCAGTGGTCACGAGCGTCCAGAAAGAAAAGATTGACGCGAAAGAGCTGATCGAGAATGAGGTTGGGGGTCTGATGATGAAAACAGAAAAGAAAATTATGCTTGAGGTGGGAGATAAGTTGGAATTCTTCACGCGGGAGCGGAGGCAGAAGAAGCTGGGGGCGTAGAGGTTTCTCGGCTGGGGGTGTTGGAGGTAATGACTATCTATTGATCTAGTCGCTGGTTTTATAGGGTATAAAAATGAGGGCTTGGCCTACTGTTTACAACAGTAGGTCGCCCTCAGTAATTTGATTATAGTATAGTTTATGACGAAAGACAAGGTTATTTTTTGTAGGCTTTGAGTTCTTTGTTTTTGGTGATAATATACATGTTGCGCACTTTGCGAGTATGTTTAAAACATTTTTCGAGGGTATTAAGCGAATAGTCGGCATTTTTGTTATATGGAGTATTGGATGGCATAATCAATTCAACGTCTTTGCCAAGTTCAGTAAAGAATAAAATTGTTTCCCATTCGTGAGGTGCAGGTTTGACGCCATGCGGTATGACGCTCCCAATTTTGTGAGTTTTTGATAATCGCATGATGACACCTTAGCATAATTTACAAAAAAGATACACCCCTTTGGTAGGGGATTTGAATAAAAAATGTGTACAGAGGGGTGGGGTGTACTTTGTGGTGAAGGTGTGGTAGAGTGGCCGAATGAAGGAAAATCAAGAAATTGGTCGAATTGCGATGAATGGAGCGACGCTGGAGCCGCATGAATATGAAACGGTGTCGTTTTTGGCGGGATTAGGAAAAGATATTGAGATAATCTTGCGATCGCAAACGCCAAATATGAAAAATCCAGATTTCTTTATGGACGGATTAGTCTGGGAAGCCAAAAGTCCAATTATGAACGAAAAGCGATCCCTAGAGCGTTTGTTTTATCGTGCGAGTACGCAATCGAGTAATTTGATATTTGATTTGCGTCGATTGAAAGGTAGAGATATTGCGGCGGCGCGAGTAGTCGAAGTATGCTTCAGGAATACGCGGAGGGTGCGTAATATGTATGTGATTACGAAAGAGGGGGATTTGAGAAGATACAAGAAAAAATAGGCTTGTATTGTGCGGGTTGGAGTGTTATAATGAAGATACGCTTGGCGTCCTAGTGTTGTAAACATTAGGTCAGCCTTGCGGAGATGCGGGCGTCCTAGTGTTGTAAACATTAGGTCAACCCGTATCGGAACTATCCGGGAAACCGGGTAGTTTTTTTGTCGTTGTTAGTGTGATTATATGGTTTCGTAGTTTGTTGAAAAATATGGTGAAATAAACATAAAAAGTATTGACATTGCGCTCACGCTTTGTAATAATAAGAGGTATATAAGGTCACGTTTATAAAATAAGTTCACAAAAAAGGACGACGAAAATGAAACTAAACAAAACTATCAAACGTAGCTACCTCGGGTTAGTGGGGTGTTGCGGTGTGCTGGGGTTGCTCACGGTAGCGATGCTCTGCCCAGTGAGCAGCAGTGGGGCGAGCGCAATAATGAATATCACAAATGATACGACTCCGACAATAGTAGCCACGACTACAGAGGCGCGGATGTATGTGCAGTCGGTAGTTTCGGTGTCGTTACAGGATGGAGTGGAATTTGATATTACGCCGTCGACCGCAGGGGCTTTCGGGGCAGGTACGGCGAACTTGACTGTGAGTACGAATAGCTCCGATGGCTATTCCTTGTATATGCGGACTGGCAATGGTGAGTCGACTTTAAAGAACGCGGCCGGAAACCAAATTTCAGCTATGAGTGGTACGCAGACGCCGAGCGGTTTCGCTAAGAATACTTGGGGTTATGCTCTGGGTCAAGGTATTGATGCGAATACGGCAGAATATAAGGCAGTGCCGACGAGCGCGACCGATCCTCCAGTGACGTCGAAAAATACAGCAAGTGGCAGCACTTCGGACAATTATACTCTGGCTTTTGGGGCGAAGATTGGTACAGATTTGCCAACGGGCGAGTATAAGAACAGTGTGATTGTGAGCGTGATTGCGAATCCTCAGACTATTACAAGCCTAACTCAGTTGACTTACATGCAGGAGATGACGGCTGATATCTGTAAGTCGACGCCGGATCCGAAAGATGATGGTACGCATACTGGGAAGTCCTTGATTGATGTGCGTGACGGTAAAGCTTATTACGTGGCGAAGATGAAAGACGGGAACTGCTGGATGACGCAGAACTTGGCGCTTGATCTCGACGGTACGAAGACTTATGGTGGACAATCTCAGGCTGGTGTGCCGATTGCGAATGTTAATGGTACGACATCTTACTGGACAGGTTCGGGGAGCTTGGCTGATCCGAACACAGCGAATACTGCGCCAGTGAAGACAGAGACGGCGGTACCGGCTGCAGTAAGTGGCGGTGGTGCACAAAATAACACTCGTAGCTGGAATCTTGGTACGTATGTCTTGAGTAATCCGAGCGCTGGTGACAGTTGTACGGTGAATGCTGGCGAGAGTATTGGTAAATGTACGCGTTTCAAAGATGTGAGCGGTGCAGGTTGGAAGCCAACGTTCCAAGCGACGACGGATGCGAGTGGTAATATCACGGCATACAATGAGAGTGCTAAGACATATGATCCACGGTATCTGATTGGCAACTACTACCAATATAATACTGCTACTGCGGGGACTGGGGCGGCGCTCACGACTGATGGTGAGAACGCGTCTGCATCTATCTGTCCTGCTGGTGCGGATACGGATAAGAACTGGGTATTGCCCCTGTCTGGAACAGCGAATAATGGCACTAGTGGAAGTTTCTACAACTTACTATCCAAGTATGGTGCTGAGACCGGCCAATCCGGCGCCACCAATATCGTTAAACTACCATTGGCTTTTGTCCGTAG
>CAZFZV010000023.1:0-4819 GCA_964523355.1 uncultured Candidatus Saccharibacteria bacterium | reverse complement strand
ATAATAACAAATACAAAGGTCAATAATAAACAAAGAAAGACAAAAAGGAGAATTTATGTCTAAAATGTCAAAAGCTATTGCCGTACTCGGCGTTGTCGCCGGTCTCGGTGTCGCAGCTTTGCCACTTAGCTCGTATGCTATTTCTGACACTGCTAACACTACGGCTCAAGCTGTGGTTGGTGACTCGATCGCAATCACGGTTGCTGACGCTACGGTTACCATGAACAATGTTCTAGCGAACAAAGACGTCAATGAGGCTTCTACGGACATCACAGTCCAGACTAACAATGCTGGCGGCTATCAGGTTCAAATCGCTGATAGTGATACCGATTTAGCTCTCAAAACTACTGACGGTACTGGTACTGCTGCCGGTATCCCAGCCGGTGTTCCGGCCAAGGGGACGAACGCTTGGGGCTTCAAAACTAGCTCAACTGCTAGCAATGTGACGATTTCTACTGCGCAGCAAGGTTATCGTGCGATTGACAATGGTGGCCAAATCATTGCCAACGGGACCAGCGCTAGCGCCAACGATGGTGATAAAATCACTTTGACGTTCGGCGTTACGGTTGATACCACGATCGCTGCTGGTACTTACCAAGATGAAGTTACTTTGACGGCCAGCACCAAATAGTTTATCACTATTACGACACCACCTCGGGAATCCGAGGTGGTTTTTTTGATAAAACCTTGCGCTTAATTCTTGCCATTGCCGACAGTTTGGTGTAAAATAACTTACAGAACTAAGGAGGTAAATGAAAAAACATTATTTTGGCAAGCTGTTCTCTGCTTTGATTACAGCTTTTATGCTTACATTTATTACTAATAGCCCAGTCGCGGCCGCCGATACTCCGGACTACCGCTTACAAGTTTCGCCATCTTACGCCGAGATCGAGGAAATGCGCCCAGGGAAGACTTATAACGGTGTCTTCAAGGTCCAAAATACCGGTAGCAAAGATTTTGATTACGCGATTTCGATTACGCCTTATAATGTCAGCGACGACAAGTATACGATCGATTCTGATACCGAGACTGCGTACAACCAGATTAAAGATTGGATTACTCTTTCTCAAGATTCCGGTACACTTGCGGCTGACAGTTCAGAGGAGATCAGCTATACGATCCGCATTCCTAACGACGCTCCAGCCGGCGGGCAATACGCTTTGATTAATATCCGCATGGTCCAAGATAGTGATGCTGGCACGGGCGCCGCTATTACCGCGAATAAGCAAATCGGTTTCCGTCTCCTCGGCGACATCGAGGGTAACACACGCCGTACGGGCAAAGTTACCGAGCAAAGCATCCCGAGCATCCTCTTCAACCCTCCAATCAGCGCTACTTCGGTCGTCGAGAATACTGGTAATACCCATATCGTTGCTTCCTATGTCCTACAAGTTTTCCCGCTCTTCAGCAATGAGGAAGTCTACACCAACGAAGAGAGCCCTTACGAAGTCACAGTCTTACCCGAGACCAGCCGTTATAATTCAATCTCTTGGGACGACGCGCCGCACCTCGGCATCTTCCGCGTCAAACAGACCGTCACGATCGCAGACGACACTCAAACCATCGAAAAAACCGTCTTCCTTTGCCCAATTTGGTTCATTTTCATCATCCTCCTACTTATCTTCTGCGCCGTCTTCTGGATCTTCAGTCGCATTAAAAGTCGCAAAGAAAAATAAGCTAACAAATATTGGAGTTAAGAGGTAAAATGCAAAAAATTTGGAAAAGTTTAATATTAGCAACTTTAGCTGTTATCGGAGTGAGTTGTTTCTCCGGCCCGGTTCATGCTGAGGGTGAAGAGGAAAACTCGGCGCCACGCACCGAAATTGCAATCTCACCAACTATGGCGATTGTCACGATGTATGGCGGAGATATTATCGAGCAAGGTTCCGACCAATGCCCCCAAGAGCTTGAAGCCGGTTGTGCAGTTGAGGTCAAGAATACTGGCGATACGAGCTACAGTTTCCGTGTCCACGTTACTCCATATTCTGTCTCCGGGCCAAACAACGAAGTTAGCTTTGATAAAAATGCCACTACATCGTACTCTCAGATTTCGCGTTGGGTTAGTTTTCTGGGCGACGATGGCAACTATGCTGATGAATATATTGGCACTTTGAACCCAGGCGAAAGTCGCACTGTTTATTATCGCATCGAGGTTCCAGAAGATGTTCCCGGTGGCGCGCAATATGCCGCAATTTGGGCTCAGACTCTGAGAGATGGTGAAACTAGCGCCGCAGTTCAGACTACCGGCGAGGCCGGCATGACTCTCCGTGGTCGCTCTATCGGTAATACCACGCGCAGCGGCGAAGTGACGGACTATGGCTTTCAGCGTTTCTCGCTTGGCGGCAATCTTGAAGCACACGCCACCGTCAAAAACACTGGTAACACCGACTACGAGATTCAATACAAATATACCGCCCGCACGATTTTCGGCAAGGAATTACACTCAGAGAGCGACACGATCGCCGCTTGGCCTGGATCCGAATATCATATCGACGTGAACTGGGAAGACACGCCTTTCCTCGGTGTTTTTAATGTCGAATTTAGCGTAGGCGCTGCCGACACGATGAAGACCGAAAAGCACATTGTCGTCATTATGCCAGTATTTATTATGATTTTGCTAATTTTGTTGTTGACAGTCATAATTGTCTGGATTATAATCATAATCAGAAAACGCAAAGAGCGTAAGGCTCGTACACTCGTATAGTAGAGTTGCGAGAGACGAGCAGCCGTATTCATCATTGCGAGTGATGAATCTGCGAGACGGCAGCTTGAGCGAATTCAAACAAAAACTAAAAAGAAAGAGTGTAGAGTATGAAAAAGACAAAAAAACAACTTTTAGGGCTCGCTGGACTCGCGGCAGTCGGTATTATGACCGCTGTAGCGTATGGTGTGCCAGCGCCTGACGCATCCGCTGCGGAAAAAGACACTACGGTCAATGTCCAAGTTAGCGAAGGTACCCCAAGTAACACTTTCGCTGCGCCACGTGATGGTAGCGAAACCGCCAACGGTACTGTTAATGTTGTGACCAACTATAGCCAAGCAAGGCGCCTTGATTTCTATCTCACCTATAAGGACGAAAGTGGTGCTACTCAGCGGGTTGACCTAACGGCAAATTCATACGCTCCGACTGATAATGCTGGTACGTATAGCTTTGATCTTGATGTCGCCCCTTATGGTTTCGGTGAGTTTGAGCTACATACGCTAGTCACCGGCCTCGACGGCGTTGCTCGCGAAACCGACACGGTTAGCTTCACTTACAATGCGGTTGTGATAGATACCGACCAGGGTATGGACGACAATCGTGACCCGATCATCGGTATTGAGGTGAGCGATTCGACTGAACGCGTCGTGGTCACGGTCTTTGATAAAAACGGCAACCCGGCTTTCGTCGATGAGCACGGCAACACCGTCAATATCGAGCTCAACCGCTCTGACATTGACCCGACGACTGGTAAGATCTTAGTTACGCTGCCTTTTGAAAAATACGGCTCAAAAGCTGGCACTTATACCGCAGTCATCTCGGCTTACGACCGCGACAACAAGCTACTCTCCATGCGTACTGTCCTAGTCGAATATTCGCCAATCACCCCTGAGACCCCGAATACTGGTATGCTCTCAATTGGTGACTTGAACATCTCCCGATTCGACTACATCCTTACTGGGCTTATCGCTTTCGGTGTCGCTACCGCTTTCGCGCTGGTCCTCATCTATCGCAAGAGCCGTCGCTAAATCATAATATCAACTTTAACCATAACCCCTCTGAGCACTCAGAGGGGTTATAATACTTGACACTATCTAATATTTGTGATAGTATAAGAGTATGAAATCAGTTTTAGCGCCCAAAAATCTCATCAAACGCATTATTGTCATTGCTGCGCTCTGTTCTTTGGCGTCTGGCCTCATGTTGCCTGCTATGACTTATGCGGATGGCGAGGCTGACTCTGGCGAAACCGGCGGGGAATCGCCTGAACAGCCGGATAACCCTGGTGGTAATGAAGAAAAACCTGATCCCGGCGATGGCTCGGGTGATTACAACGAAGACCCAGACCGCAGTGATCCCTCCCAAGGTGGTAACACTAATGTCGAATTGCCCGGACATATTACAAACCCCGGCTCTAATTCTGGTAATAATGGCGGTTCTAGTTCTGCTAATAATTCTGGCTCTAACAATCGCCCCTCTAGCAACTCTAGCTCTCAGAATAGTTCGACTAGCAGAAATGAAGAGAGCCGCAGTAGCGCCGCAAATTCGGGCGAGAGTGGGGAAGATGTAAAGACCGAATCGCAGTCCGAAGCTGGCGAGGAACAACAGCAGGACGATGCTAAAAATGACGAATCGGGCGATGATATCGCAGCGCAACCCAATGAACGCTCCGAGCGCGACGGCGAAGATGGGCAAGATTTAAGTGGTCTAGCCTGGGTCTTTGCGGGCGTAATCGCGGGTATCGTTGTCTTAGTCGGAATTGTGGCTTTCTTTGTCGATAAATTCTCCAAAAAACACGAATCCGGCCAAGAAGATCTCCTCGAATCGGCCTTAGATTCCAATTTCCAATCCGAAGTTGAGAGCACGAAAAAACAAGACGTACTCGAACCCGAGAAGCAGACCAAGCCTAAGGCTAAAGCTACGAATTCAAAATCTAGCTCCGCGAGTAAGGCCGTGACGAAAGCGAAGAGTGCTTCGTCCCCACGGGCAAAGAGTTCTAGCGCTAAAGCTTCTAAGACAAAAGAATAGATTGACTTTCGCAGCTCGACGTGCTATTATAGTTATAGCGGGCGGTTAGCTCAGTTGGCTAGAGCGCGTCTTTGACGTAGACGAGGTCAG
>CAZFZV010000022.1:0-5195 GCA_964523355.1 uncultured Candidatus Saccharibacteria bacterium | reverse complement strand
AACTCTGCCAAATCGCTTCCGTCACAAACGGCGCAAACGGATGCAACATCTTCAAGATCATCTCCAAAGTCGCCTTGAGCAGCGGCACATTCTTATACATCTTCTGGCTCTCAATAAACCAGTCCGCATACTTATCCCAAATCACGCTATACAACGTCTCTACCGCCTCAGAGAAACGATACGCCGCCATATCGTCTTCTATCTCTTCTTTACACTTCGTCAACTCGCGACAGATCCAGTCCTCCCCCATATTATCTGTCGAATACGGCATCGCCCCGCCCGTTCGCACCGCATTTTCGTTCACAATTTCCGCTTTTTCCTCAGCCTGCGCAATTTCCAACGCCGCGACACTCCCGGTCTGACTTTCATCCACCATTCCTTGAATAAACCGCGCCACATTCCACAATTTATTACATAAGTTCCGACCAGAAATTACCGAATTCTCCGCAAACGCCTGATTCATCCCCGCACTTCGCCCACGCAAAATCCCCAACCGAAACGCATCCGAGCCATACTTCGTCACCAGATCCATCGGGTTAATCACATTACCCTTTGATTTCGACATCTTCTTCCCGTGAGCGTCAAGTACCAAGCCATGTAAGTACACTTCCTTAAACGGCACCTCGCCCGTCACATACACCCCCATCATAATCATCCGTGCCACCCACGCAAACAAGATATCGCCGGCTGTCTCCATCACATTCAGCGGATAATACGGATTCTCTTTGCCCGGCAACCAGTTCGTACACACAATCGGCCAATGCGAGCTCGAAAACCACGTATCAAACGTATCCTCATCCCGGTAATATTTCACCCCACCGACCTCAATCTTCTCCAGATTCGTCCGCGCATCAAAAATCCATTCCGGCGCATCCGGAGCGTACTCAGGCAGGAAAGCTCCAGCGTCTGCCGACGCCGAAACCTCCGACGCTGTAGCTTTCCTAAACATCGGAATCGCAATCCCCCATGGTATCTGCCGCGAAATATTCCAATCTTTCAACCCCTTGAGATAATCAATCAAAACTTTCTTCTTGTTCGCCGGATAGAACTTAATCTCGCCTTTCTCCAGACGCTCAATCGCCCCCGCCGCCAATCGCTTCACATCGACAAACCACTGCGCTTTCAATATCGGCTCAAGCTGCGTTCCGCACTTATAACAATGCGCCACCGCATGCTTAATCTTCTTTTCTCCCCTCAGTAACCCCTGTTCTTTCAAATCTTTCAAGACTTTCTTGCGCGCCTCATCCGTCGTCAAGCCTGCATACTCTGCCCCCGCCGCTTCCAGCATCTTACCGTCTTCGCCAATCACCCTCAATCGCCCCAACCCATGGCGCTCACCTACCTCAAAGTCATCAAAATCATGTGCCGGCGTAATTTTCACCGCCCCCGTCCCATACTCCGGATCCGCATGTTCATCCGCCACAATCGGAATCAGCCTATCCGTTAATGGCAGCTTCACCAGCCCCCCAACCACATCTTTATAACGCTCATCCTCCGGATTCACCGCCACCGCCATATCCCCAAAAATCGTCTCCGGCCTAGTAGTGGACACTATGATTTCGGTCAGAGTATGATTCATTGTCTGAGGATTATTGCTCGGCTGAGCCGGGTCTGATTCTTTAGATGAAGAGAGGCTCACCGAATCCGAAGATAATGAATCATGCTCCTCTCCTAAATCGGGAGTGCTCACTATCTCATACGCAATATCCCAGAGATACCCATCCTCATCCGCATGTTCCACCTCAATATCCGCAAACGCCGTCTGATGCTTCGGGCAGAAATTTACCAACTTCTCCCCCCGATAAATCATCCCATCGTTCCACATCTTCTCAAACGTCTGGTAAACTCGCGAAACCACATTCTCATCCAACGTAAAAGTCAAATCCGGCCACGCGCAGCTCGCCCCCAATACCCGCACCTGCAGCTCCATATTCCCCCGCTGTTCCTCGACAAACTGCCACACTCGCGCATATAATTCATCTCGCGAATACTCAAACCGCGTATGCCCCTGTTTTTCCAAAGCCCGCTCATACACCACCCAAGTCTCAAACCCGGCGTGGTCCGCCCCTGGAATATACCAAGTCGATTTGCCACGAAGTCGATAATACCGCGCCAGGGAATCCTCAATCGCAATCGTCAGACCATGCCCAATATGGAGATTACCATTCGCATTCGGCGGCGGCATCACCAGGGCATAACAATCCTGCGTCTCCGCTTCATACGACTCCGCCACGATTTTTCGCGGCTGAAACACCCCTGATTTCTCCCATTCCGCATAAATCTGCGGCTCGAACTCTCCCGGTTCGTAACTCTTCGTGAACTTCATACTTACATTATATCACACCTCAAACATTCTTTATTCCTTAGAAAAATGTGATAAAATCCCCCTTTATTCCTTAGGAAAATGTGATAAAATAGAGGTAAAATATCGTAAAAGGATTTTATGGAACGCGAAATCACCCAAAAACTCATTCAGTGGCGAGACAGCCCCGAACGTCGACCCCTCCTCCTCGAGGGAGCTCGTCAGACCGGCAAAACTTTTCTGCTTAAAGAAATCTTCGGCAAACGCTATTACGAGAACATTGCGTATCTCAATCTCCAAAATCCTGCCCCCGAGATTCAAGAATTATTTAATGGCTCTATCCAGCCCAAACGCATTATCTCTCAACTCGAGCTCCTACTTCATCAAGACATCTCTCCAGGTAAAACTCTTATCATTTTCGACGAAATTCAAGAAATCCCCCGCGCCCTCACCAGCCTCAAATATTTTTACGAAGAAACTCCCGAGTACCACATTGCCGTAGCGGGTAGCCTACTCGGTGTCTTCCTCCACCAAGACACGTCTTTCCCAGTTGGCAAAGTCGATATCTTCCGACTCGAACCAATGAATTTTCGCGAATTTCTCTGGGCCGAAGGCGAAACCAAGCTCGTCCAGCATCTTGAGCAACACCCCGAAGATCAACTCTTTCGTGAACACCTCATCGATTTAATGCACGAATATTTTTTCACCGGAGGTATGCCAGACGTCGTCAAAGATTGGATAGGGAACCACGACGTCGGTCGCGCCGAAGGTATTCAGCGTCGCATTTTAATGGACTATATGCGTGACTTTAGCAAATACACTAATCCCTCTCTAGCACTCAAGATCCGCCAAGTTTTTGACAGCCTCCCCAGCCAATTTGCCAAACGCCACGAAAAATTCACCTATGGGCTAGTCAAAACCGGCGCCCGCGCTCGCGAATACGAAACTGCCATCGCTTGGCTAGCTGACGCCGGCATTATCCGCCCAGTCTACCGTATTAAACGTGGTGACCAGCTACCTCTCAAGGCCTACACTGACTCCAGCAGCTTCAAACTTTACTTCCTCGATCTCGGTCTCTTCCGTTGCTTCGCCGATATCCCTAGCCGTCTCATCCTCCAGCCCAACGGTATTTTTAACGAACTTGGCGGTTTCTTCGCCGAACAGTTCGTTCTCCAAGAATACGCCAACAGCCCAAACCCCCTCTTCTACTGGGCTAACGACGCCACCGCTGAAGTTGATTTTGTCAAACAATACCAAGACTGGATCGTACCGATTGAAGTTAAATCTGGCGAAAATGTCAAAGCCAAAAGCCTCCGCGTCTACCGCGAGCAATACTCACCTCCTCTCGCCTTGCGCTATTCTCTCAAAGAATTGCAATCCCAAGACGATCTACTCAATATCCCCTTATACAAGATTTTTCTCAAAGATCAGCTTGTTCAAGAAGCCTACACCCCCTCTTGACAAATCCTCCCATCTGTGCTACACTGATAGTACGAGTGTAATTACACGTGTCTTGAATGGCACATCTTTTATCAAAACAAACAAGGAGCTAACATGCCCGACAACAATAGTAACCAAGATCGTGACCCACTAACGGACGAGCAATACGTCCGCCTCAACAACGCCAACTCTCAAGACAAAAGTATCTATGACAAACTCAGCGATCCTCGCTTCGACCCCGAAGCCGCCAAAATCGCCGAGGAGGCCCGCATCGGCACTCTCGACGACAATGTCGACATCACCGACCCCGATTATAACGAAGCTGAGACCAAAGTCATCGAATCCGAGCTCAGCTCCGGCCACTACCGCACTTAGCTAAACTGCAGCTTTTCTTGTAACGCCCTAAACTCCGCTTCGGTCGGCTTCATCTGCCTCTCCCCCGCCCAATTTTCATTCACCGGTAAAACATGTACATGCGCATGCGGCACATCGATCCCCACGATCTTAATCTGCATCCGCTCCCCGAGCACTTCCTCGTAATGCTTTGCGAGTTTCTTCACCGTCGCCATCAATGCCTGATAATCTTCATCCGGCAAATCATACACCTTATCGACTTCCAGTTTCGGGATCACCAAAGTATGCCCCTCCGCCTCTGGCGCAATATCCAAAAACGCCAGAGTTTTCTCATCCTCATAAATCTTATAGCAGGGAATCTCTCCCTGGACAATTTTCGTAAAAATGCTCGCCATCTTCCTCCTTCTTACTCCTTTTCACTCTTTTCTAAATTATAGCACATTTTGACATATCCCCCAATTCGCGAAAAGACCATTGACATTATTACAATTCTGTGCTACAATAGAAAAGTAGGCTTGGCCTATGTTTTTTAACGTGTTACGAAATTATTCACCACGGGATAAAAGTTTATCCAACCTGTAAATTTTTACCCCGCGGTGAAAAGCTGAATTGCTTACCGCAGGAGATCAAAAAGGAGGTGTAAAATATGAAAATTTTACACAATGAAACCAACAACCGCGCGTACTATACCCCGGTCATCACCGCTATCCAGCGCGCCGTCAAAGCCGTTACGAGCGACTATGATTATCTCGTACCCAGAGGCTGGCAGCTGATTGTTAAGATGAAATCCGGCAATGAAACTTTTTTCCATTTGCATCTGCAGGAGGGGGAAGGCGGCAGCTACGCTGCAGCCAAAATGTCTACCTTGGAAAATTTCCCGGAAACGCCCTACACTGGCGCTGACGGCAAGAATGACATCCTGTACATGCTGGAAAAGATTGGGAAAGCCAACCCCGAAATCGTCGAAGAAATCTCGGCTATTGAGTCTCCCGACCAACTGACCAAGATTCAAAAAGAATGGCTTCGCGACACCTGCGGCATCGCCTCTATGTATGGAGGAATTCGTATACCGTACGAATTCCTCATCAATACTGATGAG
>CAZFZV010000021.1:0-9314 GCA_964523355.1 uncultured Candidatus Saccharibacteria bacterium | reverse complement strand
GATTATACCATGATTCAAATTGCCAGGGGACTATAACTCAAGATAATTTCCATTTGTCAACACTTTTATTATACCATGATTCAAATTGCCAGGGGACTATAACCAACGTTTCGGCGGTCGCTCCATTGTTATGATTATACCATGATTCAAATTGCCAGGGGACTATAACCCGCGAGGTTTGAGAATGTCGATAATCTGAATTATACCATGATTCAAATTGCCAGGGGACTATAACACTATTTGAGTTACAACTGAATAGGCAAGAATTATACCATGATTCAAATTGCCAGGGGACTATAACTAAATAATATATATATTCATATATCCATATATTATACCATGATTCAAATTGCCAGGGGACTATAACTCTGGCGGAAGTTGGACTATTGTTGCTGGCATTATACCATGATTCAAATTGCCAGGGGACTATAACCGGGCTTCTCTTTTTCGCCCCTCTGTTTTATATTATACCATGATTCAAATTGCCAGGGGACTATAACTTTCTGGATTATTGCAATGCCAGCCGATGAATTATACCATGATTCAAATTGCCAGGGGACTATAACTAATTTTGATATTAAAGAGGAGAAGCGCTAATTATACCATAATTTAACCTCTCATGGTATAATAAATCCATGGATCCGTTACCTCCGCCAGGAAAGCTCCCTAGCGCTAATGAGAAGAATCTGCGCAGAGCAAGACGTTGGGATGACTCTGGAAACGTTACGCGCATACTACTTGCTATTGTTTGGATATTAAAGATGTTTATTGTTTTCTTTTTAGCGATTTGCTTTGTTTTGGCCGGCGCAGTCATATTAGCGCCAATACCATTCCTGCTGGGATTAAAGTTCTTTGCTGAGCCGCCCTTTGGAATTCGTAAGAGGACATAGCTCACACCCTCTCTTTCCTCACTCACTACTTACCAGGGTAGAGGCAGCGGAGGGGGAAGCCGTACCAACGACGGAAGTTGCTTGACGGATTGACCCCCGTAGGGTAGAAGTTCAGGAAGTAGGCGTTAGTAGACGAACTAGCCATACGCGACCGACCGTAGCCGTAGTCACCGACGCTGTACACCTTACCATCTGCTACATTGACGATGCCGCTACGGACAAAAGCCAATGGTAGTTAATCTCCTCTTGCCCTCCTCGCCCCTAAGTGTTACTATAGGTGTACATGAGCCGCGAAGCGGCATTTGGGTTTGATTGATATTTATAGCTAAATAGGAGGTGCTGTGCCACAAGCTGTTAAGAAAAAACCGAATAAAACTAACAATCTCGTACGTTGGGTCATTTTTACGCTCCTGCTGCTTTGTTTTTGTGCCATGATGACGTCGCTGCTTGCGCCAAACAACGCTATCGAAGAAGTTCCGCTCTCCGATGTCATTGCGCGCGCGAATGATGAAAACGGCAATATTGCTAAAATCACCGTCGAAGGAAGCAACCTCAAGATCACCCTCAAGGGCGACGACTATTATACGCAAACTTCGCGCAAAGATACTTCAGGCACCCTCTATGAGCAAGGTCTTATCAACCAATGCGAAGGTCTAGCTGGCGACGAATTGTCCGATTGTCAGGCAAAATATCCTACAGTTGAATATGTTGAAGTCTCCAATTTCTGGGACTATGCCCTTGATATTGCAATTATCGCTATTCCGATTATTATCGTGATCCTCTTCTTTAACTCCATGATGCGCCAAGCCCAATCCATGAACAATCAATCCATGGGCTTCGGCAAAGCCAAGGCTAAGCTTTACGGCCCAGACAAGAAGAAAATCACTTTCCAGGACGTCGCGGGCAACGAATCCGCCAAACAAGATCTCGCCGAAATCGTCGACTTCCTCAAAGAACCGAAAAAATACGAAAAACTTGGTGCGAAAATCCCGCGTGGTGTCTTGCTCGCTGGGGAGCCAGGTACTGGTAAAACTCTCATGGCCCGTGCCGTCGCCGGTGAGGCCTCGGTTCCGTTCTTTAGTATCTCTGGTTCCGAATTTGCCGAAATGTTTGTCGGTGTTGGCGCATCGCGCGTTCGTGACCTCTTTGCTAAGGCGAAAAAGAATGCCCCAAGTATCATCTTTATTGATGAAATTGACGCCGTAGCGCACAAACGTGACGCTCGTGGTGGTGCCGGTCGTGAAGATGAGCAGACGCTCAACCAAATCCTCGTCGAGATGGACGGCTTTGACAACGATTCTGGCGTTATCGTCATCGCTGCGACCAACCGCGTCGACATGCTCGACAAAGCCTTACTCCGCCCCGGTCGTTTCGACCGCCATGTCAACGTCACCTTACCGGAGCGCAAAGATCGTTTAGAAATTCTCAATGTCCATTTCAAGAACAAGCCCACTGAGAAAGACGTTAATCTCGAGGCGCTTGCTGCAAAGACGGCTGGTAGTTCCGGCGCTGACCTCGCCAATATTGCGAATGAAGCTGCCATCACTGCTGCTCGCGAGGGCCATAAAGAAATCACTAATAACGATTTAACCGAAGCTTTTGAGCGCGTTGCGATTGGCCCAGAGCGCAAGAGTAAAGTCATGAATGATCACGAGCGCAAGCTTACCGCTTATCACGAAGCTGGGCACGCGATTGTCGGCCACGTCTTGCCAGATTCTGATCCAGTACACAAAGTTACGATTATTCCTCGTGGCCGCACGGGCGGCGTGACTTGGTTCCTCCCTCCGGAAGATCGTAGCTATAAGAGTATCTATGAGCTGAAAGATATCCTCGCGCGCGCCATGGGCGGTCGCATCGCCGAGAAGTTAATCTTTGGCGAAGACGCTGTAACGACTGGGGCTGCTTCCGACCTTCAACATGTCGCCGAGCTGAGCAAGGAAATGGTTGTCGAAGAGGGTATGGGTAGAGCCACTCGTAATCTCGTCTTCCCAGAGGGAAACACCGGTTACTATACAATCGCAACGAGTAAACCTTATTCCGAAAAAACCGCCGAGCTGATTGATCAAGAGGTCAAGGGCTTGTCTGATGAAGCAGCTGTGCGTGCCGAAGCTGTGCTAAAGGCCAACAAACCCGTGCTTGACAAACTCGCCGAAGCCTTGCTTAAGCACGAAACTCTGGAAGAGAAAGAGCTCGAGCCTATCTTGAAAGATGCCAAGCTCCCCGCGACCGCGAAGCTACATGCTTAATCAACACACAAAAATATGCTCCCAGGTTTCTCTGGGAGCATAAGGTGCAGGCCATATGAGGCTCAGTCGATTACGGTTAGTAGTGTAGGGAAAACTTTTTACTCAGTGCTTCGTAATCCACCCACTTAAAGTGGCTAAGGATTATTGCGGGGTCGTTATAATCTCCCCCATCGTCAATCACAGTGTCCCAACCAGCCATTCGGTAGTATTGAATAGCCTCCGCAAAACTTTCTCGGTTAAAACTGAGCGGAGTAGCGCGCCCGATTAAGGTATAATATTCTTGTGGACAAACCTTATAGGGCGCGAGGCGTACTTCAAATGCTTTTATGGCCGCCTGATATGAGACAGTGGCCTCAAAAGACTCCCCGGGTTTCATAATGTATACCCGGCGCACTACCATATAGTTAATAGCATAAATAGCGTCTTCAATCTCGCTCTCAGATATGCTGAGAAATGTTAACTGAGCAATCGGAACGACCACAGGAGTCATTACTCCATTCGGTGCGAGTACCCATACTTTCATTATCCCACCTCCCTTCTTCTATCAGACGTCTGACAAATATGGTTTAGTATTAAGTTTCCAAGTTACTGCTAAAGACAACACTTACTCTATAAATTATAGCATATAATAATCAGAATGTAAATACTTAACCTAACTCTCCAGATATGGTATACTAAAATTACCCCCGGATGGCGGAATTGGTAGACGCGCTAGCTTCAGGTGCTAGTCTGAGCAATCAGGTACAGGTTCAAGTCCTGCTCCGGGGACCAATAGCAATGACATAATCCTCTGATTTCGTAAAAAATCCCTTTCTATCCCGGGGACCAATCAAATACCGCAACGTTCAGTTGCGGTATTTAACTATCTCAGATCGGCACCAAACCGCGACCATACCCCAGCGGAGGGAGAAACCGTTCCAACGGTTGTTGCTATTCGACGGATTGACGTCAGTAGGATTGAACCACAAGTTGCGGCCGTTGGTAGACGAGCTAGCGGTACGCGACCAGTAGTTTCCGTTCTGGCCCAAGTTCCATATCTTACCATCGTTAACATTTACCGCATTGCTACGGACAAAAGCCAGAAAGCGCAGACAATGTTGGTAAAGAAGCTCCTAATTTTGGTCACTACCGTAGTACTGACTCATCTCAAACCTTTAAGTTTTGCCAAATCAAACTTCTAAAAGGGGAACTTCACGATCTTCAGAAAAGAGAACGGTTGATGGCTGGAGCATGATCTCAATCGCCATCTTTCGGTCCCATGGACCAATATATCCACTTTCTCATTTTATCATATCTCACAATCAGGGAATCTCACAGTATCACAATTTTTTCTAATATTTGTCAAAAAATCGCCCAAAATCACCCATTTTTGTGCCAAAAGTCTCAAGTTGTCCACAAACTTGCTAGAAAATGCTTGACATTTTTTTTTTTATTGCGTAAAATAAAGGGTAGTTATTACTAATAATTGTGAGGAGAATAACAATGAAGAAAAGTCAAGTTGTCGCTACGCTCGCTGCCGCGTCAGTGATGGGCGTCGTTGCGCCGTTGGCTTCTACAGCTAACGCTCTTACCGTTACGAACAACCAGACTGTGCCAGCACAAGGCGAAGCAGAGTGTTGGGAGCTCAATAAAGTTGTAGAGAATATCAAAAAGGATAGCCAATACGGTTGGTTTGTTAATCGTGCTGCTGTCTTAGCAAAATATGGTGCCGGTGCTGGTAAAGAGTATGCTGACATCACGAGCGGTGCTCAGTATCAGAACGCATTCAATACTCTTCCTTGGGCTACCGCTGGTACTATTACAGGCCAAGCAGAAATTGACTTCAAAGCAGAAGTTAATGGTTTAGCTAATAGTGTCAATAATATCATTAATAGTGGCACCCCAGTAGATGCAACTGATGATGTTGACGTTAACAGCATCAAATTCGTCAAAGAAGCTGGTGCTCTAATTGAGAATGACTCTTACCGTAAAGCCTTTAGTGGCTTAATCACCGCTTTGAATTCTAACAGTGGTGTTGTTGCCGCCATTAACGCTTTCCGTATCAGTAGCGTTCCTGAAGCGACTACTATGACTGGTGCTACCAAAGCTGATGGTACTACCACCTTTACGGCTGCCGAGATGGCAGATCCAGATATGTTCCCAGCAATTTATACTATCGCTAATTTAAATAAGGTTTACGGCGCAAACACTGTCAATTTCTACACTGGTCTCGACAACGCGTTGGCTACTCTTAAGCCAGAACTCGTAAAAGCTGAGAATGGTAAAGCTGCTTTTGAAGACCTCTTGAACGTTTCGGGTGTTTTGACTGAAGCTGCTCACGATAACTATGTCAAGAAAGACGTAGACACGAATCCAGCTGTCGTCTATCAGCTCAAGACTCTTGCCACCACCACTGCTAACCTCACTCCAGAGATGCAAGCTTGGGAAGGTGTCTATGCGGACTTAACTACAAACGCCGCCAACTTCACTTGTACAGACAACACACCACATTCTGATATCTTTGACGATATTTGGACACTTGCTACCGAATACAAGGCTGGTGAAGGTCGTGGTACTGAAAGCACTGAAAAGATCGCTCGCGAATTGATCGGTGGTACTGAAGATGACAACAAACCAGGTGAAGGTGACAACAAACCAGGTGAAGGTGACAACAAGCCAGGTACTGGCGACAACAAACCAGCTGGTCCAACCACCGCTGACAAGAACAACAGCAGTGCTGCTGGTACTATCGGTGGCGTAAACAAGAATGGCACCCCAAACACTGGTGTCGCTATGGCTACTGCTGAGGGCGCTACTGCGAAATCCGCTGGTATCGTTTCCACCCTTATCAGCGCAATCGCTGCTACTGGCGCAGGCTTGACCGTTCTTCGCCGCAACAAAAAGAACGCTTAATACCGAAAATATAGTCGCATAAATCGGTAAACTGCCCTAGGGGGAAACTCCTAGGGCATCTTGTACTTTGGATATACTCGGGTATGTCTGAGGTATAAGATTACACAATAAGTCGGTTGAATCATAACCAAAGGGGAACACATGGAACCAAAAAAGCAAAGTAATACCAGAGTACGTCAGATCAGTACGGTTATTTTATACGGTGGCCTCGCTATCGCCATGATTTTCATTCTGATTTTTATTATTTCCACTAATTCTAGTAAAAAAATGATTTGCGAAGCACCCAATGTTAATATTACTATCTCCTACAACGACTCGGAGATTACAGGATATAGCTCTTATGGTATGGGTTATGATCTCGAGGGGCAACGTGAATATGCTCAGAAAGTTGGTTTGGAGCCTTACCTCCTTGAATTTGAAGAATGGTTTAAGGCCAGTACTGAGAATGGCGTCTGCCATCGCTAGAGCGTGGTTTGTCTTCCGTCCCCAGATATGATAAAATATAAACAGAGATTGTTTCACTAACTATAAACAGGGAAGAGAATTATGTCCGGACACAGTAAATGGGCCACTACCAAACGTCAAAAAGCCGTAGTCGATGCCAAACGCGGAGCTTTGTTTACCAAAATCGCCAACCAGATCGCGATCGCTGCTCGCGGTGGCACCGACCCAAATATGAACCCGTCGCTTGCCATGATGCTAGAAAAAGCTCGCCAAGCCAATATGCCAAAAGTCAACATCGAGCGCGCAATTGCTCGCGTCTCCGACAAGAACGCCGCTGCGCTCAATGAAGAAGTTTATGAGGGCTACGGCCCTGGCGGCGTCGGTATCATTATTGAAGTTGCGACCGACAATAAAAATCGCACCATGCCTGAAGTTCGCAACACGCTTTCTAAGAACGGCGGCCGTATGGCCGACCCAGGGTCAGTCATGTTCCAGTTCGCTCGTAAAGGCTGTATCGACGTCAGTGAGAAAGGCGAGGAAGCGATGATGGCCGTGCTTGATGCTGGTGCTGAGGATGTCGAAGAGGGCGACGAAGGTCTCGAAATTATCACCGCCGCGAGCGATTTGATGAAAGTTCGCCAAGCGCTTATTGACGCTGGTTTGACAGTTACTAACGCCGAGCTTCGTTATGTTCCGACTAGCACGATTGCGGTGGCTGGTGATGACGAGGCGAAGCTAGAGAAGCTTCTCGACGCGCTCGACGATTTAGACGATGTTACCGCCGTACATACGAATGCGGAATAACTGGCGAGATTTACGTTAGACAGCCGCCGAGATTGAAGATGATCAACAATAAAGCCAAAGATCTGCAAACTCAAAAAGTTACACTTTACCGTTCTGAAGATGGCGACGTTAATATCGACGCAGTTATTAAAGATGATACGCTCTGGCTTACACAAAAGAGCATGTCGGAGCTTTACGGTGTTCAAGTGCCAGCTATCTCTAAGCACCTCAAGAATATTTTTGAAGAAGATGAATTAGACCCAGATGTGGTTATTTCCAAAATGGAAATAACCACTCAGCATGGAGCAATTGTAGGAAAGAGCCAGAATAAAAAAGCCGCATTTTATAATCTTGACGCTATTATTTCTGTCGGCTACCGCGTAAATTCACGGCGCGCTGCCGCATTCCGAATTTGGGCGACAAATCTCTTGCGCGAATACATGATTAAGGGCTTCGTGATGGATGATAGACGCCTGGAGCAAGGTGAAGTTATTTTCGGTAGAGACTATTTCCGTGAATTGCTCGAACGCGTTCGTTCAATACGTACTAGCGAGCGCCGCATTTGGCTGCAGCTTACGGACATTTTTGCTGAATGTAGTATCGACTACAATAAAGCTTCTCACACCGCGCGTCATTTTTATGCAGAAGTTCAAAATAAATTCCATTTCGCTATTACTGGTAAAACAGCGGCAGAGATTATTTATAGTAATGCTGATACGACTAAAGAACATGTGGGCTTAAAAACCTGGAAGAATTCTCCCGATGGTAGAATTTTACAAAGCGACGTTACGGTAGCAAAAAATTACCTTAGCGAAAAAGAAATTCGTAGTTTAGAACGTTCGGTATCTGGTTTCTTCGATTATATAGAGGGACAAATCGAAAGAGGGAATGCCTTTACTATGGAAGACTTCGCAAAAAGTATTGATAAATTCTTAACTTTCCAAGACTATAAAATTTTACAAAGCCATGGTAGTATTACGAAAATGATCGCAGACGCAAAAGCAAAATCTGAATATGTTAAATTTAATAAAATCCAAAAGATCAATTCTGACTTTGAGCAGTCTATAAGACGCAACTTAGAAAAAACGGACAATGAGGATATCGCTACATAGAAGAGATTGATATTGCCGAACGCTTACGTTTGTGCTATAATTATACATGGAAGGGTGGCCGAGTGGTTGATGGCACTGGTCTTGAAAACCAGCAGGTTAATAGCCTCGCAGGTTCGAATCCTGTCCCTTCCGCCAAAATGAAAATAAGGGAGCTTGCTCGCTTATTTTTATTTTTAAGGAAGGGCAACAGGTAGAACTTTCCTGTCTTCTCACCCTTAATTATGCTACAATACCATCATGGAAGAAAACTTCGACATCCTCGACGAAAAAGGTCACTATACTGGTAAAACCGCCGCTCGTGATGAGTGCCACCAGCAAGGCTATTGGCATAAAGCCGTCGCAATCTTCATCATTAATTCTCAGAATCAAGTCCTACTACAGCAACGAAGCGCCACCAAGAAGCTCTGGCCCGGCATGTGGGATGTCAGCGCTGGCGGCCATGTCCTAGCTGGCGAATTTGGCTTCCAAGCCGCCATCCGCGAATGTCGAGAAGAGCTTGGTCTTGAATTGGATAGGCAAGACCTTACCTTTATTGGCGCCACTACCTCCACCAACCTCAAGGGCGACGTTACCAATAACCATTTTAACGAGTATTATATTGTCCACCAAGACCTAGACCCGAAAGATCTCCAACTCCAGACCGAGGAAGTCTCCGAAGCTAAATGGATTAATCGTGACGAGATTGTTAGTCGTATTCAGAATCATTACGAGGGAATTACCGACAAAGAAGGCTGCTGGGAATATCTTATTGAATATTATAAATGGCAAGAGAGACAATAATCTCCCCTATCTGGGAATTATGTGCTATAATAAGAACGCGTGGTACCATAGCTCAGCTGGTTAGAGCGCAGGACTCATAAGCCTGAGGTCGGTGGTTCGATCCCACCTGGTACTACCAATCTGGGACTCACCGTCCCGAAATAGGCCTTTGAACTCTGGATTACAGA
>CAZFZV010000020.1:0-10160 GCA_964523355.1 uncultured Candidatus Saccharibacteria bacterium | reverse complement strand
TATGTGGCTTGGAACGGTCAAAATCTGCCATTCTTTCTCCTTTTAATTATTATTTGTGTCGGAGCGCTAATATCAACCAGCCCCAACTCTACTCTTATATAATATATGATTATTTGGGGATTGTAAAGAGGAAAATGGAAAGGATTCGGTCTCAATCTGCACAATAAAAGAGCCGCTACTTTTCTGTAACGGCCTTTTGTTTGCTTGAATTGCCTGATTATGTCTAAGCGAGAATGAATTACTATCTAACTACCGAGATTTCAGGAAATCTGGCATAGATGCGAATTTCATAATGGTAGGGATCTTCCTCAAGCGGCTCAATTTGTTCCACGATATAAGTCACGCCATTTCCAGCCTGACCTACCCCAACGGAGTCACGTTTGAAAGTGTCCTTGCCGGTTTGAGCCACAATTGAAAAATCGCCATCCTCTTCTATTGTATAGGAAATCCTGCCTTCAATCTCGTAAAGTACCGCGTCTGTTCTCAGATTAATCACAGTAACTCGCCGCACTACTTTAAATTCGTCAGCATCATTCTTTAGTTGGGTGGTCACATTTTCCGCCTGAGAACAACCTGCCAGCATCATTATGACCATTAACATTGCCATTACCGATAAAATCCGTCTTTTCATCTCATTTTCCTCCTGTTTTCTGCGTGCTCTGCCATCCAGCTCCTTATGATTTGGACCTTATAGAGAGAATTATCACCATCCTTTCGACAAATAGAATTTGTTCAAGCTCCTAAAGTCCAAGTGAGATGAAGGTATTTTGTGTGTAACAAAATACCTCTGTACAGAGGTATTTTGTGTGTAACAAAATACCTCTGTACAGAGGTCAACTCGGTGCCGCCGTACATGCTCACCTTATCTTTCTATTGTATCACAGATTTGTGAAAAAGTCAATAACGAAACTGCAGTATACTAGCCAAATAGGAGTACGATATGTCCGGCTACAACATAGAATCATTAAGAAAGCAACAAAGTGGGCTCCATTTTCAACTAAAAATATTATGGCGGCGATGGCAACTCTGACGATGGAACTACTTTTTCTTGCTTTTATTTACTTCCTGGATTTCTGTGATTTGATCGCGCAACATGGCGGCTTTCTCAAAATCAAGGTTCGCGGCGGCAAGCTGCATCTGGGACTGCAAATCTTTGATCAGGCTAGGCAGTTCCTCTTTCGGAATGCGTTTCAAGTCGAGACGGGCGACTTCCTCTTTCTCCGGGATAATCGCGCGCAGGCCGGCGCCGATTTCTTTCTTCACGGAGCGCGGAGTGATATTATGCTCGATATTATATTCATGTTGGATCTCGCGACGGCGGTTGGTCTCGGTAATAGCCTTTTCCATACTCTCAGTAATATGGTCAGCATACATGATCACATGTCCCTGTTCGTGGCGCGCGGCGCGGCCAATAGTCTGAATCAAAGCGCTTTCGCTACGCAAGAAGCCTTCCTTGTCGGCGTCAAGGATCGCCACCAGCGAAACTTCTGGCAAATCGAGACCCTCGCGCAGCAGGTTAATCCCGACCAAAACGTCATACACCCCAGCGCGCAGATCGCGCAGAATGTCGCCGCGCTCCAGAGTATCGATATCGGAATGGATGTACGCCACCTTGATGTCGCGCTCCTTGAGGTAGTCAGTCAAATCTTCGGCCATGCGCTTGGTCAAAGTCGTGACGAGGGTGCGCTGACCTTTGGCGATCCTTTGCTCAATTTCCGCCATGAGGTCGTCAATCTGCCCCTCAGAACCGCGCACCTCGATTTCAGGATCGAGCAACCCAGTCGGGCGAATTACCTGCTCAGCGGGCTTCGGCGAATTCTCGAGCTCATACTGACCTGGGGTAGCCGAGACATAGATTGCCTGGTTGACCCGTTTCTCAAATTCACCGAAAGTGAGCGGACGGTTGTCAAGCGCACTAGGCAGACGAAAACCATACTCGACCAGTGTCATTTTGCGCGCGTGGTCGCCATTATACATCCCACGCACCTGAGGCAGAGTCATATGACTCTCATCGACGAGTAGGAGAAAATCTTTCGGGAAGAAGTCAATCAGCGTGGCCGGCGGCTGACCGGCTTTGCGGCCGTCGAGATGGCGAGAGTAGTTCTCAATCCCCTTAACGAACCCGGTCTCTTTGAGCATTTCAAGGTCGTACTTCGTGCGCTGACTGAGGCGCTGCGCCTCGAGGAACTTGTCGTGCCGCTCGAAGTATTTGAGGCGTTCGTCGAATTCAGTCTGAATCGTCGTCAAAGCACGCTCGAGCTGATCTTTCGGAGTAGCGTAGTGGGTATTCGGGAAGATATGGACCCGGTCGGGCTTCTCGCGCGTCTCGGCAGTCAGCGGGTCGATAATCCGGACGGTCTCGAGGGTGTCGAAACCAAACTCAAAGCGATAAGCCCATTCCCCGCTCGCTGGGAAGAGGTCAACCGTATCGCCCATGACGCGGAAATTACCACGTTCAAAGGCTAAATCGTTGCGGTGGTACTGCATTGCGACGAGGTAAATCAGGAAGTTTTGCTGCGAAAGTTGTCCGTCCAGTAACCCCGCATTTCCATCTTCGACACGGCGTTCTCGCAGCCCGTCGTTACGGGTGCGAGCCGCCTCTTCCTCGCTCGTGGCGCTGCGGATGGTCTCAGATGAAAATACACGGTTACTGTCATTCATCATCCCAGCAGAATTCCCGCCGATGGCTTGGAGGGCTGCCTCGGTGAGCTCGGACTTCATCATTTGTTGCTCGCCTTTCGCGAGGAAATTCTCGGTCAGAGTGCCAGCAATCTGCCACTGGCCATTTACCTTGACTAGGGGTAGCGACATCTCAGTATAATGGTCAGGCGAGCCGATGCCGTAGATACAAGATACCGACGCAACGACAATTGTATCGGGCCGCGTCAAGAGCGCGACGGTTGCGGCGTGGCGCAGGCGGTCGATTTCGTCATTGATCGCGGAATCCTTTTCGATATAGGTATCAGTACTGGCGATGTAAGCTTCAGGCTGATAATAATCGAAGTACGAGACGAAATAATGTACTTCATTTTTGGGGAAAAATTCACGAAATTCAGCATAGAGCTGCGCGGCGAGGGTTTTGTTATGAGCGAGAATCAAGGTCGGCTTTTGGACGTTTTGGATAATATTCGCCATGGTAAAAGTCTTGCCGGAGCCAGTCACACCGAGCAGGGTTTGCTCGCGGACGCCAGCTTTGAGCCCGTCGGTGAGCTGCTTAATCGCAAAGGGCTGGTCGCCGGTGGGCTGATATTTGGAAACAAGTTCAAATTTTGGCATATATATTATATTGTAACACAAACGAAAAAAGGACGCTCCGCTCGGGAACGCCTTTTGTAAGGTACTAGAGGTGCTATAACGCCGGTATGGCGTCAATCACAAAGAAAGTTACCAGTGCCGAATCGGTCGGCATATCGGGAAGCGGAATCGTATGGGTCACAACTCCATCAATCCTGCTACTCTGAGCGGGTTTCGCTTTGAGCATGCCACCGCTATTGAAATCGGTAATCAGCACACAATCGCCGTCATCGTCGACCGGGCAAGGGCTAATGTTAACCTGAACGTCCAGCTCTAAACTGTCGCTAATCACGCCCGGCTTGTCTCCGCCCCATGAAAGATAGGCATTCACCGTGTTGGTTTCGCCAGCGACAAACACCTCCGGATAGGAGAGAGTTAAGGCCAGATCCGTCTGGGTACTGATTGAAGTATTATGGCTATAGATGACAAAGCCATAAGTCCTTTCGTCAGTCATCGCGAACTCGTGCCCTTCAAATTCCGGCGCGTAGACGATACTTTCTCCGACATCCATGTCGACAATCCGGAGAAAATCAGCTTCGTCGCCCCAGCCTTTGGCGTCCAAAAGAGTGTTAAACGGCGCCGCTTTGGTCACGGGTTCCCCGGGATAATGCGGGTCATCTTTGGCCTGATGCTGGAGTTGGTATCTACAGAAGAGCGAAGTCGCTCCAATCAGCATCACAGCCAGGACTATCATGACGACACTTTTTACTTTGCGTGTTACTTTTTTCATCGTAACACCTCCTTCATATAATTTGCGAGCTTGTTTTACACTGAAAACGCCAAAAACAGCCCCCATACTTCTATTTTACCACAGATTTTCAGATTTGTCAATAGCGGAGCGCCTACTCCCCGATCAACTCATGGAACTCAGCCTCGCCAATCACCGGAATACCGAGCTGGGCGGCTTTTTCGGTCTTACTCTTGCCAGGCTTAGCACCCACAATCAGGGCGGTCGTATTCTTCGTCACGCCACTAGTCACAGTCGCACCGAGCGCGCGCAGCTTGTCTTCCGCGGCTTCGCGGCCCATATCCTCAAGCGTGCCGCTAATAATATAGCTCTTCCCGGCCAGCGGCAGGCTGCTTGTATCCTGGTAAACTGGCTGGACGCCAAGCGTTTTTAGCTCAGCAAGCAATTTCGCATTGTCCTCATCCGCAAACCAAGCCAGGATTGACTCGGCGACAATTTGCCCCACATCGGGGAGCTTCAGGAGTTCCTCCTCGGTCGCATTTTGGAGCTTCTCAATACTGCCGAATCCTGCCGCGAGCGTACCCGCAGTCTGCGCGCCAACGTGGCGAATCCCGAGCGCGGTAATGAACTTCGCTAGCGGCGGAGTCTTAGAGGCCGTAATCGACGCGACCAGCTTGCGAGCGGAAAGCTTAGCGAAGCGCCCGAGCCGCGCGACATCCTTAACCTCAAGCCGATATAAGTCGGCGATGCTTTTCACGAGACCGGAGTTCACTAGGAGCTCGACGTTCTTCTCGCCCAGACCGTCAATCCCGAGGGCAGACTTCGAGGCGTAATATTCGAGTGCGCGTTTCAAGATAAAATCTGAATCTTCGCCTTTGACACGATAAACGACCTCGCCGTGCGGGCGCTCAAACTCAAGCTCAGGATACTGAGCCTTGAGGGCTTTTTGGTAATCAAAGGGCGCGGTGTCGGCCGGGCGCAAGCTCACAAGTACCTCTTTGACCTGCGGGATGATGTCGCCCGCCTTATAGATAATCACGGTATCGCCTACGCGGACGTCGAGACGCTTAATCTCGTCAGCATTGTGGAGGCTGGCATGGCGCACAGTGCTGCCGGCGACGACCACGGGGTCAAGAATGGCGACGGGGGTGGCGGCGCCGGTGCGTCCGATGCTAATCACGATATCGCGGACCCGCGTGGTACTCTCCTCCGCCGGGAATTTGAACGCAACGGCGCCGCGCGGCGTCTTGCCGACTATCCCCAGCTTGGCGTAGACCACCCGGTCGTTAACTTTAATCACCATTCCATCAGTATTGAACGGCAAAGTTTGACGATAGTCGGCAAGACGCTCAATTTCTTTCAGAACGTCGGAGATGTTCTGAAACACATGGTCCTCACCGCTAGTGCGGAAACCGAACTGGCGGAGCCGCGCATAGGCGGCGGAGTGCGTCGGAAGATCAGGCTCAACTAAATCATAGGCCATAAACTTCAGCCGACGCCGCGCGGCCACGCGCGGATCAAGTTGGCGAATGCTGCCCGCGGCGAGATTGCGCGGATTGGCGAAAGGCTTTTCGCCAATCTTGCGCTGACGAGCGTTCAGCTCGTCGAAATCTTTTTTAAAGATTACAATCTCGCCGCGCACTTCGACATGTCCCGGCTGATCAATCCGTAGCGGGACATTCTCGATCGTGCGCACGTTCATCGTGACGTCTTCCCCGACTAACCCATCACCGCGCGTCACTGCGCGCTCCAGCAGACCGTCTTGATAATGTAGGGCGCAAGCTAACCCATCCATTTTAATATCGGTAAAGTATTCCTTAATACGGCCGTCTGGTGTAATTCCCTGCTCAAGCATTAATTTCTCATCAGCACGTACCCAATCGCGGATTTCCGCCTCGGAAAAGACATCAGCCAGCGAAATCATGCGCTGAGCGTGGGTGACTTTCGTAAACTTGTCCAGCGGTTTCCCGGCGACGCGCTGGGTCGGCGAATCGGGAGTAATCAGCTCGGGAAATTGTTTCTCTAGCTCCGCTAATTCATGCTTCAGCGAATCCGCCGCCGCCTCCGACATAATCGACTCATCTAAAACGTGATAATGATAGCGGTAATCGTTAATTAACTCCCGCAACTTCTCAATGCGTTGCTCCGCTTCTGTCTTGTTCATCATACCTCCACCATTAGATGTTATTTTTCCTTATAATCTAAGAGCCAACGATAGTAGATATAAATATAGGTCGTAGCATAAATGAAGACAAAACAAGTACAGGCCACCAGAAAAGCGGACACCACCGGCCAGCCAACCAGCCAACTCCAAATACTCTTCAACCACATGTCAAGCAGAATAATCGGCAGCATGATAATAATGTAGATCAGCGCCACGACCAGCACTAGGTACAGCAGACGCAGGATGATCCGAATCCGACGCCCAGCGGTCAGATCGGAGGCGGCAAACATAGCGCGAATCGGATACATGCCAGGAGCAGTCACCGCAACCAGCGCCATGAGCGAGCTGGCGAGCAGATACCCACTCAGCAATACCATCAATACGACAAAGATGAAATACAATAAAGCATAAAACGGTGTAGCAAGGAAGCCGGTCGTAACCGCCGCGGAATAAGTAATAGCGACCAGCATAATTGGTAAGGCTTGGACGAAGATAAAGCTAAAGATGACCAAAGTCGCCAAGAGGGGGCCGAGCGCGTTGTAGAGGCCGTCGCGCAAACGGGGCTGCTCGCCGGCGAAAAAGTGGCGCAGGAGAAAAATCGTCACCAGCCACATAATCAGAAACAGCACTACCATAAACATCATGCCAGATTCGTCCATACCGGTATCGAGACCGCCAGTCGTAAAAGTCGAAAAGAGGATGAGGCCAGCTTTGGCGAAATTACCAATCTTACCGGCGGCAAGCTCAGCTCCGGACTCATCAATTGCCGCGCCGACTTCTTGATAAGTCTCCTCGCTCATAAGCCCGACAATCACAGCGTAGAGTAAGACCATAAGCCCAATAAAAGGCAAGAAAGTCCGCCAATGCGCAAAAATCGTCTTAAAAGTCAACATAGCATGAGAAAGCAGCCCCAGGGTCTCGGTCGGTCTGAGATAATCTTCGCGATACGAGCGCTTAAATGACCTATGGAGGTGAATATGCTGCGCGCGGCTAGCCTGAAATTTAGCTTTCGTGGCACTGATTTTGCGTCCTAATTTGGAGTTTTTGAGCTTTGATTTCGCCTGAGAGAGCATTTTTAGTCCCTTGTGGGACTTTTTGGTCGTTTTTGGCTCTTTCGACGCTCTGGATTTTCCCTTAGCGCTAGCGGCTTGTACGCGCCGCTTAGAAGGTGTTTTTGCCATGTTCGAGCCTTTCAATGCGTTTTTCGATTGGAGGATGAGTGCTAAAGAGGTTGCTCAGCATGCCCTTACGCAAGGGATTATTAATAAAGAGGGCTTCGGTAGCCGGGTTTTGGTGCTTCATCGGCCGAGCGTGGGTGTCGAGCTTTTTCAGAGCCGAAATCATACCCTCAGGATAGCGTGTCAGATGCGCAGCGCTGGCGTCGGCGAGATATTCGCGTTCGCGCGAAACGGCCATCTGGGCGACTGAAGCGGCGACTGGCGCTAGAATCGAAGTCAAAACGATGACAATGAGCCCAATCGGACTACTATCTTCGTCGTCGTGATTATTGGTCAGCCACATCATCCGGATCCCCATGTCCGCAATCAAACCCACAACACAAACTAGCCCAAAAGTAATCATGGAGACGCGAATGTCGTAATTTTTGACGTGCGAGAGCTCGTGCGCCATGACGGCGGTCAGCTCTTTGTTGTCCATGATGTCGAGTAACCCGGTCGTCGCGGCGACAATCGCATGTTTCGGGTCACGGCCGGTCGCAAAGGCGTTCGGGGCGGGGTCATTGATAATGTAGACCTTAGGCATGGGCAGCCCAGCGGTAATTGTCAAATTCTCCACTACATTATAGAGCCGGGGGTTATCACGCTTCGTGATCTGCTTGGCGCCGGTCATAGCGGTCGCGAGACTGCCGGCGGCAAAATATTGAATCACAGCATAAATCGTCGCAATGATAAGAACATAAGCGACAATCCACCAATCATGCCAAACATAGGCAAAAATTGCCCCAATCGCAGCGATAAAAGCTACGAATCCGAGCATGATGAAGACAGTATGACGTTTGTTGGCAGCAATTTGTTTATACATAGGCATTAGAGGCGCTACCACTCGGTAGCGCCGAATCAATTAGTCAAATTTTACTTCGGGGGCTTTCTCGATTTTCTCGCGTTCGCCGTCTGGGACCTCAAAATAGTCACGCGCTTTGAAATGACCGACTAGGCTGTTGATGAGATTCGCGGGGAACATTTTAATCTTAGTATTTAGCTCTTTCGCGCCGGCGTTGTAGAAACGACGAGCGGCTTGGATCTTGTCTTCGACGTCTTGGAGCTGCTGCTGGAGCTGCTGGAAATTGGTATTAGCTTTTAGCTCGGGGTAAGACTCAGCGATGGCAAACAAGCGGCCAAGCGCACTCTGCATAGAACGCTCAGCTTCGGCGGCGCTATTGACACTCTTCGCGCTCATGGTCGCAGAGCGAGCCTTGGCGATTTCTTCAAAAGCACCTTTCTCATGCTTTGCGTAACCCTGGACCGTGCTGACGACGTTCGGAATAAGGTCGGCACGATATTTGAGCTGAACAGTAATGTCAGACCAAGCTTCGTTCACGCGCTCGTTAAGCTTGACTAAATTATTGTAAGTCATCCAAATCGCAGCGATAATAATCACGACTACGACGAGGATAATGATCAATGGAATCATATCTTCTCCTAAGTTATAGTTTTATTATATAGCAAAGAAAAAGTTTTGACTACTATTTCGCGGAAACCAGTAGCCAAAACTTCTAGGCGTGCGCTTTTTACATTAGATTTTGCATCATCGAGACGAAGAGGCCACTGGTCGCCATGATGACGATGAAGAAGAGCCAGATGATCATGACGCAAAATTGGGAACGGGCGAAATTGCGCAAGTTAATATTGCTCGCAGTGAGGGCGAAAATAATGATAAAAATCCAACCGATGACGGGAATCGAAAAGAGAAGTTGGTAGCCGAAATAGCCCCACATAGAGATTGGGGTGTATTCGACGGGGAGTTTTGGGGTGGTATGATTTGCCATATTTTTCCTTTTTGTGTTACTTAATCTTAAATTAATTATACATGAGCGTAATAAAAAAGCAAGTTTTAAGGCTAAAACGAGGAAGCTTATATTGACATTTTTGGCGAAGTGTGCTATAATGAAAGGATAGGGTGCGAGATCTTTACTAGAGGAGGTGGTCATATGAGAGGAGCGCTAAAACCAATCTGGGTACCGACAGGCCGAAAAGGTAATGTTAAATCCTTGGCGGCAGTGCGGCTAAAACCCAGAGAGGGATTTGTCGTAATCCTACAAATTTTAGAGCTGGTAGTCGCAACGCATCATTATGGGATGGTATTACCAGTACGTCTGGAAGATTACCAGATTGACGAGCAGGGTTTACAGGTTGCGTTAAAGGCACAGTCTACAATCTTGGCAGAAAGGTATGCCTTTGATTCTGAGCGGCATAAGCGAGGCTCAGCGCGGCAGCGCGAGCAAATATCCACTATGGCAGCGGAGGGATTGCGACTGATTCGTAATCCAAAGCTATTCGGTGCCGAATACGAGTTCGCTGATCCGGAAGAAATGGTAATGGTGGAATTTTTAATCATGATGCACCAAGGTGCGTTTCCGACAGCAGACTTAGCGTACGAGCGTGCGTTACAAATTATAAAGCTCTGAACTCCTTGTACCGTTGAAAGTTGGGCATCCAGTGTGATGTCCTTTTTTCATTGGCTTTTGTCCGTAGCGGGTGGGTCGGTCCGTCAGGCGGCGCTGTTGTCTACGTCGGCGAGAGGGGCTACGTCTGGTCGCGTACCGCCAAGTCGTCGCTCTACGGCTACTTCCTCTTCATGAGTACTACCGACGTCTATCCGTCCTACAACGACGGTCGCTACTACGGTTTCCCCCTCCGCTGCCTCTACCCTGGTAAGTAGCGAGTGAGGAAAGAGGGAAAAGGCAGAGTAGGATTTTTGGAAACAATATGCTAGAATAAATGTATGGCACTGTGGCGGAGTGGTGACGCAGCGGTCTGCAAAACCGCGTACACCGGT
>CAZFZV010000019.1:0-11523 GCA_964523355.1 uncultured Candidatus Saccharibacteria bacterium | reverse complement strand
CACTTGCACGTACTTTCACAGTGTCAAAATCCTTTCCGTTACCTGTTGTAAAACTTATAACTATCTGGCCATAGTCTTGCGCATGCTATGGCCAACAGCTAGAAATCTTACAACACTTAATATTCTATTGCAGACGGAAGCTGATGCGTCCCTTTGACAAGTCATATGGGGTGAGCTCAACTTCTACCCGGTCTCCCGGCACTAGGCGGATAAAATTCTTGCGCATGCGTCCGCTCATGTGTGCGATGATTCTATGGCCATTCTCAAGCTCTACTCTAAATTGAGTATTAGGCAACGACTCAACGACCTTGCCCGTGAGTTTGATTACTTCTTTCTGATTCGCACCAGAAGATTTAGCCTTGATAGCTTTAGTTTGACTAGCCATAAATTACTTCTCTATTGTATCATGGAACGCGAGGGCTGTAAACCCTAACTTTGGGATTTTATTGTAATACTGCACGGGCGAAAAAGCGGTGGGAATAGGTACGGCTGCTGGTCCAGTAGACACCGGTACAAGTAATAAGCGTGAGTGAACCTTTGCCTTCCTCAGGGCTCTCAAAAGCTTCGGTCATGTAATTATTCGCTTCTTCACCCAGAGCTTTGGTGACGGTGTCAACAACGGAATACGTAAATTCGCGACCGTCGCCCATTGCGATGCGAATTTCATCTCCATGTTTGATTTGTGGAAGATTACCGAAAGCGCCAATTCCGGGTGCGCCGCCGTGTGCGTCCATGACGACGACTTGGTTGCTGCCCGGCAGACCGCCCTCATTGTACCAGCCGATATCATATATATTATATGGTGTGGAGAGTTCCCCGTTTGTCTTGATTCCGATTTCAACAATACGGGCTTGACTCAGACCGATGCTGGGGATATTGAGATAACGAGGACGGTCAGGGGCTACGGTATATTCGCTAACTTCGGTATCAGTCGGCTCGTCTTTATCAACTTCTTCTTCGCCCTCGATGCCAGCGTTGAGCGATGAAGTCGCTCGTTCGCTACCCTCCATGCGCTTTAGGTAGCCATGTTCCCAGATTGCGACACGCGCAAAGAATATGATCGCTAGGACTAAGGCTATTGCGCCGATAATATGGCTGATTTTGAAATGAATCTTGCGCCAAGTTGGTAGCTTCATTTGACTAGAAGCCGTGTGATTTTTGCTGGTGTTTGAAGTTGTAATTTTGCCCACTTTGTTTACCTTTGATTATTTATAATCGTCATATGTTACCATGAGTGCGCGAGACTGGAGCTGGCGGAGGTTTTCGAGGGCAACTGTAACGACGATAAGTAAACCAGTACCAGAGAGCGATAGCCCCATAGGTGCGCCGGCGACAATAATGAAAATATAATCAGTGAGGAATGGCAGCATCGCAATGAGCCCGAGAGCTAAGGCACCGAAGAGATTGAGACGATTGATAGTTTTACCGAGATATTCGGCGGTTTGGAGACCAGGGCGTACGCCCTCGATGAAAGCACCTTGTTTCTGGAGGTTGTCGGCGATCTCTTTTGTATTGAAAATGATACCGGTATAGAAATAGGTGAACAAGACTACAAGTAAGAAATAAACTGCAGGATAGAAGAACCATTGCGCAGTGATGCCGTCTGGATATAAAGCTGTGAAGTTGGAAGCAGAGGGCGCAGTGAATAAAGTCGTAAGGGTGGCACCAAAACTGTTCCCAGGGTTGATTGTTTGGATAAATTGGCCAAGCAGGGCTGGTAATGAGAGGAAAGCGGTAGCGAAGATGACTGGGACGACGCCGGCGGCAATTAGTTTGAGCGGGAGGATGGACTTAATGCCGCCGTAGGCACTGTTGCCATGGACACGTTTAGCGTAGTTGATCGTGATGACGCGCTGGGCTTCGTTGAGCTTGATCAGGAAATAGATAACGACGAGGATTGCAATTGCGAAGACTAAGATAATCCAGAACATGGAAGGATTGACCGGGAGATTGAACCAGCCAAAGAGAGACAGCGTACCGGCAGAAGTGTCAAAGAGCGCACTACCGAGGCTGGCGAGCGTGGTTGGGAGCTGGGAGATGATTGAGGTAAAGATAATGAGTGAAATGCCGTTGCCGATACCCTGCTCGGTCATGAGTTCGCCGAACCACATGAGGATGATCGAACCGGCGACCATTGCAGTCACAGAGAGCATCCAGTCAGCGGTGGTTGGAGTATATGAGAGTGCAGTATTAGAAGCGACGACTGACTGATACAGGATAAAGATATAGGCAATAGATTGTACGATTGCTAGAGGTACAGTCAAGACGCGGGTCCATTGGCTGATCTTGCGGCGACCGGATTCGCCGTCCTGAGAGAGCTCTTCGAGGCTAGGAATGGCCTTAGTGATGAGCTGGACGACGATTTGCGCAGTAATATATGGTGAGATACCGACAAGGAGGATCGAGAATGCAGTTAGCCCGCCGCCTGAAATGAGGTTGAGAAAGCTACCGAAGTCGGACTTCTGGATTAAATTCTGAATCGCTTCTTGGAAAGTGGTTGGCTCGCCGAGCGGTACGGGAACGTGGGCGAGAAAGCGATAAACGACTAGAAGCCCCAAGATAATTGCGAGCCTTTTTAGCATGTCCTTATTCTTGAGCGATTTGAAAATAGTTTTGAAATTCATATATTATATTACTCCGGTTTCTCTGACTGTATAACATTATACCATACTCTCGCAGAGATGACTGTATTGTTTCTTACAAAAACCAAGAAAGTGACCCTTGCGAGTCACTTTCGGCGAAACTTGGACTAGGCTTGAGCTTCTTGATCCTTGGTAGCGATGTGCTTTGGCACGGCGACTTTGGTGAAGCTGCCGCCCATGCTCTTAATCGCTTCAATTGCGGTTTTGCTGGCAAATTGAGTTTCAAGATTGATCTTGGCGGTTAATTCGCCGCGGGTGATAACTTTGACCTTTGCGTATGGGTTTTCAATCAAACCGTGATCGGCGAGGGTGAAGTTATCAACTTTGCCGCTGAGATCGTTGAGACGGTCAGTGTAGACGACAGCGGCTTTATCATGGAGACTCTTGAAGCCTTTGAGCTTTGGAATAGCCTGCATGATGGCACGTTGGCCGCCCATGAAGCCAGCTGGCATTTTGCTGTGGCCGGTACGGGCTTTTTGGCCCTTGGTACCACGACCAGCGGTTTTACCTTTGCCGGCGGCAATACCGCGACCAGCACGAGTTGGGCGAGTATTGCGATTGACCTGTAAATCGTTGTACTTCATTATTTATCCTCCTTCTTCGGGGCGGCTTTTTTACCGGTATTTCCAACCCACTCGTTGCGCGGAACTTGCTGGCGGAGACCTTCGATGACGGCATAGGCGATGTTGACCTTGTTGGTACTACCGAGGCTCTTGGAAATCAAATTCTTGATACCGGTAAGACCAATAATGCTTCGGACGACGCCACCGGCGATAATCCCAGTACCTGGGGCAGCTGGTTTGAGCAGGACGTCTGCGCCAGTAGCGCGAGTTTCGACTTCGTGGCAAATAGTTTCGCCGTCCATGTTGAATTCGATCATATTTTTCTTGGCTTTGGTGGTAGCCTTTTGGACAGCACTGGTCACGTCGCCGCCTTTGGCGATACCGATACCAATTTTGTTTTTATGATTGCCGATCGCAACAAGAGCTTTGAAGCGCATACGACGACCACCTTTGACGGTGCGCGAAACGCGGTCGATGTTGATTGTCACGGTATCAAACTCTTTTGGCGTGTTATCTTGATTACGGTTCCGGTCGCGACGGTTGCCTCGTCGTCCCATTGGTTTGCCGCCAATGTCTTTGCGAGCCTTGGTCGCAGCTACATCGTCGTTCATTTTGAGGGTACCGGATTTGTTAATGACTTTGGCATTTTTATCAGTGTCAGCCATCTTAGAACTCCAATCCTTCCTTGCGGGCCGCGTCAGCGAGTGCGGACATACGACCAGCATATAATTTTGCTCCACGATCAAAGACTACAGACTTGATATTGGCTTTCTTCGCCTTGGTTGCGATTTCTTTGCCAATAGCTGCGGCCTTATCGGTTTTGTTGCCGGTAAGCTTACTGCCGACAGTTGTAGCGTAGACTAAGGTCTTGCTTGCGTCGTCGTCAATAATCTGTGCGGTGATATGCATATTGCTGATGTGGACGCTGAGACGTGGACGCTCGGCAGTACCATGAATTTTAGCGCGAGTGCGTTTTGCGCGAAATGCGGTGTTCATTATTTCTTTCCTGCCTTTCCTGCCTTGCGAAGAATGACTTCGTCAACATATTTAATGCCTTTACCCTTGTATGGTTCAGGTTTCTTAAGGGCGCGAATTTCAGCAGCGACTTGACCAACTTGTTGCTTGTCGATACCGCTGACTGTGATGGTCATCTTGTCAGTCTTAAGCTCGATGCCTTCAGGGGCGCTGTATTTGACTGGGTGTGAAAAACCCAAAGCCATTTCAATTTCTTTTGGTCCGCCACTGAGACGAAAACCGACGCCGTTGATTTCAAGCTTCTTCTCAAAGCCCTTGGTGACGCCTTGGACGGCATTGTTGAGCAAGGCGCGTTGTAAACCGTGCCAAGCACGCGATTTTGGTTCGTCGTTGTCTCGAGTAACCGTGGCGATATTGCCATCGACTGAAACTTTGACGTTTTCCTGAAGCGGGACAGTGAGTGAACCTTTCGGCCCAGCAACAACGATATCTGTGTCGCCGACCGTGATTGTCACTCCCGCCGGAATTTCGATGGGTTGTTTTCCGATACGACTCATAATTTCCCTTTATATTAATAATCCTTATCATTATAGCACAAGTCAGGTTAATATGCAATAATTCTAGGGTAAAAATCACGACGGCGGTGAATAATATGATATTAGTATTGACATTTTTTATATAGTGTGCTATAATGAGAAGAGTGGGTGTTTTTGATGCCCAAGTATAGGAAGGGGGGTCCTAAAAATGAGAGGACAACGGAGTAGACGGCGCAAATTTCAGTCGACGCGAAGAGTGAGCATGGGAGTTGCTATCATTGGTGCCGTGTTGGTGCTGGCGACTTTGATAGATGACATGCGGTTCTTGATGGCTATGTCGGAGATTGAAGCCAAGGTACCAGAGGTGAACGAGGTCGCGAGCGATGCTATACCGACGGAGACTGTGGTGCCGACAGAGCAGAGTGAGAGTTTTGCTCTTGAGCCGGAACTGGAAGTCGGGACTGAGCCATCGGCGCTCGCTCAGATGATGTCAGCCGAGTATTATGAAAACTTGGATGATACGCTGGGGAGAGTGGTGCTAGTCGACATTTCGGAACAGCTGGTCTGGGCTTTTGAGCAGGGGGAGGTTGTATTAGAGAGTTCGACCGTTACCGGGCTAAAAGACCACTATGATACCCAGCTGGGTGTATATAGTGTGATTTTAAAGCGGCAAAATTATACAATGCGCGGGTCGTATGGTAGGGTCAAGGTGAATTATTGGATGAGATTCAACGACGCCTATGCGCAAGGCCTGCATGATGCGACTTGGAGAAATGAGGAGACCTTTGGTGGAGATACTTACGTACGTAATGGGTCGCATGGCTGCGTCAATTTGCCAGTTGAATTTACGGCAAAATTATACGACTTCGTGGAAGTCGGTACGCCGGTGATTGTCCAAGAATAAGAAGAGACCGTTGCTTGAAAGAGCGGCGGTTTTTTATTTTATACAAAAAGATTCCGTAGTAATACGGAATCTTTTCTGGTTGCCTCTATTCCTAGTAAACTTTGACTAAGATTTCGCCACCGAGATGTTGTTTTTTGGCTTCGCGGCCAGTCATGATGCCTTTGGATGTGCTCAGTAGCACAGCACCGCGACCGGACTTGACAACCGGGATCTCTTCGGAGCCGACGTAAACACGGCGACCAGGTTTAGAGACTTTGCTAATTTCGCTGATCTTGGCGATTTCGCCGTCTTTGCAGATCGTGACGTGCAATACGCCGCGAGGCTTAGCGTCTTCAACTTCATAGCTGTCGACGTAGCCAGCATTCATGAGACCTTCGATGACGGCAACTTTTAGCTTACTGGTTGGAACGCGAATCTCGGTCTTGCCAACCATGATAGCATTGCGAATGCGAGTAATTAGGTCGGCGATTTGATCAGTTGATTGTAATGACATATACTTCTCCTTTCCTACCAACTACTCTTAGTTACACCAGGGATTTCGCCTTTGGAAGCTTTTTCCCGGAAGTTAATACGACTGAGACCGAAATAACGCATATAACCGCGCGGGCGTCCGTCAAGCATGTCGCGATTTTTGAGACGAGTAGGGCTAGAGTTCTTTGGTAGCTTCTGCAAGCCTTCCAAATCACCGACAGCCTTGAGCTCGGCACGTTTCGCTTTATACTTTTCGTACATCTTGCGTCGTTTTTCGTCGCGGAGGACGGCTGATTTCTTTGCCATATTATTTGCCCTCCTTTTCAAACGGCATTCCAAATGCTTCTAACAATTTGGTGCTCCCTTCCTTTGAACCATTTTTGATGATAAAAGTGATTTCCAAACCGTGTAAGACGGCGGCATCTTCAAACGTAATTTCTGGGAAGACGGTTTGCTCCTTGAGACCAAGGCTGTAATTCCCTTGTTTATCGAAAGCTTTACGGCTAACACCGTGGAAGTCACGGACATGTGGCAATGCAATATTGATTAAGCGGTCAACAAATTCATACATTTTGTCATTGCGCAAAGTGGTAAGGTAGCCGACAGGCGCACCCATGCCTTTACGAATCTTAAAGCCAGCAATGGACTTTTTCGCAAGACGGTTGGTCGTGGCTTGGCCGGTAATCTTAGTAAGGGTCAGCTCGACAGTCTCCGTGAAGCGCTTGTCTTCGCGTTTTTTACCAACTCCACTCGAAATAACAACTTTTTCAAGCTTTGGTACTTGATTGATATTCTCAAGACCGAGTTCTTTTTGGAGATTTTTGGCGATCTCGTCGTTATAGAGCTGCTTGAGTCTTGGCATATTCTTTACTTCAGCCATTACTTATCCTCCTTTTTGAGGTTAGAAAGGTCAATACCGACATGGACTTCTTTTTTGCCTCCTTGAGGGTTATATTGCGTGCGGCGGACGTGGCGCTCGCGGACGTTGATGTCTTTCAACATCGCTTTGCCAGCTTGCTTATCGACCTTGACGATTTCGGCAGTTTCACCTTTGTGGTCGCCAGCGATAATCTTGACTTTGTCACCAGTTTTCAAACACTTACTCATTATAGTACCTCCGGCGCAAGGCTAATAATTTTGTTAAAACCAAGGTCGCGGAGCTCGCGTGGCACTGGACCGAAGACGCGAGTGCCTTTTGGTGTCTTATCGTCGTTGACAAGTACGGCGGCGTTGTCGTCAAAGCGGATGGTTGAACCATCAGGACGACGAATTTGTTGTCGTGTGCGGACGATCACGGCGCGCACGACAGCCTTTTTCTTAACGTTGCCAGTAGGTGAAGCGTCTTTGACGCTGCAGGTGACGATATCACCAACGCGAGCGTAACGTGCGCGCGTGCCACCAAGGACCCGGATTACACCAAGTTCTTTGGCGCCGCTATTGTCAGCGACTTTTAATCTAGTTTCCTGTTGAATCATTTATTTATCCTCCCCTTCGGTCTGCGCAGTGTTGCCCAAGACCTCGTCTTTCAGCTCGACCGTACCGTGCGACTTTTCGAGAACTTTGACGAGCTTGTAGCTCTTGGTCTTGCTGTATGGACGGCAAGCCTCGATCAAGACTTTGTCGCCGAGCCCAGCTTCGTTGTTCTCGTCATGCGCAGTGTACTTGCGAGTTTTGGTATATTGTTTGCGATAAAGCGGGTGAGTTTCGCGGCTAGCGATTGAGACCGTAATGGTTTTATCGCGCTTTGTCGAACTCACGATGCCCTGTAATTCTCCAGCCATCTTAAAACTCCTCTTTCTTGATAATCTTTACGCGGACTGGTAGTTTGTGACCAGCAAGGCGGAAAGCTTCTTTCGCTTGCTCTTCGGTGACGTCAGCGATTTCAAACATGACTGTACCAGCCTTAACTTTAGCAACGTAGAATTGCGGTTCGCCTTTACCGCTACCCATTTTAACGTCGAGCGGTTTCTTCGTGACTGGCGTATGTGGGAAGATTCGAATCCAAATTTTACCACCACGTTTGACGTAACGAGTAATCGCTTGACGAGCGGCCTCGATCTGACGGCTAGTAATACGTTCGTTGTCGAGCGACATCAAGCCCCAATCGCCGAAAGCAACGGTGTTGCAGCGAGTAGCGATACCTTCGTTCTTGCCCTTGCGGACCTTGCGATGCGCCTCGCGGCGCGGTGTCATAATAGCCATATTATTTCTCCCCCTTATAAATCCAAACCTTTACACCAACAATGCCAGCGACGGTCTTCGCGTGGCAGACATGGAAGTCGACGTCGGCGCGCAGAGTATGTAGCGGCACTGAGCCTTCAATGAACTTCTCGCGACGGCTCATCTCAGCGCCATTCAAACGACCGCTGACTTCGACACGAATACCTTTAGCGCCAGCATTCATGGTAGATTGGCAAGCCATTTTGACGGCGCGACGGAAGTTCATGCGTTTGCCGAGCTGGAAACCGATATTCTCGGAAACAAGCTTAGCACTGAGCTCGGGTTTTTTGATCTCTTCGACGTTGATACGAATTGGGCCTTTGACGACTTTCTCCAACTCTTTCTTGAGCTCGTTGATCCCAGCGCCTTGCTTGCCGATGACGGCACCAGCTTTGGCAGTGAGGATCGTAATCGTCGTGAGATTGGCGCTACGTTCGATGTCGATGCGCGCAATGGTCGGGCGACTACTGAAACGAGCTTCAATAATGTCGCGAATCTTAGCGTCTTCGACCAGCCAATGACGAAAATCGGCTTTGCGAGTGAACCACTTCGACGACCAATCTTTGCTGATCTGGAGACGATAAGAGACTGGGTTGACTTTTTGTCCCATTATTTCTTCTCCTTTTCATTAGTTTCGCTTGCCGGTTTCTTGGCGGCAGGTTTTTTAACTTTTTCTTCTCCGGCAACTTCGACGAAGATGTTGCTGGAGATTTTTTCAAACGGCAAAGCTCGACCACGGCTAGCAGGCACATAGCGACGCATGCGAGTACCGGCGGTGACGCTGATTCTGGCAATGCGGACAGTCTTTGGGTCGATGCTGACTTCGCTGTTGTTGAGCAAGTTCGCGGCGGCGCTTTCGATCGCTTTGCGGACAGCACGAGCAGCTCGCCTTGGCGTGTTCTCAAGGATGACAACTGCGTCAGCGACGTAGCGATCGCGGACTAAGCTCGCAACGACGTTTGTCTTGCGTGGCTGGCTGTCGACGCCTTTAATAATAGCGCGAGCGAATTTGGTATCAGCCATTACTTACCTCCCTTCGCAGCTTCAGCGGCTTTTTTACCGCCATGGCGCCTAAATTTACGGGTTGGGGCAAACTCACCGAGCTTGTGGCCGACCATATTTTCGCTAATGAAAACCGGGACGTGAACCTTACCATTGTGGACAGCGATTGTCCGACCAACCATTTCTGGCGAGATCGTAGAATGCCTGGCCCAGGTTTTGATCACAGTGCGGTCTTCGTTTGAAAGGGCGGCTACTTTCTTCGCGAGTTTGTAGTCCACAAATGGACCTTTTTTCAGACTCCGAGACATTATTTCCTCTTTCCTTCGTGGCGACTGCGCACGATCATTTTATTAGTTTTCTTATTATGACGGGTACGATAACCAAGTGTGAGCTGGCCCCATGGAGTACGTGGTGCTTTACCAGTACCGTGGCGACCACCGTCACCACCACCGTGTGGGTGGTCGGTTGCGTTCATTACGACACCGCGGACGGTTGGGCGGATGCCCTTGCGGCGGCGGCGACCGGCTGAACCGATCTTGATATTCTGATGTTGTTCATTCCCGACTACACCAATGCTAGCTTCACAGTTGACGAGGACTTTGCGCATCTCTCCGGATGGCAATTTGATGGTCGCATAGCCATTCTCTTTTGCCATGAGCTGTGCTTTAGTGCCGGCAGAGCGGACAATTTGAGCTCCGCGGCCTGGAGTGAGCTCGATCGCGTAGATAAACGTACCGACAGGGATATTTTCAATCGGCATGCGGTTGCTTGTCTCGACGGCAGCTTCTTTGCCAGTTTCAAAAGTATTACCTTT
The DNA here is from genome assembly GCA_964523355.1 of uncultured Candidatus Saccharibacteria bacterium. GTDB lineage: Bacteria > Patescibacteriota > Saccharimonadia > Saccharimonadales > Saccharimonadaceae > Nanosyncoccus. The sequence continues at coordinate 1,396 of CAZFZV010000019.1, read as the reverse complement.
GCGCATACTGCTATCAGCGATCACATAATAGTAAGCGTCGTTTTGATCTTTAACGCGAGCGATACGAGCGCTGCGATTCGGATCGTATTCGATTTCCATGATTTCGAACTTACTATCAGCTGGTAGCTTGTAGGTCAAGATGCGGTAATGGCGTTTGACGCCGCCGCCGCGATGACGGACCGTAATACGACCAGCGTTGTTTTTGCCAGCCATTTGCTTCTTGCTAGCGAGCAAAGACTTCATCGGCTTACGAGTCGTAATTTGATCGAAATCTTGGGTCGTCTTTTGGCGTTGGGCCGGGGTAGTTGGACGATAAGCTTTAATACTCATTATTTCTCCTCCTCCGCGGTTTTAGTGGCCTTTTTTGCTTCTTTTTCGGCTTTTTTGTCGGCCTTAGCATCTTTAGCTTCTTCGAAAACTGGGATTTTTTCACCTTCTTTGATGGTAATGTAAGCCAGTTTCTTATCTTGGCGGTTGGTGATGCCTGGGTAGGCATGTTTACCACGGCTAAAGCGCGTTGGTTTGCCTTTGCGAACAGCGGTACGCACGTCGGTCACGGTGACTTTGAAAGCTTCAGAAATTTGTTTAGCAATTTCTTGTTTGCTAGCTTTCATCGGTACGTAGAAAACGTAGGTATTTTTGGTTTGTTCAACGTAGGCTTTTTCAGTAGCGCGAGGAATATATTGTACGGTTCTCATTATGCTTCCTCCTTATCTAGTAGCCAGTTCTCGGCGGACTTGAGAGCGTTTGGTCCGAAGACGATCGCGTCTGCATTGAGAATGTCGAAGACATTAAGGTAAGTAGCCCGGACAAGTTTGAGATTAGGAATATTATTCGTCGCACGGAGAATGTTTGGTGTTTTTTCGTTTACGACAGCGAGAACGTTCTTGTCTTGGATGCCGAATTTTTTCATGAGGTTGGCAGCTTCTTTGGTTTTACCAACCATATTAACTGGCTCATCTAAGACGATGACTGCTTTCTCAGCGTTTTTTAGGCTAAGAGCTTGCTTAACGGCGAGCTTTTTCGCACTTTTGCTGATTTTTTTCGTGAAATTCTCTTCGCCAGTGCGACCAAAGGCGACACCACCATGGCGCCAGATTGGGTTACGAGTCGAACCGAAGCGAGCGCGACCAGTGCCTTTCTGCTTCCAAGGTTTTTTGCCACCGCCGCGAACTTCACCACGCTTGAGAGTTTTAGCGTGTGAGCTGCGCGAGTTAGCAAGATATGCATCATACGCGGTCTTGAGGAGTTCATGATTCTGAACGTCCAGACCAAATATGTCTTTATTTAGTTCAGCCATATTACTCCTTTCCCTCGACAGTTACGATGCCTTTTTTCGGACCAGGAACGGCGCCTTTGAGGCCAATGAGGTTATTCTCGGCATCAATATAGGCAA
>CAZFZV010000018.1:0-11963 GCA_964523355.1 uncultured Candidatus Saccharibacteria bacterium | reverse complement strand
TTGCCACAGGGGTAGGAGTTATTCCTTACCATGGAAGTGCTCTACCACTGAGCTATCGCGGCACAACCAACTATTATAACGAGTCGAATGGTGGAGACGATCGGACTTGAACCGACTACCTCGGCAATGCGAATGCCGCGCTCTACCAGGTGAGCTACGTCCCCATTGCGACCAGTATAGCACAAAACCGACCGATAGTACAGAAAAAGAGCCCCAACCGCGATCGGTCAGAGCTCCATGGCTTTCGCAAAATTCATTCGGATGACGGAACTTTACTCGTCGATCGCTTTAATACGCTCGTAAATTTCCCGGTACGCCTCCGCTTCTTCGCCCAAATTCTGGCGGAAACGGTCTTTGTCGAGCTTCTTCCGCGTCTCTGCATCCCAGAGTCGACAGGTATCCGGCGAAATCTCATCAATCACGACCAGTTTGCCGTCCGGCAGTCTCCCGAATTCCACCTTAAAATCGACCAGAATGATCCCGATATCAGCAAAGAAATCCTGCAGTACGTCGTTCACCTCAAAGGTCATCGCCTCAATCCGTTCCAGTTCATCGAAACTCGTAAGGCCCAGCGCTACTGCCTGATATTCGTTGACCTGCGGGTCATGCAGCGAATCATCCTTGAAGTGCAGCTCGTAGATCGTACAGCCCAAATCGGCGCCATCCTCAAACGGCAGTTTCTTACACAAGCTCCCCGTCGCGATGTTTCGGATAATCACTTCCAGCTTGATCGGTTCAGCTTTCAAGATTAGCGTCTCACATTCTGAAAAATCGTCAAAATAGTGCGTCGGGATGTGCTCTTTCTCCAGCAGTTTGAAAAGGTAATTGGAGATATAATTATTACACCTCCCTTTCCCCAAAATATTACCCTTGCGCTCCCCGTCATTGGCGGACGCGTCATCTTTACGCTCGATGACGAGAAGTTGCGACTCATTCGCAACTTCGTACAGCTTATTCGCCTTTCCTTCGTAAAAAGCCGGTCTGATTACTTCGTAGGTTTCTGTTGTTGCCATTTCATCCTACTCCTTTCTTCAATGCGCAGCCATAGTAAAGTACCTTACTCCTACTTGGCTACTGGTCTTGCTCTGATTGAGCGGTTACAAGTCTAGCCCACTAGGGTCTATCTTTCCATTATATCACACATGATATAAAAAGTCAAGACTTTTCGCTTAGTCTAACCATGATACAATGGAGAAAAGTGGAGTATAGGTATGGTTTAATTTCAATAATCTCTCAGACAATCGTTTATTCAACCTAGGAGGTATCAACATGACAACTAAAGATCCAGTTTTTGAGATTATTGCAGCCGAACAGCGACGCCAGAGCGAAGGCCTGGAGCTCATTCCGAGTGAAAACTATGTTTCCGCTGAAGTGTTGGAAGCTATGGGCTCCGTTCTGACGAATAAGTATAGCGAGGGTTACCCCGGAAAGCGTTATTACGGTGGTAATGAAAACGTTGACCAGATTGAGAATCTCGCGATTGACCGCGCTAAGCAACTTTTCCATGCTGACCATGCCAACGTCCAGCCTCATTCCGGTGCCAATGCGAACGAAGCTGTCTACTTTGCTTGGCTCCAGCCGGGCGATACTGTGTTGGCGATGTCTCTCCCTGCTGGTGGACATCTGACCCATGGCTCTCCCGTGACCCGCAGCGCTAAGATTTACAATTTTGTCGGCTACGGCGTGACTGCCGACGGTGATATTGATTACGACGAATTAGAAAAGCTTGCGCATGAGCATCAGCCGAAATTAATTCTCGTCGGCTATTCTGCTTTCATGAAACTGCCTGATTTCGACCGCGTGAAGCAAATTGCCGACGCTGTGAGCGCCGAGGCTGGCCACGAAATTCTCCTCATGGCCGACATGGCCCACGTCGCTGGTCTGATTGCCGGTGGTGTTCATCCGAATCCGCTTGAGCACGGTTTTCACGTCATGACCAGCACCACGCACAAAACTCTGCGGGGTCCGCGCGGTGGTCTGATCGTCTCAATGGGTAAGGTTAGCAGCCCGCTGCGCAAACCCGACCATACGCTTGAGAATATCCCGACCTTGATCGACCGTGCCGTTTTCCCGGGGACCCAAGGTGGCCCGCTTGAACACGTTATTGCCGCGAAAGCCGTTGCTTTCGGCGAAGACCTAAAGCCTGAGTTCCAGGATTACGCCAAGCGGATTGTCGAAAACGCCAAAGTCCTGGCTACTGAACTCATGGAACGCGGTTTCCAGCTTCAGGGCGGCGGCACCGAGAACCACCTCGTCCTCGTCAATGTCAAAGGCAGTTTCGACGTCGACGGTAAGTTTTACGAGACTGCGCTCGACCAGGTCGGTTTGACTCTGAATGCCAACTCTCTTCCGACTGACAAAGGCGCCGCTTTTCGTCCGTCCGGCGTCCGTCTCGGTACTCCGGCCATGACCACGCGTGGTCTCGGAGTCGAAGAAATGCGCCGCCTCGCCGAATGGATGCGCCGCGTGGCCGACATCTGCGTTCAGGCAGGGAACGAAGACGGCTTAGACGCCTACCGCGCTGAGCTTGACGGCATTCGCGACGAAGTCCGTGCCCTCGCGCTCAAATTTCCGGTACCCGGTATTAAATAAAATAATATTAAAATAAGCGGTGGGCGCTAAGGAGATTTTATATGGCAGCCAATCTGCAATCCAAGCCCACAACTACTCGCTCACGTTCTAAGTCCCGGTCGACAACTGCCAGCTCGCGTTCTGAGTCCAATCTTACAGCTACCAGATCAGGTTCTGAGATCGCACCCACCGCGACTGCGAGCTCAATCTTCGAGGGTTTACCCACCCCAGAGGAGTTGGCAAAGTACGAGAAAATCGTCCCCGGAGGCGCGGAACGCTTGATTGAGCTCGCAGAGCAGCGCGCCGCTCATCGCGAGGTGACTGAGCGCCGCGCCCTAGAATCCGAGATCAAAGCCGGCCAAGTTCGCACTATTATCGGTTTTGTCCTCGCTCTCAGTATTGGCATCCTCGGCGGCATGCTCTTGCTCCAGGGTAGTGAACTCGCTGGGCTGATTCTCATCCTGATTGACGCGGCAGCGCTCGTTGGCGTCACGCTGTATGGCCGTCGCGATGCTTAGATCTTGACATTTCCCATGAAGTGTGCTATACTGAGAGTAAGCCTCTGGTGAGGCGCTATCTGTAGTGCCATGAGAGGTGATAAATGCTAGTTTATGCTAGCTGTACCTTGACATGGCTGATTGGCCATGAACTTATCCTCGGATAAGTTCATGAAGAGAAAGGAGGATGTGTGATGAAGAATACACATCAAAGTTTCATGGACTGTCAACGTAACCTGATTAAACGCTATTTGCGGTTTATAGACCACCCGCGCTGCGAGCATTATCTTGATATTGGCTCATTGACCACGCTTACCCTGATTAACCGTACTGCCTATGATGGGGTCAAAAGCCTGTTTGATAAACACAGCTACGATACCATCATTGCGCCGGAGGGCGACAGCTTGCTTTATGCTCAGCCGATGGCGCTCGAGCAGAACAAGACCCTCATCATAGCGCATCGCGCGAACGGCTTACCTTACAGCATGATTTGCGAGACTTATCAGTCGCGGGTTGAGACCGCATCGTTGGAAATATTGATGACTGACGCAGATAAGCTTGGTCCGACCAACAAAGTCCTTATTGTTAACACTGTGCTGGCCACCCGGCAGTTGACAGCGGCGCTTGTGCGTCTCGTGCAGTGCACTGGCGCTCAGGTGATCGGCGTTGGCGCCTTGGCGAGTTTAGATTATCAGGCGGGCGAGTTCCCGCCCGATATACCGGTGTACTCCGTTTTACATTATGGTCGCCCGTAAGGCTCAATTCGCCATGGATAAACCCGCAGTTTTCAGACTGGGGGTTTATTTTTCGCAAAAACTATGTTAGTATAGACACATATGGTTCTGTAGCTCAGTTGGTAGAGCAGAGGCCTGAAGAGCCTTGTGTCGCTGGTTCAAGTCCAGCCGGAACCACCATTGCCATCTAGGGTTAATCGCGCGATTGACGGTAGATGGCAATTTTCGTTTGCTGATTATTCTGAAGATCGGCACCGAACCCGGGCTACCCAGCGGAGGGGGCGACCATTGTAGCGGACGCCGCTATTCGACGTATTGACGCCGGTCGGGTAAGAGTATAAGACGTAGGCATGAGTAGCCGAGAGAGCGGTACGCGACCGAACATTTGCCTCGTAGCCGACATTGTTCACGTTGCCGTTGTTGAGGTTGACGTACCCGCTACGGACAAAAGCCAATCAACGAACCCTGTAGCAGGAAGAGGAGCAACTTGGCTTGGAGCCCGCCGTAGCCGACTCGAATGAACTGACCTCCGCATTCGCCTGTCCGAATTCTAAGAGGAGTGCTCCACGATCTTCAAGATGAGAACATTCAGCGACTGGAGCGTGACCTCAATAATCGCTTGCAGTTCCCATGGATTGATTCCACGAGTTGATTATAGCATATTCAGGCCGCCTCCCGCCGTGCTAAAATAAAACCGTAGGCATCTTTTACCTATGGGAACGACTTGCTGGTAATTGAGATCATGCTCCAACCACCAAAAGTTCTCTGAAAAAGATCGTGAAGTTGCCCTTTGTCGCTCGGGGAAGTATTAAAGGTCAGAAAAAGTCCCAACCAAGGTTTGGGCTTCAGCAAGTCAACTTCTATTTGTATTGCGCAGTTCAGTTTTGTCCGTAGCGGTTATATTCGTCTCCAGGATGGTCAGGCGCGGGATACCGGCTACGAGGCCAGTACGCGGTCGCGTACCTCCTCCTCAGCCACCAACGCCTATTACCTCAACTCAAACCCTACCAACGTCAATCCGTCAAACGCCAACAATCGCTTCTACGGTTTCCCCCTCCGCTGGAGTACTGCCGCTCCAGTGCCGATCTTTATTCCATGATAATCTGAAGTCAAGATTACGCCACTTTGAAGTTGGGAAGTCGTATGGATGAGCGGGGTCCCAAAACAAAAAAATCCCCACCTCAAATCGTGGTGCCCGGTATGAGACTTGAACTCATATGGATTTCTCCATTCGATTTTAAGTCGAACGCGTATACCAATTCCGCCAACCGGGCTGACCTCTCTATTATATCATACTCTAGCCCATCTTATACCTCAAACTCGGAGGCTATATGCCGCAAACACCAAGCACTTCAAGCCCAACATTACACTTACAACCTAAAAGATCCTACAACCGCAGGATCTTTATTTTCTATAGCACATAATTTCACCCGGTGCTAAATTTGATATTTTGAAACTCAGGCGACCCTCAACGTCAGATCTCGCCCGAACTCCTACTTACATTTTAGCATGACCGTCATGAGCGTCAATATTGATTTTTCAGATTTTTCATAGGATAGATTTAGCTCCCGAAAAACAAAATAACAGGGAAGAATCATAAAAACCGAACATCCGCCTCTTGACAATCTAAACAATGTATGCTACAATGGAAGTAATACCTCGTAAGAGGCCTAGCTTTCTGATGTATGCGGCACCCTTTTCTACACGCGCCGCCTTTTCTGTGCTACAATAGTGACATGACAGAAGGAGGTAAGACCTGGAGACAGCGCTTGAGTCGTTGGTTAGATGAATGGCGTTTGGCTTTTTCTGGTGTGGTTTTGGCCACCAAAGATCGCCGGTTTCTCCTCGCGGCCGGTCTGACCTTTGCTATTTTCGGTACTTTGATGAACCTTTTTTCTGGCAGCACTGCTGCTCTTGATTTGTTCTGGCATGTCGATATGGGCGAGAAGCTCAGGCTAATCGGCAGCGCTTTCCTCGGTCTATTTGGAGTTGGGCGTAGCTTCTGGGACTGGTTCCTGCTTTTCAGCGTGGCTTTGCTCCAGAGTGTCCTGATTGGTCTCGTCGTTCTGGTCTGGCGAAAGCGCCGCCGGAATCAATCCGAACAAATCGCTGCTGCTGCGACCAACGCCGACAACCTCCAGAATGCCGGACTGGCGGCGGGTCTTGCTGTGCTCGGTACCGGCTGTCCGACCTGTGGGACGACTTTGCTCGCCCCGTTGCTCGGCGCTCTTTTTAGTACCAGTAGCTATGCCCTCGCTGGTGCGATTTCTGGCGTGCTGACAGCTGCCGCGGTTATTATTGCCTTGGTGACGCTGAAGCGTCTCGGCAATGACGCCTATGCCCTCATCATTAGTGAAAAGTATCAGCAGAAACATCAATTTAGCCATAAGGAGCAAAATCATGAATAAAATCTGGCGCAGTGTCGCAATCATCGGGGTTATTGTTGCCCTATTCGCTGTCATCATCCTCAATTCCTCGACGCAGCAATCCGCCGCCGACCAAGTTTGGAATCAAGCCGCCACCGTCGGTAGTCCCGAAGCGAAAAATTTCTACGTTATGTATACCGACCTCATGTGCCCCTATTGCGATTACTTTTCGCGCGCCGTGATGGACAACCAAGAGGAGTTTGAGCAATATCTCGCAGACAATGACATTTTATTTGAAGTGCGTATGACGGACTATCTCTATGTTGCCTCTGGTGCGGAGTACTCGCGCGATGCTGCCGAAGCGACTTATTGTGCGATGCGGGAGAACAAATTTTGGGATTATTACCATGGCGCCCTGACTGCGCTCGATCGTGACTATCACTCTAAAGGCATTGGCGATAGCAAGACTTCTCCGGCGATTAAGAACTTACCGTCTGATTATTGGCTCAAAATTGGCCACCAAGCCGGTCTTGGCGAGCAGTTTGATCAGTGTGTCACTGAGCATGAGATGGCCAATGAGCTTGACAAGAATACTGAGCGCGCGCTCAAAGTCGCCACCGGTATGCCATTTTTCAAGTTCAATCGCTTCTCGACCGCTGGCTTTGATAGTAGCTGGGGCTGGGATTACGTCAAAATGTATCTCGACGCCGGGCTAGGGAAGTAGCAGGCTTCAGGTGCGCTCAATATCCCGTACTCGACCGCTCGCATTCCGTTAGTTTCTTAATTCACGTAGTTCATACTGGCCGCTTTGAGCTTCATTTTCGCCAATTACTGCCACGTATTGCGCTACACGACCAGCGTATTTCAGCTTGTCGCCCAACTTTTTCTCACTCAGTACTAGGTCTACTCTCTTGCCCGTCGCCCTCAGCTCTCGCGCTACGCGCTCTGCTGCCACGATTTCCTGTGCTGTAATCGGTACTACACAAACGTCGACCGGCTTCGCTCCGTCCAACTGCACCAACCCCGCCTCGGCCAATGCCGCAAACAACCTTGTCAGCCCAATCGAGCCTCCGACCCCTGGTAGTTTTTGGTCGGTATAGTATCCAGCTAAGTTTTCATAGCGCCCGCCGGAGCAAATCGAGCCAAACTCGCGATAATCCGGCGCCACCGTCTCAAAAACTGTCCCTGTATAATAATCCAGTCCACGTACAATCACCATGTCCGCTGTCACCTCCGTCCCTGGCGACAAATCATCTAGTAGCCCCAGCACCTCGTCCAGTTCCTTAATCCCAGCCTGAAACTCCGCATTATTGAATCGAAAGCTCCGTAACTTATCAACTACCTCTTCGCGTCCGCCGTGAATTCCGATAAATGTTGTAATTTTTACAACATTTTCCTCTCCTAGCCCCAACTCTTCTAGACGCGCCACGGTCTTTCCCACTGGTACTTTTTCCGCGTGGTCGACAATTTCAAAAATTTCTCCTGCAACCTGTTCTAAATTCAGCTCTTTCAGCATACCGCCCAGTAGCTTTCGATTGCTCACCCGCACTACGAAACTTGGCAAAGGTAGCACGTTTAGCGCTTCCGCCAAAGTCGCAATCACCTCTGCGTCATATGCTATCGCCAACTCTCCACGTCCAATTATGTCTACATCGCACTGGTAAAATTCCCGGAAGCGCCCTCGTTGCGCCCGCTCACCGCGGAAATTGCGCGCAACCTGCGTCACCTTAAACGGAAAGGCCAGATCGTTCATATGCTCAACCGTATAGCGCGCCAAAGGCACAGTATGGTCAAATCTTAGCGCCTGGTCTGCATCCTTCGCCGTTTCGGCCGTCTTGACCACTTTATAAATTTGTTTCTCAGTATCTCCCCCCGCCTTGGCCAACAATACTTCCGTCCGTTCAATCAACGGTGTCTCGATATGCTGAAACCCATGCGCATGAAAAGCCTGGGCGATCCCAGCCTTAAATTTGTCAAACTGCGCCTGTAATGCCGGAGTCAGCTCCTGCATACCGCTAATTGGGGAAGTATTAAATTTTTTCATAGCCCAATTATACCATATCTTGAGGGCAACTACCAACGCGTCGCCTAACGAATATAATGATCAAAGATAAACTTCACTAAGCCACAGATCGCGAGCGCACCTAAGACAATCAGAAATATTTTCTCCCCCGTCTTCTCCGCTGGCGGCTGTGTCTTCGTCTCTGGGTCAGTTTCGACTTCCTTATTTCGCAGCGCCTCGCTAGGGCTACTTTCCGCCTTACTTGAGGTGCTCGGAGCGTTCTCATCGCTCGTTTTTGCTTCTGTCTCTGGCGTCACCGCTGCTACAGTTTCAGCTGGCTCATAGTCTACTCTCATCTCTAGTGCGCCCCAGACCGTTTCGCTAGTATTATTCACGGTGTCACCTACGCCGGTCCCCGCGCCAGTATTCAGCGCATCTTCCGGCGCATTGTTACCGTCATTATTCTTATCTACGGGCTGATTTGCTGGGCGATCCTCGTTTGGTGTCGGGCTCGGCTGGTCGACTTTCTCCTCCATTATTCTGATTACTAGCTCCAGCCGTGTCTCATTCCCGTCACTATCAGCCACGCTATAGACTAAGCTATATTCGCCGGGTTTCTCAAAATCCACCGTACCCTCGACCTGCAGCGCATCCTTTGCTATTTCACCATCTTCATTATCTTGTATGTCCAGAAATTCCCAAAAATCAACCGTCATACCAAGCTTATATTCGGTCGCTCCGCGGTAGTTAATCGTCGGTATGCCGCCTCTTTCTAACTGTTCAATAAATTCAGTATGTGCCGCCTGATCTTCTGGTTGTAACTGCTGATACAGTCGCACCATATCAGCCTTCTTTTCGGCTTCAAGAGTTTTATTGTATAGTACATGCTCCGGGATTTTCGCCTGATAATCGCTAATTTGCTGACTAGCGTAGCGTTTTATCTGCTGGTACCAGACTGCCTTCGTCTTCGCTATGCCCCAATCCGCTCGACTTAGTCCAGCCGTAGTGACAACATAGGTCTCGTTCTGTGTCCGGGGCGCGAGTTCCGGGATTGCTGCCTCGTCCAATGTGCTGTAGAATTCCACCCCTGTCGCCTGCAGTTCAAGCTTCATCCCCGGCGTCAGCGCCACCTGGTAATTTTTCGGAGTGTCAGGAAAATAATACTCTACCGCCTTCTCGGGCTTCTCCTCGTTACTCTTCTGTGCCTGGTCATAAATCGTCGTATACTCCCCCGTGACCAAATTCCCAGCAGCATCGAGTATCCGCACGTAGGTTTCACTGGCCAGGGAACCAGCATTGACCTCAATTTGCGCATACCCCGTATCGCTCGACCAAGTTAAACTGTAGACCGGCTCTTGATTTTTAGCCAAAATCTGTAAAGCCACACCATTATCAATCGTTTTTACTACCGGCGTCGGCGCTAGAGTCTCCGAATTTATCGTATGATGTCGCGATACGATCTGGCAACCAAAAAATCCGCCCGCTAGCATGACCAAAAACGCCACTACCAGCGGCTTGCGTCGCATGAAATAGTCCCAAATTCGTCCTAAACACATCCCAGGAATTCTCCTTATCCTATTTTTACCATACATAGCGAAAAAAGTCAAGTATAAGAATGTGTGCTATAATGGTAATCATGATTAAGCAAAAAGAAGATTTCATAGATAAAATCGTGGCTTGGGGCTGTCAGCTACTCCACTTCGACAAACATACAAAAATGTTTCAGCAACTCGCCAAATTTGTCATCGTTGGCTGCACCAACACCGCTATTAACTGGATCATCTATTTCTCGCTCGTCCACTTCGCCAGCGTCGTGCCGCTCGTAGCCAGCGCTATCGCCTTTGCTATCTCGACCGTTTTCAATTATTGGGCAAGCACCACCTGGGTCTTCAATACGACTGGTAAGAAGACTCGCCGCCGTCTTTTCGTTGAATTTACTGTCTTTAATGGTTTTGCTTTTCTAGCATTCGACGAGGGTCTACTCTGGCTCCTCATCTACCCGCTTGGCTGGAATTATATGTTGGCTAAGGTCGTGACTACGGCTTGTGGTATGGTCTTCAACTTCATTACCCGTAAAATGTTCCTTGAAGACCACAACGCGATCAAAGATAAGCTGATGAAAAAGAAGCAGAAATAGTATTGACTTTATGGACGAAGTGTGCTATAGTAGAAAGATGGACCCGGTAAGGTTACGTCTTGCTCCAGCTGGGGGGGGGGCGTTATCTGAAGAACACTTCGACGTCTTAGATTCTGAGGGCAATTTCACGGGCAGGACTAAATTGCGCCGCGAAGTACATCGCGATGGCGACTGGCACCGCGCCGTCAACATCTGGATCGTCAATCAAGCCGGCGAAGTCTTACTCCAGAAGCGTTCCGCCACCAAAGATAGCTGGCCGAACCACTGGGATATTTCTTGTGGCGGACATCTCGTTGCCGGTGAGGACGCGATGACGGCCGCCCTTAACGAGTTGCGCGAAGAACTCGGTCTGATCGTTACGCCGTCCGATCTTATATCGCTCGCGGATTGGCGCACTAGCACACGCCCAGCTCCCGATTTTATCAACAATTCTTTCGTCACTCTCTATCTGTTGCGTACCGAGCAAAAGCTCAAAGATTTTACCCTCCAGGCCTCTGAGGTGGCTGAACTGCGCTACTTCAACCTGGCAGAGCTTAAGCGCATTGCTGACGAGAAACGCCCCGGCTTCGTCCCCCATCCTCATGCGTACGCAGCGCTTTTCAAGGTGCTTGGCCAGAATTAAGCGAGATTTTTAGCCATTGGCTTTTGTCCGTAGCGGGTATGTCTATCTCAACTTCGGCTTCGTATTTAATGTCGGCGACTACGGCTACAACTGGTCGCGTACCGCCAAGTCGTCTACTATTGCCTACCACTTGAACATGGACCCCTCCGATGTCGACTCGGAGTCAAATGAGGACGACCGCTGGGTCGGTCTCCCTCTCCGCTGCCTCTACCCTGGTAAGTAGCGAGTGAGGAAAGAGGGGGAGATAGAAGCAATCAAAAAAGACTCTCCGTAACCGAAAAGCCTTTTCTGGTGCGAATGAAGAGACTCTAACTCTCGACCTCTTCCTTGGCAAGGAAGCGCTCTAAACAACTGAGCTACATTCGCATATGTAATCAGTATAGCATATCGAGCGAATTTGGGCAAGGATTTTTAGCCATTAGCTTTTGTCCGGGGCGGGTGGGTTAATGTTGGTGATCTCTATGATAGCAGGATGATAAATGTCGGCCACATCGGCTACGACTGGTCGCGTACGTCGTATTCGTCAGCCAGTGCCTACCACTTGCGCTTCTATCCTATGGCCGTCGATCCGTCGTACGTTTGGAATGAGTACCATGGACGTTACTTCGGTTTCCCCCTCCGCTGCCTCTACCCTGGTAAGTAGCGAGTGATGAAAGAGGGAATCGGCAGCGGAGGGGGAAACCGTTGAAATGATTGTTGTTACCTGACGGGTTGACGTAAGTAGGAGAGAAGTTTAGACGGTAGCCGTAGATAGATGAGCTAGCTGTACGCGACCAGTAATTACCGTAGTTGCCTAGATCCCTCACTCGACCCTCATAGACCGGATTAAGATTAACCCACCCGCTACGGACAAAAGCCAATGGTAGTTTAACTATATTGGTGGCGCCGGATTGGCCGGTCTCATATCAACGATCGTGCGTACCTACCAAAATAGGCGCCACCTCACAACCGGAGTAAACGCCTTATCATCCTGTATTAAAATTTGGAGGCACCGACCGGAATTGAACCGGTGTACGCGGTTTTGCAGACCGCTG
>CAZFZV010000017.1:0-12286 GCA_964523355.1 uncultured Candidatus Saccharibacteria bacterium | reverse complement strand
TCCCCCTCTTTCCTCACTCGCTACTTACCAGGGTAGAGGCAGCGGAGGGGGAAACCGCGCCAGCGGTTGTCAGCGTTCGACGGGTCGACAGTTGTAGGACCCATGACCAAGTAGTAGGCGCGGGTAGCTGAGTACGCCGTACGCGACCAGTCGTAGCCCTCGCGGCCGACGACGATGATATTGCCGCCAGGGAGATTAACATACCCGCCCCGGACAAAAGCCAAGAATTCGGTATAGTATGGAGCAAAGAAGTTGACTATGCTCGACGAAAACCATAGTTTTAGTCGATGGGCTAACCTTTCGAGTTTATCCTGAGAAACTAGGAAAGGGCAACTTCACGATCTTTAGGTGAGAACACGTGAGGGCTGGAGCATGATCTCAAATGCCGTCTAGAGTTCCCATGGATTTTTCCACACGCTTATTATAACATGGAGAGGAACTTAGTCTCGACAAAAGTAGTGATTTTTGGTATAATAGCATGAAAGATGAGTTTCTTGGGTGAGAGTGAGGAACGGAGAAAGTGGGAAAGAAAAAACAACCAGTGAAGAAAAAGGCGTCAGTGAACGTGAAGAAGCAGCAAGGGAAGAAAAAGGCGGCGAATACGAATAAACGGCCGGTGGAGAAAAAGGTGGTGACGAATACGAGCAAGCTGCGCTATCGTGTAGTGATAATTTTGTTAGTGGTTTTGGGATTTTTGCTCGTATTTGGTGGTGTGATATGGTCGAATGTGGTGCGGGCAAATGAATATGAGCAGCGACAAGAGGCGTATGCGGCAGAAATGACGGCGAGTTTAGCGGAGTACTACGAGGATTATGAGGGGGAGGTGCCGAAACTAGAGTTTGAAGTTGAGAGGTTGGACGAGATTGAAGAGAAATTGGGGTGGATGCGAGCGAAAAAATATCTTGAACAGAAACAACAAGCGCAGGAACGAGTCGATCGGCTGCGCAAGTTTGCGGAGATTCGTGGGCGAGTCGAGGAACTTTTCCAAGACGGGATTCTCAAGTCTGATATAGAAGTCGAGACGATGGACGCTTTGAAGCAGGAGCTGGGAGAGATGCCGGAGGGGTATGAGAAAGCTTTGCGCGAGAAACTTGGTATGATGCAGGGCCAATATGCGGCGATGATTGAGTTGAAAGAGATAGTGTCGGGGATGTTTGCGGATGAGGGGATGACTGAGGTAAAAGATGACTTAACACGCGAACACTATGAGGAGATTAAGGCGAAAGCGGATAGTTTGCCGCAAAGGGAGATTGCGGAGCAATACGCAGAAGTATTAAAGAAGGTAGATGAAGTTCTGACGGAGCGTGAGCGGATTGCGGAGGAAGCGCGACGCAAGGCGGCGGAGGAATACCGGAGGCGGCAGGCGGAGATTGCGGCGGCGTGGAGAGTAATGAATGTGCCGTACTGGAGTCAAAATGGCGAGGGGGTGAAAAATGGTTGTGAGGCGGCAGCGCTCCTAATGGCTCTGCAGTATAAGGGCTATCTTGGGGGTATGAACTTGCGGACTTATGCGGAGATGATGCCAAAAAGTGATGATCCATTCTCGGGATTCCGGGGGAATATCTTTGAGTCGGCGGGGAGTGATGCGCCGTTTTGGATTGCGCCAGGGCCGCTGGCGGCATTTGGGCGGTCGAGCTCCGGAGGGGCGAATGTGGTAGATATTACAGGGTCGAGTTTGGATGCTCTAGACGCGGAAGTTGCGGCCGGGAATCCGGTGGTGATTTATCTGACATTGGGCTATACTGCGCCGAAAGCGTGGCGATTTGGGGCGCCGGTGAATTTACACGTGATGCTGTTGACGGGGTATAATGCTTTGACTGGTGTGCAGAGGGTGACGGACCCGTTGACGATTGGCGGTCGGAGGACGTATGATTTACCAAAAGCGCAGGTGGAGTCGATTTTGAATGTGACGGGGAATCGAGCGGTAGTCGTAAGATAGTGCTATAATGAGATTATGATTAAGCTTATAGAGCTGAATAAATCTTATGGTAAAAAGCAAGTACTGTTTGATGTGAATTTGGAAATACCGACGGGGAGTTTCACAATGCTACGGGGTGCGAGTGGGTCAGGGAAGTCGACGCTGCTCAGTATTATTGGCGGATTAGAGTCGGTGACGAGTGGGGAAGTTGTGATAGATGGGCAGGAAGTGAGTAAGCTAAAGGGTAAGGCGCGGACGGAGTTTTATCGGCATAAGATTGGTTTCATTTTCCAGGGATTTTATTTGCAGCCGCAACTGACGATTGGTGAGAATATCGCGCTGATGGGGACGTTTGCGGGAATGGTGAAACGTGAGCGGGAAGTAAGAGTGAGGGAGCTCGCGGAGAAGCTGGGGATTGCGGGAGTCTTGGATAGTTTGCCAGCGGAGGTCTCAGGCGGGCAAGCGGAGCGAGCGTGTGCGGCGCGGGCGATGTTTATGAATCCGGAGATTATCTTGGCGGATGAACCGACAAACAATCTTGATCCGGAGAATGCGAGAAATGTGATCGAGATGTTGAAGCAAGTGCAGGCGGAGACTGGGGTGACAATGATTGTGGCGAGCCATGATGCGCTGGTGGAGAAATACGCGACACAGGTGATTGAAGTACGAGAGGGGAGAGTGGGAGTAGTGAATGGGTCTCAGAGTAACTGACGCGCTGAGGCTAAGCTGGAGTAATATCGCGGAGCATAAAGGGCGGAGTGCGGCGGTAGTGTTGACGGTGGCAGTGTTGTTTGGGTTGATTATGGGGGTGAATTTTGTCTTGGATGGGCTAGAAAAGACCTTGGTGGAGGCGTCGGTAGAGAGGACGGAGGGGAAGATGTATGTCGAGACGAGCTTCCGAAAGAGTCAGTATGGGGCGAACGAAGAACGGCTGGCAGAGCGGCTGGAGAAATACCATGGAGAGAAAATAGGGAGAGTACAGGTATTAGGGTTTGACAGTGGTACGATAAGGGTAGTAGATCTGGGAGCGGTGAAAGAGTTTGTGGATGAGGGGTTGTTGGCCGATGCTCCTGAGGGGAAGATTCCAGTGTTAATGCCGGAGGGGGGATTAGAAGAGTTGCCGGAAGGTATGGCAGGGGCGACGGGGATAAAAGAGGAGATTGCGGAGAAGTTTTTCGTAGTGGGGGAGTATCCGGTGACCGCAGAGATGTCGGATGCGAGTTATGTAACGAGTGTTATGCAATTGCCAGAGGGGAACTGGCTGAACTTGATTACGAGCGGAATATATGGGAATCAGGCGGGATATTATCCGATGTTGATTGATGATGGGTCGGGGGAAATTGACAGGTATACTACGGAAAAGACGCAGGCGAGGAGGGAAGAGGAGCTGAAGAAAGTGGATGAGATGTTGGCGATGGAGGCTGAGGCTAGCGAGGCGTCTGATGGGGAGACGCAGGCGTATACGGAGGAGGATATAAAGTATTTTTATGAGTTGGCGCGAACTTGGGAACCAGAGATGAGAGAGGAGAGTATCGCAGTGTTTGAGAATTATGCGGATCTGAAAGGGTATGTTTTGGCGCGCGACACGCCCGAAGCGAAGAACCTAGAACCGCAGGCGTTTGGGGTGGGGAGTTTGTTTAGTAATACGGTGGATGTTGCAGATACATTTGCGTATTGGCGGATGACAATGCGGTTTTTCGAGATTGTATTGCTGGTCGTAGCAGTGGTAGTGGCGGCGTTGAGTTTTGCGCATTTGGTCGATAGTGATGCAGCGACAGTGGCATTGTATCGGTCGATGGGGGCGAGTACCGGAGCGATTTATATGGTGTATTTGTTGTATTGGATTGAGTTGTGTTTGTTGGCGGTAGTGATGTGCGTAGTGATTGCGCTAGGGTTGGCGGGGGTTGTGGCAATAGTGAATGCGGAGGGGCTGGCAGCAGGATTACAGGAATATTATATGTTGCAGGTTGAGCCGCGAGTGGTGTTGGTAGGGCTTAGTAAGGCGTTTTGGCGAGTGGTGATGTTGATAATGCTAGTCGCGCTGCTGACGCTATGCTTGACGGTACGGAGGTTTTCGGTGAGGCATATTGCGAAGAAGCTGAAAGAGGATGAGTGAGGCTAAGGGATTATTCGAAGTTAGGAACAGTGGGGATAAAGGCACATAAGCGACGAGCGGTGATTGTCGTGATGGTGGTGGGGGCTTTGATGAGTGTATTGATTGCGGGATGTTTGATAATCCAGGGAGTGGAGGATAGGACACTGGAGCAGATGACGCGAGCGACAGAGCGGGAATATACAGGGGAAGTAGAGGGAGCGCCAGTGGTGCTTGCTTCGATGCGCACTGTTGCGGGGTGGCTGGGGATTGAAATGCATGCACCGGGGATGAATGCGCTCGAAAGCAAGGTGGGGGTAGCGAAGCGGATACGAGATGAAGCGGTTGGAAAAGTTGTAGAGACGGAAGATGGTGCGAGGTATTATGTGGCGGGTCTCTTGCCGGGAGGAGGATTCCAGGGGACGTTGACAATTAGTAAGAGGTTAGGTTATAATCCGCTGGATTTAGTTTTACAACAGGTGGATACTAGTATGGTTCCGGGGATGGTCGTAGGCCAGGAGGCGGCAGGAGCGACGGATTTGGCGATTGCGACGATAGAGGAGAATTTTCGGGGAGTTTGGAAAGTGTATGGGGTGGTATGTGCGATTTTGATGATAATAGTGGTGGTGATTGAGCTGAGTACGTATGCGAGATTGATTGGACAAGATACGAAGACGATTGCGCTGTACTATGCGATGGGAGCGACGCGGGGACAGATTCGGGTGGTGTATGGTATATATTTGTTGATGTTGAGCATGGTGGC
Organism: uncultured Candidatus Saccharibacteria bacterium; assembly: GCA_964523355.1. Lineage (GTDB taxonomy): Bacteria > Patescibacteriota > Saccharimonadia > Saccharimonadales > Saccharimonadaceae > Nanosyncoccus. The sequence goes on along the minus strand of CAZFZV010000017.1, from coordinate 7,513 downwards.
GGTGTTGGTTGCAATGGGGGTTGGAGTGATTTTGGCGATGGTAGTGAGTTGGGTGAATGCGGGCGACTTGGCGCAAGCGTTTATGTTGGCATTTGGGGCAGAAGTCGGGCGCATATGGCTAGTAGGGTGGAATGCGCGGATTTGGGGAATGGTCGTAGTGCTTCTACTAGTAGCGCCGGTGGCGATTTTGCTGTCGGGAAGACAATTTGCGAGCAAAAAGTTAGCACAAAGGTTAAAATAGAGTCACGAGGATGATATGAAAAAAAGTGGGGAGAGTTGAGTAAAATTGTGGATAGGAAATAGTTTATGTTTATTTTTTCGTAAAATTATAGTACAATGAAAGAAATAAATTGAACATGGCGGACTACGTCATATAATTAGGAGGCAAAATGGCAACAAAAACTGCGGCGAAAAAGCCAGCGGCGAAGAAGACCACGAAAGGCGCGAGCGCGAAGAGTGCGAGTTCGGCGAAAGCTGGTGCGAGCAAGCGCAGCACAGTGGCGAAGAATACCAAGAATACGTCGAGGAGCGATCGACCGGTGATTCGGCGTGCGAAGAGTACAAGTTGGATGGCGATTCTAGAATCGTTGATTGTCGGTGCGCTTGGCGTGATGTTGTTGATCAACCCGGACGGGATGTTTAAGGTAATCTTCTACGTAGTAGGGATTTTCTTGATTATCAAGGGTGTGTACAAGATTATTAATTATTTCGCAGTACATGGGAAGTACGATTTTTATAATAATGATTTGCTGTACGGTATTATTGCTCTAGTCTTCGGGATTTTGGCGGTGGTGCTCTGGGAGCAACTAGGGAAGTTAATCGGCATCGCTGTAGGGGCCTGGATGATTTATGGGGCTTTGGTGCGGATGAATACCGCAATCAAGATGCATACGGCAGGAATCAAAGAATGGTTCTATGTATTACTGCTTTCGATGATTATGTTGGCGCTGGGGATTTATATGGTGATTAGCGCGAGCGCGGTGCCGATGGTAATTGGCTGGATTATGATCGCGGCAGCGGGGATTGGGATTGTCGACGACGTACTGTTTATCCGGCATTTAGATGCTGTGGCACAGTAGAGCGTAAGCATAAGAAAAATATAGCGTCGGGCTTGAAAGCGGACGCTATATTTGTTTAGGCTAGAATTTGGAGCCGTTGACTGGGGTCGAACCAGCGACCTGCTCGTTACGAATGAGCTGCTCTGCCAACTGAGCTACAACGGCATATTGGTATTGTAACACAGATTAGACATTATGGGTAGGGTGGCTAGAGAGAATTTGAACTTGTACAGCGTGTACAAGTTCAAATCGTGATTACCTCTGTAAGTATGGGTTTTAGTTCTGGTAATTGACCTGTTCGGTCTCAATCATAGGGTAGCGAATGAGGTTGGTCGTGTCGAGATTGGTCTTATTAAGGCTAATGGCGGAGATTTGGTGATTGTTGTAGGTCGTGTAGTAGAAAATGCCTTGCTCGAGATTGTAGCAGGAACTGTAAAGGGTATGCTCGTATTTGTCATTGCCGAGATCGCAGCAGCCGTATTGTTGGTCGACGGAGTGGAGAATATGGAAGAATTGGCTGACGCTACTGAGCTCGTCGTCGGCAGATTTAGAGTGGAGCTTGGTGAAAGCGGCTTTGACGAAACGAGACTGCGACGAGAGGTCGCCAGGGAGGCCGATAGCGCCCATGCCGCGGCTGTAGGCGCGAAGCGGGAGATTGGGGGCAAAGCGATTGACTGGTTCTTGGTTGGTGAGGTTGAGATAATTGTTGAGATGGAAAAGTTGTTCGTCGAAAGGTGGGTTATTGGTGAGGACGCCGACGGGATTGTCGTAGATTTTGAGACCGTCTGCGACTGATTCGACGACGATTTGCTCCTTATTATCACTAATTATCCAATGGAGTTCGGCGACGGGAAGTTGGTCGCTGAAATTAAGATTGCGCAGGTTAAGGTTTTCGAGGAGCTTGCGCGCTTCGGCGACAGTAGCGCATTGGTTGAGAATCCAAGTTGGGAATTCAAATTGCGCAACATTGTCTTTGCCCTCGACTGGCGCGTTGTAGACGGCATTGCCGACGAAGTTGAGTCCAGCCATACCGAGGCCTTTTTCGTTGATGGCGTCGTAGAGGAGGGGAGTATTGGCGGGCTGATTGGGAGCTAAGGCTGCGGCAGGAGTGGGGGCGACATAAGCGACGCCAATAATGGCGTAGTGAGAATCGTGGACGCCAGCTTCGCGGAAGTAGAGCGGGAAATTACGAGGGATGATGACGGCTTCTTCGCCGTAGGAGAACTCGTAGTCGAGATTACGCCCGAAATAAGTATTTTTAGTTTGGTAAGTCGCAGCCGTGCACATGTTGATCCTTTTTGTTTTAGTAAGTATTAGGTTAATTATAGCACGGATTGAGTAGAAAATTACTCGGTATATGGAGTGAATTCGAAGTCGAAGCCGACGTATTTGGCAGGTTTGGCGTCGAGGAACTTTTTAATCGCGCGGTCGACAGTGTTAGAAAGCTCTGTAATGCGTTGGTCGGGGCTTTCGTCGTTTTCGCTAGCGACAAGCGGGATGATATGGCGGTTTTTGGCTTTGACACTGGTACAGTAGCGGTCTTTTTTCTGAGCGTTGCTACCGTAGACGCTTGTGGCGCGCTGGAATTCACGGAAAGCATTGCTAATAGTCTTATCGCCACAGCTCAAGATCCAGTCGATGATCTCGCGCTCGTTCATAGTGTAGAGATCGTCGAGAGTGAGATAATCATGGAGCTCCATGGATTTGAGAATGTCGGCGTAGAATTGCATAATGGCGCGGGCGTTGTTGCTACGAGTATCTTCAAAGAAAGGTAGGGAGTTGAGAGTGAAATCGCGAGCAACTTCGACGTCGCGGAAGCCGAGCTCGTCGATGTCGTTTTCGTTTTTGAGGACGGTGAGATTGTCGGAGAAACGACGGATTTGGTCGATATCCCAAATACCGTAAAGGAAGAGACAGTTAGAAAGGGTGTATTCAAGACGGTCAGCGGCGAGGTTGGGCATGTCGTTGTCGGCGAGAGGGAAGAGATGATAGTCGGAAACCTCGCCGGCGAGGATGCCATCACGCTTGAGTTGGCGCATGATGGCACGAGAATTACGGATAATTTCGCTGGTACGCTCTTCGGTCGATTCTTGGGTCTCGGAATCGCCGTTCATAAAGTCGATACAATGTTTGAAAGCGGGGTTGGCAATATCATGGAAGAGACCAGCGAGGGTTTGCTTTTTGTCGTGGGTGAAGCGCCAGACAATGAGAGCGACGCCGATGCTGTGAGCGAAGACCGTATTAGTATGTTCGAAGCTGTAGAGGCTGCTGTACTCGATGCCATTGACCATGCTAACGCCGCTAAGACGCTGCATCTCGGGGGCGGCGATGTAACGTAGGAGCCAGGCCGGGAATTCAGGAGAAAGAACACTGAGGTATTCGCGGTGAGCAGGGCTGAGGCTGTTCAGACAACGTTTGCGACAGCTGATAATATTAATGGTCTTTTCGCCGCTGCGAGGGCTGATGAAGAATTTCGGGCGAGCGATTGGCGCTGGCTCGGAAGCAACAGGGGCGTCGGTAGCGGATTCTTCTTCGGCGCTGTCGAAATCCTCTTCGATGGCTTTTTCAGTAACAGTATTCTCGACGGGGACAGCGGCTTTTTTGCCGGTTGGGCGATCGTAGATATTGATCCAACCTTGGTCGAGCCAGAATTTGATCTCTTCATAGCAGGTTTGTTCAGAAGAAGGCATTTGGAGCATATTAATATCGGTCTTCTTGCCGCGGTTGAGATTACCGATCAAGACATAGGAAAGCTCGGCAAAAGCGCTGGGGCCGATGTAGCCGCCAATGTCGTCTTTATCTTCATTCATGAGGAAGAAAGCGTCAGCTCGGTCGAGGTTCTGGTAAAACGAGGTGTAGATGTCAGTGAGATTTTCGGCATAGTCGCCCTCGGTAGAGACGGCACTGGGGAAGTCGATAACGTCGTAGCCACGTCCTTCAAAATACCCGCGCCAATAGGCGGCACGTTCTTGGAGCTTAGAGCTGCCAGCAATAACTAGTTTTTTCATGTAATCCTCGCGTTTTATACTTTCTAACTCTTTGGCGTGATTATACAACAGACGAGAACAGATAGCAACCCCTTAGCGAGAAATAATCTTGCTCTCATAAAGTCACATGTTGTATAATTGGAGTGTGGAAGATGAGACGGTGAAAAAAGAACCCAAGTTGAATTTTCGTGCAACTTGGCGAGAAGTAGCAAAGAAGCAAAAGCCTTTGATGTTGATGATGATAGTTTTGGCAGTGATGAGCGCACTACTTCTGGTGTTTACGTTATTTATGCTGAGGCCGCAGAATACGGTGGTAATTGTAGGGTACGGAGATGTGTATGGCGAGATTGCGGGGCTGTCTGGTGGGTATCGACGTGATAGTTGGATGAATATGTTGGCTTTTCCGCTGCTAGCGATAATTTTTGGAGTAGTACATAATTTTATTGCGCTGAGGATATATCGGAAGCATGGGCGAGACTTGGCGTTGACGTTTATCGGAATGACGATGCTGTTGGTGGTGGCGACGGTGGTTGTATTGTTGAGGCTGACGGGTGAGTGGTAATGGCTAGGGATTTGGAATTGCCGCAAGGGAAGCGAACGCCGCTGTATCGGTTTTTTGAGATTTTGCCGGGAGCGCTGAGCTATATTCTTGTGATTGCGCTATTTGTGATTTCTTGGATTAATCCGATGTTGGGGGCGATTTATGTGTTGATTGTGGTGGCGATTACGTTTGTGAAAGCGATTGCGACGGCGTTCCGGACGATCCAGGGGTACGATGTGATGCGACACGCGGAGCGTGTGGATTGGGCGAGACGGTTAGAAGATTTAGAGGATCCGCATGCGGCATATGAACGTTTGTATGGGCGGAGCGATGATAGCTATGCCTTGGCGGAGCATGTGCAGAATTTGCGCTTGATGTCGACGGTGGAGGGGAATAAGGAGCCGAAGCCACATGAAGTTTATCACGCGGTGATCATGGTGGCGTATAATGAGGGTTTGGAGACTTTGGTGCCGTCGGTGGAAGCAGTGCGAGATACGAGTTTTCCGAATGAGCGGATTATTTTCGTTTTGGGATATGAAGAGCGGGGTGGGGAGACAATGGAGGCGAATGCGCAGGAGTTGAAGCGGCGGTTTGAGGGAGTGTTCCGGGATTTCTTGTTGGTGAAACATCCGGCCGACGTAAAGGGGGAGATTGTCGGGAAAGGGCCGAATTTGACCTATGCGGGGGAGCATCTGGCGAAGTATGTGGAGAGGGAGCGGATTCCGGTCGAGAATGTGATTGTGACGTCGCTCGATAGTGATAATCGAATGAGTAAGAAATACTTAGATTATGTGGCGTATGAATTTATCGTACGGCCGAACAGGCAGCATTATAGTTATCAGCCGATTTCGATTTTCACGAATAATATCTGGGAAGCGTCGGCGCCGATGCGGGTGGTGGCGATGTCAAATTCGTTTTTTAACGTGGTTAGTACGATGCGGCCGCATTTGTTGCGTAATTTTGCGTCGCATTCGCAGCCGCTAGCGGCGCTCGTCGGGATGGATTTTTGGAGTAAGCGGACGATTGTCGAGGATGGGCATCAATATTGGCGGTCGTTGTTTTATTTTGAGGGGAAGTATGATGTGGTGCCGATTCATGTGGCGATGTATCAGGATGCGGTGATGTCGGAGACGTTTAAGGAGGCGCTAAAAGCGCAGTTTGTACAGCTTCGGCGTTGGGATTATGGAGCAAGTGATGTGGCGTACGTCGGGGTGAGACTGTTTGATAAGAAACGACGGCCGGGGATGAAATTCTTGCCACTGCTAATGAAGTTCTGGCGCTTGCTGGATGGGCATGTGACTTTGGCGATTATGGCGCCGATTGTGGCGTTTGGGGGTTGGGTGCCAATGCTGTTGAATTTGAGTTCGCGCGGGGTGGTGGCGTGGAGCTTGCCGAATGTGGTGGGCTTGATCCAGACGGTGGCGGCTTTGGGGCTATTCGTGACGGTGTTTGTCTCGCTGAAGATGTTGCCGGAGCGGCCGGAGGGCTTGAAGAAGCGAAGCAAGTTTGTGATGGTGATTCAATGGATTTTGTCGCCGGTGATAGCGATTGCGTATCAGAGTGTGGCGGCGTTTTATGCGCAGACGCGTTTGATGACGGGGAGGTATATGGAGAAATTTGATGTGACGAAGAAAGTGGTGAAATCTTAGTTTCATGCATTATATCTATGCTTTGAGAATGGAACTTATATTCTCAAAGCACAGAGATGGCACATCATATATAGCGTTACCATTTTGTCGTGATAGGTCTTTTAGGGGGATGCTGTATTGTAGCTGTACATACGTTGTGGGGACAATGTATGTACAATGTAAGACGTTAGCGAGTGGCGGGGTCGTAGATTTGGCGGGGAATGAGGACCATTTTGAGTTTCGCATTGGCTTGGTTGGGGCTAATTTCGACATCTTGGATGTAGGAGAGGCTGCTTTTATCAATGAGTAATTCGCGTTGCTCAGCGTTGTAGCTGGTATCACCAGAGAGGAGACCGATGGTCTCGCGGTTTTCGGCAGGGATGAGATATTCGACTGCGATATCGCAAGTTCGACGGAGTGGGTCGTCGAACTCTCGGTCAGTGAAGCTTTTATCGGGGGCGAGGGAAGTGCTAGTAAAGCCGGTTTCGAGAAAGAATTGGTTTTTGAGATTGGTTAAGTCGGCGAGAGAGCTGATGCCGTAAGTTTGGAAACTGTCGAGATTAGTGCCGCGGTGAGTGATGAGGTCGGCTCCTATCGCAGGAGCAGAGGAGATGGCATGGCTGATACGGTCGATAGTTTGCTCGGCGGAGGAAAGTTTTTCGGGAGTCTGCGCGCCGAGGAGGTCGTAATTCCACTGTCCGCGGGCAACCTGGTTGATAGCTTTATAACCGAGGCCGGAATAATTTTTTAAGGCAGCTCGATCTTCGGGGGAGAGCGTGGAGTCAAGTTCGTCGGCGTAGGCGGAGCAGAATTGGTCGAGGTCGGATTCGGATGTGAATTTATGAGGTTGGCGCTCAAGCGTAGAATCAAGGAAAGATTTGATGTCTTTCATGAGATCTTGGCGCGCGATTTCGCGAAGATAGAAATTGCAGGTGCGATCGGAGCTGCAGGTAGGGAGGTCAGGGATGTCTTCAGGAGTAGCGTTGCCGGCGAAAGGAACTGCGTCGCGGAGGTTGTCCCAGGCACTGGAGTTTGGGGATGGTTCGGTTGATGTCGATTCAGGGGATTTGGTAATCATAAGTTGATTATAACATGCTTCTCTAACCTTATTCCTACATACCTCCCTACTAGTCCTTAGAGACCGGTGGTGGAACTTTCGTCATCTAAAGAATCCGAAAGTTCCAGCCAAGATGACGGAGCATCATGGTCTCTAAGAACTAGTAGGGAGGTCCTTAAGATTAGCTGAAAAGCTCTCTTTCCTCACTCGCTACTTACCAGGGTAGAGGCAGCGGAGGGAGA
>CAZFZV010000016.1:0-15180 GCA_964523355.1 uncultured Candidatus Saccharibacteria bacterium | reverse complement strand
TGGTGGCGCCGGATTGGCCGGTCTCAGCACCATACTTGGATAGTAAGTTGTAGAATACTACGGTAAACCAAAAGGATAAGTGCGCCGTTTTTATAACATAAGCGGAATAGAGACGCACAACGCCATATTACAGGTTAGAATGCCTCAAACTATGCTCATTATACCCCCATCCCCTCCCCTCTACAACCCCTAAATCCAACCCTACTCAACACTTTCGTGCGTATTCCCCCAAACAGTGTTATAATCATAATTATAATCTAAGGCGAGCATCATATGGAAAACATTATCAAAAACACCCCCGAAGTCAACGTCGACCAAGTTACCGAAGCCGGTCAACAAGTTATGGATGGCGCCTCTGATACCGTCCAGACCATCAGTAATTATTTCGGCGTCGACACGCTCATTATCTGGCTCGTCGCGCTCGTTGCCATCGTTCTCGTCTGGCGTATTTTCCGCAAACTCGGCAAAATCGCCCTCATCCTCATCATCGTTGCGATCATCACCGCCGCCATCGCCGGCCCTTTCTTCCTCCACCATTAAAACAAAGCTTGTCGTAATCATTTTAATAAAGTATAATCAGAATGTAAGCTTGACCTGCGAGCAATTTCAGGCTTACCATAATCGTTTTAGTAAGGCACAATTAAGGTGCTTCAAAGTTACTTCGTGTTGTTGATTATTACAATCATAACCGAGGTAATTTTTTGTTGCTTCGACTTAGGACGATCACCCAGACTCCGCAGCAAGAAACAAACAAGACCTCTCAGCATTGCTTTCCTTTCCGCTACTCTAACTCCACACCCTACCTTCTTTAAATAACAAGCCGTCCATTGCTCTTCCCCCACCCTACCACAAATCAATCAACATCTACAACCATAAGCTTAATCACTTCATGAAATCATAAATAAGTATCTGTTCCTATAGTCTCCAACTCGTACATACCGTACAAGTTGGACCGGCCAATCCGGCGCCACCAATATCGTTAAACTACCATTGGCTTTTGTCCGTAGCGGGACAGTCTGGCCAGATGACGGCCGGGTAGGCAACGTCGGCAGCTACGGTTACTACTGGTCACGTACGGCTAGGTCGTCCACCAGCGCCTACCACTTGTACATGAATCCCACGACCGTCAATCCGTCAGTCGGCAGCAACCGTTGGCTCGGTTACCCTCTCCGCTGCCTCTACCAACCCCAAAAGAGCCGTACTGTCATTACTGAGACTTCACCCGCCGTCTCAGTAATGACAGTACGGCTCAAGAGTGCTTGAGAGGGTCTAATCCCTACTCAACATTCCTCATACTTAGACTTAGCCTCCCCCGGTCGTCAATCGCCACCAGCTTAACGCGCACCTTTTGCCCGACCTTGAGTACATCGCTCACATTATCAATCCGCTTATCACTAATCTGGCTGATATGCAGCATACCATCCACCCCCGGTAAAATCGTCACAAACGCCCCGAAGTCTTTAATCGTCGCCACCGTACCGTCATAAACTTTACCAACTTCCGGCTCTTCGACCAGTCCTCGAATCCAGCTCAACGCTTTCTCGATTGCCTCATTCTCCCCCGCAATCGTCACCAGCCCATCGTCCGCAATATCCACCATCGCGCCCGTCTCGCTTGTAATCTTATTAATCGTTTCCCCGCCTTTTCCGATAATCGCCCCGATCTTATCCGGGTTCACCATCAGCTTCTCAATCCGCGGCGCGTACACCGAAATCTCTTTCCGCGGCTCCGGGATCACGCTCAGCATATGCTCCAAGATAAACATCCGTCCTTCGTGCGATTGCTCAATCGCACGCTCAAGAATCTCCACCGGCAACCCATGTACTTTCATATCCATCTGTAACGCCGTCACCCCCTCCGTCGTACCTGTCACCTTAAAGTCCATATCCCCCGCGAAATCCTCCGCATCCATCAAGTCAGTTAAGACATATGCCTTATCGACATCGTCCGCCGTAATCTCAGTCCCCGCTGGCACGTTCATCATCAGCCCCATCGCCACGCCGCTCACCGGCCGCTTAATCGGCACCCCCGCGTCCATCAAAGCCATACAACTCGAACAAGTCGCCGCCATCGAAGTGCTACCATTCTGACTCATAATCTCTGTCACGCTCCGAATCGCATATGGGAAATCCTCCTCGCTTGGCAACATCGGCACGAGCGCCCGCTCCGCGAGATAACCATGCCCAATTTCCCGTCGCCCCGGCGAACCAATCCTCCCCGGCTCACCCACCGTATAAGACGGCGCATTATAGTGATGCATATATCGCCGCTTCCCATCGGTCACTTCCATCGTATCAACAACTTGCGCAAAACTCAGCGGCGCCAAAGTCACAATATTCATCGCCTGCGTCAAGCCCCGCGTAAACAAACTTGAGCCATGCGTCCGCGGCAGAATCCCTACTTGCGAACTCAGCGGTCGTACCTCATTCAATTTCCGTCCATCTGGACGCACACCATCTTCGACAATTCCGCGTCGCACTTCGTGATGTACAGCAAGGTCAAACGCCTGATCATACTCTGGCAACAGTCTCTCCGTATAATCAGCGATCTTCTCCTCTTCCGTCTCGCCCTCGCCCAGCTCTTTCGCAAATTCTCCATGCATCGCCTCTTTCAGCTGTTCAATCACACTCTGCCGTTCTAAGACATTTCCCCGCACCTGCTCCCCCGCATGCGCCTTATACCAATTCTCCACTTTCTCCTGAATCTCCTCATCCGGCAATACCAGTTCATACTCTTGCGCCTCTGGCTTCACTAGTTCAACTAGCTCTCTCTGCGCATCTAGCGCTGGCTGAACATTCTTCACCGCCCAGTGCATCGCCTCAATAATCATCGCCTCCGGCACTTCGTCCGCCCCCGCCTCGACCATCATTACTTTCCCATCCTTACAAGCCACGACTAGGTCCATCATGCTTCGCTCGCGTTCGACCGGGCTTAAGAACGCCTGGAACTCTCCGTCTACGCGCCCAATTCTCAGCCCCGCCACCGGCCCATCAAATGGCGTCCCTGACAACATCAATGCACTCGACGCCGCAATCATCGCCACTACATCCGGTCGGAAACTCGGGTCCATCGACAATACCGTCGTCACAACCTGTACTTCCTGCCGATAACCTTTCGGGAACAGCGGTCGAATCGGCCGGTCAATCAACCTTCCGACCAGCACCGCCTCATCTGCCGGCTTCCCCTCGCGCTTAATGAATTTCGATCCCGAAATCTTCCCCGCCGCATAAAATTTCTCTTCATAGTCCACCGACAACGGGAAAAAGTCCTGTACGACCGGCCTCTTGCCTACCACAACACTCCCGAGCACCACTGTATCACCATAGCTCACCAATACGCTCGCCGTGCTCCGGAATCCTACCCGATTCACCTCTAGCGTCAGCTTCCTCCCACAAAGCTCCCGCTCGACCCGTATCACCTGTTTCCCACTTGGATTAATAATATCCATCTCTATCCTTTCTCGGGAAAACCTCAGATAAGATTCTGAATAGAATATTCTAGATTTCAGGGGTTACTAAGGCTATTTATGTAAGTATAACCAGGGCTGAACTGCCGAGCAATTGTATACTTGAAAACTACAATTGCGAACAGTTCACCCGCCACTTACAGAAATAGGCTTAGTAAACTAGCTAAATCCAGAATCTTATCTGCCGTCTTCCCAATAATTAATTTTCTCCCCACCCCATTATACCACACCCCACCTCACAAAATCCCATTCAACCTATTGACTTTTATTTCTCCCTGTGCTATAATAGATATGATGTGCTAATTTTCGTTGTAATCTTAGCCTCCATCGTACATTTATACAAAAAGGAGATTCAGAAATGTCAGATTTAACAATGACCGTGGAAGGTCAGTCCAGTTTCTTGGCCGCAATTTTCAGTATGGCCGCAAACATCGTTCCTCAAAAACCATTTTCGGTACAGAAAGCTTCTGCAGACGATAAAATCAGGTTGGTGAGCCAGACTTTCGCTGCGCCTACCGTGGCAAGCGAAGTCGTAGGCAGCGATAGACGGCGCCTTACTATTGTAGGTGTCCCGCCGATTAGCGCTTCCGAGCTGAACCATTGTGCGATAGAGCGCATCATCAACCATATAAAAGATTCTTATCTCAAGGGAAAATTTGATGACGCTGAGTTAGAAGCATACTGCAACAAGCTCAGTTCAGAAAGCCATAAGGTTCAGGACTTTTGCTTCTGCCTCACATATCTCTTCTCGCACGACAACGAACGAACGCTCACGGTGGACTTTTATATCAGTCACACCGAAGCTACGCCCGCTTGGGGCAAATATACCAGAAAAGGGAAATTTGTTCCTGTGACATTGATGTCACAGGACGAGGTTGACCTCGTCGCCAATGCATTCATGAGACAATGTGTGCGTGCGCTCAGAAGTTATACGACGCTGATTTACAATGACGCCGCCAGCGCAAAGAAAGCACCGAATTACTACGATGTTTTACCTAAATAACCTAAATAACAGACACCTCCTTTCTTTTACCCTCTCCAACGCTAATTTCATTAGCTGCGGAGGGGGATTTTTCTTTCTCAAATCGCTTATGCTTGCTAGTTTTTCTCAAATTATGCTAGGCTAATCACCAGGGCGGCAAGGCAACTTAATTCTTAGTTTGGTGGGAGAAAGGAGGTTGCGGATGAGGATTCGGATACGTTTGGGTCGCATTGTGCTCAATATAACTCTGAAGCTAAAAATTACTTTCGCCGGCAAACGCAAGCGAAAGTAAACTCTAAACAATTTCCATTCTAACAAAGTCTTACAAAAAGTCAAACTTGTCGCTCTTTGCCGGCTGCGTCGCTCAAAAAACAAGCAAAGCTTTCTTTTTGTCCGCTGTCGCCCACACTAAAAACTCCCCTTCTTCGGGGAGTTCCTGCTACTTACGTAGCCCCAGTTCAGCGATTGTTTTCTTATATAGATCGAAATCCGTCCGCTCCAAGTACTTGAGCAACTTCTTGCGTTGACCAACCATCTGCATCAAACCACGCTTCGCCATGAAATCGTGCTTATTCTGCTTCACGTGCTCAGTCACTTCCTTAATCCGTTCGGTCAAGATCGAAACCTGCACCTCTGGTGATCCCACATCACTCTTGCTACGAGCGAGCTTGCTAATCGCCTCAGCTTTTTTCTCTCTAGTAATCATATATCCCGTATTATATCACACCTTACCTTATTCAACAACCCTTTTTCTCTATCTTCGCTTCACCCCTCAGCACGCACCCCTCCATTGCTTCTACCAAAATACCAAAAACTACATGCTTGGGGATGCTTACTAGTTAATTCTAGAGTATAAAAGTGTCGCACCCGAAATTACGATTTGAGTTTTAGCAAAAGTCAGCGCAAAAGATTGCGGAACTTTTGCGACCGTTAGGAAAACTCAAATCTTAATCCCGGCGTAAGACGCTCCACTCTAGAATTAACTAGTAAGCATCCCCAAGCATTACTTTTTTCGCATCCTCCACCCTATACTCCCCCACCTGCGTCCGCCTCAGTTTCTCCACATACGCCCCCGTCCCGAGGCACTTCCCAATATCCTCCCCCAGCGCTCGGATGTACGTCCCGCTCGACACTTTACAACGTATGCTCAATTCTGGCCATTTATAATCCAAAACTTCTATCTCGTAAATCTTGACTTTTCGCCGCGGCATTTCTACTCGTTTCCCCTCCCGCGCTAGCTTATATGCCCGCTTTCCGTTAATCTTCACCGCCGAAAACTCCGGCACCGTCTGCCAGTTTTCCCCAACAAATTTTTCCACACACTTTTCCACAGCCTCTTTGTTCGGTTTTTCCCGCACAATCCGTTCAGGTATTTTGTCACGAAATCTCTCATCCGTCAAATCTACTCCTATCTCCCCCTCCATGACAGGCTCTAGTCGCAGTCTTTCCCCCTCCGGATCCCCCGTCGTCGAAACCTCCCCCAGCCGCAACGTCGCAATATATTCCTTATCCAGTTTTAGGAATTCATTCGCCCGTTTCGTCCCTTTCCCGACTAATAGAATCAGCAGCCCTGTAGCAAAAGGGTCGAGCGTCCCCGTATGCCCGACCTTTACCCTTTTCCGTTTTTGCCGCACGATGCCATCTTTCCCCTTTACATTCATCATACCAGCCTGTTCTGACAGTTCTCTCCTCACTCGCGCCACTACCCCGAAAGAGCTTATTCCCTCCGGTTTGTCAACTAGCATTATCTCTTCATTCATGGGTATATATTACACTAGAAAATATAAAAATCAAACCTATCATCCCCCTGCCGTTCCTTCAGATCTTCCCGCTCATGATAAGTCTCGCACGACTCATGACGCCCATACCAACATCTACCGCTACTCATCGCCCGCTCCTTAATTCATCCCCGGTATCTGGAAAGCCCCACCCTGGACCCCCGACGCGTTATTCGCTGGCTGCTGTGTCTGCGGTAAAGCTGGTGGCATCATATCCGCCGTCGGCACTGGCGCTGGTGGTGGCGGCAAAGTCACGCCACTTGGCTTCGCTACCAACTCTAGACCTTGAGCAACCTCTGCCGGGGCCGCCTGTGCTGCCGGATTAGCAGTCGGCACTGTCGGGCTTACACTCGGCGCAGCTGGCTGCGCCACCGCTGTATTCGTACCCGTCATCTCAGCCACCGGAGGCACAACCGGCGTACTTACTACCGGTGCTGCTGCGACACCCCCTCCTGATTCTGCCAAAGCTTGCGCCATCATCTGCGCATAATCCTTACGCTCATTCGACGGGATCAGCGGGTTCACCATCCCCTGTTGCGGAGCCTGCGAGCTCGCTGTCTGATTCGCTATTGTACCTGTAATAATTGGCTGCGGTTGCGACTGACTATTCGCACTAGCCGCCGGGCTCACTGCCCCCGCCGCTGCTGCATTGGCTGCCGCTGCCGACACCGCTTCATTCACCGCCGCACTCGCCGCTGCCGCCAGTTCCGCCTGGCTAGGACCAGCCGGTTGCTCGACTTGCGCCTGTACCGGCTCCACTACTGGAGTTACCATCGCCCCCTCAATCGCAATTTCCGGACCATTATCGACAGCCATCTCATCATGCGCCACCGTCAAATCCGTCCGCACCGGCGCAGCGCCCGTAGTATACGCCCCCGAATCATTATCCATCACGTGCGCCGATATCAACTGCTGATCCGCCCCCATCGTCATCAACTTCGACGCCAGTTGCATAGTATCCGAATTCGTCCGATCATTCGAGAACCGCCCCGTCGCCGCGACAATCCCCGTCAAGAGCGCCGTCGCCGTCTCCTTATCCAAGACTACGTCTTCGCCTTGCATCGCAAAGATCAATTTCGTCACCATCTCCGAAACCGAGCTCGCCCCCGGGTCGCTCCACTCAATCTCCGCGAACTTCCCCGGCGCATCAATCGTAATATCCACCGTCGTCGCATCGTGCATAATCCGCCCATGCTCCGCCAACGCCGAATCCAAATCCGCCGCCGATGGCACTCCCAGCGCCAGTACCAAATTCACATTAAAATCACCATGCGAAAATTCCAGATCTTCCTCTGTAATATTCGACTTATACGGCGTAATATAAACTTTTACAAAATCACCATCTAGCTTATAGCGCAAATGATCCGCCTTTTCCTTGTTCAGCGCAATGATGAAATCTTGTAAACTGTCCGTATTCGTCTCAAACGTACCCTCCGGCTGTAAGAATTGTAAAGCATCTGGCGTCTGCCCAGAATAAATCGCTGTCGTATGCTTCTGTAAACTATCTAGGAACAATGTCAAACCCAACGCTGCCGCCATCTCATCTACCGATGGGTCACGCGACAACGCCACCAAAATATTTTCCGAGCTTTTAATCTTATCGACAATTTTACGCACAAAAACATCATTCGATGCTTTTGGCGAACCCGCAACTCGCGGTTGACCCGGTTGTTTTTGTGGCGCGACTATTTTTTTCGCTCCCCCAGCGGGAGCACCTGCCGTCGCAGCTACTCCAGGCGCTCCGGTGCCGGGGGTTACACTTGCCGCCGGCTTCGCCGCCTGTGGCGCCGTCAAAGAATTTGGAGCTGTAACTGGTGTTTTTTGACTTTGATTTTCCATATTTTTGTTTGTTTACCCTATACCCCCATTGTAGCACACATTTCCTAAAAAGTCAATCCCCTTTATGCTTATTTTCTGCACTCATTGATTATTCTTAAGGTTGCGATTAATCGTAATTTTACATACTATACAAAACAATGAACGACAGAATCACATTACAGGCCGGCGCCCTCCCGACCAAAGAAGAACTAATGACGGCCCATTTTCTAGCTCAATGGTATCCACAATCGAGAATCCGTTTCCTAGCAGTCTCACCAAAACGGAATACCAAGACCCCAGATATTAAAATGTTCGGAAAATATTGGGAAATCAAATGCCCTATCGGCAAAGGAGCGAACACAATAAAACGCGCTTTTCAGGTCGCCAGCAAACAGGCAGAAAATCTTATCTTTGATCTTAGACACTCCAAGATGCCCGACAGAGTCAACATTACGCGTCTAGAAAAAGAGTTTAATGATATTCGTAGTGTTAAACGACTTATTATAATCACAAAACACCAAAACCTCCTTGAACTATCAAAATAGATATATTATAATAACATTATACAGAAAGTCACCACTGTGGTTCTACAGAGGTGACTTTCTTTCGTAATGCCCCTTAGATCTTCCCCAACACCCGCTTCACTTTCTCAATATCCCCCTCCCGCGTTGCATAACTCAAAGAAAATCGCACCAACGGCGGCAAACCTAATACCTTATCCAAATAATAATGTGCACAAAAGTACCCCGTCCGCGCCATAATCCCCTCTTTCCCGAGCGCCGCCCCTAGCAAATGCGAATCTAACCCCTCAACATAGAAGCTCATCGTCGGATTCGCCTCCTGCCCCACCATTTTCACTTTCTCCCGAGAGCGCAGGAAACTATCCAACTTCGTCGTACACGCTTCAAGACGTTTCTGATCCTCTTTCGTCCGTCGCTCAAGCCAATCCACCGCCTCACCCAGAGCACAAATCTCCCCCCACGCCTGCAGCCCCGGCTCAAACACCGTATATATATGATCCTTATTCCCCTCCGCCGTCAACAAATACCCGTCCCTTGTCACATCGTCGACCATTCCCCCGCCAATAAATGTCTGTTTCAGCTTCGGTACTAAATCTCGACGCGCGACAATCACCCCGAGCGACGGCGCATACATCTTGTGCGCCGAGAAACACACCGCATCCGCTTCCGTCTTTTCTAACATGTCATGATAATGCGCCATCGCCTGGGCCGCATCAATCACCACAATTCCCCCATCCTGATGTACTCGCTTTACTACGTCTTTCAGATTAATCAATCTCCGCCCATCAAAATTCGCCGCCGAATTTACCACTACCACCGCACCTGCAAAATCCTCATCCCCCATTTGCAGTGTTCCATCTTCCCCCCGCTGCAACACCACTCGCGGTACCCCCAGCCTCTCGCTCATCGCCATCGTCGCAAGAAACGGCGAGTTATGCTCAATCTCACTCGTCACTACTTTCTTTACCAATTTCGGATCTAGCTCATTCAAAATCAAATTAATCCCATAAGTCGTGTTCAGGGTAAAGGAGACAAAATATTCTTTCGCCTTTAACTTCAATAATTTCAGGACTTTCTTCCGAGCCCCCTCTACCAGCTCGTCTGTCTTTTCTCCCCACGGGTATTTCACCCGCTCTCCGCAAGAGTTATGCTCGAAATAATACCTTTCCAAAGCTTCTACGACTGGCTTCGGCCGCAAACTCTGACACGCCGCATCTAGATATACCGTCTCTTCCCCCAAATAATCAAAATCATTCATTACACTATTTTACCACATAAAAAAGCGACTATCTCTAGCCGACTCTCTGTAACTTGCAAAGCCAAACCGCCCACAACAACTCTGACCAAACACCAAAAATGCGACCATCTGCCTAGTCGCTAAACTAAACCATTTCTTCTAACCAAGAAATCGTGCAAATAGTCGCATTTTTCTCCTTGGTCAGAATTGTCAGAACTATCAGACAGTATTTAGCTTAGCTGGACTCATTATAGCACTCATCTCCTCATCTGGCTAGTCCCAAATTCCTTTTTCTTTCACCTTTCCCTGCCTCAACCCCTCTCCAGTCAAACTTACCCCAATCTCTTCCGCCCAAATCGAGTAACGAGCTTGTACATGCTGTACAAGTTGAACCGGCCAATCCGGCGCCACCAATATTGTTAAACTACCATTGGCTTTTGTCCGTAGTGGGTACGTCCGCCTCTACAACGGCGACGTGGGCAATGTCGGCGGCAGCGGGTACGCCTGGTCGCGTACGGCTAGGTCGTCTACCTACGCTTACACCCTGCTCATGGATTCTGCTAACGTGTTCCCGTCGTACAACTACGGCAGCCGTTGGTACGGTTACCCCCTCCGCTGCCTTACCAGCCCCAAAGAGCCGTACTGTCATCACTGAGACTTCACCCGCCGTCTCAGCAATGTCAGTACGGCTCAAGAGTGCTTGAGAGAGCCTAATCACATATCACTTCGCCAAACAGCTCTACGCAATCCCCACTCGCCGGATCATAATTCTCCTCATACAGCTCAACAACTTTGTTATCGAAATTCGTAAACGCCCGCTCCAAACCGCTGACGTCCTCAAAGTTCAGACCCCCGAGCGTCTGAATATCCGGCTTATTCGCCGCAACAAAATCGCTCAACGCCGTCTTTGCATTATTCATCGCCGTGCGTGTCGCATTGTATGCCGCCGTATCCGACCAGTTCGCATCATAATATGCGCTATAAGCTTGGTTATACGCCAAACGCTTCTCTAGCCAGCCCTCACCATACTTCTTCAAAATCTCATTTCCCGATTCGACCAAAGCATTCGCCGCCGTTCGTATTTCCGCGTCTGAGCTACTCGTCCCGATATCGTCGACTAAAACCGCCCATTTATGCCATGTGTTATACAGCTCGAGCCGCCCTTTCAGCTCATCCGAATTTGGCATTACTTTCGCGAGTTCTGTCTGTAACGACTCAAACATCCCCGCCAGCTCATTATTGCGCTTCACACCCGCCGTCTCCCCCAGCTGTCTCATCAAATCATCCACCCCGCCCATCGTCACTGTACACTCATTGATATATCCCGCATAATCAGTCACGCTAATATATGCGCTACTGACATAATCTACGACACTTTCACAATCATAATTGTAGCCAATGTCCTCAACTTTCTCTTCCAGCTGTTTCGTCAGCCGATAAGTTTCCCCGTAATCTACTTTTACCAACATCACGATTACCACAATCGCCACAACCACCGCGATTAGCCCTAATACACCAAAAATCACTCCGAGAATAATTTTCTTTTTCTTCGCCGGATCCGTCGGCGGCTTTTGCCGCGGCGTCGGCCCCATATTCGGCCCATATCCGCCTGAGCCACCGTTACCGCCCCCGTTCGGCGCCATCCCCGAATTCACCGGCTGATTCCCTATCGGCCCCACCGGGTCAATATTCTCCACCGCCATCGCCAAACTATTTTCCATTTTGGTTGCCCCCATTATTTTGGTTTCCGCCATTCATCGCCCCGCCGTTCTGTGAAAAATTCCCTTGGCCTTGATTACCATTATTATAATTCCCGTTCACATTATTCATCGGCTGATTATAATTGTTGTAACCATTATAATTTTGACCATAATTATTATTCGCAACAGCATATCCCTTGCGCGCCAATCCCGCATCGCCCTGCGTCAAAATCACAATCCCCTCTACGAACCCCCAAATCCCATTCCCCATCATCACAATCGACGCCAAACCATTTAAAATGGTAAACAGCCACGCGAACGTAATCAACGCCCGCCACGACATCACAGCTGGCAGAATCGCATCCGCCACAATCATTAATAAAACGCCTGACCCAGCGAGACAGACGTGCAAAATTCCTTTCGACTTGTTTCCCAAATACCAATCGTGCGCCCCGACCGCTCCCAAGAATATCCCGAGAAGCCCCGCCGTCGTTGCTGATTTTACGTTGTTGTTCATTTTTACCTCCTTGTAGGTTAATATCTTCCCTCCTCGAAGGCCTAACTGTAGATTTTGTTAATCTAGTAGTTTTATTTGTTCTTTACCAAAAATCGCACTTTTTGGTAAAGAACCACTCTCTAGTTTCTTTCGTTGGGACTTTCTTTTGAAAGAAAGTCCCACCTACAAAAAGGGCACCGCGAGGTGCATCACTCTTATCACAGCTACTTAGTTTTCACTTCAACAGCGTCAAAGGGTACTCTCGGCGCCCTCACAACTGTCAAAGCTGAGCCATCCAAAAACATGTAGCTGCTATATATAATAAAAGTGATGCATCTTCATTATACCTAACCCAAAGCCCAAAAACAAGCACTTTCACCAAAACCACCCACTCATCATGCTATAATGATAATACTTATGTTAAAAATCGTCTTTCCCGAATTCAACCACCCCATTATCCGTGAGGCGATTTCTACGCAAGACCGACTCCGGCGCGCCGGTAGTCCTCTCCAGCACCTCCCGCACTCTTGGACCGAAATTACTGCCCTTTCCGCCCCTGATCTTGCTAGCGCCTGCCAAATGGTCAAAGACGGCACCGCCGACACCATGATCGCCGGCATTGAACATTCGACCCGCGATGTCATCCTCGCTTGCCGCGAACACTTCGCCATGACAACCAATCCTCAGACTTCAGGGCCCTACAAGACTTTCTCCGGTCTCGTCGTCATGCGACGGGACGACGAACTTTATCTCCTCGCCGACATGGCCGCTTGTAAACATCCCACCCCCGATCAACTCCGCGAAATCGTCGAGCAAACCCATCTTTCCGCCGGGAAGCTCCTCTCGGACCGCCCGCGCATTGCCCTGCTCTCTTTTTCGACTCTCGGCAGCGGCGGCAAAGACCCTACTATCGACCTCATCCAAGAAACTCTGACGACGTTCGCACACCGCGATATCCTCATCGCTGGAGAAATGCAGCTCGACGCAGCAGTCAATCCTCGTATCGGTCTAGACAAAAGTCAACCGCTTCCCGACTCCAAGGCCGACCAAGTCGCCGGCCAAGCCAACGTCCTGATCGCCCCCGACCTCAATTCTGGCAACCTCATCTACAAAGTCTTCGAGCAGCTCGCCGGCTTCACCGTTGCCGGTCCCATCCTCCAAGGTTTCGACCATATTGTATCCGACCTCTCCCGTGGCAGCACGATCGCCGATGTTGTCTGGACCATGGAAGTCCTCGCTCAACTGCTCAAATAATCAAGAAAATCCCCTAGATTTCTATAACTCTACAGTTACGAAACCCCCAATTCCAACTTCCTAACTGATCACGCTCCTTGGCATAATATTTAGCTTATAGGAGTCCGTTGGCTCCACCCCCGTCTGAATCTCATAATACGCCGCTGCACCCACCATCGCCGCATTATCCCCCGCAAATCGTCTCTCCGGGAAAAACACCCCTAATTCCCTCTTTGGTAATCCGGTATTTTCAGCCATTTTGCCTTGAGGAGCTCCTAGCAGCCTCTCTCGCACCATTTCGCGCAAAGCCGCACTCGCACTCACCCCCCCTGCTACCACCACGCTCCTGGCTTCTGGATGCTCTTCTAGGGCCTTTTCTAACTTTTCCACTAAAATCTCACATGCCGTCTCTTGGAACGCCGCCGCAAAATCCGCCCGCTGCTGTTCCGTCAATTTCCCCGCCAACTCATACGACGGCGTCGTAATCGGCAACCCAAGTTCCGCCTGCACTGCGCGCAAAACCGCCGTCTTTAGTCCAGAAAACGAGAAATCCAACCCCTCCACCTGCGGTTTCGGTAGCCGATATGCCCGACTATTACCAAGCGGATACTGAGCAGTCTTATGCTTCGTCTGAAGAGGATCTCCCGGCTGACGCGGGTCGGATTCTTTAGATGACGAGAGCGTCACCGCCTCTGAAGATGAAGTATAAGACTGCCCTGAAGCACACTTATCAATCGCTGGACCTCCCGGATATGGCAACCCCAATATCTTCGCCACCTTATCAAAACATTCCCCCACCGCATCATCCCGCGTCGTCCCAATAATCTCAAACTGATTATGGTCACGCATATAAATCAACTGCGTATGCCCGCCACTCACCACCAATGCCACCAGCGGAAACTCCGGCGTTACGTATGAAGCCGGCATTGCGGCTTTCAGCCAATTAGCATAAATATGCGATTTCAAATGATGCACCGCATACAACGGCTTTTGCCACAAAATCGCCAGCATCCGGGCCGTCAACGTCCCAATTAACAGAGAACCCAAGAGCCCCGGAGTATGTGTCACCGCAATCGCATCAATATCATCTTTCCCCAAATTCCCCGCATCATACATCGCCTTATGTATGACCGGCAAAATCGCCTCCAGATGTGAACGCGCCGCCACCTCTGGTATTACTCCACCATATTCCGCAAAAATGTCAATCTGCGACACCACCACATTACTCAAAATCCGCGCCCCATCCTGAACTACGGCCGCCGCCGTCTCATCACACGAGCTCTCAATCGCCAAAATCTTCATCCCCTTATTATACCATCACTTACTTCCCTGGCCAAATCAATCCGCCTTGACGACATTAACAGCTTTTGCTATAATGAAGCCATATTCGGGGATACCCGCCCACTCCAATCATGAGATTGGAGGCATTTTATCCAAATATCAAATCGTATAGCGCATATCGAATTAAATTTAGATCAGAATCCGAAAGCTGTCCCATTTTCCTATAAAGGCGCGCTACACTCAAATTCCTAACCTGAGACAGAACTGCCGCCTGCTGTTTATTGTTAAAAACAAAATTGGCATACCATGAACCTTGATGTTGTTTCGAGGTTAACGGTATGGCTATAAAATTATACCTACTCAACTTCTTCAATATTACAACCGGCCGAGCGAAATAACTATCTTTCCCATTTATCTCTACACCAACGTTCTCACCCAATCCACACCACCATACTTCACTCTCCCTGATAGAACGTACCCTATTGGAATTGTGCAATTCTTGTTTTACTATTATCCATTTTCAAATTGTTTTTTTCATCTGTCCTCTTGTTAACTAACCTCACGGTACCATGAATGTCCCAAAAAGTAAAAACATAAGACTTTTACAAACTATACCGGCCAATCCGGCGCCACCAATATTGTTAAACTACCATTGGCTTTTGTCCGTA
>CAZFZV010000015.1:10608-15419 GCA_964523355.1 uncultured Candidatus Saccharibacteria bacterium | reverse complement strand
CTCAGCCACCAGCGCCTATTACCTCTTCTCAAACCCTACCTACGTCAATCCGTCATACGACGGCGATCGCTACTACGGTTTCCCCCTCCGCTGCCTCTACCCTGGTAAGTAGCGAGTGAGGAAAGAGGGAATGGATGATTTTACCTCTGTAAAATTGACATTTTGGAGAAATAAAGCATAAAAGGTATTGACTTTTTCGAGGATGTGTGCTAACATAGGAATTAGTTAGATAATAAATAAACAATTAAATAAAATCAATATCTAACAAAAATAAAAACCGCGAAGGCTGTGAGTGTAAGGCCAAAGCATAAAGGAAAAAGGAAACAGCCATGAGCGAAAAAACTAACTTTAACACCAAAGGAGATACCTATGTAATACCGGAAGACGACTTCAAAATTCAGGATGCTGGAGTCGAGAGAAGTAAAAAGGCGGATTGGGATGATTTTGAACTAATGGGCGCGAGTAATAAAGAGGAAGGAGAATATGTCGCTCCACACGAGACTGACCCGCAGAAAATGGAAGCAGCATTGGAACGCATTAAGAATCGTAAGATTGGAATTAGCATTCTGAGTGCGATACGGAATGCGGCTTAAGAGGAGAGAAGAATTATACGATAGATTTTAGAGCTGATTTTAGAATAAAAGCTTAAGAGGAATAGCCTATAAGATAGAATAAAGTAGATTTGATAAAACCCGAACAATTGTTCGGGTTTTATGGGTGGGGGAGGATTTGGGTTGTGCTTTGCGATATCTTGTGATAAACTATAAGTAGTTTAAAGAGGTAGTACGAAATGCCGGGTGAAGTGGTAGGAAATAATCAAAATCAAGGAACAGAAACAAATAACGGTGCGGCGGACGCTTGGGAGCGGATGGCGCAGGATGTGCAGAGCGAGCAGGCGGTGGTCGATGTCGTCGACAAAGACGGGAAAGTATTGGCGGAAAATGTAGGAACGGCGAAGATTATGGAAGCTCCGACGATGGAAGCGCCAGGCATGGGCGCGCCAGTTGTAGAAGAAGCAGGCGTGGAGCCGCCGGTAGCAGAGCCGGTGGCAGAATCGGCGACGCCGGGTAGTGCGACGTTTGATCAGGATGGATATCGGCGAGCAGTGGCGAGCGCGGAGGCGCAGATGCCGAAGATTGAGCCGGAGCCGGTGGTGACGGCGGGGGAAACTCAGGAAACAGGCAAAGTCGGAAGTGAAAAGCTGGATGCTTGGATGGAATCGATAAAGGGGAGCCCGGAAGAATATTGGCAGAAGTTGTCGAAAGAGAGAAGCGAGCGTGGGGTAGAGCTGGGGGAGATGCCGGATTTGGCGAAAGTTGATCAGGCGATTGCGAATTTCTTTGATAAGGGATTGATTGGTGTGACGGGCGAAGCGCGGGCAGTGCGCGAGGCGATGGCGAAGAAAGCGATCCTGGCCGATATTGCGAAACTGAAAGAACGCGGCGGGGAGCTGAATGATGAGACGATGCGAAATGTGTTTTATGGGACGCAGCGGATGCTGGAGGAAATGTATCGTGGGAATCGGGAGCTACGAGAGGATGCGCAAGAGGCGCAGTTATCGCCGGATGAGGAAATTGCTTGGCATTTGAAGATGGACCCGCGCAAAGCGAAAATGAATGTCTTATTGGTCATGCAACAGCATACGCGGAGGCCGGATGAGGGGAGCGATGCTTATGAACAGAGGTTGAGGAATTATGCGGAAGATACGCCGGAACATCAGAAGCAGTTGGAGGATGATAAGGTTTATAATGCGGAACATCCAGAGGCGGCGGCGGAATATGCGGCGCAAGTATTGCGGAATGGGCAGAGGGATGATTTGCCGGAGTTTACGTATCTGAAATGGGAAGCTGTAGACGAGAGCGAAGAGGCTGAGGCTGAGATGGAGAAGCCGGCAGAGCGCGAGGGAAGAATTAAACAGCTGTTTGAAAAAATGCGGGGGAAGTTGGGCTTCCGGAAAGTAGTCGATAAGATGATGACGAAAGTTGCGAAAGCGATGATCGGAGCGATGGCTTGGGCTGAGGGCGTGCTGGCAGAAGAAGAGCCGGAGCAGCAGAGTGCGGGCGAGGCGGTAGTGGCTGAGACTGCTGGCGCGCAAGCGGAGCGTGAGACCGGTAGGGGAGAGCGGATGCGGAAACTCAATATAGCCAAAGCGGAGGCAGAGAGGCGGATGGCGCTGGCGCAGGAGCGGGGAGATAGCGCGCAGGTGTTGCGTTGGGCTGGATTGATTGTGAACTTGAATGATAAGGCGGCCGTAGCGGAAGCGGAGGATGAAGAAGCTCTGGCGGCGTAAGGTGTAGAAGTTGACATCGAATTTCGCTTATGGTAAATTAACTTAAAAGTCATGTAGAAAGGTATCAAAATGCCAGAAAATAAACCAACAAGTCAACCAACAAAAGCTAAAGTAATTAATGCATTCGTCAATAAGATGATGGCGGATAAGGGGACGGACGATGTCGCCCTGAAAGAGCAGCTAGAGATGAAGCTAGAGGAGCAGATTGAGCAGGCGATGATTCGGGCGTTGCCGGATGAGAAGTTGGTGGAGCTTGAGGGGATGTTGGACCGAGAGGCAAGCGATGATGAGATTGAGGCATTTTTCGATGGTGCGGGTGTGAATTTTGAGGAAGTGGCGCAGCAGACGATGGCGGCATTTCGGGCGGCTTTTCTGGGCAACGGGGCGGAGGTAGCATAGATGGCGAAACATAACAAAGGGAGAGGTGAGAAGGCGCCGAGTGGCGGCGGAGAACAGGAGCGGAGCGCAGAACGCAAGAAGGTGGAACAGGAGATTGGTCAAGAGTCGATCAATGCGGTAAATAAGTATTATGAGCGGAAACGCGGGAAAGAGTATTCGGCGGCTGAAACTGAGTCGGCGGAGGCGAAGCCGGCGAGTAATGAGACGCTAGATGAAGACCTGGAAGCGTATGCGCGAGAATTACGCGAGGCGACGGATAAGCGGGGGCAACAGAAATATTCTGAGGCGACGATTCAGAAAGCGGTCGAAGCGAAGAAGAGTGGGGAAGGGTTTAGCCTGGACGATTATGAAGCGGAGCAGCGGAAGTTGGCGCAGGAAACGTTTGAGCGAAAACGCCAGGCAGAGATGAAAAATATCTTGGCGGGGCGGACGCCGGAGGTGGCAGTGCGCGAAATGACGCAGGATATGAAGAAGTTGGCGGATGAGATTTTCCGGATGGACCGGGTAGTGTATTCTGATCCGGCAATGGCAGAGTACCAAAAAGGGCAAATTAGGCAGGCGACTGAGCAGTATGGTTCGATGAGCCTGCGGCGAGATCGGGTATTGGCGGAGATGGCTGAGGCGCAGCAGGAAGCGGCGCTGTTTGAGCAGGAGGAGACTTCGCCGGTGAGTGGGGAATTTGATGGGGTGGATGAAGCCGATGCGAATACGGCAGATAAGCTGAGCTTGGCGGCGATTGACCAGTTGATGAGCGAGCTGGGCAAACAAGATATGGAGTTGCGTGCGCTGCTAGAAGAGAAACGGCGGGAAATTGAGCAGCGGGCGAGTACGGAGGTTGACGAAGAGCTGTTCGCGCAGGTCGATCAGGGGGTGAAAGATATGGCGGAGCAGACGGAAGCTGGAGTGAAAGCGGAACAGCAGCCGCAGAGGTATTGGGATGCGATGGTGGCAATGGCAGCTGAGGCGGAAGAGCATCCCGGGCGTTGGATGTCGGAAGAAGAGAAGGCGGCGATGACGGCCGAGGAAGAAAAGGGCGCCGAGAAGCGGGAGAAGTTGGTCAGTAGGATTCACGAGAAGCTGAAGAATAGAAAAGGTTTTAAGCGGGTAGTAGCGCGGGCTGTTGCACGCGTTGCGGTGACTTTGACAGCGGCATTATTCTTGGTTGGCGCAGTACCGCAGAGTGTTGGTGGTGGGGACGGTGTGGCGAGCGTGGCAGCGGCACAGGAGAGTACGGCGTATGATGATGTTGAAACGGGTGCAGTCAGCCAAGCTGAAGTTCAGGCCGCGCAGGCTGAAGCGCAGCAGATAGCGCAAGAGTTAGGAATCACGCCAGAAGATTTGATGAATAGCGGGAATATTGACTACGAGGGTGTAGATTTGCTAGGGGCTGGTGAGCAGATGTATGCCGGGATGGCTGAACGGGAAGGAACACAAGTATTACCGAATGGATTGATGGGAAACTTCACGGAATACGAGACGGCGAACGCGGGGAAAAATACGAACCACTTCGGCACTAGTAAAGATTTCCTGTTTGATCTCGGAGAGGCACGAGATGCGACTACTGCTCAGGAGCTCCTGAGCATCGTCCGCGACCAGCCGCAGACGATGGCAGCTTTTGTAGCATGTTATCCGCAAATTATGGAAGCTTGCGGAATTGATGCGAAGACTGCTGAGAATGAGAACGTCGAACAGCGAGCGCAAGATGTGATGGGGTTGTTGCTGGGTGAGAATGGCGGTGATTTACAGAAGAAGTTGCTCGCGGCGACCGGAATTGCTTTGTATAATGAGAACACGAGTTATGAGTTTTACCTTGAGAATGACACTGAGCGGACGTTCTACATGTCGAAGATCGACGAGGCGAAGGGTAATGCGGTTGAAAATATTGCGTTGAGGTTGGACACGAAGAAGCGGAACAATGCGAAACAGGTCCAGGTTGTGATGTCGTTTGCGAACAACACACAAGAGTCGGGAGATTTCAATTTGAATTGTGGATTCCAGCCAAATTTGAAAGTCAGTACACCGACGAAGCGGGAGCCGGTGATTACGGTGACGGTGATTGAACAGGTGCCGGATGATGAACCGGAAGAGAATGAGTTGATTACGGAAATTGAGGATGACGATC
>CAZFZV010000015.1:0-10508 GCA_964523355.1 uncultured Candidatus Saccharibacteria bacterium | reverse complement strand
CTGATCCTGATCCTGATCCTGATCCTGATCCTGATCCTGATCCTGATCCTGATCCTGATCCAGTTAAGCCGAAAGATCCGGAGAATGAGAAGAATGTGGTCGAAAACGGAGACCAGACTAATCCAGTCGACCAGACAGAGAATATTGATGATAAGACTCCAGGTGAGATTGAGACTCCGTCGAATGAGACGCCGGAAAATCAGGTGCCGCAAGATGAGATTACAGGTAATACAACTGGAACTTACGACGAGACCGATGAGAGTACTTCGATACCGGACGCTGGGAATCAAGACCAAGTCGAGGATAGTCAGGTGACGGACGAGACGGTTGGTGGTGAGCAGCAAGCGGCAGACCAAGAAGCGCAAGATACGGCGAATGAGAATGAGATCGTGGGTGGCATGACAGACGAGGAATTTGAAAATTGGGCTAATAGTCTATAAGGTAAATAAGAAGGAGCGAGCATGAGAAAACAAAAATATAAAATTGTCGGAATGAGCGCGGCAGCGTTGGTAGCGATTGGGGGGTCGTTGCTGCCGGCGGGTTCGGTGATGGCGTGGGGGCCGGAGAGGCCGACCTATACAAATGCGAAGCCAGCGGACCATGCGACATTTAACTCGATTACGGATAACGCAGCGGTGGGCGATGAGCGTGATTTCGTGCGGATTGAGGAGAAAAATTCCGGCAGGCCGTATAGCAGTGAGATTATCCTCGAGCCCGGGAAGCAGTATGAAGTCTATATTTATTATCATAATGACGCTTCGGAGACGTACAATGATAAGGATCATGGCTATGTCGGAATTGCGCGCGATGTAAGGTTGTCGAGTAGTTTTCCAGCTCAGCTAGCAGCAAAGGAGCGGGGAGCGGTAACAGGTAGAATTACGGCGAGCAATACGGAGCCGGCGGCGGTCTGGGACGAAGCTTATGTGACGGCAAAAGAAGCAGTAACGTTGCATTACGTCACGGGGTCAGCGAAGATTTATAATTCTTGGCCAGTCAATGGGTCGGTTTTGCCTACTAGCTTGTTCTCGTCTGAGGGGACATTTATCGGGTTGGACAAGCTGAACGGTGCGATTAAAGGTTGTGACCGATATTCGGGACAGATTGTTTATACGATTCAGACGAAACCAGTAGATAGCGATGAGCCGGATCCAGAACCAACGCCGGATCCAGATCCGGAACCAGGACCGTCGAACCCGACGAAGCCTGTCGAGCCGATTGTGCCGGATGAGCTGCCGACGACTGGCCCGGTAGAGATTGCGCTCGCAGTAGTGGTCGCGTTAGCTCTCGGTGCTGGTGGATTTTATTGGTATAAGACACATAAGGCGGTGAAAAAGGCCACCAAGAGGGCAGCAGGACGCAAGTCTGGAAGTAAGAAGAAGTAGTTGTATGTACAATGTATGTATGATGTAATGACATTGTACATACGATGTAAGACATGAGAATCCCCGGCTAACTCAAGTTAGCCGGGGATGCGTTAGGCAGACAGGAGGGGGTGAGTGGTGTGCGTGTCTGGTATCTGGTTCCGCTCGCAAAAATCGTCAAACCAAGGGAACCACGCTCCGCGAACATCGGTAATGGCAGCTTTCACGACGTCGAGTAAATAGGGGAAACCATAGTACATATGGTATTCATAGACTGTATGAGCGAGCCAGCCGGCGACGATTGAAGAATCATTGCCAGCTTCGCGGATAAAATGTCGATCTTGCTCGGTCAATGTACTATAGTGCTCTTCTTTGTGAAAGAGGTCGCCAGCAGCGCCGGTTTTTTCGTAGAAAGTAGCCGAGAGGATGGCTTCAATTTTGTCAACGACTTTGGCCAACTGCACCAGTTCTGCGAGTGCGTGAGGATGTCCTGGAAAAAGTGGATCCTGAAAACGAATGAAATCAGCCACCAAAGTTTGACGAAACTGAGCCGGGAGATGTGCGGTAGCAAGAGCGAAACTGATTAACTCAGATCGGTTCTTCTCCGTACGGTTCTGGCTGCCGTCGTCGGGATGGTCGCCGTATTCGTTCTCGCCGAGATCATGATCTTTGAGCAGATACTCGGCGCGGCGGTAGAAATCAGGCGTGAGTAGGTCGGGATAATAGGCCGCGAGACTACGCACGATTTCGACACAGCCGCTGGCATGCTCGGTGTCGGATTCTTGGTGATGAGGGTCGGGAGGGGAATTGGGCCGATATTTGTTATAACAGCCGCAAAGCCCAAAGCCGCTGCGAATGACTAGGTGGCCTCGACGCACCGTCTCGTAGTGCCGCCAAATATCCAGAGAATAAGGATGAATGCCGGGCATCCGTTCCACGGCGTATGATTTGTGGGCGATAGTTTGACCATTTTGGGTAAAAGTGACATGTTGAATTTGGACTGCCGAATCGGCAGTGACATAGAAATTGATTTCTATGTCACCAGTAGTAGTGGCAACCTTTATAGTTTGTTTCTGATCCAAGCGGATCACCTCCTTTTCGGGTCTCCTGTCTCTAACTGTGAATTTGCTCCCACCTTACTGTTATTATAAGTTAAGGCTTGGGGTTTGTATAGGGAAGAAATTGAGGTTGACTAGAGATGCGCTCTTTGATATAATGGTTGGGAATATTATCTAAAGGGAATGATATGAAGAAAGCAGTTGTACTCATCGGCGGGAAGCAATATCTGGTCGAAGAGAAAGAGACCCTACGGGTGGACCTCCTCCCGGCAGGAACTAAAGAGCTCGAAACTGGTGCTTTGCTCGTGATTGATGGTGACGATGTGAAAGTCGGTACGCCGGAGGTCGCGGGAGTGAAAGTAAAAGCGAAGGTTGTCGAGGAATTAGTAAAAGGCGAGAAGCTTCGCGTGATTCGCTACAAGTCGAAGAAGCGTGTCCATAAGGAAATTGGTCATCGTCAGAAGTATTCGATGATCGAAATTGAAAAGATTGGATAAGAAAAGGCGCCGGTGGGGCGCTTTTTTGATGCGGGGTGACAGGTAGGTGACAATCTGATAATGGGAGGTTCCGCCAAGTGCGGGATGGTGCTATACTGAGCATATGGTACAGAGTTGGAAAGGTTTGACGAGCGCGGAGGTAGAGGAGAGGCGACGTTTGGGCTTAGACAATCGCGAAGTTCAGGCGCCGTCGAAATCGGTGAAGCAGATAATTTTGTCGAACTTGTTGACTTATTTTAACTTAGTGTTTTTGGTGATTGCAGTTTTGCTGATTTTGGTACAATCGTATCGTGATTTGAGTTTTTTGCCGATTATTATTGCGAATACTTTGATTGGGGCAGTACAGGAGCTAAGGGCGAAGCGGGTGCTGGATAATTTGAAGTTGATGAATATGCCGCGCGTGGAAGTGACGCGGGACGGGGAACAGGCTGAGGTGGGGATTTATGAGTTAGTGAAAGATGACGTGGTGCGACTGGCGGCGGGGAATCAGATTCCGGCAGATGCAGAGGTGGTTGAGGGGAAAGTGATGGTGAATGAGGCGCTTCTAACTGGTGAGGCGGAGGAAATCCAGAAGCAAGTAGGCGATGAGCTGTTGTCGGGGACGTTTGTGGTCTCGGGGAGCTGCTGGGCGCGATTGGTACAGGTGGGGGAAGAATCTTACGCTTCAAAATTAACTCTGGAGGCGAAAGCGATGAAGCGGGGCGAGCAGTCGGAGATTATCCGGTCGCTGAACAAAATCGTGAAGATGGCGGGGGTGGCGATTATCCCGATCGGCGTAGTGATGTTTTGTCAACAATACTTCGGGGGGCAAGATCTGCAGGCGAGCGTGCGGGCGATGGTGGCGGCGGTGATCGGTATGATACCGGAAGGGTTGTTTTTGCTCGCGAGCGTGACTTTGGTAATTAGTGCGATGAAATTGGCACGGCGACAGGTCATGCTGCACGACATGAAATCGATTGAGACCTTGGCGCGGGTGGATACGCTGTGTGTCGATAAGACCGGGACGATTACGGAAGAGACGATGAAAATGATGGAAATCGTGGATTTGGCGAAGCGGGGCGAGCGTGAGAATCGGGAGATCCTGAGCGCGTTCGTTAAGGCGCAAGAGGCGGATAACGCGACGATGATAGCGCTGAAAGCCGGACTTGAGGGGGTGCGAGGGAAGAAGCGGCAGGTAAAGAAAGTGGTCGGCTTTTCTTCGAGATATAAGTATAGCGGGGTGGAGTTTGAAGATGAGGCTCTGGTCTTAGGCGCGCCGGAATTTGTACTGCGGGAAAAGTATGAGAAATATGCTAAGCAGATAGAGGAGTATGATGAGCAGGGTTATCGCGTATTAGTGTTTGGGCGGTACGAGGGGGAATTGACGGGCAAGAAATTAACAAAAGTCGTGAAGCCGTATGGATTGGTCTTGTTGGCGAATGCAGTGCGAGAGAATGCGGCGGAGACTTTCCGGTATTTTTATGAGCAAGGGGTGGAGATAAAGGTGATTTCTGGGGATAATCCGGTGACGGTGGCGCGAGTGGCGGCCGCCGCGGGGATTAAAAATGCGGAAAAATATGTCGATTGCCGGAGTTTGAAAGGTAAGAAAGCGCTGGCGGTTGCGGCGATGGAGAACACGGTGTTTGGACGAGTGACACCGGAGCAGAAGCGGGCGTTGATACAAGCTTTGAAGAAGCAAGGGCGGACAGTGGCGATGACGGGGGATGGGGTGAACGATGTCTTGGCGCTGAAAGATGCGGACTGTTCGATTGCGATGGCTTCGGGGAGTGAGGCGGCAGTGCAGGCGGCACAACTGGTACTTCTGGATTCGGATTTCGCGAAAATGCCGGATGTGGTTAAGGAGGGGCGTAGAGTAGTGAATAATCTGGAGCGATCGGGGAGCTTGTTTCTAGTAAAAAATATTTTCTCGGTCTTGACGGCACTCTTGACGATTATCTTCAGTATGCGCTATCCTCTGACGCCGGCGCAGGTGTCGCTGGTTAGTATGTTTACGATTGGGCTGCCAGCGTTCCTGCTTTCGCAGGTGCCAAATACGGCATTGATACGGGGAGACTTTATGAAGAATATTGTACTGAGAGCATTGCCGGGCGGGGTGACGGATATGCTGTTGGTGATGATAATGTCGTTGTTTGGTGAGATTCTAGGGATTGGAGCGTTGGAGATGGCGACGGCGGCAACGATTCTACTATCGGTGATAGGGTTGATGGTATTGTATGATGTGAGCGGGGAAATGACTTGGCGGAAGAAAGCGATCTGGGGGCTATCCGTAGCAGGATTGGCTTTTAGCGTGATTTTCTTGAAGCCGGTATTTGGAATTACGGCGACAATGGGGTGGCCGGCGATTCTGCTCTTGGCCGGATTTCTAGCCTTGGCATATCCGACGATGAAAACTGTGAAAAAGATGATATACTAAGAGTAATGAAGAAGTTTGGGTCGAAAGTGTGGGGTGCAGCGGGGTTCTGGCTGGCGCTGATTATTGTCGTGCAGACTGTGGTGTACGTCTTGGCCGGGATGGGCAAGGCGTATTTCCACATGGATGAAATTTATTCATATGGGCTCGCAAACCATGAGCGGGTGCAGATTTATGAGACGGAGGGGTTTTATGATACTTGGCATGAGGGGAGCTATTATGATAAGTATTTGACAGTGGAAGAGGATGAACGTGGGAAGTTCGGCCCGGTGTATGAAAACCAGAAGAATGACGTGCATCCGCCGTTGTTTTACGGGTTGCTAAGGCTGGGGATGGAAATGACTCCTGGTCAGTTTTCTAAATGGACGGGGATTGGGCTGAATATCTTGATTGCAGGGGTGAGCACGGTGGTTTTGTGGTTGGTTGTGAAGAAAATGACCGGTGGTCAGAAAGTGAAGAGTTTGGTGCTGACGGCGGTGGTGGCGCTGGGGATGGCAACGATTAGTACGGTGGTGTACATAAGGATGTACGAATTGCTGACGTTGGGAATTTTATTGACGACATGGTTACATTTGAAGCTACTAGAAACCCGGGAGGTTAAGCCGCGACTATTGGTGGCGATTGGGGCGGTGGAGCTGATGGGGGCGTTGACGCAGTATTACTATTGGTTTTATCTGGCGGCGATGTCTGTAGTGTTCGTGGCGAAATATGTACGGGAGAAGCGATGGAAAGAATTAAGAGTGTATGCGGCGACGGTAGTAGGTACGGGGTTAGTGTCGCTCGTGATCTGGCCGTTTGCGATTAGCCATATGTTTTTCGGGTATCGGGGCGAGGGAGTAATGGCGACCTTGCTGCAACCTTTGACTTTGCTGACGAATTTGTGGACATATGCTGGCGTGTTGGATGAATATGTTTTTCATAAGTTGCTGCTAGTGGTTGTGCTAATGATTATAGTCATAGGCGGGTATGTGATTGTAAAGCAGAAGAAGATTAAGCTTGGGAGTGGGCAGGGGGAGAGAATGCTGGTGGTCTTGGCGCCGACGTTGTTTTATCTGGTAATAGTGGCGGCGGCGTCGCCGTTTGTGGCTTTGCGCTATGTGGCGCCGGTATGTGGACTGTTGTTAGCGTTGGTATTATGGAGTTTGTGGGAGCTGCTGGAAGGGGTGAGCGGAAAAAGGCGAGGGAGCTTGATCATGGCGGCGGGGCTGATAGTACTAAGCGTAGTGATGCCGCTGTACGCGGGGCTGGAGCCGGATGTGACTTATCCGGAGCGCAAGGCATGGGTGGAGAAAATACAGGAGTTGGAGGATGTGCCGGCGTTGTATTTGATGAAGACGGGTGACGATTGGGGATTTTTGAATGATATATTGTTGATGCGGGAGATAAATGAGTCGTATGTGGCGCAGGATGTGGGGGCGGATGAGAAGAAAGTGCGGGAAATTTTGCGCGGGACAGATTTGGGGAAAGGCTTGCTTGTATTTATTAACGATGGGCAGGAGAATGAGAAAGTGCTAGAGGCGGTGAAAGCGGCGACGGGGCTGGAGACGGTGGAGTATCAGCAACGTGGGGTGATGAGTGATTGGTATTATTTGAAATAGTATGCTATACTGAAAGTAGTTATGGCTAAGGTGATTTGTATTACGAATCAAAAGGGTGGTGTCGGGAAGACGACGACTTCGGTGAATTTGGCGTATTTTTTGGCAAAAGATAAGAACCGGGTGTTGCTGGTTGATGTCGATCCGCAGGGGAATGCCTCGAGCGGGCTGGGCTTAGATAAGACGGCGTTGGATGCGAGCATGACGGAAGTGATGCTGGACGTGGCGAAGCTGAGCGATGTGATTACGGAGACGCAATTCAAGGGATTTGATGTGGCGCCGACGACGCCGCAGCTGGCGAATGCGGAAGTCGAGATGGCGGGGATGAAGCAGAAGTTTGGAGTACTGAAACGCGCGATTCAGAGCGTGGAGAGTGAATATGATTATGTGATTATTGATTCGCCGCCGAGTTTGTCGTTGTTGACGGTGAATGGGATGATTGCGGCCGATTATTTGATTTTGCCGGTGCAGACGGAATTTTATGCTTTGGAGGGGGTGGCGCAGCTTTTGGAGAGTATGGCGATGGTGAAAAAAGCGATGAATCCGCAGTTGAAGCTGTTGGGAGTGCTGGCGACGATGTATGATAAACGCACGAGCTTGAGCGCGGAGGTGCTGGCGGAGGTGCGGAAGTATTTCAAGGATAAGGTGTTCAAGGCGAGTATTCCGAGGAATGTGCGGGTGGCAGAAGCGCCGAGTCACGGAGTGCCGGTAGGGGCGTATGATAAGTTTAGTAAGGGGGCAAAAGCATATAAAGAGTTTGCGCGCGAAGTAGAGGAAAGGACGAGAGGGTGATGGCAAAGAAAAGTGGTTTAGGTAGAGGGTTTGAGGCGCTGATCCCGACGGATGTGGTCGAGGATATGTTTGACCCGACGAGTCGGGAAGATGGCGAGATGAGCCAGTTGGTAGAAGTGAAGGTCGAAGATGTGGTGCGGGACGAAAGTCAGCCGCGGAAGACCTTTAGTAAGGATGGGCTATTAGAGCTGGCGGAGTCGATCCGGAAGCATGGAATTTTGCAGCCGATTGTAGTCGTAAAAGAGGGGCAAAAGTATAAGATTGTGGCGGGCGAGCGGCGTTGGCGGGCGGCGCAGCTGGCAGAGCTCGCGACGGTGCCGGTAATTGTGCGGACGTTGGATGATCAGAGTAGGCTCGAGATGGCGATTGTCGAGAACGCGCAACGGGAAGATTTGAACCCGATCGAGCTCGCGACGGCGTATGCGAAGCTGAAGACGCAGTTTAATTTGACGAATGAAGAGATTGGGCAGCGAGTCGGGAAGAGCGCCGGGAGCGTAATTAATACAATGCGGCTACTGAAATTGCCGGAAGAGGCGAAAAAAGCGATGCAGGAGCATGGCCTAATGGAGGGGCCGATGCGACCGTTGATTTCGGCGGATCCGGAGATGGTG
This sequence comes from uncultured Candidatus Saccharibacteria bacterium, assembly GCA_964523355.1. Taxonomy (GTDB): domain Bacteria; phylum Patescibacteriota; class Saccharimonadia; order Saccharimonadales; family Saccharimonadaceae; genus Nanosyncoccus. The sequence goes on along the minus strand of CAZFZV010000015.1, from coordinate 2,184 downwards.
CATGAAATCTTGCCGAAGATGATTGAAGAGGGATGGTCGGCGCGGAAAGTCGAGCGGTATATTGCGGACCATAAGAAGAAGAGCTCAGTTAAGGCGGTAAAAGTAAATAGTTTCGTGAAAGAAGAAGCTAAGCTTTGCGAGAAGTACGGGGCGGAGGTGCGCGTGCGGGGGCGGAGCGTGACGTTTGGGGTGAAGACTGATGCGGAGTTGAGGGAGTTGCTGAAGAAGTTTTAGTCCTTAGAGACCGGTATATAGTATCCTTAAGCTTTACCGGATGGTTTGTTACTTTTCACCAAGGGAACGCTCTCGTCATTAGCGCGCTTTGCGCGCTAATGACGACTCGCGTTCGCCTAAGGAGTCAAGCTCCATGGTTCAAAATAACAAACCATCCGGTAAAGTCTCAAAGTTCTTTTATAATATCTATGGTCTCTAAGGACTAGGAGGGGAGGTACCTTAAGATTAGCTGAAAGACATTCTCCCCCTCTTTCCTCACTCGCTAATTACCAGGGTAGAGGCAGCGGAGGGGGTAACCGTAGTAGCGATCGTTGCCGTCTGACGGATCGACGCGGGTAGGGACGAACCGGAGGTAGCGAGCGTAGGTAGCTGAGGAGCTGGCGCTACGCGACCAGTAGTAGCCGCCGTTGCCGACGACATTGATATAGCCATCTCGAAGACGAACGTTGCCGCCCCGGACAAAAGCCAATGGTAGTTTAACGATATTGGTGGCGCCGGATTGTCAAGGGCTGTCGCCCATTTGAGAGCTATAAATAGGGGTGGTTGGGGGAGGATATATGATTTTTGGTAGAAAAGCCTTGTGATTTGGCGTGAGTTTGATATAATAGAAGTATCTAGAAGAACTTCATGGGGGATAACGGGGGAGAATATAAGAGGAATATGGTTAATAAACAGGAAGATGAGCGGCGTGCGCGCTTGATGAAAATGCGTGATGAGCGTCTGCCAGATATTAAGAAGCAGTTTGAGGAAGCACAGAACCGACGATTTAATAGCAATTTTGCTGAGGGCGGTAAAGATGCGGATTTGGTAAAGAGAAGCACCAACAGAGGTACGAGAAGCGCTCAGGGAGCAAAATCGGGCTCAGGTGCGAGTAACCGCAGTGCGAAAAATGGGCAAAATGCCGCTAGAAGCACAGAGAGGGCTCTAAGAGGCGCGGGGGCAAAAAAGAGCCGTAGCAATGCGGCGAGCGCAAAGAGTAGCGGAAAAGGGGCAAATAAGGCCACTCAGGCGCAAACGGCGGCTGCGAGTAAGCGTGCGGGTCTTGGAGTCTCGGTGCGCAAGGGAGAAATGGTGCATCATCAGCGGATGTTGTCGCAGGATGTGAACACACAGGCGACGCAGCATATTATTGGGGTGCCGGTGAACCGGAGCCGATATAATGGCTATAAGGGCGCGCAGGTGACCAATGCGCAGCTGAAAGCGGCGCGACCGAGCGCAGATGCGGTGCGGGTGATCCCGCTTGGGGGTGTGGGTGAGTTCGGAATTGGTAAAAACATGACCATCATTGAGTACAAAAACGAGATGATTGTGGTCGATATGGGTACGCTGTTTGCAGGCGGAGATTATCCGGGGGTGAATTACATGGTGCCGGATATTCAGTATTTAGAAGATAATATTGATAAAGTTAAGGCAGTTTGTTTCACGCACGCGCACCTCGATCATATCGGGGCATGTCGACATTTATTGCCGAAATTTAAGACGACGACGCCGATTTATGCGACGAAATTCACGATTGGGATGATTGAGAAGCAGATGGCGGAGCTCACGGAAGTGCCAGAGATGAATTACGTTGCGGTGGATCCGTTAAAGCATGAGAATATCAAGGTGGGAGAGTATTTCTCGGTAGAATTTATCCATACACTGCATTCGATTCCGGGGAATACGGCGATCGTCGTGCGGACACCGAACGGGGTGATTTATCTGAGTGGTGACTGGCGACACGAAGAAAAACCGCTGGGGGTACAGACGGATTATGAGCGAATTGATGAGATTGTGAAGAAAGAGGGGGTGGCGTTGCTGTTGAACGAAAGTACGAACATTGATTCGCCGGGGCGACATCCGCATTCGGAATATGACGTAGGGGAGAATATTGGTCGAGTGATGGATCATTACGCGAATGGGCGGGTGATTGTGAGCTGTTTCTCGAGCCAGATTAAGCGGATTGAGTTG
>CAZFZV010000014.1:0-18704 GCA_964523355.1 uncultured Candidatus Saccharibacteria bacterium | reverse complement strand
TGACGGATTGACGTAGGTAGGGTTTGAGAAGAGGTAATAGGCGCTGGTGGCTGAGGAGGCGGTACGCGACCAGACACCACCCTCGTAGCCGGTATTGAGGAGGCGGCCGCGGTAGAGACTGACGTATCCGCTACGGACAAAAGCCAACCCGGCGCCACCAATATCGTTAAACTACCATTGGCTTTTGTCCGTAGTGGGTATGTCGAGCTCTACAGCGGTCAGGCGTGGCTCGTCGGTGAGTACGGCTACGGCTGGGCGCGTACTGCTAAGTCGGCTACTCATGCCTACAACTTGAGCTCGAGCCCGACCGACGTCAATCCGTCACGCAGCAGCAATCGCTACAGCGGTTACCCCCTCCGCTGCCTCTACCCGTATACGCTATGATAATCGACCGCCGCATACCTGATCCGGTGGTTTAAAGGGTTTAAAAACTCGTGCCGAAGCACGAGTTTTTACCTGTTCGTTACCTGGTCTTGAAATCCCTAAACCGTCAAAAACCACCTTATGCTTCCATAATACCATACATACTCTAAAAAGTCAAGACTTTACGCCTTTTCAAGGCTAATCGTCACATTTTCCCCATTAATCTTCACGATCTCATCATATGCATAATTCTCCCCCTGCGTCAGTTCCTCGGCCAAAGTTTCATTCATCAACATTTCGCGCCACTCCTCCGGCACCTCGACGACCACGCTTAAGCGAATCCGATCATCGACTACTAGCCCTGCTTTCTTCCGTGCGCTCTGTACTGCCCTGACCAGCTCCCGCGTCCACCCCTCGCGTTTCAGCTCATCCGTCAGCGTCTTGTCGAGACTCATCGCCTCTCCGTGTACCACCCGCTTCACATTCACCTCATCGCGCACAATTTCCTCACCCCAAGCCGGCAATTTTTCACCATCATACATCAACTCGCTCAATGGCTGCCGCACTTTTACTTGCTGCTCGATATCGCTCTTCTGCATCCGCATCTTCAGCCCCTCAGCAATCACCTCGCGCACCCTCCGCATCTGTCGCAGGATCTCCTCATCAATCTCGCCCGCCTCAGTCCAATCAGTCAAATGCACACTCTGCTTCGGATCATCCCCGCCCACCATCTTCTGCCATAACTCCTCCGCCAAGAACGGCGTAAACGGCGCTAAAACCTGTGCCAGCTTCGACAATACTTTCCAAAGCGTCCAATACGCCTCTGCCTTATCGCCATCATCTTCGCTCTTCCAGAACCGTCGTCGACTCCTCCGTACAAACCAATTACTCAAATCATCCACAAACGGCAACACCCCAGCCAGCGCTTTCGGAATATTATATTCCTCCATCCCCGTCGTCACATCCCGCTTCAGCTCATGTAGTCGCGCAATAATCCACTTATCCAACGGATTCTTCAGCTCACCCTGCCAATGCGGCCCTACTGCCTCGCTATCCCACCCATCGACTTCCGCATACGTCGTGAAGAAATCATACACATTCCAAATCATCGCCAACTTCCGCTGCACATCGCTCACATCTTTGTCCGTCAGCGCGAAATCCTCCCCACTAAGTACCGGGCTACTCAGTAACAAGAACCGTAGCGCATCCGCCGAATACTGATCCATCAAAACATTCGGATCCGTATAATTTCCCAACGACTTCGACATCTTGCGCCCATCATTCCCCGCCAGCGTCCCCGTCGTGATCACATTCTTAAACGCATTCTTCTCAGACTTCGCTTGCGCCGCCTCCCCAAACGCCCCCACCTCTGCCAGCGCCGTGTTCACGCAGTGAACATAATAAAACCACGCCCTTACTTGCCCCACATACTCGACGATAAAATCCGCCGGATAATTCCGCTCAAACTTTTCCTTATTCTCAAATGGATAATGCAACTGCGCAAACGGCATACTCCCACTCTCAAACCAACAGTCCAGTACTTTCGGAATCCGCTTAAAATGCTCTTCATCAGCACCCGCCGTACCCTCCGGCACCACTTTACCATCTTTCACCCACGCATCAAACTCAATCTCATCTACCCACGGCCGATGATAATCCTCCAGCTCGACCCCTGACAGTTCTTTCAGCTCCGCGTAGCTCCCCACGACTTTCACGCTGCCCTTGCCCCCTTTCCAGACCGGCATCGCCGTCGCCCAGAACCGATCGCGACTCAAATTCCAATCCGGCGCCTGCTCAATATTCTTCTTAAACCTCCCCTCTTTCAAATATTCCGGGAACCAATTAATATTCTCATTCTGCGCCAGCATCAGCGGCTTCTGCCCCTGTACATCAAAGAACCAGCTCGGGAAAGCCCGATACATAATCCTCTGTTTCGACCGCGGATTAAACGGATACTCATGCTTAATATATTCAATCTTCGCGATCGGCCCTTTATCCTCTAGACACTTCGCAATGAACTTATTCGTCTCCCAAATCTGAATCTGCCCCTGCTCATTTGGCCGCACCCCCGCCGCTTTCAAGCCTTTATCCGCTCCCGGCAAATAACATCCATATTCATCTAAGACATCGATACATGGCACGCCATTCTTCCGCCCCAGCTCATAATCATCCTCCCCGTACGCCGGCGCAATATGGACAATACCCGTCCCGTCGCCCTCCGCGACAAACTCCGCCCCCCAGACACGGTGCGCATTCTTCGCCTTACTCTCGTAATACCCCTTGTCAAACTTCTGCCAATCTGCCAGCTTCACACCGCTCTCCACCTCTAGCGGCTCATACTCCATTCCGACCAGCTCCGCCCCCCTGAACTTCGCCAGCTCTTCCCATTTCTCCTGTTTCTGAGCAAACTCCACCCCCGCGACTATAAAGTCGCCATTCTCATCCCAATACAGCCCATACTCCATCTCTGGATTCACCGCCAAGGCCATGTTCCCCACCAGCGTCCACGGCGTCGTCGTCCACGCCAACAGATAGACCGGGGCAGGCCCAAGTGCATTATCAACGTTTGAGCTCTCCGGTGACAAAGCTTTGGCTTGTCGAGTGGTCTTGGAGCTTGACTCCTCAGGCTGAGCGTTTGACGATTCTTTAGATGAGTCAACGCTCACCTTTGACCCGAGATGAGCCAAGGCTTTGTCATCTACAAGTTTAAACTTCACATACGCACTTGGATCCGTCACCTCCTGATACGCATCATTATCCATCGTCACTTCCGACTTCGACACCGGCGTCGCAAACTTCGTATCATACATGAGGACTTTTGCCCCCTCATAAATCTTCCCCGCCTCATACAAGGCCTTAAAGGCCCACCACACCGACTCCATAAAGTCCTTATCCATCGTCCGATATGCCCCCTCAAAGTCCACCCAGCGCCCAATCCGATCAATCGTCCCCTGCCATGTCTCCGAATTCGCCCGCATCGACTCACGCGCCTTGACGATATAGTCCTCCAACGACCACTTCGTCCCAATCTCGCGTCGGTCGGTAATCCCTAGCTGCTTCTCTACAAAATTCTCCGCCGGCAGCCCATGACAATCCCAGCCCCAACGTCGCTCTACCCGCTTTCCCCGCATCGTCCAAAATCGCGGCACCGCATCTTTCACAATACTCGAGAGCAGGGTCCCATGGTGCGGCATCCCCGTAATAAACGGTGGGCCATCATAAAATACATAACTATTATCAATCGGCCTCTGCTCAACCGATTTTTCAAAGATTTTATTTTTCTTCCACCACTCGACCAGCGCCTGCTCATATTCCGCAGCGCGTCGTCGGCTCCCTGCCTTGTATTTCATATCAATATTATAGCACAAACCTCTCTTCTCTCGCAACCGCCACCCCCTATATTGACTTTTTAAGCAATCTGTGGTACAATAGAAATATGGGTACTCCGTACCTCTCTTTACCATGCCCCAATCGGGCATTTTCAGTATCTGTCAACCCCGCACCTTGAAAGGAGAATTACAATGGATAATTATATGTTAAGTGCGAGTCGCAAACGTCGCCTGAAATCTCGTAAAAATAACAAATGGCGCCGCAGGACCAGCGCTCACTATCGTCGCTGGCTCGAATCCATGAGCCCGGAAGAACTCAATATTTTCATCGGTGTCCATGGCCCGAACCGCATCCCAAAGATCAAAGATCGCGTCCGTTTCACCGTTCAACCATATTTGGAAGTCATCAGCCGCGTTCAACCCGACGCGGCGCCCAAGATTTATCCCTTAGGTCCACAGTCAACCCTCAATATTGTTGGCGTGATCGATTTCAAACAGGTTGTCGATAAAAAGCGTAATCTCTACAAACTGGTCGTCTACGTCATCCAAAACGATGCCGCTCAGCTCGGTGTCGAGGCGCCCAAGGAATATGAGCATAAATTACCGTTCTACAAACGGCGCATCTTTTGTCCGCTGGCTGGCGCAAAATTTCACATGCGTTATATGGCACCGCAGACCGCCGATGAACCTCAAGGTTTTATCAGCAAGATCTACCACGGCGACGAGACTTTCGAGCAATACATCCCCCGCAGCTGCCAATCCTAATCTCTACTAATTCTAATTTCCATCAACCCATCTCCTCCAAAAAGAGACGCCCTCGCGTCTCTTTTTCACCAGCACCCTCCTACTGTTGCATCGCCCAATAATTCACCTCGTCAAACGTCGGCAACATCTTCCCACGCCAAATTTCCAGCACCCCGCCGTTATTGTCGAGAGCTAAGAACGTCGGATATTCGACCACATCATACGCCTGGCAAAACCCTTCGCCCTCGCGCGTATGCGGATCCAAACTTTCTATCTGCCGCCCCGTCCTCCGCTCAAATTCTCGCAACCATTCACGCACCATCCGCGAATATTCCTCACCCTCGCGCCAAACACAAACCACCCTCATCTATTTTGCTCTCCTCTCACGTAAAATCCTTTCAAAATCCCCCAGCGTCTTAAAATCCGAAAACACGCTCGCATACCTCACGTATGCCACTTCATTCTTCTCCGCTAAAACATCTAAGACCGTATTCCCGACCTCATCATAACCTACGACATCTTCCCCTTTCTGCCGTAATCTCGTTTCCACTTCGCTCACTACAGCTTCAATCGCCAATTCCGAGCCCAGGAATTTCCCCACGCTCCGCCGCACGGATGTCACCAACTTATCTCTGTCGAACACCTCGCGATTCCCGCTCCGTTTTCGCACAATTAACTGCGGCAACTCGATCCGCTCATACGTCGTGAACCGCCGACCATCTGCACTCACCCGCCGTCGACGAATCGTTGTCCCATCATCCGTCTCACGGCTCTCGAGAACTTTACTATCGCCAATCCTCGGAGTCGTCGCCATCCCGGCTCCTACTGTTCCTTCTTTCCGCGCAACCGTTCCCGCAAGCTCGGCGGCACGTCTAAATCATCTTCATTCTCTGTCCGAATTGAATCCCACATATTCGTCCGATTTTCCGCGGTAAAGTCCGCACTCGTCGGCTCAACTGCCGGCGCTTGAGCCGCCTGTGCTGCGCTACTCACACTCGCCTGTTCTCGTACATTCTGTTCGCGCTGCGCATACGTCTCATGGCCCGTACTCACACTGCCGCCGTCATGCGTTCCCCCGTATCCGCTCCCATAACTACTACCATAGCTAGTTGTAGACCCATATCCGCTCGCGCTGCTCATATCTACCACATCCGCCACTGTCTGACCGGAATAGCTACTCTGCTGGTCATCCGCTGCGCGCTCCGCATCTAATTTCCGATAATATTCCGAATCAAAGCCCGTCGCCACCACCGTCACGACAATCTCATCCTCAAGCTCCGGACGAATACTCGCACCGAAGATAATGTTCGCATCTGGCGCCACCGAGCCAGTAATCACCTCAGCTGCATCCTGAATCTCGCTCATTGCCATATCATAACCACCAGCTACCGAGAACAACACGCCTCTCGCGCCGTCAATCTTCACCTCAATCAATGGCGACTCAATCGCCTGCTGCGCCGCCAGCACCGCGCGGTTATCACCACTCGCGCGCCCAATCCCCATCAACGCCGATCCGGCATTCTTCATCACTGCTTTCACATCCGCGAAGTCCAAGTTAATCAGCGCGTGCTCCGTAATCAACTCCGAAATTCCTTGCACCCCCTGCCGCAAAACATCATCTGCAATCTTAAACGTCTCAAGTAACGGCGTCCGCGGGTCAATCGTCTGCAGCAACCTATCATTCGGGATCGTAATCAACGCATCCACATTTCGCGACAAATTTGCAATCGCTTCATCCGCATTCTCTCGTCGTTTCGGGCCTTCAAAGGTAAATGGCTTCGTCGCCACGCCCACAGTCAAGATATCCCGATTCTTCGCCTCTTCTGCTACCACCGGACCAGCACCTGAGCCAGTACCACCACCAGCACCAAGCGTAATAAAGACCATATCCGCACCCTCCAACGACTTACCAATCGCCTCGCGCGCACTATCCGCCGCCTCGCGACCCTTTTCCGGATCGCCGCCAGCGCCCAATCCTTTACCGATATGAACTTTTGTCTCGGCCGTCGAATGATGTAAAGCCTGCGCATCGGTATTTACTGCTACAAACTCCACCCCAGACAAACCGACTTCTTTCATCCGGTTAATCGCCGAATTGCCTGCACCACCTACACCGACAACCTTAATGCTTGCTGAACTTTCTACCTCTGTTGGCTTAATCTCGGGCATTATTCCTCTCCACTTTTATATCTTGATCCATTATAACACACTTTTTCATACTACAACACCCTATCCCTCAAAACTTGCCCAAAAACCTCTTTAATATCCCTGGTTTCTTCTCTTTTTTCGAATGCTTCGTCGGCTTTCGCCCCTGTACAGTATGCCCGCCATCCGCCGACATCAACATCAGCCCCACCGCCGTCGCATACTCTGGCTTCAAAACCGCTTCTGCCACTCCATTCAGCCCAGTCGGCACCCCAACTTTTACTGAAGTCTGCAGCGTCTCACGCACAAACTTATCCAGCTCCCGCATCTTCGCCCCACCACCGGTCAAGACAATTCCCTCCGGCAACCGCTGCTCATAATGCGCCTTGCGCAGTTCTTTCCGTACCAGCGTCAAAATTTCATCCAACCGCGCCTGTACTACTTCGTCAATCTGGCTCCGCTCAAACCTTATCTCTTTCCCTTTCCAACGAATCACCACCGGGCTATCTACCGCCCCGAAATTCCCCGTCGCGAACCGCCGTTTGATCTCTTCGGCCACCTCTGTGTCAATCGCCAACATCACCGCCAAATCGTTCGTAATATTATTCGAGCCCACCGGCACTACGCCGATATACTGTAAATCATTTTCCTCAAACACTGCCACGCTCGTCGTCGCTGCACCGATATCAATCACCGCCACGCCATTCTCTTTCTGCCTCTCCGACAAAACCGCTCGCGCCGCCGCTACTACGCTCGGTACGACCCGTTGTGGCGTCACATTTGCCCCCTCAGCTGCCCGCCGCAAATTCTCATAATTCGGCGCCAACGTCGAAACCACATTCGCTTTCATCTCTAGACGCAAGCCCATCATCCCAAGCGGATCTTTAATCCCACCTTGCTCATCCAACATATACTGTAACGGCACCACATCTAACACCTCTTGATTCGCCGGAATCCGCCCTTGTAGTGCTACATCTTCGACCCTCGCCAAGTCATTCTCATTAATTTCATGCTCCATCGCTCCCGTCGTAATCATCCCCTCAGTCCGCGTCGAAACAATCGCTGCCCCGTTAATCGAAATTGTCGCCGAGTTTACCTCATAGCCACTCATCCGCTCGACTTCGCCCAGCATCCGATCAATCGCCTGCGCCGGCCCCGACAGATTCGCCACCACTCCTCGCCGCATTCCTGAATTCGGCGCCTCAGCATAACCAATCACATTCAGATTCCCTCCACCAGAAATACTCGCCACTACCGCTCGCACGTGAGCCGTACCCACATCTACTCCAACAGCATAGCGTGAAATTTCATCCATAAGCTTATTATAACGTAGTTTTTCAAAATTACAACCACAGAAAAAGGCAAATTACTTCGCATCTCGCGCTAATCCAAACTTGCCCTCAAATCTTTGCTAGTCCGCCAGCGTCAAAACCTCACACCCCTCTTCCGTCACCAACACCGTATGTTCACAGTGGCATCCAATCGACCCATCTTTCATCTTCACCGTCCAATTACTTTCCCGATCGACATAATTCGCCGGCTTCCCCAGACACGACATCGGTTCAATACAAATCGTATCTCCCGCTCTCAGCATATATCCATGCCCTCTTGAGCCATAATTCGGAATATCTGGCCGCATATGCATCTCCTTACCAATCCCATGCCCGACGTAATTCTCAATCACGCCCAACTTCCCCGCTCTCAGCACTTTCTCGACCGCATAGCCAATATCCCCCGTCTTCACCCCCGCTTTTACCACATCAATCCCCGCCCACATCGCTCGCTCTGTCGTCTTAATCATCTGTTTCACTGCTGGCGACCCCTTATCACCTACTATCATCGTAAATGCCGAATCGGTATAATACCCCTCATACAATACATCGAGGTCAAAACTCACCTTATCCCCCTCCTCAAATTCATAATCCGTCGGCGCCCCATGTACCAGCTCATCATTCACCGAAATACAAATCGCCCCCGGGAAAGCCTCTTCGAGATAATCATAGGCCACCTTCGCTCCCCGCTCCTCAATCGTTTTCCGCACCCAAGCATCCACTTCTTTTCCCGTCATACCCGGCTTAACATAAGCTTTCAAATCCCTCAATACACCCCCCAAAATCTTCCCCCCTGCCCGCATCGCTCGAATTTTCTCTTCTAAATCCTCTGGCGCTTTCTGTACAAATAATTTATTCATTTCTACCTCTGTTACATTATCTTTATGCTAAAGTTTTCCACAGCCTAACCTGCCGCTAATACGTCGTTAATCCTCCAAGCCACCTCTTCGACCGTCCCCGTACCCCCTACATCCAGGATTTTTACATTTTTCTCTGTTAAAATCTCACAAACTGTATAAATATTTTGTTCAACAATCCGGAATCGCTCTTCAATCGCACCCCGGCTCGCGTCATCCGCCCTCCCTCGCGCTGCCAGCCTCCGAAATAGCTCATCTTTTGGCACGATAATGCGTACGACGGCTTCAATCTCTTTCGCTACATTATCCCGAATCCACTCTGCCTGCCGCACCGTCCGCGGATAGCCATCTAAAATAATCTCTTTCTTCTCTGCTAACGCCCGATTAATCACCTCTGCCATTAGCGGGATCGTCAAACTATCATCGACTAGCTCACCCCGTCGCTGCACCGCATGTACTTCCTCATTCGGTGTGTCTCTTAAAACCTGACCCGCCGACAGCCACACCCCAGCGCGCGCTTTTGCCAAGATTTGCCCTTGCGTACTCTTTCCTGAGCCCGCTAAACCCATCAAAATAATCATACTGCTCCTTCATCCCAATTATACTACAAAATAGGGGTTGTGAATTAACAAAAAATTTGCTATAATGGCACCAATATGGCAATCAAAGTAACTAGAAAAGATCAGAACGAGGCTAATGAGAACCTTATCCGTCGTTTCAATCGCAAAGTACTTCAGAGTGGTATTATGCCGTTGAAAAAATCGCAAATGCGTTTCTCAAAGCCAATCTCTAAGCGCGAACGCCGCAGCAAGGCTATTATCCGCGAGATTCGTCGCGCCGAAAAAGCCGAACGCATGCGCCTCGGCCTCAAATAAAAATAATGACCTCAAGCGAGGTCATTATTTTTACACCAGCGGTAATTAATAGTAGCGGTTACAATACCGCTAACTTCAATATTCTCCCCTCCACACTCCGAATCCCCCGAAACTCATTTTCTACCAACGAAATCCAAACATTCACCGTCTCCCCACCTTTCAGCCGCAAATATTCTTCCGCCGCCCGAAACTGTACTAATTTCATACTCTTACCCTGCTGATCCCACACAATCAACCGCAAATGCTCCCCCTCTGCCCCCATCCTCGACGCTTCCACCACCCTTACCTCCGGCAACAAAAACACCGGTTCCGCGTTTCCCGCTCCAAACGGCTCCAATTTCTTCAACTCCTCTAATAGCTCCAGAGATAACTCCTCGAAATCTCGCACCTCAAGGTCCTCGCGTATCCCCAAAAACCGCTCCTGATTTTTCAAACCCAACCCCGCATAATATTCATTCACCGCTCGCCGGAAATCGTCCAATTTCCCTGCCTCTACTTTCAATCCACAAGCCTCAGCGTGACCACCACCTCCAATAATATATTCCCCGCACACGCTCAGCGCCTCTGCTAGGTTAAATTCGCCAAAACTCCTCCCCGACCCCTTTAAGACCCCATCTATCTCCGAAAGCACAAATGCCGGCCGCCGATACTCCTCGACCAATCTCCCAGCAATAATCCCCAATACGCCCTCGTGCCAGCTCCCATTGACCACAATCACCGGCTCATCGCCCACTCCGCGCGCCTCAATTTCCGCAACCGCCTCAATCTGCTGCCCCCGCCTCTGTTCGTTCAGCCGATTCAGGGTCGACGCCAAGCTCGCCGCCTCCGTTCGTGTCTTCGCCATCAACAAATCCAGCGCATATTCCGCCGTCTCCATCCGCCCCGCCGCATTCAACCTCGGCCCCAGCTGAAAACCAATCGCTTCTCCCCCCAATCGCTTCGTCCCTGCCATCCGCAGCAGCTCTTTCATCCCTGGGCGCCGCGTCTTCGCCAGTACTTTCATCCCATAATAGCACAGCCGCCGATTCTCCCCTGTTAGTCGCATGCTATCGCACACCGTCCCAATTACGACCAAATCCAACAACCACTTTTCCTGCCCCTCTGGTGTCATCCCCTCGCGCGTCAAAGCCTGCGCCACCTTAAACGCCACCCCTACGCCCGCCAAATCCCTCATCGGCGACCCATCCCCCGACCAATCTTTGCGCTTCGGATTTACAATCGCCACCGCCTCCGGCAAAACCTCGCTACATTCGTGGTGGTCCGTCACTACCACCTCTATCCCCGCCTCTCCGAGTTCTCGTATAATTTCATGATTCCGACTGCCGCAATCTACTGTCACCACTAGCGCCGCCTCTATCTCCTGCGCCCGCTGAACAACTTTCTTGCTCATGCCGTAGCCATCCAAAAACCGGTTCGGCAGCATCACTTCGACCTCTTTAATCCCCGCTAACTTCAGCGTATCATACATCACCGTACTTGCCGTGACCCCGTCTACATCATAATCCCCATAAATCAGCACCTTTTCATCCCTCTGGACCGCCAATTTTATCCGTTCTACCGCTTTCGCCATATCCGGCAAGCACCAAGGGTCGACCGATTCCTCATAAACCGGGTTCAAAAAATCCGCACCAAACTCCCGCACCCGCAGCAGCTCGTCAAATAACCTACTCACCCGATTGTCTTATCTGTCCGATTAGTTTTAGATTTCGACATCTGTTGCGACTTAATCACCATGCTCTGCAGCTCCTTCAATAGCGGAAATTGTTTATTCATCTGATAAATTTTTGTATTCCCTTTCTGGGTCACCAACAGAAAACCACCACGCTCCAACCGCTGTAACTCACGCTGAATATTACCCGGGTCTTCCTTAATCAGCTTCGACAACGCCCGCACATGAGTCTTAAAATCTGGATATTTCGCAAAAACCACCACAATCTTCCGCCGTACGCGCGATGTAATGAAAATATCTAGCATCTGTATTACCTCTCCTCTACCCCTATTATACGCCCATGTTGTGAAAATTACAAGCACCCAAGCGCCCCCAAAAACCCAATTTCCACTCCCTAGAATGCTACAATAAAACCATGTTTTTCGAGGTCATGCCCACAGAAGTCTATCGCGCCGACGGCGGCGCCCTCACCTATTCCTCCGACCAAAAACTCCAACCTGGCCAAATCGTCCTCATCCCCGTCGGGCGCCGCCAAGTTCCGGGGATCATCCTCAAACGCGTCCCCGCCGTCAACTTCCCCACCAAGCCCATCACACGCCTCATTCACCCTCTCCCCCTCCCCTCGCACCTCTTAAAATCTATTTCTTGGCTCTCCAAATACTACCTCGCGCCGGCCCCCACCGTCGCCAACCTCCTCCTCCCCGCCAGCCTCATCTCTAAAAAAGGCGTTTCTTTGGGCGGGGCTAAGGATACCGCCAAAGGGGCGGTAGTCTCTTCTCGAGACCGTCCGCAGGGCAACGGCCCGAGGAAGAGGTGCGCAAGTCCCGTAACGAATCTTGTAGGAATCCGAAAGGAGAAAGAACAAATTCTTTCTCCCGAGGTGACGTCCAAGAATCTGAGCGAAGCGAAGACGGGCACGAACGACACCGTGTCGAGAGAAGAGGACTACCACCCCTTTGATAGCAGCATTTTACTTAACCCCGCCCAAAAAACCGCCCTTAAAGCCCTCTCAGAGACCCCAGGAACCACCCGTCTCCTCCGAGGCGTTACTGGTAGCGGTAAAACCAATATCTACCTTAAAATGGCCGCAAATGCCCTCTCAGCGCAAAAGTCCACTATTTTGCTAGTTCCAGAGATCGCTCTCACCAGCCAAATCGTCAAAATCTTCACTCAGACCTTCGGAGAGCGCATCGTCCTCATCCACTCAAACCAAACCCTAGTCGAGCGCCGCCAGACCTGGCTGCGCGTTCTAGAGGCCACTAAACCTCTCATCGTCATCGGCCCCCGTTCCGCCCTGCTTTCCCCGGTCCAAGATCTCGGCCTGATTATTATCGATGAGTCTCACGAAAGTGCCTATTATCAAGAAAATACTCCCCGTTATTCCGCCCTCCGCCTAGCTAGCTTTATCGCTGGTACGCTAAAAATCCCCTGTATCCAAGGCACCGCCACCCCTAATCTCGTCGATTTTCATCTCGCCAAATCCCACTCTTCTCTGGTCGAGCTCACTACGAAAGCCAAATCTACCGCCATCACCCCCAAGACCAGCATCATCGACCTCAAAGACCGCTCTAATTTCCGCAAAAATCGCTATTTTTCCGACCAACTATTGACAAGTATTACAAAAAATATCCAAGCTGGACATCAAACCCTCATTTTTCATAATCGTCGCGGCTCGTCCCCGCTCACTATCTGTGAAGAATGCGGTTGGCAAGCCCTCTGCCCGACCTGTTATCTTCCTATGACCCTCCATACCGACGGTTTTCTTCTCACCTGCCACATCTGCGGTCATGAGGAAAAAGTCCCTACCAGTTGCCCCAGTTGTGGTCACCCCGGCATCATCCACAAAGGTTTTGGCACCAAACTCCTTGAATCCGAACTCACCCGCCTCTTTCCCCAAGCCCAAATCGCCCGCTTTGACGGTGATAATAATAAGAAAAACAGCCTTAATCAGCTCTATAATGAGGTTCGTCGCGGTAAAATCAACCTCCTCATCGGCACCCAAACCCTCGCCCGCGGCCTTGATCTTCCCTATCTCGCCACGGTTGGCATCGTCCAGGCTGACGCCGGACTCTCCCTCCCTGACTTTGCTGCCGAAGAACGCGCTTTTGAGCTCATTACCCAAGTTGTCGGTCGCGTCGGTCGCGGCCACCTCGATCATGCCGAAGTCATCGTCCAAACCTATCAGCCCGACCACCCTATCATCCGCACCGCTCTCAAGTCCGATTTCCCTGCTTTCGCCCAATATCTCCTCTCGAAGCGCCGAGAGCAAAAACTCCCTCCCTACACCTATCTCGCCCGCCTCTCTATCACTTACAAGACCGAAAAAACCACTCTTACCAAGATCAACCAGGTCTTCCAAGCCCTCAGCCAGCACCCAAAGCTCACCCTTTCTCCACCCACCCCAGCTTTCCACGAACGCACCGCAAGCGGCTATACTTGGCAACTTATCATTAAATCTACCTCGCGCGCCGCGCTTCGCGAATCCCTTGCTCCTTTCACCAAATACCGCATCGAGCTCGACCCACCATCCCTACTCTAAGCATTTTATGCTATAATCTATAAATATGAGAGAAATTATCACCACCCCTGACCCGCGTCTACGCCAAAAATCGACTAAGGTTCATCAAATTACTGACGAAACTCGTGAGATTATTGCCGACATGATTCGCCTCTCTCTGGATTGGGAAAAGGCCCACCCCTATGAACTCTCTGCCGCCATGGCTGCCCCACAAATGGGGGTCAACCAGCGCATCATTATCATTCGCGACGATCTTGACGACAAAGAAAACAACTCTTTTACCGCCCTCATCAATCCCGAAGTAATCAAAACCGAGGGTAAGATCATTAAAGAGCAAGAGGGCTGCCTCTCTGTACCCGAAATCTATGGCCTGGTCGGTCGTCCGAAAAAAGTCAAAATTAAAGCCTTGCTTGAAGATGGTAGCGACGTCCGCATTAAAGCCGAAGGCTACCTTGCCCGCACCCTGATGCACGAAATCGACCATCTCGACGGTATCCTCTTCATTGACCATATTAAGGATGATCGCGACGCTTTCTACCGCCTCGACGCAAATGGCGATCTGCAGCCCATTAATTACGACGCCGAAATCAAAAACAACCCTAACCTCTTCCCCGAAGAGAATTAAGATAGACGAAGAAGATGATTTATGAATAATTCAAATTTAACTACATCTATTCCTGTAATCTTCTTCGGCAACGGCCCTCTTGCCGACCACGCTCTAAAAGTCCTCGACCAACACTGTGACATTATTTTCCATGCCCGCACCCGCGCCGACCTCGAGCGTGCCGCCGAGCTCAAACGCCAGCATCCCGCCGCGCATGGCATTCTCGCCTCCTTTGGCGTCCTGATTAAGCCAGATTTTCTCGCCCTTTTCGAGCCCGAGGGTATCCTCAATCTCCATCCCTCTAAACTCCCGGCCTACCGCGGCGCTTCGCCGATTGAAAGTGCGATTCTAGCCGGTGATTCCGACTTTAGTTATTCCATCATGAAGCTCGTCAAAGCCATGGATGCCGGACCCATTTTTCACCAAGCCACTCTCACCGGTCTACCACTCGATAAAGCCGCCATTTACCAATCCCTCGCCACGGCTGGAGCCGAATGGCTTGTAGATCACCTCAGCGCTCTTCCCGATCCTATTCCCCAAGACGACGCTAAAGCTACTATTACCACCAAACTTGACAAGTCTATGTCACTCTTGCACCCCGCCGACGCTCCAGCCGCCGCTATCCTACGCCAAATCGTCGCCTACCAAGGCTTTCCGAAGCCCAAATATGAATTCTTCGGCAAAACTTGTATCATCCTCAAGGCTCACGTCCTCCGCGTCACCGACATCCTCTGCGAAGCAGCCGGCATGAACAGCACCGCCGACTCGCCCCTCATGCTCAAATGCGCCGATCGTAATTTTATCGTCATCGACGAGCTTCAGCCTGAAGGCAAGAAACCGATGGATGCCCGCTCTTTCGTCAACGGTTATGGTAAAAATCACCAAAAATAATCTCCTTATGTTATAATTAAACCAAAGGAGCGAAAATGATACGCGTAGACGAAGATTTTATGACAGAGGTGGGTCTGACAGAAATGCCAGCCGCCGAAAAACAAGCTTTTATGGATCATGCTGAAGAAGAGCTAGAAGTGCGTGTGGGGCAGAAAATCAGTGCCGGGCTATCTGATGAGCAAATTGACGAGTTTAGTCGCATCCACGACGATGACGGTGCCACTCTCTCTTGGCTCGAGCGTAACGTACCCGACTTCCGCGAAATCGTTATGCAGGTTTTTCAGGCTTTCAAACAAGAATTATCCGCCGAACGCCAAAGTATCATTGGCTAACCCTCTTATCACCCCAAAATAAATATCACAACGGTTTTTCTCAAGGAAGAGCATGACTAAGCCATCATCAATTAAAACGGCTGAATTAGAAAATTATGACCACCTCGACATCCATCAACTGGAGGCCATCCTAAGTGATATCCAAAAATCTACTCCATCTGCCGAATCTAAACATACTGCGCGCATTGTCCGCCAAGCACTCCGTCAGCGCCAGCGTCTGATCAAGGCTCAAGCGATGGAATTTGAGCAGGCCAACGATCACCATCTACTCATCTTCGACTCGACCGAAAACTTCTCGAAACTCGCCGGCCACTCAGTACTCTTCTATACTATGACCATCGCGGACCGTATTCATCGCCGCTTTAGCGTCAAAAACGACACCGACAACTACTCCCCCTCTAGCGACGGGGTTGTTTCTATCCGCTCACTTAGCCAGCTCGAGACTCAACTCGCCGAAATTAACGTCTTCCCCGACCGCGAACGTAGTACCGCCGAGCTCCATTTCTATAAACTCCCCAAAATTTACACCGAGGAGCAAATCGAAAAACTGCGCGACCGCTCTCACCGCGATATCGAGCGCATTACCTCAACCATCATCCCTAAATCCCCTCTCCCTGAGCTCTACAACCTCATTCTCGAGCTTAATCGTCAGCTATATTACAACTGTAAGCGTATTTCCGATAGTCTCGCCCGTGACACCCTCGTTAAACCACTCATCGTCGAAGCAAACGAACTCTTAGTCGGCTATCTTAATTTTGCCAACGCCAAAGCCACTAGTGGCATCATCCATCCTCCGCTCCAACGCCTCCTTTCCGCCACCAATACCGAAACTCCACACACTATCCAAGCCCAAAATCTCCTCGGTATCATGATTTGCGCCCGTAATTTACGCAACAACCTCGCTAACATGGAAAACCTTCGCCTGATTCATCACCGCGACCTCTGCGGCATTCTCGAAAATCTCGTTTGTATCGAACGCATTACCGCTCGCGAATACAACAAACAGCAACACTCGAAGAAAGCCGTCTAATGGGCGACCGCTTCGAGAAGTTCCTCCTCAACGAACTTTGGGTTGCCTACGACATCGCCCGCAAAGGCAAGCGTAAAACCGTTGATGAGCATCAATTTGAGCTCAACGCCATGGAAGACATCATCAATCTTCGCGATAGCCTCATTCGTCATTACTACAAGCCTAGTCGCGGCGTCGCTTTCATTGTCCATGATCCCGTCATTCGCGAAATCGTCGCTGCTCCTTTCCGTGACCGCGTCATTCATCATTTTCTCTTCAATATTTGCGCCAACTGGTGGGACCGTCGCTTCAGCGCCGACTCTTATTCTTGTCGCGTCGGCAAAGGCACACTCTATGGCCAGAAACGCCTCGCCCACCACATTCGTCAAGCTACCGAGAATTACACCCGTCAAGCTTTTTCGGTCAAACTTGACATCCAAGGCTATTTCATGAGCCTAAACCACGACCTGCTTTACCAACGCGTATTATGGGGGCTAGACCGCCAATTCTTCCATAGCAAGCTCCCCGACCCTGACAACGATATTCGCTGTCATCCCGCTGACAAACATAAACTTTACAACCTCCTCAAGTACGTCTGGCACGAAATTATCTACGACGAGCCCATGGACGGTATCCGCATTCATGGACATCGCCGCGACTGGGATAAACTCCCCGCCAACAAAAGCCTTTTTAACCAGCCCAAAGAGCGCGGTATCGTCATCGGCAACCTTACCAGCCAGCTCCTCTCCAACATCTTTCTCGACCAACTCGACCGTTTTGTCCAGTTCGATCTTGGTTATAAGCATTATGGTCGCTACGTCGACGATTTCTTTATCATCGTTCCCATGGAACGCCGTGAGCAGCTCTTGCGCGACGTCGGAGTAATCGAGAAATACCTCCGCCAAGAGTTAAAGCTCACACTCCACCCACACAAGCAATACAAACAACCCGTCGACAAGGGCGTACCATTCATCGGCGCCGTCGTTTACCCTGGTTTCATCATTCCCGGCCGCCGCATGCGCCATAATAGCTACAAAGCCGCTTACAAGCTCGCCACAAACGGCGAGGGCAGCCTTGAAGGCTTCGTCTCCCGCATGGGTTCAGTCAAACAAATCAACAGCCGCAAGTTCTACAAAAAACTTTTTGACAGCTTCGGCTGGGACTACGATTGGGATCCTGAAAGAGCCCCAAAGCCTAAAACTAAGTCTAAAAAATCAAATTCATAATCCCACCAGCAAAACTTAAAAGAGGGCGGTGTCCCGCATTTACGACTGCAGGTCCTGCCCTCAATAACCTCATTCTAACATATTACTTAGCCAAATCAAGCATTTCCCCCGATTTTGTAATAATTTTGAGCCGCCTGATTCGTGCTGAAATCTTGAATTCTTTTTCCAACTCTACCAAACACTTTGTCTGATACCGCTTCGTTCTACGCAGATCGACAATCACATTGTCCGCTTGTCTCGCAGCTTTTTGAAGCGTATTCTTCATCAAAGACTTACCCTCACCTTTCGGCGCTTTCATCTCCCAAAACAATCCTAGCATACGGATATCCGGGCTCCGTTTACCTTGCACATTCGATTTCGGAATCAATTCGATATCATAACCACACTCAAGCAAAAATATTACCGTCTTGCGTTCATGCGGCTTTAATTCTGCTCCATTCTCCACCAACTTCCCTTTCTTCACCCTCCAACCCTACCACATTTACTTCCTCTTTATCAACCACAAGCGTTCTCTTCATCACCTTAATCCATCTAAATCCCGCCGCGCCACAAGGGCGCGGCCAATGTCCAGCCAAACCGCTTTCATACCGCTTCAGGCCACGCCGCGCGTTCTAATCCCAATCCTTTTACCGCCCCGGCTGCTCCGACGCCTTTTCGTATGCGAAAGCCCGAAAAGCAAACTTCTCGGGTGGCTACGCCACGTCCGATCGTTTGCTTATTCCTCCGGTTTGTTCCCTCCGACCATTCGCTTCCTCTTTTTACCCTCCGCCCCCCATTTTGTCCAGTTCCGATGATTTCCCTTTGGGTTACA
>CAZFZV010000013.1:0-24185 GCA_964523355.1 uncultured Candidatus Saccharibacteria bacterium | reverse complement strand
CCGCCGTTTCCGCCGCCGCCGTTTCCGCCGCCGCCGTTTCCGCCGCCGCCGTTTCCGCCGCCGCCGTTTCCGGACCTTTTAGAGACTTTGTCTGCAAGCTCGCTCCAGTATTGGACGGCTTTTTTCATCTCGCGCGGATCGCGGTTCTCGAAAGTTTTGTGCTCGGGATTGAGACGATCCTCGAAAGAGGTTGGATCGTCAGGATCGATGTTCTGGATGCTCATTTCACCAATAGTATTGATGAGGTCGAGGAAAGCGTTTACACCCTCTGGCTTGAGGCTATCAAGCACGGTTGGTGACGGGGGGCGGTTAGCAGCACCGACGACTTTTTTGGCAAAATCAGGGATCATACGGTGTTTAATCCAGTTGCGGACATCTTCGATAGTCATACTTGGGTCGGAACGTTTGATTTCTTTCCAAGTGAGATGACCGTCTTGGTTAAGGCTGAGGCGGAGACCTTTGAGCTCAAGACCGTTCACGTTGCGTGAAAGAGCGATACTGAGGTCTGGGAAGTAATCTTCAAAACGCTCGCCCTCTGGCGCATTAGGATCGATACTTTTAACGATTTTGGTCCAGTCTTTGGTAATAATAGCGTCGTTCTGGAAGAGTTTGCCGGATTTGGCAGCCTTGATCATGCTATCGAGACCGGCGATGTTGCGCTGCCCGGCGTTAAGGATGAAGCCGTTGTCGAGTTGGGCAGTAAGCATGGCGGTAAATTCACCGGCGTGTTCGGCGTATTTGCTCTCTTGGAGGGCGCCGGCGATAGTGCTATGGTAGCGGCGAAGTTTACCAGTCTTATTAACATCGTCAACTTTGGACCAGTCAATGTCAGGATATTTCAGCTGGAGACGAGCAATTTCGCTATCGGGGAGTTTGAGACCGATTTCGGTAGCGTAGCGGCGGTTGATAGGATCGCCAATCGCAATGTCTTTGCGCAGCATCTCCTTCATGTAGCCGGCATCATCATCGTAGACCCGCTGGACGACATCGCCATCATCGTCTTTAATATCCATGTATTTAACTTTCTTATATTCCCTGCGCTCGGTGGGGCTGAGAGCATCGTATTCTTCCTTGGTGATTTCGGCGTTGGTTTTCTTATGGACGCCGATGTATTGACCCCATTCGCGGTGTTTGTCGGCCATGCCCTCTTTGTAACGGTACTGAGAATCTTCAATCACTTGGCCGTTTTCATCTTCTTCAAAACCATCGTCATTAATACGGGCTTTGTCGAGGATCATGCCGCGGTAGTGACCTTTGTTGACGCCGAATTTAGTAGTAATAATACGAGCTTCGGCGCGGCGGCGTTCCTCGATTTCGGCACTGCGTTTGATGACCTGGCCCATGATTGTTGTTTCGCCGGCGTGGCCAAGTTTACCAGTTGCACCTCCGATGAGGCGGTTGAATTCGTAAGGATTACGATATTGGTCTTTGGCGGCGCCAAGGTAGCGGCCAAGGAGGAATTGCTGGTCGCCTTGGGCGATATTTTCGGCACGGAACTGCTGGCGCATGATGTCGAGGTAGGCTTCGCCATGAGCAGCGCCTAGTGCTTTAGCGCGATTATTCTTGAAGATATCACCATATTCGCCAAGAGTATTGACGAAGTTTTGCTGTGCAGCGGCAGTAAGGGTGTTCTGGAGGCTGGCTTCCTTAGCGATCTGTGTGCTTTGGTTCGGATTGTCGCTCCAAATATCTTTGCCTTTTTCGTCGAGACCTTTGTTGGAAGAGCGGTAACGCAGGGTGCGCTCGAGATTGCGACCGGCAACGGTGCTTTTAAGGTCACCGGTATCAAGCTCGCGGCGCTGTTGGCGGTAAGCGAGGTAATTTTGGAGACGGGCACCGGTAGCGTAGCGATTATTACGAAGGTGTTTCCAGCGTTGGAGATCAGCGTGCGAAGCACCCCAGCGGTCGGCAGTATTGCGGATTGGGTTGGTGAGACCATTGAGAGCCTTATTAACACCACCGAGGACGGTACCGGACATTTTCATGAGCGAGACTGAGAGGAAGAGCGGCATGACTTGGACAGCGAAACCGAGGAGGACGAAGACAGGGTTCTTATTGGCAGTAGAGATGATAGCCCAGCCGGCAAGCTTTGAGGCGCCGTAGAGGAAGCTGAACATAGGATAGAAGAAAAGCATTTGGGCGAGAATGGATTTCCATTTTTGGAACCATTTCTCGGTGTTCGGTAAGAGATAAGCGACAAAGGCTAGAGGCGAGACCATGATCAGGACGAGGACGACGCCTTGGCGGAGACCGATAGTGATGAGGCCGGTAATGACGGAGATGAGAGCGCCGAGGAGGACGATGACGAGCATCCAGAAAGCGGCTCCGATACCACCCATGCCTTGGACGGCGATAAAACCAACGGCGGTACCGCCAGCGAAAGCGCCGAAGAGCTGCCCCCAGCTGATGTTGATAAAGGGATCAGTGGTGGTGGCTTGGACGGAGTTTTGGATACTGGTGAAGAAATTGACGAGGCCGGAGCCGACGATATTGCTGACGTCGACGCAGAGCGAGGAGATGAAGAAGCTTAAATTCACCATAATAACAGCGACGATAATACGCGGGAGGACGCGCTTAATACCGTAGTTGCTGACGCCGAAACCAGTAATTTGCGAATAAATCACTACAAGGATGAAGATGACGAAAACGATGTTGGTGATCTCGCAGGCTTTTTGCCAGACCTTATACATAGCAGAGTCATGGTCAGTGGATAAGGGCTGGATGACAAGGAGGTCGTTGATGAGGTTATATATACTGTCGACGAGGCCGCTGGCGGCGTTTAGGAGAGGGCAAAGCGCCCAAGAGACGGAGCCGGCTTGGCCTTGGCAGACGTTGACATCTTCTTTGACTGTGCCGTCGTCGTTGGTGTATTGATCCTTAGTAGAATCTTCGTCGTTCCCTGATTCTTCTTGATTCTCTTGAGGATCGTCTTGTTGCTCGCCGGAGTCTGCATCGTCGTCGGCGGGGTCAGCATAAGCAGATTCTAGGAGTGGGCTAGAAGTGGTGTTCGGGAGGATGGCACTACCAAAAACGATGCTGAACGACAGCATGATAATAGTCCCAATTTTCAACAAAAATCTTTTCATTGTTTCATTCCAACTAAGCCCACTACAGGGTATACCTTAATTATAGCACACATAAGCTTAATAGTCAATAGCAAATAACACAAATGAGCTGGTTTATCAACGTTTATGCTTATTTTGATAGAAAATGTGAGATTTTTGGAGAGTTATATGGTAAGATGAGGGTATGAAACAGAAGATTTTGGGTTTTTTGGCGGCAGCGATGGTTGCGAGCGTGGGGATGGCGGTAGTGGTGCCGATGCCGGTAGAGGCAGATGCGGCAAGTGATACGACGAATAGTTGCGGGACACCGGGGTTTCTAGGGTTAAGACCGTGGTACTATGGGCTGTGTAAGCCAGGCACGACAGAAATTAATGATCCGGCGGATGAGGATCAGATGAAAGTCTTTGTTTGGAAGATTATTTTGAATATCTTGATTGATCTGTTGGTAGTCGTGGGCTATGCTTCGATGATCTTCATTATATATGGCGGGTATCAGTTTATGATGTCGCAAGGTGATCCGGGGAAAGCGGCGAGCGGTAAGAAGACGCTGACTTCGGCGATTATCGGGATGGTGATTGCACTGAGCGCGTCGGTGCTCGTCAATACGGGGATGGTGATTTTGAGTATTAATACGGCTGGTGGGAATTTGGATAAGTGTACGGGTAGTGAATGTAATAGATTGGGTGAGAATTTCACCCAAGTCCAGGTACAGAATGCATTTACTTGGGCGTACACGGTGGCGGGGTTGGTCGCGGTGGCGTTTATTATCTTTGGTGGGATTAAATATGTGACTTCACAAGGCGATCCGGGGAAAGCGCGCTCGGCGACGCAGACGATTGTTTATGCGGTGGTGGGGTTGATTGTAGTATTAATGGCGGCGGCAATTACGGCGTTGGTAATTACGTCGGCAACGAAGACGTAATGGAGGTAGAAAGAAGTTTATGAAAAAGATATTGGCGTGTTTGGGGCTGATGATGGCGGTGCTCGGAGGGTTAGTAGTACCGGTGTCGGGGGCGTGGGCGGCAGATGATCTCTGTAGTGATAGTAGTATTCCGGCGGATATGAAAGCGGCAGCGGGATGTAATGATTTCGGCGCAGATAAGAAGACGGCGGTGCCAATTGCGTTGAATTTGATCAATGTAGTCTTGTCGTTCGTTGGGGTGATTGCGGTGGGGGTGATTGTTTACGGGGGGATTCTGTATGTGACGAGTACGGGCGACTCGGCCAAAATTCATAAGGCGAAGAATTGTATTTTGTATGGGGTAGTGGGGTTGGTCGTGGCGATTATGTCGTTTGCGATTGTGGCGTTTGTGAATACGAGCGTTTTGAAAAAGTAAGGTTTGAGTTCTATTAGTATTAGTTTATTGGGGATGGAGTGTTTCTCGCCTAATTCTAGTAGGGTCTAAGTTTACTTCTATGTATTTGAGGATGGTTTTGTCATTATTAGTATGGACATTTTTGGCGTAATGCGTTATGATAGTGTCAGTATATAGATAATTGAAAGGGAAAACAATGAAAAAACTAGTACTAAACACGATTGCTGCGGTGCTAATGACTGTTGGACTTGGTGGTGTAGCGATGATTTCGCCAGCGTATGCTAAGGTGATGTGCTCGAATGGTACATGGCAGGATGAAATGAAGAGTTGTCCAGAGTGGGAGGATGATGAAGGAATTTCGAGTAATGACAATTTGATGGGGACTTTAACTACGATTATTAATGTAGTAATCGGTGTGGTTGGTTTTGTTGCGGTGGCGATGATTGTCATGGGTGGTATTAGCTATGCAACTTCTCAGGGTGATGCTTCTAAGACTAAGAAAGCGATGAACACGATTCTTTACGGTGTCGTCGGTTTGGTCGTAGCCTTGCTTGCTTTCGCGATTGTGAACTTCGTACTTTCAAACGTCTTCGGTGGCGGTACGACTGCTTAATTAAGGATTGTAAAGGTACGGTAGGATGAGGTTGAGAGTTTTGATGTTGACGGCAGGGGCGGTGCTGACTGGAGTCGCTGGAGTACTGGCGATGCCGGGTGCGGTACACGCTGAGGGGGATGATGCCCTGGTGGCGGATGTGACGTGTCCTGCTGGGAGTAAGCGCGGAACGGCTCCGACTTATGCGGATTGTAATTTGCCAGCTGATTTGCCGACGAAGGATGTTCCGACTACGGCGCAGACGATTATTAACGTCTTGGTGAGTGTAGTAGGTATTGTTGCGGTGGCGGTGATCGTAATTGGCGGTATCTTGTATGTCACGAGTACCGGTGATGCGGCGAAGGCGAAACGCGCGCAGAACACGATTCTCTATGGCGTGGTTGGTCTCGTTGTAGCGATACTGGCGTACGCGATTGTGAATTTCGTATTAAAGAGTATCTTCTAGAGAACAGGAAGAGCTCGATAAATTATCCTTGGCACTGCCGAGGATAATTTGTTGGGTAAAGATTGGCACCTTCACCGGGCGATATTTTATCTACCCTGATGCTTATTGATACTCTGTCCTCGAGAGTGAGCCATCATTCTCTACCATACAGCAGTTTTACTTCTGGCTCACTCTCTCTAGCCGGTGAGAAAAAGAAGCGCTTCTTCGCGCTTCTTTTCTCACCCCTCTATTCTTCCCCCTCTTTCCTCACTCGCTACTTACCAGGGTAGAGGCAGCGGAGGGGGTAACCAGCGCGACTGCTCATGGCTGACGGGGACACATTCGTAGGACCCATGTCCAAGTGGTAGGCGCTGATAGACGACTTAGCAGTACGCGACCAGCCGAACCCGTAGTAGCCAGCATACATTACTCCGACGGTATATGAGGGGCCGAGATTAACATACCCGCCCCGGACAAAAGCCAATGGCTCGTCTAAGAACGCGAACTCAGAAGTTAATTGTACTTAATACTGGCCGTAGCCAATATTAATTCCCTAGTCTCTAAAAGCTGCTCCTTGGGAGATGAGAGAATAACTTCACGATCTTTTTAAGAGAACTATGGGCGATTGGAGCTTGACCTCAATTATCGCCTGTGAGTTCCCGTGGATGATAGACCCACGATAATATTCTATCATGGGATTGGAGGAGAGGGC
Source organism: uncultured Candidatus Saccharibacteria bacterium (assembly GCA_964523355.1). Lineage (GTDB taxonomy): Bacteria > Patescibacteriota > Saccharimonadia > Saccharimonadales > Saccharimonadaceae > Nanosyncoccus. The sequence continues at coordinate 18,055 of CAZFZV010000013.1, read as the reverse complement.
TGCGAGGTGCGAGAATTGTGAGCTGGAGGTGGTGGACTTGAGGGTTCATGGGTCGTGGCTAGTAAATAGACCATCTGTATAGATGGTCTATCGAGCTAAGCAGGGTTAATTCCCTGGTCTTAGCGGCGGTCGCGGCTTTGACGGAGCGTGAAAGCCGTAGCGCCAAGCCCCAAGATGACAATGAGGGTTGAGATGCTAGTACTGATAGCGTTTGTAGTCTCGACACCGCCATTCGGAGCACCAGGAGCAGTTTTCTTGGCTTCTTCGGTCCCGCTAGGGGTGAGAGTGGTGCCGTTTGAGCCGTAGACGGCATATTCTGAAAGGTGACGAGTGTTGAAAGTCACGACGCCGTTTTGGTAGTTGCCATCGAAAGTCTCTACGATTTTGCCATTCTTGATATAGGCGACTTTGTAAGTTTTGTATGACTTATTGACTGGGATACTGAGGGTGAGAGGGGTGTCTGTGAGCGGGACGGTAACGGCATTGTTCATGAGGCTCATATCGTAGGAAGAGATATATTCATAGTCGCTTAGAGCGATATTGCTATTGTCGACGGCGATAGCGGAAAGTGTGTGATTTGGGTAATATTTGGCGCTAGTAGTGAGAGTAATGCCGCTGTCGGTGAAAGAAGTTGTCAAATTGGTTCTGATGTTGGATGTATCGGTGATATCATCCGTAGCGTTGTTATTGATAAGGCTGATGATTTCCTGCTGGCGAGTTGTATCGACAAAACCTTTCGACATTGTATCACCAGCAATGACGACAGGCGTACTATAAGCGCCGTCTGCAGGCTTTTGCCCGTAAGCGTCAGCGATCTGGTCTAGTAGGGTGAGGTTGGTACGATTCTGGGACAGCTCGTAGCTAACAACGCGGAATTTATCACCATAGGTGGGTAAGAGACTATCTTTGACGAAATTGTAAAAGTTTTTGCAGTTGCCGCAACCGTCTTTACGAAAAACGTAAAGAGTAATGATGTCATTACTGTCGTTGTAGTTGCTGTTGGCGAAATCGTAGGTGATGTTTTCGGCAGCAAAAGTCTCGGCCAGAGTTTCACTACCGTAGCGGCTGAGGTCTACGCTGACGGGTGCAGCAGACACATTTGTCGACAGGACAAAAGTACTGATAATTGTAGCGAGTGTGAAGATAAGTTTTTTCATAAATTCTCCCTTAGTTTCCACCATTGTACCGGATTTGGAATAAAAGGCAAGAGATTTCGGGGTGATAAATTGAAGTTACTAAAAAATCACCTTTGAGGGGTGATTTTTTAGTGTGTGAGTAGCTGACGAGCTCGCTATTGGATAGCGATTTTGATCGGAGCTTCGACTTTTTCCTTTTCAAAGGTAATCGTCAAGACGCCATCCTTGAGCTCAGCTTTGACGGTGCCTTCCTCCTCCTTGACCTGGACCGGAAGGGCAATGGTACGCGAGAACTCTCCCCAATAACACTCTTGGATATGCCAAGCGGTGGTATTCTCATCTTCCCCGCCGCTTAGGATGCCAGAAATAGTAAGAATGTTATCGGAAATTGTAACGTTAAGATCTGATTTGGAAATGCCAGCAGTGCGGGCTTTCACAACTAATTTGTCGGCGGTTTCGTAGACATCTACAGCGAGCTGTCCTGGAAAGTCGTCGGTATTTTCCCACTCTTCGTCCACCTCGTTTGATGGTTCTGCGCTCAACGCAACTTTGTTACCCGAATCCACGATCGACGAAGTGTCGGTGTCATCGAGGAAAGCAGCAGCGAGTTCATCTTCCATCAGCATGTCGTCACTGTTAGTACGAGCCATTGCTTTGAATTACCTCCGTTATATATTGTTATGCTTTATTATAAATCTATTTCGTAGTAAAATCAATACTAATCATGAAATTCGTTGTAAAAAATACAACAAAATGTGGGGTTTTGGACCTACTTTGTCCGCACTCTTGTAGGGGTTGTGGGCGTCTGGGGAGCGTGCTGTGCGAGTGTTGTAAAAAAAACCTGTTTCGGTCGCGGCGGGCGATTTGTCCACTCTGTAAACGTGAATTAGGAGCGGAAAGTGTAGGTGATATCGCGGGGCGCTGTTCGGATTGTGAATTGGGGAGGTTTAGCGCATTGTATGTCGGCGGGTGGCGTGAGGGGGTGCTGGGGCGGATGGTGGAGGAGTATAAATTCCAGTCGGTGTGGGCGCTGGGGGAGGTTTTGGCGGAAATCTTAGATGTGATTTTGCCGGCGTCGGGAGATGATGGACGGTGGTGCGGGGCGGCGCGAGAGGAAGTGGTCGTAGTTCCCTTGCCGACGATTGGACGACACGTGCGCGAGCGGGGGCTAGACCATACTTTGAGGGTAGCACGGAGAGTGGCGAAGCGACGGGGCTGGGAATGCGCGCGTTTGCTGTTCAGAATGGCCGATACGGTACAAGTTGGGTCGAAAGCGACGGAGCGGGAGGAGCAGGCGCAGAGGGCGTATGCGGCGCGAGAGGGGTTGGACGCGGAGAAGACTTATATATTGTTGGATGATGTCTGGACTACAGGAGCGAGCATGCGGGCAGCGGCGGAGGCGATGTGGCTGGGAGGAGCGCGGAAGATAGTAGGGCTAGTAGTGGCGGTGGGGAGGCCAAGTAATAAGACGGCTGATGTGCAGGATTAATAGAGGAGAAAAATACTCCAACTTGTACAGCGTTTACAAGCTGGAGTGAGAATCTGCTGTCTGTAGGTCTAGCCGAGCTGGCTAAGAAGCATCAGGGCGCTTTCGCTCGCTTCGGGAGCGGAGACGGTACTGATCGTATTGAGGACGAAGTTGACGATAGCGAAAGCGAGGACGGCGATAATGAGACCGATAATCGCGTAGAGGATCGTGTTTTTAGCGTCAGTGATCTTCTTGCTGTCGCCGCCAGACATGATGTAGCGGAGACCGCCCCAGATTAACATGACGACGGAAATCACGCCGACGACATAGAGAACAGTGTTTGTAATACGAGTAAAGACGCCGTCGACGCCGACTAATTCGGCTGGCATACCATCGGCACGGGCGGCTTCGGCACCCTCTTTGACGGTTAGAGCCATTGCTTTGCCAGCGCAAAGCGTAGCCATGGTACAAACTCCAGTAATAATTTGTAATATATTCTTAGTGAACTTCTTCATCCTAAAAATCTCGCAATTAACCCTTACGCATAGGCGTAAAAACATATATTATTTGTTTTATTATAGCACACTTTTGAGGGGGTGGAGAAAAATGTGCGAGATTGGTGTGGGTAGAGGTAGAGACAGCGGAGGGGGAAAGCGTCTTGGCGGTCGTTGCTGTTTGATGGGCCGACGAAGTTGAGGTAAAAGTATAGGCCATAGGTGCTAGTTTTAGATATGATATTGCGTGAACGGACGACGCCGCCATTGCCGGTATTCATGGCTTTGCCGCTCTCGATATCAATGCCTCCACTACGGACAAAAGCCAATGGTAGTTTAACGATATTGGTGGCGCCGGATTGGAGGGTGTTTTGAGTGTGGTAAATATGCAAAATGTTAAATAAGATTTAACATTTTGTTAATTATCTAAAATTATTTTTCGAGTTATCTTATCTTGAAATTATACATTTTTGTTAAATCTTATTGACTATGGTTGTAATTATTGATATAATACTGGGTATGGATCAGTATAATATAAAACCTAGTTTTGACTCAAATCTGACTTCAATTTTGTTTAATTTGGAGTCTGTTCGGTATAGATTTGTATCTGGTTCAACGCCGATGTGGCTATTTTATGATTTAAAAGATGTTCTACAGCTGCTAGAGAGTCTTTTCTCGGCACGTATAGAGGGTAATCACACTAAACTAACGGATGCGATTGATAAGGCGACAAAGCGTGAATCTGTTATAAAGCATGATGACGCATCATTGGAGATTGAGAATATTCAAAATGCGATAGTGTTTATTGAAAAGAATATTCATGAAGATGAGAACATTACTTTGTCGCATATTAGGACAATACATGAGATTGTGATGAAAGATTTAAAATTGGATAGCAGTAAGACTCCAGGTAGTTTTAGGCTGGTTGATGGCGTCAGTATATCCGGTAGTGATTGTGTAGTTTCTAAGGCATCAGCCGTACAAGCCGACATGCAGGAATTAATGGATTATGTGAATTCACCACATGAGAAGAAGGAGGATTTGATTAGAATTGCTAGTGCTCATCATAGAATGGTCGCTATACATCCTTTTGATAATGGGAATGGAAGGACTGCGCGCCTGTTGACGTATGCTATGTTGATTAAATACGGTTTTTTAAAACATAAGAGAACGTTACTTAATCCGTCAGCGATTTTTTGTATGGATCGTCAGAAATATTATGATATGCTATCTGGAGCTGACAAAGGCAATATTGAACAGTGGTGTGAATATGTTGCGAACGGTATTTTGGATGAGGTAAATCGGATGTTTAAGCTGTTGGATAAAGAATATGTAGTTAAGACTGTAATTAACCCTGCTCTACAGAATGCTTGGAAGAATAATGAAATAAATGAAAAAGAATATCGTATTCTGGAGATTGCAATAAAAAAGGATATGATTCAGCAGGCTGATGTGCTACATCTGTTTGGCAGTAGCAATTCTGGTAAAGTTGCATGTTCGAGGTTCTTAGCTAATATGACAAAGAGAGAGCTGATAATGCATCCGCCCAAAGCACCACGTAAGTATGTTTTTAGATTTTTTAATAGAGAGTTATTACCGTACGTGATGATGGCTTTGACTAGTAATGGGCTAATTCGCGCAGAGGATAAGCTTTAAGAATATAGCGTTTTGGAGAGTGGGAGAAGCAACTTGCTGCGCAAGTTTTTATTGTCGGGCGTCGTTTCGGAAAAGAAAATTCATTTTCTTTTCACTCAACTCCTACGACAGACGAACTCCTACGGAGTTCTGCTTCTCCTGGTATCTGGTCAGTATAAAAGAAAGCCCTATGGGCTTTATTTTATACTGGCGGAGGGTGGGAGATTCGAACTCCCGCTCCAGGTCTCCCCAGACTAACGATTTAGCAAACCGTCCCCTTCAGCCACTTGGGTAACCCTCCAGATTGTGATTCGTATTGGTGAAGCTATAATATAACTCGCCAATAGATACATTGTAACATATTTTGCTGAGAGATGGCAAAAGTTGTTAATTCCTTACCATATATTATATGGAGTGTGATATAATGTGCTTATGGTGAGTCAGGCGCAAGACACGATTACTTGGGAGGCGGAGGAGTATATTGTCCGCGAGAAAAATAGTTGGTGGTATGTTGGTTTGGTGGCAGTGAGTTTGGTCTTTGTCGGATTGGCGGTTTTGGCGCAGGCATGGACTTTTTTGGCAGTGATTATCTTGAGCGTGGTAGCATTATTAGTCTATACCTTGAGGCCGCCGCGAGTCTTGCGATATACTTTGACGAACAAAGGTTTGAGTGAGGGTGATAGATTGTATGATTATGCGGAATTTAAGGCGTTTGGGATTCTACGGGAGGGTAATCATTTCGCGATTGTCCTAACGCCACGCAAGCGGTTTTCGCCGCGGGTGACGGTGTTCTTCCCGCAGTCGCAGGGGGAGGAGATTGTGGACGCGTTTGGGGCGAGGTTGCCGATGGAGGAGGTAAAATTAGATTTGTTAGATAAATTAATAAAGTTCTTGCGTATTTGAAAATGGTTGTGTTATAATAGAAAATATACGTTATGTAATATAAGGTAACAATAAAGAAGGTGGGCAATATATGAACCAAAACCGTAATAAAGACAACGATCTGCAACGAGCGATCGACGAGATTACCCAGAAGGGTGGCTCAAATAATCCGAAGCCAGCTGCGGCAGCGCCGTCTGGTCAACCACCGGTTGGTATGATGCCGCCGAGTCAAGCACCAGTTGCTGCTGCGCCAGCGATGAAGCTACCGACGAATCCGATGCCACAGCCACAGATGGCGGCTCCGAGCATGGGGATGGGCGGTCCAAGCTTTGGTCGTACGATGGGCTACGGTGCAGACATCTCTAAGGTAAAGGAAGCGGCTTTGAAAGAGCTCTTCCCGATCATGGACCGAGTTGAAGTTGAGCCAGAGAAGCGTTTCTTGCTCTATCAGGAAATGTTGAATACAATGCGCGATAAAGCTGTGATTGCGCCAGCTTATGAAGCAGCAAGGCAGATTCGTGATGACAAGGTCAGGGCTGATAGCCTACTCTACCTCATCAATAGTATCGACGAGATGAGCTTGTAGTAGAACAAGTATAGAAAAAGACTCCTGGATGGGAGTCTTTTTGTGGATGGGTGGTTTGGGTTGGGAGATTGTCAAGTTTGATGTAATGATACAAAAAGCAGCCCCTTGGGGCTGCTTTCTGGGAGATCTAGTACATGCCGCCCATGTCTGGAGCAGCAGGAGCTTGCTTTTCTGGAAGATCGACGATGAGGGCACCCATGGTAATCGCCGTAGCGGCGATACTGGTAGCGCTTTGGACGGCTTCCTTGGTAACCTTGGCGGGGTCGATAACGCCGGCTTTCCCGAGGTCGACGAGACCTTTTTCTGGAGTCATGACGTTAATTCCCTGGCCAGGCTTAGCTTTTTCGACTTCGGCAAGGAGAGCTTGGCTATTGAGGCCGGCGTTTTCCATGATATGGATGAACGGGGCGCGGAGGGCGCGTTGGACAATTTTTGCACCATCAGTGTCGGCTTTGAGGCTACCCGCGAGGTTGACGAGGGTGACGCCACCACCGGTGACGATACCTTCGGCGAGGGCAGCTTTGGTTGCAGCGACGGCGTCGTCGACGCGATATTTTTTCTCGTCGATTTCGGTCTCGCTGGCGCCACCAACCTTGATGACGGCAACTTTGCCGAGGAGCGCAGCAGCGCGTTTTTCGAGCTCTTCGCGTTCGTAATCGGACTTAGCGAGTTTGGCTTGGCTCTGGATGAGCTCAATGCGGCTAGCAACGGCTTTTTGATCGCCGGCACCTTTGATGATGGTAGTTTCATCCTTGGTGGCGATAATTTTGGTAGCGGTACCGAGGACTTCCATGCCGGATTCCTCAAGTTTCATGCCTTTGTCGGCCGAGACGACAGTGGCGTCGGTCAAGATAGCAATGTCTTCCATGATCTCTTTGCGACGGTCGCCGAATGACGGAGCTTTCAAGACGAGAGTATTAAAGACGCCTTTGAGCTTGTTTAGAACGAGAACGGAGAGAGCTTCGCCTTCGACTTCTTCGGCGATAATGACGAGGTCTTTGCGACCGGCTTGTGCGCATTGCTCGAGAAGCGGTAAGAGCTCCTGGGCGCTACTGATTTTCTTATCGGTGACAAGGATGAGAGGTTTGTCGAAGACGGCTTCTTGGCGATTGGTATCGGTAATGAAGAATGGAGAAGAATAACCTTTATCATAGGTGAAACCTTCAACGATTTCCTGTTCCATTTCGAGGCCTTGGCCTTGTTCGACGGTGACGACGCCGTCTTTGCCGATTTTGCTGATGACGTCGGCAATCATTTTGCCGATCTCAGGGTCGCCAGCGGAGATAGAAGCAACTTCGGCGACTTTGTTATCGTTGCCAGCGATTTTTTCGGCGGATTTTTCGATGCCTTTGACAATTTCGGCGCCAGCTTCTTCGATTCCCTTGCGGAGTTCCATAGGGTTTATGCCGGCGGCGATGAGCTTGTTAGCTTCGCTCAAGATGTTGTAAGTCAAGACAGTAACGGTCGTAGTGCCATCGCCGGCAACCTTGTTGAGTTTCTGGGCGGCGCTTTTGATTAGCTTCGCACCGATGGCTTCGCCGAGATGCTCTTCGTCGCTCGGGAGATCGACGGCTTCGGCGACAGTGACGCCGTCATGGGTGATAGTGGGGGCGCCGTAAGATTTTTCGATAACGACGTTTTGACCCTTAGGACCGAAGGTGACTTTGACGGCGTCGTAGAGTTGTTTGGCGCCGGAGAGAACCTTGTCGCGGGCTTGATCTGCATAGAAGATTTTCTTTGCCATTTTGTAATTCCTTATTTAGATAATCAGTAAGTAACACTAAAAGTAACTTACTGACCGTTAATTAATGTTTATAAAGGGCTAATTATCTCTGTAATTTGGGATGTGAACTTGTATTTGGTTTACAAGTTCGATTATAGAGTGGCGAGGACGTCTTCCTCTTTCACGATGATGTAGTCGGTGTCTTCGACTTTGATATCGGTCGTCGAATAGTTTTTGTAGACGATTTTGTCGCCAACTTTTACGGTTTTGACGTCGGGGCCGACGGATTCGACGACGGCGTAAGCTGGGGCTTCCTCGGCCGCACCAAGGAGGATGCCAGATTTGGTCTGGGTCATCGCGGCTTCTTTGACGGCGACGATGCGATCTTGTAATGGTTTTAACTTCATATTAACTCCTTTATGTACCCCTATCATAGCGCAGGTATTTGGCACTGTCAAGTGCTGAGTGCTAAAAAGATGATGGTGGGAGTGTGTTATACTTATGAAGTGGAGGAGAACATTACAAAGTTATAGAGGAGGTAATCTGATGACGAGGCAGGAATATCTTGGGGAGCTAGGTAGATTAGGTTTAGATGAGACGAAATTTTGTATTATATCTGGCGGTGTTATGTTAATGTATGGTTTGCGTGAGCAGACGAGTGATATTGATATTAAGATGGGGCGGGCGTACTTTGAGGAAATTCGAGGTCAGTTCCTGACAAAGAGATCACCAAAATATAACTATTTATATGAAATTGCGGATAATATTGAGGTGGCGGTGCAGGAATTTGCGCCAGAAGATGTGGTAAAAATTGATGGTTATTTGGTGGAAACTTTGGAATTACAGTTGCAATGGAAATTACAGAATGGGCGAGTTAAGGACGAGGAAGATATCAGGAGGATTCAGACTTATCTGCGAAGTAGACTGTAAGTAATGCCCCGTTTATTAAAACGGGGCATATTTTATAGTATTGGTCGGAGTGGTATAATAGGTGTATGAGTTTGAAGAGTAAAGTGGAGAAAATTCCGGGGTATAATTCCCTGGTGAAGCCGTTACATTATTTGCAGGCGTTGCGGGCAGCGAGGGAGTTTCGTTATCCGGCGAAAGGTTTGCGGGTGGTGGCGGTGACTGGGACGAATGGCAAGACGACGACGAGCTTTATGATTTGGAAGATGCTGAATCATGCTGGGCATAAGGCGGGGCTGTTGACGACGGTGGCTTGGAGCGAGGATGGTGAAACTTTACATCAGCAGCTGGAGCATATGACGACGGAGCGGGTCGAAGTCTTAAACGAGCGAATGCGAAAGGTGGCGGATGCGGGGGCGGAGTTTCTGGTTTTAGAAGTGACGTCGCATGCGTTGAGCCAGTATCGGACGTATGGTGTGCCGATCGAGATGGCGGTATTGACTAATGTGACTCCTGAGCATTTGGACTATCATCGAACGTTTGAAAACTATCGCAAGGCGAAAGGACGACTGTTTAAGCAAGCGAAGACAAGCGTGATTAACGCGGATGATCCGAGTGCGGGTTGGTTTAAGGAAAATGCTGGTAGTGATATAATTACCTATGGTATTAAGCAGGGAGAAGTTAGAGCTACAGAGGTGGAGCTGAAAGCGGACGGTGTGAATTATGCGTGTGGTGATATGAATATACGGACGCAGATTCCGGGGAAGTTTAACGTTTATAATTCTTTGGCGGCAGTCGCGGTTGGTCAACGGGTGGGGTTGAATAAGAAAGAGATTGAGGAGGGGATTCGGTCACTGGAGGCGGTTGAGGGGCGAATGACTCGGATACGCGAGGGGCAGGATTTTGAGGTTATCGTCGATTATGCACATCAGCCGGATGCGTTAGAGAAAGTATTTGCGAGTGTCGGGCACAGCACTGGGTTTGGGGGAAAAATTATCAGTGTCCATGGCGGGGCGGGGCGACGCGATCATGCGACGCGGGAGCCGCGGGGTGAGATTTTGGGGCGGGAGAGCGACGTCGTAATTATCACGGAGGACGATACGCGGGATGAGGATCCGCAGGAGATTGCGCAAATGTTTGTCGATGGTGCGGTGAAGACGGGGAAGACGTTGGATAAGGATTTGTTTGTTGAACTTGACCGAGAAAAGGCGATTAGAAAAGCGATTGGCATAGCGCGAAAAGGTGATTTGGTGCTAATTCTCGGTAAAGGGCATGAGAAGACGATTTTGCGGGGGGATAAGGCGGTACCGTTTGAGGATATTAAGGTGGCGCAGAGGGTGCTTTCGGATTTACTTTAAGTTAATCCTACATACCTCCCCTACTAGTCCTTAGAGACCGGTGGTGAGATTTTTCTTATCTAAAGATGCAAAAAATCTCAGCCAAGATGACGGGGCATCATGGTCTCTAAGGACTAGTAAGGGGGAGCTTAGTAGAATGAGCTTGGTAAGGCAGCGGAGGGGGAAACCATTGTAGCGATTGCTGTAGTTTGATGGATCAATGGTGGTAGGGTAGAAGCCTAAATCGTAGACGCTCGACGCCGATCTGGACGTACGTGAGGAGTAGTCGCCAGTGTATCCAGCATTGCGAACATAACCACTCTCGAGATGGGTATACCCACTACGGACAAAAGCCAATGGTAGTTTAACGATATTGGTGGCGCCGGATTGGAGGAGCGGCGAAGAGAAAATGTCCCAGATTTTGCACCTGAGACATTATGATTAGAGGTGATGATAGATGAGGTCGGCGACGCTAGTAGTTGTTCTCCCCCGCGTGGCGGTTATGACCTCTTGAGGGCTGCCGTGGATAGCATAGCCCTGATAAGCTGCAAGCATGGCGATGTCATTATAGTCGTCACCAACTGTAATAATATCGTTTGGAGCTGTCTCCCAGTTTTTCAAGCTGACGAGTTGTGCAATAGCGCATTCTTTGCCGCTATCGGATGGTACGATATCGAGAAAGCCATAGAACTGCTCCGTGCTAGCCCCACTGGGGAGTTTGCTAAATCCAGCTCCGATCCAGGGGAGGACCTTAACTGGAAAGCCTTGGTCTTCGATGCGCTTTTTGTACCAAGAGAAATGGCGTTCGGTGCGGAACCAGAGTCGAAGTTTGATGGCGGTTTCGCCGAGTAAGAGCTCAATGCTGCAGCGATAAGGGCTGTAGCTGAGCGGTAAGGCACGATCGCAGACTAGGCTTTGGATTCTGCGGATCAAGCTGTATCGGAGTTCATGGATATAAATGATTTCGTCGCGATTGGAAAATATCGCGCCGCCATTATCCATGATGGCATAGTCGATTAAATTTTGCCAGTTGGGCAGAATTTGGTCGAGGACGGCGTGGTTGCGCCCGGTAACGATGATGAAGATGTTGCCGGCGTCACGCCAAGTTTGGACGGCGCGAAGATTACGTTCAAGAACGCTTGAATCATCTTGCTTTAAGGTGCCGTCAAAATCGCTACATATGATCTTGGGCATACACACATAGATCACCTCCTTTTAAAGTTACCCCCATCCCTTACATTTTATTATAGCATACGCTACTTGGAGGCGGAGGGGGCGGGCTCGGCATCGTAGTTGGCGATACCTTCGGCGATAATTGCTGGGGAGATGTTGAGCGCGGTAGCGATAGCAGCGGCGCAAGCCATGTAGGAGATGACTGGCTCGCCGGTCAAGAAGCTAGCGACGGTGAAAGATTGGCGACCACAAACGAGGCTGGCTTCGGCGCCTTTGCGGTAAAGTTTGGAGAAATCAATGCGCATGTCGGAGTCGGAAGAAGCACCATAGGTGATAGTTTCGTTTTTGCCGCGGAAAGTCGCAAAGTCAGGGTAGTGGGCGTCGTCACGATTCAGAATGACGACTTCGGGATTCATGCGAAAGAGAGTCGATTTGGCATTAAGGTAATCGGTAGCGTCCATATCGCTGAGGTTGGAGGGGATGAAATCAGTGAGCGCGGCGACGTAGACCGGGAGACCGGAGAAAGTCTCACGCTCGAGAGCGACGGCAGGAGTCGTAATGACGGCGTAAGTGGCTTTAGCTTTCCAGGCGTCGTTGAGGAATTTGTGGAGGACGGAAGCCTTAATATCGCGGTCGGAGGCGAGAATAGCGACGGGCTGATTCGCGGCGCGGAGGATTTCGTGGACATAGTGCGCGACGGTCGATTTTCCAGTAGAACCAGTAATACAAATCAAACGGAGGTCGCGAGCTGGGTGACCATAGTAAGCTCCGAGCAACTTAACCTTCGCACGTTCGAGGCGAAGACGTTTATGATTCTTCCCCGATTTTGTAGTACCTTCCATAATGCTTCTATTGTAGCACATTTATTTGGGCTTGGGAGAAATTGGTAAAGACGCAAGAAAACTCTTGGTGAGATGGGAGAAATGTGGTACAATATAAGTGTTGCGATGTTTCGCAATGCTCATTTTCATTTCAGGTGGATACGAAAGCGCTTGGCGCAGACTTATCCACATTTGCACCCGTAGCTCAGCTGGATAGAGCGTTGGCTTGCGGAGCCAAAGGTCGTAGGTTCGAATCCTGTCGGGTGTACCAAAATTCGAGTCAAAAAGGGCTATTTTGCAAGTTCTAACTGCGTTCGCTCGCCCATGAGGCGCGCTTCACTTGTTAGAATGCAAACTAGCCTCTTTTTGTTCTCGAATTTTTGTTTATGAAACGCTTTTTTTATTCACAAAATTCAACATAAGCTGTATTCGGAGAAAAGATCGACCTAGGCGATTTTTCCTATGAGCCTCATTGGGGGTGCTTATTGGAGGAAGATGTGATATAATTAGTGTATGTTTGGGAGGTTGAAACCAGCGAAACCGGGTGGTAGTCGAAGTATTGATGGGATGAGGAATCCGCGAGCGATGTCGGGATTGGCGGAAAGTGATTCGGCGGTACTGGATGCGCAGTCTTTGCCGTGGATGGAGGAGGAGCCGAAAGCGCAGCCGGTGGTGAGTGACGCGAAGACAGATCAAGAGCATAAGTTGGCGGTGCAGCGGCAAAATCGGATTATTAATTTCTTCAATGCTGATCAAGTGGTGACGGTGACGCCGGAAGAGATTGTGGGGTTGGATTCAAAGAATTTGAAAGAGTTGAAGCGCGAGCGAGTTAATGATTTGCGGCGGGCGGCGATGGAGGCAGAGGAGCCGAAAGCGAGTGCGCGGCAGCGCGGGGCGTTTCTGAGGCGATTGGCGCAGGATGCGATTTCGGCGGAAGATGAAGCGGAGTTTTTGCTACTGATTCGCGACCCATTGAATGACCCGGAGGTAGGGCCGGAGAAGATGTTTGAGGCGATTCAGCGTGACCCGCGGCAGACGCAAATTCTGGCGGTGGCGGCGGGGTATAATGTGACGAATTGGCAAAAGGTTGATCAGGCGGCAATGACGAAAATTTTGCGTACGGAGCAGAAAGCGGGAGATTTCCGGACGCCGGTAGGATTTAAGAAGTTGCGGCAGCATTTCCTGAAAGGAATTCGACCAAAAGCTAAGGAACAGGTTTATCGGCGCTATGTGCAGTCGATGAATGAGCTAGAGCGGACGCTGTATGGCGAGCGGTTGGATTATTATTTGCAATTTGAGCTGATGCGGAAAGAAGCGCTGAGCGATGCGGTCGCAGACGGCGTGATAGAGGCGGCGCCAGAGCGAAAGCGCGTGAAAATTGAGCCGGTGACGGCGGAACGGGCGGGGGAAATGTTGGGCCGAGCAGTGATTGATGGTGACCCATGGCGTGGGGGTAATCTTGAGCGACATTTGAGTACACACAATCTCGCAGTGGCGAAATTGGGACCGATGTATGAGGTAAGTTTTGGAGCGGAAAAGGTTTATTTGTCGCAGTTGTTTCAGGTGGGTAACGGAGTAATTGGGGCGATTGCGTATGTGCCGGAGCGGGATAGCTATCGAGTGCGGTCGTTCTATCGGGAGAGTAATCAGCCTCTGTGGCGGTATTTGCCGGATTATATTCGACGGGGCGACGGTGGGATTGATCGGTTCTGTTTCGGGCAGGCGCAGGAGTCAGTGACTTTGCCATTAGAGCTACAGGAGGCTTTGACGAGAATTGAACGAGAGCATGGCGTGATATCGTTGACGGCGAATAGTGCGGATTATGAGCCGGAGTTCTTCTTGACGGGGACGGCGCATGCGTATGAGACTTTACAGGAGTATCAGACGTTGTGGAGCTACGGGCGGATGAAAGGTGATTATTATATCCAAGTGTCGCGGGATGCGATTAATCATGATTTTGGCCTGAATGGCTTGAGCCAGAAAAAGGCACCGTATACGCTGAGTATTGACTATAACCGAGCGCCGGATTTTGAGCAGCAGACGGTAGAGTTTGAGTTGGACACGACGGATGCGGGTAAGGTGACGGCGGAGGGTTTCTTGTCGCATGATGGGCAGTATAATTGGTTGTTCTGCCGGGATGCGCGAGGACGAGCGTGGGTGGAATATGTCGAAGTAGTGTCGCCGCTGACGTCGACGGGCCTGAGGCGCGACTGGGCAGTAATGGGCGATTTTGCGACGAAATTGTATGAACATAGTGCGCAGGCGGGGATTTATGGCGATCGGAATGATACGCGAGGCGCAAGACAGTGTATGTGGAATAATTACTTGAGTAATGTGCCGCTAATACGGGAGTATGTGGCGAGGGCACGCGCGTAGACGAGGGATAAGAGGATGGGAATTTGGCGACGGGGGAAGGGTGAGCAGATGGGCGTGGCGCCGGTAGGTGGGCAACAGAATGCTTGGGAAGAGATGGCGACGACGGCGACGTTGGAGCGGGATCAGGCAGAAAAAGCACAGCTGGGGAGAGAGCGACAACAGCGAAAAATCATTGGATACTTTTTGAACGGGAATAATGATCAGTATTTGGTGACGAATGATGTCGAAGTTGATGCGGGGACACGGGCGGATTTTGTACGCGAGGTGGGCCGAGGGAAAATCACGCGAGAAGATGAAGCGGAGATGCTAATGAGGCTGCGTGGCCCGATTGATCGACCGGAGCGAGGGATGGGGGCGGGTGCGATTTTTGAAAAAGTGGCGCAAGACCCGTGGCAGTTGCAGCTATTGGAATTAGTAGCAGGGCAGGGTCTCAGGGATGAGAATTATAATAATGGGGCGAGCGCGGTGGCGCGGATCGTGAACTATCGTGGTCCGGAGGCAGATTATCGGACGCCAGTGGGGTTTGAGCAGAAGCGAGAAGAGATATTAGATTATATTAAGCCACAGGTGGACCGAGTTTCCTATGAGAAATACGAAGAGTCGATGGACGCCCTAGAAAAGAGTTTGTATGGGAAGCGCTTTGAGTATTATCAGGCGTTTGAGGGTTTACGAGATGAAGCGGCAGAGCTAAGAAAAGTAGAGGCGCCGACGGAGAAGCTAATACGGCGGCA
Source organism: uncultured Candidatus Saccharibacteria bacterium (assembly GCA_964523355.1). Lineage (GTDB taxonomy): Bacteria > Patescibacteriota > Saccharimonadia > Saccharimonadales > Saccharimonadaceae > Nanosyncoccus. The sequence goes on along the minus strand of CAZFZV010000013.1, from coordinate 2,787 downwards.
GGAGACTTATCGTCTGGGCGTAGAGCAGAGTCGAGAAATGTTGCGCCGGGCGCGAGTGGATGGTGATCCGTGGCATCAGAACGGGCAGAATTATGAGTTGACACCGACGATTCTGAACGCAGAGGGGCTGGGACCGAACTATCTCACCAATGTCGAGGGTCAGGATATTGCGTTGTCGGATATTTTTGAGCTGCCGGATGGGCGAGCGGCGACTTTGGCCTATGTCCCGACGGACGATGGCGTAAAAGTGCGTTCGTACTATCGGAGCAATTCGCAGGGAGTGTGGCGGTATTTGCCGGACTATGTCCGAGATGTTCAGGGGGGGGGGTCAGTTAAGTGGTATGGCAAGGGCAGGAGCGAGGAGTCGCTGACTTTGCCACATGAACTTCAAGAGTCGTTGGCGACGATTGAGGCGGCCGGAGGGATGCGGGCGAGCGAGACGTTGAGTGCGAATCCGTACTTTTTGTTTGCGGGGACGGCGAAAGCTTATAATTCCAAGGAAGAATATCGGGCATGTCTAGAAGCGGGGCAGATGAGAGGCGATTATTATCGGGAAGTTGCGGCGATGCCGCAGAATGCGGAGTTTGGCGTAGTCGGGGGACCAAAAGCACGACCGGAAGAAGTCAGGGCGAGCTATGGCAGCAGTCCGAATTTTGAGCAGATAGAGGGTCGATATGGTTCGAACTCGGCTCTAGCAGGCGCGATCCAGACAGAAGTGTTTTGCTCGCAGGATGGGCAAAAGAATTGGTTGTTTTGTACGGATGGTCAAGGGCGGAGCTATGTAGGTGGGATTGAGGTTAATTCCCCGATTACGTCGACGGGTCTGCGGCGCGAGTGGATACAGGGTGGCGATATGGTGACGCCGTTGTATGAATATGCGAGTCAGGCGAATGGTTATGGCGATACGGAGGATGTCAATGGTCGGTATCAGGGGATGTGGAGATATTATCTAAGTAGAATACCGGTAATTAGGGAGTATGTAGGTATCCGGCGCCACCAATATTGTTAAACTGCCATTGGCTAGGTTCCACCCTCCGCTATCTCTATGCTGTGGGAGAAAAATCAGGGAGAGTAAGGAAATATGATATAATTGGAGGTGGAAGCGTGGCCGAGTGGTTGAAGGCGCACGACTCGAAATCGTGTGGGCAGCAATGTCTCGGAGGTTCGAATCCTCTCGCTTCCGCCAGGAAGTAAAATATCTATACTTTTGTATAGATATTTTACTTTTCGGAGAAAAGTTAGGGTTCGAGCCCAGGTTCGTTATCGAGCGTAGCGAGATTGACTTTTCTCTCGCTTCCAGTTTTGGGTTTTATTATGTTGAGGAAGGCTGAATTGGAAGTTTTAGTCTTTTAATTAGAGTATTGTAATGAGTATTTTATAGAGGTAATTTTACTTTGAACTTGTATATGTTGTACAAGTTGGCCAGAGGCAGCGGAGGGGGAAACCGCGCCAGCGGTTGTCAGCGTTCGACGGGTCGACAGTTGTAGGACCCATGACCAAGTAGTAGGCGCGGGTAGCTGAGTACGCCGTACGCGACCAGTCGTAGCCCTCGCGGCCGACGACGATGATATTGCCGCCAGGGAGATTAACATACCCGCCCCGGACAAAAGCCAATGGTAGTTTAACGATATTGGTGGCGCCGGATGAGAAAACCCCGCCTATGTTTTTAAAACATGAGACGGGGCAAGATAGTTGCTTCTTACGCTTCGCGAATACCGAGTAAATCCAGCCAGACTTCCAGATGCGGGTCAGCCTTGAGGCCGCGCAGATTATACCAGATCTGGTCCTGATCCCAGAGTTGATCGAGTGTATTCTGGAGGTCCATGAAAATACAGAAAGCGAAGAAAACATCCTCCCATTCTTTGGCTCCGCTGAAAGCAATACGAATTTCACCTTTAGTGCGGTTGACAGTTTGCTTACTGCTGGCGAATAGCGTATCGTCGCTTTCGGTGACGAGAATGTCGTACGGTATACGGATTCCGCCATACCAGTGAGTAAGGCCATAATGGGAAAGGATCTCCCAATATTCGTCGTCGAGTTCGGTCAAACGTTTCATATGCGCCAGCTTGTCGATAATCGGCGTTGCAACATCAAGGGGTACGTGCCCATCAATCAGCTGACTGAAGGTCGCGGGTGTGTCGCCACCGGTGGCAGCCCGATCCGGAAACTGTTTGAGCATTGTCATTTTGATCGGGGCATATTCGCCGCCGCCCTGATTACTCTGGATATCAAGCATATAATACGGTGTTGAATCTTCTGCACGCTGGAACTCAATAGCACAGCGCCAGCCGTTCGGCAAAAGATTGCGGTGATGGCAGACGTGTGCCTCGATAGAGCGCATAATCTGAGCGTTGAGCTGTGGTTTACATTGTGAATCATATTTGATAACGTTCATGATAATTCCCTCCTTTGAAAGTTGAGAATGAAGCAACAAGTGGATGTTAAGGTGCGATACGTGTTACTTCATTGTGGATTTTAGCGATCATGGTTGTAGATGCGCATGATTTCCAGCCAATGGTGAATGACGGGGTTTCTGCGCAGGTCGGTCAGATCATAGCTATGCTGAATGTTGCTCTGAGATTTGGACAGAGCGTGTTGAATAGACTCAAAAATCCAAACTGCGAGGAAAACGTCCTGTTCCTGGCTGGCGCCAGAGAATGTGATCAGGATTTCGCCGGTGGCTGTATGGGGCTCATCAGTATTGATGAGGAATTCGTACGGTATACGAATTCCTCATCAGTATTGATGAGGAATTCGTACGGTATACGAATTCCTCCATACATAGAG
>CAZFZV010000012.1:0-28535 GCA_964523355.1 uncultured Candidatus Saccharibacteria bacterium | reverse complement strand
CAATCCGGCGCCACCAATATTGTTAAACTACCATTGGCTTTTGTCCGTAGCGGGTGGGTTAATGTTGGGTCCGGGGCAGTGTGGCTCGTTGGCAACAACGGCTACGGTTGGTCACGTGCAGTCCAGTCGTCTACCTACGCCTACTACCTGTACTTCTACCCTGCGGGGGTCGGTCCGTCAAACTACTACCATCCTTGGTACGGTTACCCCCTCCGCTGCCTCTACCCTGGTAAGTAGCGAGTGAGGAAAGAGGGGGAAGAATAGAGGGGTGAGAAAAGAAGCGCGAAGAAGCGCTTCTTTTTCTCACCGGCTAGAGAGAGTGAGCCAGAAGTAAAACTGCTGTATGGTAGAGAATGATGGCTCACTCTCGAGGACAGAGTATCAATAAGCATCAGGGTAGATAAAATATCGCCCGGTGAAGGTGCCGATAGTATGGAATGGCTTGTCCGCCAAGTTAAACTATGTAACCCAAAGGGAAATCATCGGAACTGGACAAAATGGGGGGCGGAGGGTAAAATATATACATATGGCAAAACGGAGGTCGACGTCAAAAAAGACGTCAAGTAAGAAAAAAGGTACACGGAGCGCAAAGGCGCGAGCGAAAGAAGTGGCGCCAGAGCATGAATTGCCGGGAGGTTTTTGGCGGCAAGTGATAGCAGTGTTAATGCTGGTACTCGCAGTAGTATTTATTTTTAATTGGTTAGGAGATGGGGGACCAATTCTGAAGGCAGTCGATCAGGGGATTTATCAGACGATTGGATATGCGGAATTTTTGATTCCGGCGTTATTGGTTTGGTTGGCGGTGAAGATTTTCCGGAGTGAAGATAATCGGCTGCCAGTCGTGATGTGGGTGGCGTCATTATTGATGATAGTATGGTTGGCTGGGTTGACAGGAGTACCGACGCACGGAGTAAACGTCCCAACCGGGGGCGTGGTGGGCGAATGGCTAAATGACATCGTGTTCCAGATTGGGAATGCGGGGGTGGCGGTATTTATATATATAGTATTAATGTTCGTAACGGCGATGTTCATTTTGCAGACGAATCCAGTGACGGTGTTTCGGGCGATTGGGCGTATGTTCCATACGAGCGAAAAAGAGGACAAACAGAATGAGAAAGTCATGCGGCGAGGAGCGAAAAACGGAGCGAGCGAAGCGCATGAGGATGGTAAATTAAAGATTAATAAGGGGGTAGCGATTGATGAGGAACCGGCTGCAGAAATTGCTAAGCCGGCGGGGAAGATGAAGCTAGGTAAAAGCGCTAAGGGGGCGGCGCCAGTGATGGCGCCGGAGCCAGAGCGGGCATTGGTCGCAGTGAGTGATCCGAATTGGAAGATGCCGGATATTAATTTATTGGAGAAGAAGCAGTCGCCGGCGAGCCCGGGGGATATTGAGCAGAATGCGCAGATTATTAAAACGACTCTGGGAGAATTTGGGATTGACGTCGAGATGGAGGGGGCGAATGTTGGACCGAGAGTGACGCAATATACGATGAAACCGCCACAGGGGGTGAATTTGTCGAAAATCTTGGCGCGCGATAAGGAGTTGGCATTGAATTTGGCGGTGGACAAAATTAGGATTGAGGCGCCGATTCCGGGTACACGCTCGGTTGGGGTTGAAATTCCGAACACAAAATCGGCGGATGTGCGCCTCAGAGGGGTCTTGGAGAGTAAAGAATGGAAGAATGCGACGGACCCTTTGACTTTTGCAGTAGGAAAAGATATTTCTGGTAAGGCGGTGGTCGGGAATTTGGCGAAGATGCCGCACTTACTGATTGCTGGGACGACGGGTTCGGGTAAGTCGGTCATGACGAATACGTTGATTTCTTCGTTGCTATATCGGAATGCGCCGAGCGATATGAAATTGATCATTGTCGACCCGAAGCAGGTGGAAATGGCACAATATGACGGAATTCCGCATTTGCTTACGCCAATTATCACGCAGGTGGATAAGGCGCTGTCGGCGATGAAATGGGCGGTGAATGAGATGGAGAAGCGTTATACTTTGATGGCAGAGGAGCGGGTAAAAAATATCGTTGATTATAACGCGAAGATTGCGAAGAAAACTGAGGGCGAAGATAAAGCCGCGCAGATGCCGTATATTGTGATTTTGATTGATGAGATGGCGGACTTGATGATGATGGCGGGGAAAGATCTTGAGATGCCGATTGTGCGGATTGCGCAGAAAGGGCGCGCGGCGGGGATTCATTTGGTCCTGGCGACGCAGAGGCCGGAGGTGAAAGTAATTACTGGGTTGATTAAGGCGAATATTCCGGGGAGGATTGCGTTTGCGGTCGGAAGTCAGATTGATTCGCGGGTGATGCTAGATATGACGGGTGCGGAGAAACTGCTCGGAAAAGGCGATATGTTGATGTTGACGACGGAAATGATGGGGAAGCCGCGGAGAATCCAGGGGGCGTGGGCGAGCGATGAGGATGTAGCGAAAGTGACTGATTTCTTGAGAGCACAACGAGCGCCAGAGTATAACGATGAAGTCGTCGCACAGCAGGTGCAGATTAAGGGGGTGAGTATGGGGAGCGACGGTGGGATTGATTTAAGCGGGCGGTTCAAGCCGGAGGATCCAGTGGTGCGGAAAGCGATTGAGATTACTCTGAAAAATGGAAAATTCTCGACGGCAAGTCTTCAGACTTGGCTGGGGAAAGGACATGGGTTTGTCTCTGGTCTCGCGATTTGGTTAGAGGAGATTGGGGTGATTGGTCCTGCGAATGGGCATAAGCCGCGCGATGTGCTGATTACTTCGATGGAGGAGTTTGACCAGTTGGCGAGTGGGGGTGGACAAGGGTAGACGGAGGTGGTATACTAAGGGGGTATATTAACTCAGCGAGCGGGTGTGAGAGCCGTGTTCGCTTTAACCAAAGGAGTGTAATGAAAAATTACGAACTTACGGTTCTGATTCATCCGGATTTGGAGATGAATTTGGAGCCAGCGACTGCCAAAGTTAAAGACTTAGTCGAAAAAAATGGGGGTAAAATTACTAGAGAGCAGAATGACGGGAAGAAGCGGTTGGCTTATCCGATCAAAGGTCAGGATTTCGCAGTCTATTACTACTATGAGCTTGAGCTGCCAGCAGAAGCGCCAGCGAAGATTGAAAGTGTTTTCAATATTACGGATGAAATTTTGCGGCATTTGTTGGTGACGGTTGATGAGCGGAAGCTCAAAGCCGAAGCGAAACAGGCGGCACGTAAAATCCAAGATGAGGATGCCGAAACGGAAAGTGAGGAGAAATAGTGCGCGGATTTAGTAAAGCGATTATTGCGGGGAACGTAACGCGTGACCCAGAGATGCGGACAACTCCGAGTGGTTCGCAGGTCTGTAGTTTCGCGATTGCTGTGAACCGATCCTACAAGGATTCAAGTGGGGCGCAGCAGGACCAAGTTTCGTATTTGGACTGCGTGGCGTGGGGGAAGTCAGCTGAGATTATTAGCCAATACATTAAGAAAGGCTCACAGCTGCTCGTCTCGGGTCGGCTTGAGCAGCGGAGCTGGGAAGATAAGAATTCTGGCCAGAGGCGCTCGAGGGTCGAGATTGTGGTCGAAGATTTCTCGTTTATCGGCAATAATAATGGTGGCGGGAATACTGGCGGTAGCAGCTATAGCGGAGGCAGCTCACGGAGTAAGGCAAGCGCTGACGAAAGCGTAGATGCTGGGGGTGAGATTGTGCCGGATGACGTGCCGGACGACCAAATTAATTTGGATGAGATTCCATTCTAAGGGTGGCAGATAGGTTAAGAGGAGAGTATAAAATGAGAAAAGCAAAAGTAAACCCAAATTTGTATTTCGATTATCGTGACGTGAAGACGTTGCAGCACTATATCGACATTTATGGTCGGATTGAGCCGATTTCTAAGACTGGTTTGACTGCGAAGCAGCAGCGGCAGTTGGCAGTAGCGGTGAAGCGGGCAAGGCATCTAGCACTGTTACCATTTGTCGCAAGCAACTAGAAAGATAGGAAAGGGGAAAGATAGATGTATGGTCCAACCGATTTGAAAAAAAATGTGTTGATTACCTTGGACGGGCAACCGTATAAGGTGGTTGAGTATTCGCAGAAAGTGATGGGGCGGGGTGGTTCGATTGTAAACGTCAAGGTAAAGAATTTGATTACCGGGGCGTTGTTGCCGAAGACTTTTAAGGGGCAGGAGAAAATTGAGCCAGCTGAAGTGACGACGAAGAAAGTCCAATATCTCTATAAGGATGACGAGAAGTTTTATTTCATGGATCCGCAGACTTTTGAACAGTATGAATTGAATGCAGAGATGGTGGGGGATATGAAAGATTTCATGCGCGATGGCGATGAGATGGAGATTCAGTTCTATAACGGGACGCCGATTAACTTGGTGTTGCCGAAGAATATTTGGCTGAAGGTGACTTATACAGAGGATGTGGTAAAAGGGGATACGACGAGTTCGGTGCAGAAAGATGCAACGCTTGAGACTGGTGTGGTGATCAAGGTGCCGGCGTTTATCAAACAAGGGGATGTGGTAAGCGTGGACACGGAGACTTATGCTTATCGAGAAAGGCAGAAGTAGAGCGTAGCGCACGTAGTATGAGAGAGCTGGGTCTAGACCCAGCTCTTTTGGGTAGGGCTGTTGGGTTGAACTTGAGTTTGGATTTAGGTTTGGGGTTGCATTTGGTCGTGGCTTTGTACTTGGGCTTGGTTGTGAATTTGAACTTGTATATGCTGTATAAGTTGGGGGTTGTATTTACAGATAGGGTTTGGTATATTAAGCGTATTAATTAGCTTTGGAGGCGGCATGGATAAACAGATAATGATTTATGAGACGGGCGGGAAGAATATCAGATTTAATCTGGAAGATGGGGCGGAGACTTTGTGGGCGACGCAGGCGCAGATGGCGGAGTTGTTTAATGTGACACCTCAGAATATTACATTGCATTTGCGTAAGGTGTTTCAGGATGGGGAGTTAGAGGAAAATCGAACTTGTAAGGAAAATTTACAAGTTCAAATTGAGGGTGGGCGTGAGGTAACGCGCAGGGTAAAAACTTATAACCTTGATGCGATTATAGCGGTGGGGTATCGGGTGAATTCGCGGAAAGCGACGAATTTTCGGATTTGGGCGACGAAAGTGTTAAGACGCTACATTGTTGAAGGGGCAGTAGTGAATGAGCGAAGATTGGCGGAGTTGTCGCAGAAAAAATTGGAAGAAGTGAGCGGGGCGCTGGGGATTGTGAAGCGATTGATGGCGCAAAAGGAGCTGACAGGGGAAGATGCGACGGGTGTGCTGGAAATTATTACGCATTATGCGGAGACGTTTCGGACGTTGAGGGAATATGATGAGGGGTTTGTGCGACTGAGAAATGAGACGAAGGCGCGCAAGGGGCTGGAGGCTGGAGAGTGTGTCGAGATGATTGACCAGCTGCGGGGAGCAATAGGGGCGGGGGAGATGTTTGGGAAATTGCGGGGAGACCAGTTTGAGGGGATTCTTAGGACGATCTATCAGAGTTTTGGTGGGGAGGAAATGTATCCGACGGTGGCGGAGAAAGCGGCGAATTTGTTGTATTTTATTATCAAAGACCATCCGTTTTTCGATGGGAATAAGCGGATAGCGGCGCTGCTGTTTATCGTGTTTTTGACGATGAACGAATATGGTTTGACGAAAGAGGGAGAGGCAAAAATATCAGACCGCGCGTTGGTAGCGCTAACACTCATGATTGCGGAGAGTGATCCGAAAGAGAAAGGACTAATGACGGCGGTGGTGTGTCGGATTTTGGAGTAGGCCATTGGCTTTTGTCCGTAGCGGATACGTCAATCTCGGCAACGGTCAGGCGCGGGGCGTCGGTGAGTACGGCTACGGCTGGTCGCGTACCGCCAAGTCGTCTACGGCCGCTTACTTCCTGGGCATGAACCCTACTGGCGTCAACCCGTCGGATAGCAGTCGTCGTTGGGTCAGTCTCCCCCTCCGCTGCCTCTACCCTGGTAAGTAGCGAGTGAGGAAAGAGGGGGATTGATTAAGCTGGTGCTTGTTAATTCGAGAAATTTTGTTATATACTGGCACACTATCAAGTTCTGTGTAGTCGTTCACAAACCATACAACAAAATATAGTGGTTGTCATAATAAACAACAACCACTAACTTCTTCCAATTTAATTGTACCTTATCAAAGCGATTATGGCAAGCCTGAAATCGCTCGTTTTTGCGAATCGGGGTTAGAGGGATTTGGTGATATAATAGGGAAAAGGGAGAAGAAATGAAAGCGATTTTGGCGTCATCGGGCTTCACGAATGAAGAGATTATCAAAGCGTGTGAGGAGCTTGCGGGGAAGCCGCGGGCGGAGATTAATTTTGTAGTTTTGAATGAAGCGATTAAGGCAGAAAAAGGTGATTGTCGGTGGTTGATTGAGGGTTTGGAGGAAATCGCGAAGAATTTTGGCGGTACTGTAGAATTATTGGATCTACAGGCGCACGATCTGACTTATACGCGGGAACGAATAGCGGCGTGTGATGTGGTTTTCTGTTTCGGTGGACAGACGGATTACCTTAAAGAGGTTTTCCAGAAGACTGGGTTTGTGAAGATTTTGCCGGAAATTCTGGAGGAGAAAGTTTGGGTAGGGAGCTCAGCGGGGTCGTGCGTGCTGTGTCACAAGGAGAGCAAGGAGACGTCGGTGGGGGTGTTTGAGGAAACGGTAGAGAACCGACATTATTTGGAACTTTTGCCGTTGTTTTTCTTGCCACATTATGAGTCGAAGTGGTTTCCGCAGCTGACAAAAGAGGTGGCAATACGGGAGAGTAAAATGACGGAATTGCCGGTTTATTTGATGTCGGATCAGGCGGCGCTAATCGTTCGAGGGAATTTGGAGCAGCCGGAGTTTCAGGTGATTGGCGAGGGGTATGTAGTGGTGAAAGGTGGACAGGTGGTAGCTGAGAAAGGGGTGCGGGCGGCACGGGAAGTCCATAAGAAAATTGCCAAAGAGTATTTTGAGGTGATTATGGCGGGGCAGAAGACTTTTGAGTATCGAGCGAATGATTTTGTTTGTGAGCCCGGGGATGTATTGGTTTTAGATGAATATGAATATAATGATGGACAGGCACGACGAGCGACGGGTAGAAGTATACGCAAGAGGGTGGGCTATGTCGGGAGGACGAAGGATTTTGATTGGCTGGAACGAGAGGATGTGAAGAAAGCGTTTGCGGAAAAGGGAGCGCAGATTATATCATTGTTGGATGAGTGAGGACGGAAAGATGGCGAAGAGACGAGATTTGAGTTGGTTGGGGTCGTTGAGTTTGAGCACGGGTAAGTATCCGTCGCTGACGGCAATGAGGTTTTTGATGGAGAGGTTGGGTCACCCGGAGAGTCGGGTGCCATTTGTCCATGTGGCGGGGACAAATGGCAAAGGAAGTGTAGTTGAAATGATGGCGAAAATTTTGGAGAAAGCGGGATATAAAACCGGAAAATTTTTGTCGCCACATTTGGTAAGGTTTAACGAGCGGATACAAATTAATGGGGAGGAGATTACGGATGCGGAAATTGAGGCTTTGCTGGATGAGTTGAATCCGCTACTTGATGAATATGAAGAGGAATTTGGGGTGGAGATTACGCTGTTTGAGATTGAGACGACGATGGCGTTGGTTTACTATGCGCAGAGGAAATGTGAGGCGGTTGTCCTGGAAGTGGGGCTGGGAGGGGAGTTTGACTGTACAAATATCGTGACGCCGGTGGTGGCGATAATTGCTTCAATCGGATATGATCATATGAACGTGTTGGGGGAGAGTTTGACGGAGATTGCGACGCAGAAAGCGGGGATTATTAAGTCAGGGGGTAAGGTGGTGACGGGAGAACTGCCGGAGGAGGCGCGGCAAGTTGTGCGACGAAAGTGTGAGGAAGTTGGCGCGGAATGGCGAGAAGTGAAGCCGGAGGAGGTGGAGCTGACAGAGCGTGGGGTGAGAGTAAAGTACGCTGAGTGGCAGGAGGTGGAGGTGCCGCTGAGGGGAGAGAAGCAGGCGGCGAATGCGGCAATTTGCTTGGAGAGTGTGAGGTTTTTGCGAGAGGCGGGGTGGAAAATTAGCGACCGGGCGGTGCGAGAGGGGTTGCGGGAAGTAGTGCATCGAGGGAGGTTTGAGACGATTGCGAGGGGGCCGGAGGTGGTGTTTGATGGGGCGCATAATTTGCCGGCGATTGAGAACTTCTGGCGGAATGTCGAAGAGTATTATCCGGAAGCTAAGCAGAAGATTTTTATGGTTTCGTTGTTGAAAAAGAAAGATTGTCGGAAGATTTTGGGAGCATTATTGCGAAAGGATGTGGAGTATGTTTTTACGACGGGGAATGATGCGGAATTGTATACGCCAGGAGAGAAGTTGCTGGAAATTGCGCAGGAGATAGCGCCGGGCGGGCAGTACCGGGCAGCGGATTTAGCGAAGACATTGAGGGAGTTGAAACGAGAGAAGAGTGGCCAGACGATTTTTGTCGTGGGGAGTTTTTATGTTTATGGCGATGTGAGGGGGGTGTTGGATGGCGAATAAAGCAATTGTCGGGCGAGCAGAGCTGAAACTGAAGGGGGCGGTGGAGGCGTTTGGTTATGATTTTCGGGGAAAGACGGTGCTGGATATTGGGTCATCGACAGGAGGATTCACGGAGTTGGCGCTCAGGATGGGGGCGGCGCGGGTGATTGCGGTTGAGAAAGGAACACGGCAGATGAAAGCGCCGCTGAGGTATGATAGGCGGGTGGAGCTGCATGAGAAGACTGACTTTTTGGAAGTGGGCTCATCTGCTTCTGTTATATTAGATCTCAGAGACGTAAATACGGTGGTGGCGGACGTGTCGTTTATTAGTTTGAGAGAGATTTTGGCACATGCGCAGAAAATTGTGCCGAAAGAGGCGGATTATTTGGTGATGCTGAAACCGCAATTTGAGGCATTCAGCGATCAGTTGGTGAATGGGGTGGTGAAGAATGAGAAGCTGCGGCGGGAGATTATGGCGAGGTTTGAGGGGTGGCTGAAGAAGAATGGGTTTCGGGTGGTGAAGAAACGAGATAATGAGGTGAGGGGAAAAGTTGGGGGAAATCAGGAGAGGTTTTATTGGTTGAGGAGAGTGTAGTGGAGGAGAAACGTCGTGGGCGTGATATACTAGAGGTATGAGGATTTTAGATCGGGCGGTTACGAGGGATGACTTGTGGGGGATTAACTTGTATCCAGATGGTTATGACGAAATGGGGATAGTGGAATTTGATTCGATGATTAATGTGCGGCCGCGGCAGGGTAATCGGTCGCGAGATGTAGAAGACGAAGCGGTGCGCGAGAAAATTCGGAAAGTGGTGGAAAAGTGGGTGAGGTAGGAGAGTATCAGCATAAAGAGTATGCTAGCGGGCAGTGGAAAGAATTGTCTTTAGCGGAGCAGATGGGGAATTCGTGGGGAACGGATGCGAAGAAAATGATGCGATATTATGATGGTTTTGCGATGCTGGGGAGGGGGTTATGATACGGAAAGTCTTGGCGGGGGTGTTGATGGGATTGACGGTCGCGTTTTTCGTGGTGAGTTATTTTGGAATTACGACGTCGGGAGAGGATATATATCAAGGGGCAGGTACGGAGCCGGCAGTGTTGGAGGACGCGCAGGCGGCGTTTCGGCATAACGCGCGGCTTCCGGATATGTATGCTTGGGCGGTGATTAATTTCTTCGACTATCAATATAGTTTTGGGGTGGATACGATATTTCGGGTGATTGATGTGATGCTTGGGGTAGGAATGTTGTATTTGATGGTGTATGGGGCGCTGGGGAGGAAGGTGAAATTGGAGCTAAAAGATGCGGTGCTTTGGGCGTTGGGATTTTTGATGATATTTTTGACGCCACACGGGAGAGTATTGTATGCTGGGTTTTCGGCGATTCATAATTATCTTCTGATCGTGATGATTGCACTGGGGTTTGGGCTATGGTATATGAAGCGAGTCAGAGGGGAAGAGCTGAAAGATGAATGGTGGCGGGGGATTTTGATATTGCTAGGCGGGGTGGGGTTTGGTCTGTCGTCGAATTTGACGCCGGTGGCGTTTTTGCTGACGGCGGTAGGAGTGGTAATAGTACGGATGGTGCGCGCAAAGAAAGTGGGGAAAGTACTGAGGGGACTGAGGATTTGGGAAGTCTTGGGTGTGGTGGGGATTTTGGTAGGAATAGCGGTGGCGTATATTGGTGGGCCGGGAGTGTCGGATTATATTGATAGTGGGTATGCGACGGAGTATGATTATGTGAGTTTGGGTGAGATCGTGGCAGAGCCCGTGCGGAGCATGGGTAGGTTGGTGAAACATGGCGTGAGTAATGGAGTGCGCGTGGTCGCGCCGGCGATAGGGGTGTTGGCGGTATTCGCGGTCTTGCGGCTGGTGCGGAAGTGGTGGTCGAAGTCAAATGGAAAGCTGGAGTGGTGGCCGAAGGAGAAAGGAACGCGGAGATTATTGGTAGTGCTGGTGGGGTTTGTGGTGGTACATGCACTGGTGGCGACGCAGTTGAATGCGCCGATTCGGATTCTGTTGCCGGCGTATGTGGCGGAAGTGATAGGAGTGATGATATTGGTCAGGGAATGGACGCGAGGGTGGAGGATGGAAATGGTAGGCGCGGTAATGTTAGTATTGGTGGTGGGCGTAGTGGGGGTGCGGACGGTATTGGCGATTGATTATCATGGGCGCGCGGGTAAAGTGTTGATGCGAATTCGGGAGAGTGAGGCGCAGGTCGTGTGCGTGGAGCGGGAAGAGATAAATAGTCGAGTTTTGCCAATGATTTATCTGGGGCAGGAAGAAATGCTCGCGGATTGGGCGATGCCGGAGAGAATATATGATAAGGAGGTAGTATGGTGTCAGTAGGAGAAGCGCGTAAAGCATGGAAAGAATTTGAGGGCGGGATAAAGCCGTTTGTGAAGCCGGTGTTGACAGTGTTTGGGATTATTATGCTCGGGATACTGGCGATCTTACGAGCGAATTTTAGCTACGTGGACGATCTAGCGCGAGCGGCGGAGGGGTATAAAGGTTGGGGGAACTTTAGTCGGTATTTGTCGAATATTCTAGCAATGGGGCTACATGGGAATGGATTTTTGACGGATATTTCGCCGTGGGGACAGATAGTGGGCGCGCTAATTATGGCGGTGGCGGGAGTGATGTTACTATATATTGTATATGGGCGAAAAGAGTTTCGGTGGTGGGAGCTACTCGTGGTGTCGATTTTGGCGCTGAACCCGTATTTCTTACAGTGTTTGTCGTATAAGTTTGATGCGCCGTTTATTGCGGTGGCGGTGCTGGCGATGATAGTGCCGTTATTAGTGTGCAAGCAGAAGAGCTGGGTATATGTAGGAGCGGTACTGGTGGGCACGTTGATGACGTGTATGACGTATCAGGCGGCGTTGGGTATTTTGCCGATGGTGACAATTGTGGTAGCAGTGCGGGCGTGGGCTCAGAAAGAAGCGTGGGGAAAGATTTGGCGCTTTGTGCTAAAAACAGTTGTGGGATATGGGCTAGGGCTGCTGATCTTCAAGGGATTGATTATGAAAGCGGTCGATGCGTATGTGGTGACGGAGCTACCGGGACTGATGGAGATAGTGCCGCATACTCTCGGAAACCTAGAACAGTATTATCGACTAATTGTGGCGGATTTGCCGAAGCTTTGGTTGGCGCTTTTGGCGGTAGTGGTCTTGTGGTTTGTCGTGACGCTAGTAATGCGGGCGAAAGAGCGGAAATGGCTGGTAGCGATAGTTGGGATGGTGACAGTCGGAATGCTGGGGATGATGTGTTTTGGGATTTATGCGGTAATGGAAAAGCCGTTGTTTGAGCCGCGCGGAATGCTTGGGGTAGGGGCTTTAATGTGTCTGATGGCGGTGGTAGTGGCGGAAGAATGGAAAGCGAATAAGACTTGGCAGAGAGTAGGGTGGGGGATAGGCGCGGCCGGAGCGGTCGGACTAGCATACCTGTTTGGCATCTTTGGGTTTACTTATGGGAATGCTTTGGCGGTGCAGAAAGATTATACGGATTTTCGGATTGAGGCGGTATTAAATGATTTGGAGGGCGTAGCTAAAGAGGGAGACATGGTCGAAGTAGCGGGTTCGGTAGGATTAGCGCCGGCGCTAGGGGCGGCGGTAGAACATTATCCGATTCTCGGGAGGCTGGTGCCGATTGAATTTGCGCAAGAATATTGGGGGCAGTATAAGATGATGCGATATTATGGAGTGAGAGAGTTACAGGGTGAGATGTTGAATATACCGGTGGTGGAGGAATATCCGATCGTGGTGAAAGATGGCTGGCATCATAGGCTGCGGAAGCGGGAGGGGAGTAAAGTGATTGTGGTCGAATTGAGGGAGCGAAGCTAAAAAACTTATTGATTTCTATGGGAATTAAGCATATAATAATAGCATGAGCTTAATCCATGGAGTGGGCGATTTCTTCGCGTTAGATATTGGGACAACTGCAATCCGCTTAGTACAGCTGGCGGGTGATGTGCAACGAGGTTGGACGTTACAAAAGTTTGCGTATGTGCCGGTTGAGCATAAAGTCTTAGAGGACGGTTCGGCGGCTGGTATACGACGCTTGGGTGAGACGATTCTCGGAGCGGTGCAGCAAGCTGGAATTACGACGAAAAATGTGGCGGTTGGTATGCCGGCGGTCAAGACTTTTACGGCGGTGGTACGGGTAGAGAACCAGCCGGAAGATGAGCTGATGAATACGATTAAGTATCAGTTGGATAAGTATATCCCGATGCCGCTAGATGAAGCGACGGTGGATTATGTTTCTTTGGGCGTGTGCCCGAATGATGCGACGAAAGCTGAAGTCTTGATTTCTTCGACAGCAGTGAATTTTGCTGAGACGAGACTAGAGATGATGGAATCGTTTGGATTGAATGTGATTGCGCAGGAGCCGGAGTCGCTGGCAATGGCGCGAGCGTTAATGCCAGTAGGGGCGCAGGATGCGCGGTTGATTATTGATTTGGGCGAAAGAAGTACCGATCTTGTGATGATGTATCAAGGTGTGCCGCGATTAGTGCGGAGCATTCCGGGTGGATTTGCGCTATTGATTAAGACGGTGACGTCGGCGTTGTCGGTGAAAGACGAGCAGGCGCGGCAGTTTATTCTGAAATTTGGTTTGGCGCAGGATAAGGTTGAGGGGCAAGTTTTCAAGGCTTTGGATTCGACTCTGGAGAGTTTCGCGTCGGAGTTGATGAAGAGTATCCGTTTCTTCCAGTCGGAGTATATGAATGCGCCGGTAGGGGGAATTATCTTGTCGGGCTTTGCTGGAATGATTCCGTTTATCGCAGAATATATTGAAGCAAAGACGAATGTTCCGACGACGCAGGGGAATCCGTGGCAGTTAGTGCGGGTAAGTCCGGAGCAGCAGCAAGTCTTACAGCCAGTGGCGAGTGAGTTTGCGGTGGCGATTGGTTTGGCGGAAAGGAGTAACGACTAATGGAATGGTTGAATAATTTGGTGGCCAAGCTGACGGGTAAGGGTGGTCAGAAAAAGGCGCCGACAACGACGGTGAGCGCTGGCTATGAAATTAATTTGGTGCCTGAAGTGAAGCATCAGATGATTAAGGCGCAGAAGTTGCGCAATCTTGTGTTATTCATTTGTATCGTGGTGAGCGCGGTGTCGGTGGGGGTGGTCGCAGTGCTATTTAGTATTAAAAGCGGTCAGGACATTGCGATGTCGAGCCAAGACAAAAAGTTGGAGACGATGTCGGCGAAGTTGATGGGCTTTGAGGAGCTGGGGGATCTCGTGACAGTACAGGGGCAGCTAGGGAAGTTACAAGAAATCGCTAATAATAAGCGGGTATTGTCGCGGGTGTTTGGTGCTTTGGGGGCGATGTTGCCGACGGGCGGCGATGTCGTACAATTGTCGGAGCTGCGGGTTGACCTCGAGGCGAGTACTTTGCGAATGGAAGCGCAGGCGGATGCGCGGACGGCGCCGTTGATTGATTACCGGGTATTGGAGTCATTTAAGAAAGGTGTGGCTTTGACGAAGTATGATTATGGACGGTATGTGGATGCGAACGGGAATGAGATTCCGACTTGGTGTATTGAGGAAGCGAATAGTGACGGGGGCGCGTATCGCGAGGGCGAAAATTATTACGCATGGTGGAATTTGAACGCAGAGGGTTGTGCGGCTTTGCCGGTAGGTAGCACTTCGCGTGAGGATGAAGAGGAAGAGAACCCGGTAGAACTGTTCTACGATAAAGACGCGAAGACTGAAGTTTCGGAGAAAGAGGTGCCGGAAGATGAGCTGATGAGCGCGGGGATTAAGTTCGAGACTGACGCTGAGGGTAAGATTACGGTCACAGAAAAAGATGTCGAGAAAAAGGAAGTTGATGGTCGGACGCTGTATGTAGTGAAGAAAGTGGACCGGGTGAAAGTCTGGCGGACGCCGCAGTTTAACGAATGGCATCGGGGAGGGATGATGGAGCTGAATGGTACGATTACGGGGGTGCCGCATTTCGAGAGTGCTTGTATTAAATATAGTGGTACGACGCAAGGTAATAACGATGCGGCGAAATGGACATCGACGAACGACTGTATGTTAGCGCCAGAGGGATTAACGGTGACGGCGAGTTCGAATGGACGCGATGAGAGTAATAATCTCGTATTGCGTTTCACGGCGAATTTGACGGTTGAGCCGGAGTTCTTCGCCTTTAGGAATAAACATATGATGGCGATTGGTCCGGTGGGCCAGAACGTGACAGATTCGTATGTTCAGATTGGCGGCATGTTCACACGGCCAGCGACTGAATGCGCGGAGGGCGATAAGGAATGTATGAATAATATGACGAACCAAAGTGCCGACGAGGATGAAGATGAGGATGAAAAGAGCAGTGCGAGCGATAACAAAACAAATAAACCAACTAACCAGGGAGGGAATAACTAATGGCGAACGAAAAGATTGAGACGGCTTCGAGCAAGCGGGGGAAAATCTCCAAAGCACAGCAATTGACTATGCTGGAGGTGTTGATTGCGTCGTTGGTTTTAGGAACGTGCGTTGTCTTGTCGATATTCTTAATTAAGTATATCAGCTTCAATACGAAGATTATTTCGGCGAAAAATCAGGCGATTACGGATTATGACCAGTCATTGCGGAATGTTGGGGTGTGCGTGGATACGGACAAGAACGGACGACTGAGCAATGACGAGATTGAAAAGTGTAATCCAAGTGAGATTTCGCTGAGCAGCATCCCAAGTAGTTTGCGTTATAAGGTTTTGACACAGATGGCGCAAAATACTGATCTGGAGTCGGTAGCGCGGCAACGCAATGAGAAATGTTACGACGATAAGGGCGAGCGGATTGATTTTAATAAGAAATATGAGCAATCGACAAATGATTTAGAGAAACAACAGTACTTGCAGTCGGCGAAGATTTGTTCGGCGTTGCGCGTGATCCCGGATGCCTTGCCGGCGCAGAAGAATACTGAAGCTTTGATGGCGAGTTTGAACCAAGTGTTGCTCTTGACGGGATGGGAGCCGGAAAGGTTGACACCACGCGATGATATGGTAGAGAGTCGGATTGAGGGGGTTGGCGTGATACCGGTGACACTACAAGTTGAGGGTGGCAACGATGTGGTCTTGCGAGCGCTGGGGAATATTGAACGATCAGTGCGTGAGTTTGATATTACTTCGGGGACGATCGAATGGACGCACTCGGGGCTGAGTTTGAATGCCTTGGCAAATGCTTATTTCTTGGAAGATGCGGCGGAGATTGAAAAGACAGTTGTAATCAAAGCAAGCGATAAGACGAGGAGGAAATAATGAAAAGATCGGATATTTATAGCTTGGTATTGATTGCGGGGATTGGAACTTTGGCGGCGTTTTTGGCTTGTAATGCGATTTTGGGCGATCCGAATGATGCGAAAGTGGAGCTAAAGACGGTGAATACCGTACTGACGAATGATTTGGCGGAGCCGAATGAGGAGATATTTAATAGTACGGCGATTAATCCGACGATTGAGGTCTATGTTGGGGATTGCGAAGATATTGACCAGAATGGGATGTTGGACAAGGCGGAGTTGATCGCGTGCGGACGTGAGCAGGCGCCGGAAGAGGATGAAGAGGAAGACGGCGGGGGAGATGAGGACGACGCTGAAGGAGAATAAGCGTGGCGCTATTGACGAAGGATGGGCTAGATCGAGTAATGCAGCTTCTCGTTAGTGAGGGGCTGGTTGATGCGAATGCGGTAGCACAGGTTCAGGCAGAAGTAGTGCAGACGAAGCAGCCATTGCTGGCGGCATTGGCAGCAAAAGGTCTAGTATCAGATGGGATTATTTCGCACGCGACGGCGGTAGTAATGGGGGTGCCGTATGTTGACTTGAAGAATGTCGAGATGGACCAGAATGTCCTGGCATTATTACCGTTTGAGGTGGCGCAGCGGAGTATGGTGGTGCCGTTGGGCGAGAGTAATAGCCAGCTGGTGGTGGCAATGCTGGATGTGGGGAATATTCAGTCTGTGGATTACTTGTCGACTTTGACTGGGCGACCGGTACGAGCGATGATGGCGTCGAGTGATGGAATTCAAGCGGTCTTAAAACAATACCGCGGAGACTTCACGGGCGTTAAGCAAGCGGTAAAGGTTACGAACCAAGAAGTCGAACGGCAAGCGAATAGTAATGTGAAGACGATTACGCAAGATTCACCGATTTCTAAAGCCTTGACGAGTATTTTGGATTTTGCAGTGAAGAGTAAGGCTTCGGACGTGCATATCGAGCCGCTGGAGAACAGTTTGGTGATTCGGTGTCGGATTGATGGTGTACTGAGGCGGGTGATGGAGCTACCGAAAGCGATTGAGCCGGCGCTGGTGTCGCGGATTAAGATTTTGTCAAATTTGAAAATTGATGAACACCGGATTCCGCAGGATGGCCAGTTCGCGGTACTGGTCGGCGATAAGGAAGTAGATCTTAGGATTGCGATTTCGCCAGTAGTGTGGGGGGAGCAGGTCGTAATTCGTTTGCTAGATAAGACTGGTACGAGTATGGACATTGAGGGGATGGGGATGACCGGGCGAGCGCTGAGAGCGGTAATGGAGGGGATTAGTCGGCCGAACGGGATGATTTTGACTTCTGGCCCGACGGGTTCAGGTAAAAGTACGACGTTGTATGCTCTGATTAAGAAGATTAAAAGTGAGAAGATTAATATTGTGACGTTGGAGGATCCGGTCGAGTATAAAATGGACGGCGTGAACCAGATCCAGGTGAATGTCGATGCGGGCTTAACTTTTGCGTCGGGTTTGCGGAGTATTTTGAGGCAGGACCCGGATGTGGTGATGGTGGGGGAGATTCGTGATTCGGAGACGGCGAATTTGGCGGTGCAGGCGAGTTTGACTGGGCACCTAGTTTTCAGTACGCTGCATACGAGTTCGGCGGCGGGGATTTTGCCGAGGTTGCTTGATATGGGAATTGAGCCGTTTTTGCTGGCGTCGACATTGAATACGGTGATTGGGCAGAGGTTGGTGCGACGAGTAGCGCGGAAACGAACGACGTTCCAGAGCAATGAGATGCAGACGGAAGAGGTGAATAAGGTGGTGGGGGAATTACTGCCGAAGACGCCGGAAGATGTGCCGGTGGTGAGCGAAGATTTGGGTTATGCGGGTCTGCCGATAGGCGGGCAGACTAGTTATACGCTCGTAAAAGGGGTAGATGATCAAGATTCGCCAGGTGGATATGCGGGTCGAGCGGGCTTGTATGAGGCGATTGATGTTGATGAGGATATCCAGAAATTAATTGTGTCGCATGCGACTTCGGCGGAGGTGATGCGAGTGGCGAAAGAGAAGGGGACCGTCACGATGCGGCAAGATGGGATTCTGAAAGCGCTGTCGGGGGTGACGACGATTGAGGAAGTGAATCGCGTGGCGAGTGATTTGGCGTAAGGCTTGTTCTCTAGCCTTATTCTTCTATAGCCATCCTCCTACCCCTTAGCCTGCTATTTTTTATCAAAGAGTGCTTTGCTTTAAGTCAATACTAGATATCCCCCCCCTCCTAGTCCTTAGAGACCGGTGGTGGAACTTTCGTCATCTAAAGAATCCGAAAGTTCCAGCCAAGATGGCGGAGCATCATGGTCTCTAAGGACTAGGAGGGGGAGCTTAGCAAGACAAGCTTAAAAAAGTAGTAGAAGTAATAAGTATCAGGTGAGGCAGCGGAGAGGGAAACCACCCCAGCGAATGTGGCCATCTGACGGATTGATGCCGGTAGGGTGAATATTCAAGATATAGCTGTTAGCATCTGAACTAGCAGTACGTGCCCACCAGTCACCGTACTGACCAGGATAGTAGACACTACCGTAGTGAATTGTAACAAACCCGCTACGGACAAAAGCCAATGGTAGTTTAACAATATTGGTGGCGCCGGATTGGCCGGTCCAACTTGTATATGCTGTACAAGTTGGTGATACTATGCACAGAGAAAAAAGTCTAGTCGAAAGACTAGACTAACAAACCCAACAATCCTATCTTGGTAAGTTTTTACTAAAATGTCCATACTTTGTCGCCAAGGTATGCTATAATAACCATATGGATAATAGTGGGCCTACAAGAACAAATATGAATGATACAAAGTCGCCTTTTGCTCCGGCAGATATTCCGGATTTGAATAATATTGCGACACAAGGTGCGATGCCGCCAATGGGTGTGCCAGGTATGAGCACACAGCCGGCTGGGACACAGGCGGGCGGACATACTGCAGATGCGCAGGCACAGACGAAGACAGTGAATCAAATGGCGCAGCAGGCGCAGGAAGCTGAGAAAGCGACTGGCGTGACGATGGCGGATATTCCGACGCCGAAAGTGATGCCAGAAAAGGAAGACAAAGCCGAGAAGCCACAAGTAGAAAAGAAACCGTTGAATGCGCAGGCGGCGCAAGCGAAGAAGTCTGAAGTTAGTAGTGCGGTGCCGACGCAGGGAGTAGCGCCGGCGGCGACGCCGGTGGGTGCGGTAGAAGTAGCGGCGCAAGATTTGGCGCAGATGGCGCCGACGAATGGGGTGACGATTGAGCCGTTGCTGGAGGAATGTATTCGGCAGAACGCGAGCGATTTACATTTACAGGTAGGATTGCCGCCGGTGTTGCGTGTGGATGGGGGCTTGAGACCGCTGTCGACTTATGGGGTGCTGGATGATGCGACGGTGCAGAGATTAGTTTTCTCGACGCTTGATGCGGACCAGAAGATGATTCTGATTAAGGATAAGGAGTTTGATTATTCGTTTGCGTATGGCGATTTAGGTCGTTTCCGTGTGAATGCTTTCCATGAAAAGGGAAATATGGCGGGGGCGTTCCGGTTGATCCCGAATACGATTACGACGATTGATGAGCTAGGGTTACCGCAAGTTGTGAGCACATTCGCGGACCATCCGAATGGTTTAGTCTTAGTGACGGGACCGACGGGTTCAGGTAAAAGTACGACGCTCGCGGCGTTGATTGATAAGATTAACACGGAACGGGCAGAGCATATTATTACGATTGAGGACCCGATTGAGTTTACGCATCAGTCAAAGCGGAGCGTGGTGGCGCAGCGTGAGGTGCATTATGATACCTTTAGTTTTGCCGCGGCGCTGAGAAGTATTTTGCGTGAAGATCCGGATGTGGTGCTGATCGGTGAGATGCGTGATTTGGAGACGATTCAGGCGGCGATTACGGTGGCAGAGACTGGGCACTTGGTGTTTGCGACGCTACATACAAATAGCGCGGCGCAGAGTATTGACCGTATGATTGACGTTTTCCCGGCACACCAGCAGCCGCAGGTGCGGTCACAGCTCGCAAATATCCTGGTTGGAATTTGTAGTCAGAGGTTGGTGCCGGCGTTGGCGGGTGGGCGCGTAGCGGTGACGGAGATTATGGTGACGAATTCGGCAGTGCGGAGTATTATTCGTGAGGGGAAGACGCATCAGCTCGATATGACGATTCAGACTGGTATGAGTCAGGGAATGCAGACGATGGATCGCGAGTTGGCGAAATTTGTGCGGGCGGGGACGATTAGTTATGATGTCGCGCGCGGTTACGCAGTTGATGTGGCGGAATTTGATCGGTTGGCGAGGGGCTAAAAGTGCGCAGATATAAATATAAGGCCAAAGACAAAAAGACTGGGAAAATCGTCAGCGGCAGTGTGCAAGCGGAGAATGAGCGAGCGGCGGGGAAGATTCTGGTTGATCAGGGTTATGTACCGCAGAGGGTGGCCGAGGACGAGACGACAGGTTTGTTCGCGAAGTTTACTAATAAGGTCAGCTCAAAGCAGAGGATTATCTTCACGCGGCAGTTTGCGACATTGATTAGTGCGGGGTTGCCGTTGTCGGCGAGCCTGAGGATGGTGGCGGAGCAGACGGAAGATAAGCCGACGAGAGAAATGATTGAGGATATTCTGGCGCAAGTCGAGGGAGGGAAGACTTTGCACGCGGCGTTTTCACAATATCCGGAGGTGTTTAACAAAGTTTACTTGTCGTTGATTGCAGCGGGCGAGGCGTCAGGTACGCTCGATGTGTCGTTGAAGAGGTTGGCTGATCAGCAAGAAAAGGATGCGAGCATGATCTCAAAGATTCGCGGGGCAATGACGTATCCGGCGATTGTATTGTTTGTGATTGTGGTTGTGATCATTTTTATGATGGTAGCAGTGGTGCCGCAAGTCGAGAATTTGTATAAAGATGTGGGCGAACCGCTGCCGGTGGCGACGGCGTTTTTGGTGGCAATTTCTAATTTCGTATTGAATTTTTGGTGGTTTATACTGATTTTGGTGGGGGTGGCGGTATGGTTTTTTGTGCAGTTCCGGAAAACGGACGTGGGGCAGAAATGGTTGGCGAAGTTTAAGCTGAATGTGCCGATATTTCGCGGGTTGTTTCAAAGGTTGTATAATGCTCGGTTTGCGCGGACGGCGCAGATGCTGTTGTCGGCGGGCGTACCGATGCTGGAAGCAATGGGAATTGCGGGCGAAGCGATGAATAACTTGGTACTAGAAGCGGAGATAACGGAAGCGGCAGCGATGGTGAGGAGCGGTAAACCGCTGAGCGTGGCGCTGAAAGATAAACCATATATTTTGCCGTTGGTACCGCAGATGGCGGCGACGGGTGAGCAGTCAGGGAAGATCGACGAGATGCTGGGTAAGGCGGCGAAGGTTTATGAGGACGAACTGGACGAGCGGATTGCGGCGATTAGTACGATGATTGAGCCGATTTTGATGGTGGTATTGGCGTTGGTGGCTGGCGGGATTGTCGCGGCGGTGCTGTTCCCGATCTACAGCTTGGTGAGCAAGATTGGCACGTAGGAAAGCGGTTGTGTTTTTCTGCGGGGGTGATATAATAAAGGTATTGTTTAGATAATTACACAAGGAAAGGAAAGAAAGTGGCAACTACACGCAAAAAGACAACTAAAATGAGGGGCGGTGACCTTGGTGGTTTCACTATCATTGAGGTAGTGTTGGTACTCGCGATTGCGGGTTTGATCTTCCTGATGGTATTTATTGCATTGCCAGCTTTGCAAAGGAGCCAAAGGGATACTCAGCGTAGGAATGATATGTCGGCGCTCGCAAGCCAAATGACACAATATCAGTCAAATAATAATGGTAAGTTGCCAAAAGCTGGCCATGTTGACAAGTATGATGAGTCCGATTCGGCTGTGACCATGGATACTTGGGCATGTGCGAACATGGCGACTGGTAACTCTGCAACCTGCTTTATTCGGAATTATATGAACGCGAGTGGTGCGACTGAGAATACATACAAAGATCCGGATGGTTATTACTACGGTTTGAATTTTCACGGTAGCGCAAAGTCTGGTGTGACAATGCCAACGTCTATGGATTACGTGATACACGTTTGGGATCATGCGAAGTGTGGTGACAATGAGTCAGTTGTAACGTCCGAAAACGCTCGTGATTACGTAATTGTTTACAAACTAGAGGGTGCTGGTACGTATTGTAACGATAACGCCTAGGTTGAACGACTTGTAAAAACTAGCCCGTGAGGGCTAGTTTTTGTGCGGAATCGGTTGTGCTATTGGCTATCTGAACAATACAAGCCGCTACTTTCTAGCATGAACACAATGGCATAGTCGCGTTTGTTGTTACTTTTTTCGACACCACCGAGACCGTCATTACTGCAAGTAGCGCCGGTGACAATAATTGGTGTACGGTCGTAGGTTGTCGGCATTTTAAGATCAGCAGCATATGGTGTGATAATTAACCCATATGAATTTCCTCCTGGGTCTTTGAATTCATTCTCTGTAGCATTCACTGAATTCATATATGTACGAATCATATTGCACGCTGGATTTGTTGAGACTGCTGCTTCATTGCATGGCCAAGCTCCTTCATCCGCGCTTTCATTAGGTGCTTCTACTTTACCAGCTCCTGGTAATTTGCCATTATTGTTGGATTGGTAATTCGTGACGGCCGAGGCTAATCGCGACATATCATTCCTACGCTGAGTATCCCTTTGGCTCCTTTGCAAAGCTGGCAATGCAATAAATACCATCAGGAAGATCAAACCCGCAATCGCGAGTACCAACACTACCTCAATGATAGTGAAACCACCAAGAGTCTTAGCCGAGGATTGGGCGGAGAAAGCTGGCGGAGGGCGCGTGAGCCGCGTAGTTTACAAAATAGTATTATATGTTATGCTATGACTGATTTGTCAAATTGGCATGGAGGGCTGTACTTTAGCGCTTATTTTTATTATAATAGTGGGTGATATGGTAGATACAGTGATTACAACTTTTATTTTGGTGATGATGTTTATCTTGGGGGCAGTCTTCGGATCGTTCGCTTGTTGTCAGGCGTGGCGCTGGCGTTATCATGCGACGAAGCAGAAAGATTTAGGGCAGTGGTCGGTGTGCATGCATTGTAAGAAACGGATAAAGTGGTATGATAATATCCCGATTGTTTCATGGTTGGTACTGCACGGGAAGTGTCGGAATTGTCATAAAGAGATCGGAATAGCGGATTTTCTGTCGGAGATTAGTTTGGCGATTGCGTTTTTGATGCTATCGTGGGCGTATTTGTTGCCGATTTTGAATAACTGGGCGTTGTTGACGCTACATCCGGAACTTTTGACGGTGAAATTGGCGATTTTTATTGTCACTTTGGTGCTTTTGGTGGTACTGATGGTGCTCGCGGTTTATGACGCAAAATGGGGAGAGTTACCAGTTGTGTTGTTGGTGTTGGCGATTATTATTGGGGCGATGGTGTGTGTATTGAAACTCAAGGAGATAAGTCTGGCGGATGACGGGAATGTGTTAGCGGGGGCGATCAATACGTTGATTGGGGTGGCGATTCTGTCTGGTACGTGTTTCTTGATTTATAAAGGTTCACACGAGAAGCTGATGGGGGGCGGGGATTGGCTGTTGGCTTTGGCTTTGGCTTTGGCTTTGGCGAACTGGTGGTTGTCGTTGTGGACGATTTTCTTGGCGAATTTACTTGGAGATTTGATTGCGTTGCCGGGAGCTTTGAAAAAGAAGAACCATGTGGTACATTTTGGGCCGTTTCTGGTAGCGGCGTTTGTGATTGTTTTGGTGTTGGGGAACTGTTTGCCGTTGCTATTGCAGGCGAGTTTGTAGGAACTTTCAATTTCGCTTTGTATACTCCCTCCTAGCCTTTAGCCTGCTATTTTTCATCAAGGGAACGCTTTGCTTCAAGTTAATCCTATATACCTCCCCTACTAGTCCTTAGAGACCGGTGGTGAGATTTGTTCTTATCTAAAGATGCGAAAAATCTCAGCCAAGATGACGGAGCATCATGGTCTCTAAGGGCTAGTAGGGGGAGCTTAGCAATAAGGCAAGCTTAAAAAGCAGTAGAAGCAATAAGCATCAGGTGAGGCAGCGGAGGGGGAAGCCGTACCAGCGGTTGGTAGCGTGCGACGGGTAGACATTTGTAGGATCCATGTCCAAGTCGTAGGCGAGGGTAGACGATTGGGCTGCACGCGACCAGGCGTACCCGACGTTGCCAGCGTATCCGACAGCACCCTCGTTAAGGCGGATAGCATCGCCCCGGACAAAAGCCAATGGTAGTTTAACGATATTGGTGGCGCCGGATTGGAGTATGGTAAAATGAATTTAAGGATTGGAGGTATAGGTAATGATGGTTGGAGTGAGACAGAATACGGAGAAGATTGATGGATGATTTAGAGGAAAAGCCAAGAGTTCAGGAGCTGATACAAGATTTTATTGAGAGCTTGGAAGTCGAAAAAGGGCGGTCGAAGAAGACGGCGGAGAATTATGAACGGTATTTGTTGCGGTTTTTAGAGATGGCGGGCGAGATATCGGGGAAGGATTATGATCTTGAACCGGAGGATATTACGCAAGAATTGCTGAGGAAGTTTCGGTTGAAGTTGAATCGGCTGGAGGATGAGCATGGGGAGGGTCTGCAGGCAATTACGCAGGCATATCACCTGGTGGCTTTACGCGGGTTCTTGAAATATTTGGCGCAACGCGGGATTGAATCTTTGGAACCGTCGCTTGTGGAATTGCCGCATGTGGTGCGCAAACAGGTGACGTTTTTGCAGTATGACGAGGTTGAGCGGTTGCTGGCGGAGATTGATACGGAGACAGAGACGGGATTGCGCGATCGGGCAATTATTGAGCTGCTATTTTCTGGCGGGCTGCGGGTGTCAGAGTTGGTGAAATTAAATCGGGATTCGATTAACTTGTCACGGCGAGAGTTTATTGTGCGAGGGAAAGGAAATAAGGATCGACCGATTTTTATTTCTGAAGCGGCAGCGGATTGGGTGGAGCGATATCTGGAGAAGCGTACAGATACGCTCGCGCCGTTGTTTCTGAATAATAGTCGAAATCTACAGCCGGTCGACACGAGCGGGGATTATCGGCGGTTGACGACGCGGTCGGTGGAGCGGATTGTGCAAAAGTATGCGAAGTTGGCAGGAATTACGAAGCATGTTTCGCCGCATACGTTGAGACACAGTTTTGCGACGGATTTATTGATGAACGGGGCGGACTTGCGCTCGGTACAGGCGATGTTGGGGCATTCGGACATTTCTACGACGCAGATTTATACGCATGTGACAGATCCGCACTTGAAAGAAGTACACGAGAAGTTTCATACGGAGACGGAGTGAATGTGGTATAATAAGAAAAAGTAAAGGAGTTCGTTATGGGCAAAGAGAAAGATTTCGTGGAGCGCAGCTTGGTAGTGCTGAAGCCGGACACCGTGCAGCGTGGGATTGTCGGCGAGGTGATTACGCGATTTGAACGTGTAGGCTTGAAGATTGTGGGCATGAAAATGGTGATGCCAGATGAAGATCAATACCGTGTGCATTATGAAGAGATTGGTCAGATGATTACGCGACGGGGGGAGCAGGCATTTCGGTACAACGTGAGCTATATGATGACGGGGCCGGTGATTGCGATGGTCTTAGAGGGTGTCGAGGCGGTGCCTTTGGTACGGAAGATTGTTGGTCCGACTGAGCCGAAATCCGCAGAAATGGGAACAATTCGCGGCGATTACTCGCACATGAGCTTTGGTTATTCGGATGCGAAAGGGATGGGAGTGCCGAACTTAGTGCACGCGAGCGGCAGCAAGGAAGAGGCTAAAAAAGAAATTAAGCTGTGGTTCAAAGACAACGAACTGTATGATTATTCAGATTTGAATGAGAAATATACACGTTAGAAGATAGAGGTTACTGTATGCGATACACCCGACGAGGTCGGGTGTATTTTGCGATCGGTGGTAGGTAGACCATTGGCTTTTGCCCGGGGCGGCTACGTCGATATCCATACCGGTTCTACTTGGAACGTCGGCTACGGCGGCTGGGTCTGGTCGCGTAGCGCCGGCTCCTCTATCTACGCCTACCGTCTGTACTTCAATCCTACTAGCGTCAACCCGTCAGATAACAACTATCGTTTCCGCGGTTACCCCCTCCGCTGCCTCTACCCTGGTAAGTAGCGAGTGAGGAAAGAGGGGAAAGAAGCCTTTAAGTTCATTTTAAGATACCTCCCCCTACTAGTCCTTAGAGACCGGTGGTGGAACTTTCGTCATCTAAGGAATCCGAAAGTTCCAGCCAAGATGACGGAGCATCATGGTCTCTAAGGACTAGTAGGGGGCTTAGTAGAATGAGCTTGTAGAGGCAGCGGAGGGGGTAACCACGATAACGGAAGTTGTCGTACGACGGGCTGACAAACGTCGGTTGGAAGTACAGGTAGTAGGCGTAGGTAGACGAGAGGACTGTACGCGACCAGACGCAGCCCCTCTCGCCGACGACGTACATCATACCAGCGCCAAGATCTACATACCCGCCCCGGACAAAAACCAATGGTAGTTTAACGATATTGGTGGCGCCGGATTGGCGGAACGGGTTTATCTGGGTGCTTGGGAGAGAAATATCTTCTAGTTAGAGATATCTTCGGGTGCGAAACATAGACTCGCTTTGCGAGTCTATGCGATAGGGCGTCGGTTCGGATACTCTAAAAACAAGTTTTTAGAGTATCACTCACTTCCTACTATCTACGAACGCCTGACGGCGTTCGTTTCGCATCTTGGGAAATCAGTAAAATATTATGACATTTGTCATAATATTTTACTGGTGACCCGGGTGCGAGTCGAACGCACAACCTCTTCCTTAGGACGGAATTGCTCTATCCATTGAGCTACCAGGCCGTGAGTATATTGTAACATATTATGGTATAATTGAGGTAGGTATGAGTGAAGCATTTCCGGGGCAGCGTGAGGGGGAAGAAGTTGAGCTGATTTTTCGGAGACATATTATGACGGCGTGGCGGGGTGTGCTATGGTTGCTGATATGGGGGTTAATTGGGGCGATTCCGATGGTCTTGTGGCGAGATGATCAGCGAATGTTCTTTGTTTGGTTGGGATGCTTGGGGGTCGGAGTGATCGGGATGTTGTATGTTTATATGTTGTGGCATTTCTCTTATTATTTAGTGACAAACCAGCGTGTGCGGCAGGTGAGGCAGAAAGGGCTTTTCCGGAAGACGGTAGTGGATTTAGGGTTGGATAAGGTGCAGAGTATTAGTTATGAGGTGCCGGGGGTGATGGGCGGGATGTTGGGGTATGGGACATTGTTGTTACAGACGCAAGTGGGGAATATGCGGATTAGTATGGTGCGAAAGCCGGAAAAGACATATAATATATTACAAGATTTAGCGGAAAAGGTGTAGAGATGGGTTTGTTGAAAGAAAAACCACGCACAGAGCGGGAAAAAGTTGAGCAGCGACGAGAGGAAGTCTTGGCGCAGGGGCGTAAGTTTAAGTACCCGATGCAGTATGCGAAACATAAGTTGGTCGTAAATACAGTTCTAGTGGCGGTGGTGGCGATTATTGTGATGGTGATCGCGGCTTGGGCTATGTTGTATAAGTTGCAGGATACGGGAGATATGTTGTACCGCGTGACCCAGATTGTGCCGGTGCCGGTAGCGAAAGTAGCTGGGGAGCAGGTGCGATATAGTGATTATTTGATGATTTATAGGAGTAATTTACTTACGACTGAGCAGCAAGGCGGGCAGCTTGGGGGCGGGGAAGATGATGATATCGTGCGACAGCGCTGTAAGGAGGCGGCGTTGAAATCGGCGATAGAATATGCTTATGCTTTGAAATTAGGGAAAGAGATGGGGATTGAGGTTTCGAAGGAAGAAGTCGATGAGGCTTTTGATGAACATCGGAAAGTGGGAGGCGTAGAGCGGAGCGAGGAGAGCTTTTTGAAGATTGTACGAGATAATTTCGGGATGAACCGGACGGAATATCGGCGGATGTTGTATTTGACTTTGATGAAAGCAAAAGTGACGCAGGCGGTAGATACTGAGGCGCGGGAGCTGGCGGAGAAAGTTGAAGGCTTGATCAAGGAGAAGAATGGGGATTTATTGGCTGTGATTGATGGGCTGGGCGATGCCGTGGAGTATCAGGAGACGGGGCAGTTGGTCGATAATTTGAATGTGGACGGCGGGCGTTCGGAAGTGGCGGCGAAGCTGGAAGAGGGCCAAGTGAGCGAGCGTTTCTTGTCGACGAATGGTGACGGGTATTATTATGTGAAGTTGATTGAGAAAACTGATACGCAGGTGAGCCATGCGTCGATTAAGATTCGATTTGCGAAGTTTGACGAGATGGTGGCGGAGTTGTATGAGAATGGGGAAGTCGAGGAATATATTGATGTCGGGCTGGATGAAGTGGTGGACGGCGTAGAGTAAGTGTAGTATAATTGGGGGTAGATGCGGGTGTCGTATAACGGCTATTATGTATCCTTCCCAAGGATGAGACGAGAGTTCGACTCTCTCCACCCGCACCAGGTTTTGTGTTAGAGGGGCTGTTTTTCAAAAATAGCTCTTTTTGTTTATGAAATTCACCATATGTTGCGTTAGATGAAAGTTAAATTAGATTTTAGTTTTAAGTTTGATTGAGATATTAAAGATCGGCACCTTCACCGGGCGATATTTTATCTACCCTGATGCTTATTGATGCTCTGTCCTCGAGAGTGAGCCATCATTCTCTACCATACAGCAGTTTTACTTCTGGCTCACTCTCTCTAGCCGGTGAGAAAAAGAAGCGCTTCTTCGCGCTTCTTTTCTCACCCCTCTAGCATCTCCCCCTCTTTCCTCACTCGCTACTTACCAGGGTAGAGGCAGCGGAGGGGGAAAC
>CAZFZV010000011.1:0-31718 GCA_964523355.1 uncultured Candidatus Saccharibacteria bacterium | reverse complement strand
GCGGCCGCCACACTCCATTCTCCAAGGGTTACAAACCACAGTTCTACTTCCGTACTACGGATGTGACTGGTGAAGTTGAGCTTCCAGCTGACAAAGAAATCGTCATGCCTGGTGATACCGTGACCTTCAAGGTCAAGTTGCTCGCCCCGATTGCTATGAACAACAACGACCGCTTCGCCATCCGCGAAGGTGGCAAGACCGTTGGTTCTGGTGTTGTTACTAGCATCATCAAGTAATCAGTACTTGCTTAAAAACTTCCCCGCAAGGGGAAGTTTTTTGTGGCCATGGAGCCAGAGTTAATAGTGTTTGGCAATAGATAAACCCGAGTCTCATCGACTAAGCGTGTTATTATAATTGACAAAGAATAACACACATGATAAAATATAGATACACCCACGTCGATATGAAGACGACAAGGGTAAATTTTATTCAGGAGGTGCGTAATATATGAGCGCAAGATCTTTACAAAAACATCACAAGGATCAGAAGAAACGGGGGAATATTGACCGCCGCAATCAGGCGAAAAAGGATATCGATCGTGCTCTGGAGTGCAGAGCAAATGATTTTGCGAATGATGCCCGCAAAATCACTGAGCTCTATACACGGTTCATCGCCCAGAACGACGCCGACGGCTTCGCGCAGGCTGTGATTGAGCACGTGAATAAGAGTTTGAGACTCGTTGGCTATGCGAGAAGATTCTGCACGGTTATTGATAACCACCGCTATCTGCAGCTGCCGGACGATCAGACCAAAGAGGGAATCAACCCGCGCGAGCTTGAAACTCAGACGCCGACTGCGGTTCAGGAGCAGGCAAAAGCGGCATATGAGCGCGAACAGGAGCGTCTCAAATCCATGTATAGAGAAGTCCAGAAGCTGCTCCGCCAGCTGTCCGAAGCCTAAGCTTCGCTATATCTACTCGTTTCTTATCTGCGTTTTATTCAGACCCCGCCAGTACCATCGGCGGGGATCTTTTATGGTAATATCACGCCAATTCGCCATCAGCCGGAATCACTTAACAGGCTTATCAGCCGTCAGATATTGACTTTTTCGCCAAGGTGTGATACAATGGAAGTATAGGTTATAAATATTGCCCTAAAAACTCATCGACGGACCGTCTAGAGCCCATCTGAGATTGTAGGGCGAAGAAAGGAAATTATGGCTGAAGCCAAGAAAAATGAAGGTCTGAAGATTCGCATTCGTCTCAAGGCCTATGACCATCGCGTGATTGATCAGAGCGCGAAACAAATCGTCGATACTGCGATCCGCACCGGTGCAACCGTTTCCGGTCCTGTGCCCTTGCCGACCAAGCGCAGCACTTTCACGGTCGTGAAATCCCCACACGTCTACAAGACTGGCGGTGAGGCTTTTGAAATGAAGGTCCACAAGCGCCTGATCGACGTCTCGAACGCCACTCCGAAGACGATTGATTCTCTCCAGAATCTCTCGCTCCCGGCCGGCGTCGATGCTGAAATCAAGATGCTCTAGAGCTAGAGTTAAAAGCACCCTCGTCGAGGGTGCTTTTTGCGTACTTCAGCGCAATCAAGCTTACGTCTCTACATTCCGTACAAAATCGCCGTTTCCAACATCGTGCCGAGCTTAGTCAGCAAACTATAAGACGTCGGATTTGTTGTCATCGCGACGACGATATAGTGTCGCACTCCACTCCCAGTCAAAAATTCCACCATCGCCGCATCGTTATATACGTTCACTCCGCCCGACCCGTAGCCGAAGCCTGTTTTGTCATACACCGTCGCTGTCGTGAAGCCGCTCGGTAACCCTTTACGATAATTCCAGCTCTGTCCCAGCGCCGAGGAGCGAAATTCTTGCCAGGAGTTATTCGACCACTCTGGATGTCGATAATAATGTTGGAGCAGCAACGAAATATCGTGCGCCGAAGTTTTTAATCCGTTAGCTTGCGTATTACTCAACCCCAGTGTATTAATCAGCTGTCCCACTCGTGCCAATCTTGGCGGATCATTGTCTACCATCTTTTCCGCACAGGGATTATCTGAGTAGCGAATTATTATATCCAGACACTGGCCTAGCGAACGTCCATTGATATATTCTTGATCCGGACTATCTATCCCCGCATCGATCTGAGCATAAGCATCATAAACATAAAATAGCTTGTATAGCGAGCGTGGATACATGACAGCATTTGCTCGATAACCCGCCACAACTCTATTATAATCGACGTCAAAAATCTCCACCGCTGCCTCCGCAAAACCATAGCTATAACTACTTACCCAGCGGTCGACCACTGGTTGGAGATTGATCACTTCATTAAGATTGCGTCGCACGACCTCTTTGTGCGTCTCAGCAATCATCTTTGTAAAAACTTCCGAGTCTGCTACTGGCGCTTCCGAGGCAATTGCATCGCCAATCAGGCGTTCATTATCAACGGGGGGGGGGGCTTATTGGGTCATCCAATATCGCGGCTGCCCCATCTCGTTCAGCTACTTCAAAATAATGCCATACTGATGCTCTGACCACAAAAACCGTCAGCGCAATCGCTACACTTAGTAAACCCCACTCCCGACAACCTTTCATATTTATATTATACCACAAATCCTCCAGCCCAATCTCGTGTGCCGAGTGTGATTTGTGCTATAATGAGCCTATGACATTAGTAATGCGTCTTAAGAAGCGCTTTTATTTCGTGGCTGCGGGTTATTTCCGATTCTTTGCCAATTTTGCCCTCAAGCGCTGGAAACCGCGCATCATTGCTATTACTGGCTCTGCCGGTAAGACTACCATGCTCCATCTAGTCGAATTTGAGCTTGGCGAGCGCGCTCATTATTCGCATGACGCGAATTCAGCTTTCGGCATTGCTTTCGACCTCTTGGGCATGGATGGTATCCGTGGCTCGAAATGGCGGTGGCTGAAGTTGATTTTTCAGGCCCCCTGGCGAGCGTTATATTATAAGCGTAGCGGGGAATTTTACATTGTCGAGATTGACGGCGAGCGCCCGCGCGAGACAGAATTTCTTGCCAGTTGGCTGAAGCCCGAGGTTACGCTTTGGGTGTCGCTGGGGCTTTCGCATGCCGTCCAGTTTGAACAAGAAGTTCAAGTCGGTAAATTTCCGAGCCTCGAAGCTGCGATTGCGCACGAATTTGCCACTTTGCCCCAGAATACGACCGGCCAGGTCTATATTGATGCCGATAATGAATTAATGCGTCAGTCGACTGAGGGCATTAGCGCCGAAGTGGTGGCAGTTAGCCGCAGCAAGTTGAAACGCTACAATGTCTATCCGATGCGCACTGATTTTGTATTTGAGACTGCGTCCTTCCATTTTGCCCAGCCGCAGCCCAAAGATATCGCGATTCAGCTCCTCATGCTTGAGAAATTGGTCGCCTATCTCGGTATCCCGCTCAAGACTGATTTCTCGGCGATGTCTGTGCCTCCTGGGCGGAGCTCGTATTTTGCGGGCAAACGTGGCCTGAAAATTATCGACAGTAGTTATAATGCGCATCTTATTAGCATGGCCAGTATGCTCGAGATGGTAGGTAGCCTCCATACTGGGCATAAGTGGCTAGTTATTGGCGATATTGTCGACCAAGGTTCTCTGGAGAGCGAAGAACATCGCAAACTAGCCGACTTAATTGCTCAAGCGAATCCAGAAATGGTGGTGTTGGTTGGGCGTCGGACGAAAGAATATACCGCGCCGCGCCTGCGTGAGCTGGGCGTCGAGACGCGTACCACTCTCGATCCGCACAAGGCGCTGAAATTTATCGAAGAGAACACTAGTGGCGACGAAACTCTCTTCTTTAAGGGGAGTCAATATCTCGAATGGATCATTGAACAGCTTTTGGATGATCCTGCCGATGCGGCGAAACTCCCACGCCGCGAAAAAGCCGCGGTCAAACGCCGCGCGAAATGGGGGCTCAATTAGATGAAGAAGACCAAACTCTATATTATCCATGGCTGGACTTATACGGTTGCTCCTTGGGAGAAGACCGTCGATTTGCTGGAGAAAAAGGGAATCAAGGTCGAGATTTTACATGTGCCAGGTCTCACGACTTCGTCCAAAAAAGTCTGGACTATTGAGGATTATGTGAAATGGGCTGATCGCAATATTCCGGACGGTTCGGTCGCGTTAGGTCATAGTAACGGCGGTCGTATTTTGCTCAATCTCTGTAGTGAGCGACCCGAGAAGCTCAAACATTTGATTCTGCTCGACGCTGCCGGCGTCTACGAGACTTCGTCGAAGCGCGACGTTGCGCGTACGTTGTCGAAGAAATTGAGTTTTTTGAAAAAAATCCCTGGCTTGACCAAAGTTTGGCACAAACTCACCGGAGCAACCGACTACGCGAAAGCTCCTCAGAACATGAAAGAAACCCTGGCCAACATGCTCGAATCTGACAAAAAGCTTGATCTGACTAAGGTTACGACCCCGACTTCCATCCTCTGGGGCGAAGCTGATACGATTACTCCGCCGCACCAGGCCGAAATCATGCACGCCAAGATTCCGCATAGCACGCTTAAGCTTTATCCCGATTGGACTCATGCGCCATATATCTCTCATCCGGCCGAGCTCGCTCAGGCGATTCTTAGTGTCTTGCGAGACCCGCCGGCAGCTGATGGTGATGTTAATGAAACCGTATCTGATACTACTAAGGTTTCTGCGGCCTTGGCTATTAAGCGCGCCGAGAAGCCGACTTTGAAAGCTAGCAGTGAGAATAATACCGTTGCGCCGGACGTCCCGACGAAGCTTACCTTGCGCAAGGAGGGCAGTCCGACGGCTGGCATGGTGGTGACTGACGCTGAGGGCGCCGCCGTGAAATATGAGGCGAAAATTACGCGCAAAGCGAAGAAGATTACTAATGCCGCGAAGTTTTCCGCTTCGGCGGGGTTTCGTAAAGCTAGTGGCCATAAGCAGGCTCCAGATACAGATATCGCGCGCAGCTCAGCTTCGGCCAGTCTTAAGAAAAGCGACGAGCCCAAGGCTGTTGACGACGCGAAGACCAAATCCGCCGCTTTGGCTCTCAAGAAAGGCAGTGCGAAGCCGAGCGAGCCTAGTCCTAGCGTTGTCCCGGAAGATGTAACTTTCGTCGAGCTCGAACCAGTCGTGCCGGCCGGTATTATCTCCAGTGCGGACGTCGCTTCTAGTAAGTCGCGTCGCAAGACGAAGAAAGGCAAGCGGTGATTTTTCTCGGCCAAGCCTCAAATTATCGCGCCGGTCAAGCTTTGCGTCACCTTTTCGCTTGGGGGACGCAAAAAGACTCTGATCGCTTGAAGCAGCGCCTCGCTACGAAGTACCAAGCTAAGCCGAACGCGGTTTTTCTTTATCATACCGGGCGCTCGGCGCTAGCTGCCGCTTTTCGAGCGGTTGCGCCGGAGGGTAGCGCGATTATCATCCCCGGACTGACCTGTATCGCTGTCGTACGCGCGGTGCGTGCTGCCGGTTGTGTTCCAGTTTTTGTCGATATCGACCCTGAGACTTTGCAGTACGACTGGGAAGCCCTTGACAAAACGCTCAAGGTTTGCTATAATGTAAGTACAATTGTAGCGCAAAATACCCTTGGGCTACCGCTTGACATGTCTAAACTCGAAAAGCTTGCTCGTCGGCATGATCTGAAAATTGTCGAAGATTTGGCTCACTGCGCCGGGCGGTTTTATCCCGACGGCCGCGAGATGGGCACGGTCGGTGTCGCGGCAGCTTTGAGCTTTGGTAAAGGTAAAGCTATCGACACGATGGCTGGGGGTGCGCTGATCTTGCGATCGGGAGCGAAACTGGACAAAGTTAAGGCTCCGAGCGAACTTCCTCGAGCTACAGATCGCTGGCGCGAAAGATGGTATCCGGTCTTAGGCATAGCGATGCGTGCTGGGTATCATATCAGTTTAGGCAAAGCGTTGACTGCTTTGTTTTTGCAGTTCCATTGGATCCAAAAGTCAGCCGATGCCGAGCTTAATTTTGCGACTCGTCTCACACATTGGCAGGCGAAGCTGGCCGCAGGGCAGCTTGAACATCTTCCGACCACGCCCTTACGTGAGCATGCTTTTGTAACGGACCGCGCGGAGCTGCTTAAGACGCTTAAGTCGAGAGGCTACTACTTGGATGAAATCTGGTACGATACGCCGGTTTCGCCCGCGCGCTACGCCGATGAAGCTAATTTCCCTGATAGTGAATGCCCCCAGACGGTCAAAGTCGCCGCGGAAATTATCAATTATCCTAGCTGGTACAGCGCAGAGCAGCTGGCGCCCGTGAAAGAAATCGTCCGTGCGTGGCAAAAGGGGGAGCATGGACACTAGAAAACATTGGGCGAAGCTTCAGACGCGTTTTCCAGAAGCGAACTTCCTCCAGTCTCCGGCCTGGGAGAAGATGAATCAGCTGGTTGGTCATCAGACCATTCTTGAGACCGACAAGAATTTTTGGTGTCTGATGATTGTGAAAAACGCCAAGCGTGGGCGTTATCTCGAAGTTCCGGGCGGCCCGCTGGTCGATTGGAGCGATCCGGCAGCGGTCGAAGCAGCTTTTAGTCGGATTCGGGCGGTAGCCAAAGCTCAGCATTGTGTCTTCGTTCGCCTCCGACCGCAACTTCGACGTAGCGCCGAAAACGAAGCCTTACTGGCGCAGCTCGGCACTCGGATCGCGCCGATGCATCTCCACGCTGAGCATACTGTGATGATCGACCTGACGCTGAGCGAAGACCAGCTACTGAAAAAAATGCGCAAGCAGACGCGCTACGAGGTGCGTCGTGCCGATAAGCTGGGGCTTCAGGTCGAGTGGGACAACAGTCTTGAGCTATTTCAGGAATTTCACGCCGCTCAGGCCGAGACTGCTGCGCGCCAACATTTTATCCCGCCTAGCCTGAAGACTTTGCTTGCTGAGCGCGAAGCTTTTGGTCAGAATGCTAGGTTGTATATTGCGCGGACCCCAGAGGGAGCGGCGGTCGCTTATGGGTTAATTCTCATTGATGGTGCGGAAGCGGAATATTTTGAAGCCGCCTCGACTGAGCTCAATCGCAAGCTTCCAGGCGCCTATGCTCTCCAATGGCAGGTAATACGCGACCTCAAGGCGCTGGGTGTGCAGCGTTATAATTTATGGGGCATTGCGCCGCCGGGGGTTAAGGACCATCGGTACTCCGGAGTGACGACTTTTAAGACCGGGTTTGGCGGCGAGGTGGTGGAATTTGTGCCGGCGCAAGATATTGTAATTAAGCGGTTGCGTTATCAGGTTAACTGGTTAATCGAGAGTGTGCGCAAGAAGAAAAGACATCTATAACACCATTATATCACACTTACCGTAAAAAGTCAATAGGAAGGAGCCAAAATGAAGATTATCGATGCTAAAAATCGCGAAAAGTGGGACGAATTTGTCACTAGCCATCCTGAAGCTAATTTTCTTCAGTCTTGGGATTTTTATGAATTCCATCGTAGTCGCGGCAATGAAATTGTCCGGCGGGTCGCTGTCAGAGACAGCGGCGAGATTGTCGCCGCCTATGCTGGCGTGGTTGAGGCAGCGAAACGCGGGCGACATCTCGCGATTGCGGGCGGACCGATTATGAATTGGGGCCAGCTCACGCTGGTTGAAGCCGTGTTTCGGGATATGGCCGAGCAAGGCCAGGCGCATGAATGCGCCTTTGTACGGGTCCGCCCGCAACTTGAACGCAGCAACGAAAGCCTCGAGCTCATGCGTCGCCTCGGTGCCAAGCCGGCGCCGATGTATCTTTCGGTCGAATTTGCTGGCATTCTGAATCTAGAAAAAGACGAGGACGAGATTTTGAAAGGCATGCGCCAGCGTCTCCGTCGCGCTCTGCGTAAGGCCGCCAAGAACGAAATCACCGTTGAAAAAAGCACCGACCCCGCCGATATTCATGAGTTTTATGAAATCCAAAAACAGACTGCCGGGCGCCATGGCTTCGTCGCCTTTTCGGAAGATTTTCTCACCAAGCAATTTACTGCGTTCGCAAAGCACGGCGAAGCCGTACTATATTCAGCGAAGTACCAAGGCGAGACGCTGGCGCAGAATTTCATGATTTTCTATGGCAACGAAGCCTCTTATCATTATGGCGTCAGCTCCGAGCTCGGCACGAAGCTCTCTGGCGCTCCGTTGCTGCATATGGAAGCGATGCGCGACGCCCGTGAGCGCGGCATCAAGCGGTATAATTTCTGGGGCATCGTCGAAGAGGACGAGACCTGGCACCGGTTTTATGGAGTTTCCCAGTTTAAGCGCGGTTTCGGCGTTGAAGAATTTAAGTATGTTCCAGCGCATGATATCGTCTTAAAGCCGGCACGCTACGCAGTCACGAAGCTGATTGAGGATGTGCGCAAAAAAGCCCGCCACGTCTAGAGCGCAGAGACTCCCCATTGAGTGGGGAGTCTCCGGAAAGATCGGCACCGTACGGGCCAAAATCCAGCGGAGGGGGAAACCGTTCCAACGATTGTTGTTGTTTGACGGGTAGACCTCGCTAGGATTAACGCCTAGGTTGTAAGCGTTGGTAGTAGATTTAGCGGTACGAGACCAGCCGTAAAGATTGTTGCCGACGTTGTAGACTTTGCCATCGTTGGTATTTACGTTCCCGCTACGGACAAAAGCCAAGCCAGGCAAACGCTCTAAAAAAGAAGTCATTTTGTTCAAGGTTTGCCGTAGCTCACCCTAATTTCTTGCCTCCTGCCATCACCTTGAGATTATCGGAGTATGACTTCGCGATCTTTCGTCCGGAGCCTTGAGCGGTTGGAGCTTGGCCTCGAGAACCACCCGCCGCTCCCATGAGCCTAATGCTCACAGTTTTATTATAAACCCGCTTTCTATAAATCAATACTTTCACCACTGCTCAGCGGAGCAAATTCGCTTCCAATCTTCTGACAAGCCGCCCTCAGCCAGTTATTATATACACCGTTACCAAACTCCGAAAGCAAAGCATTATGTACCGGCACGGCAATTTCCGGACGCACTGCCTCAAGATATGCCATACTTTCACTTATCTTACACCATGGCGCCGCACTCGGCACTAGCAAAACTTTCGGTGTCACTAAACCCTCTGGCACATCGAAAGAATCGCCCGGATTCACAATTGTATCATCAACTACGACTCCAATATTTTCGCACGGCACTTCGCCTGGTACAATTTCGCTATGATCCTTACCGAAGAATCGCAGCTCAAATCCACTCAAGTTTACATTATCCCCTGCCCGCACCACCGTCGCATGGTCAAATTCTTCCACTGCGTCCGCCGTCGTCAAAATCTGCGCCTCTGGGTTGCGATCCAAAATCGCGCTAATTCTTTCTGGCTGTAAATGGTCACCATGCTTGTGTGTCACGATAATTGCCACCACATTATCTAATTCTGGTAACGGCGTCCCAAACTCCACCGGGTCACATATCAGCCTTGCCCCATCTTTTTCAACTGCAATACAAGAATGGTCAAATTTCGTTAGCTTCATTTTCCTCCTTTTGAATAATTATACCAGGATTTTCGTCATAAAAACTTACATTTATGCTATACTAGAATAAAATTTAGGAGGTATTATGGCGCATATCAAGCGTAAGTATATTGATAGTCATTGGCTAGTATTTGTTTTTCAGGGGGCAATCGCTTTACTTTTTGGGTGTTTGACGCTCTTCACTTCGGATTCCAGCTCGACAGCGCTCGTCCCGGTGATTGGGATTTTCCTGTTGGCGCTAGCCATTGTCGAATTCGCGAACTCAATTTACCGCAGTTATAACCGTCAGGGGTGGGTAGTTTCGACCGCTGTCGCCGTTTTCGATGCTATGGTCGGCATTTTGCTCCTTTTTATGGTCAACGAAGGTATGACTTGGCATCTCGTCACGGTTGCGTCCTACACCTTGCTTCGAGGCATCTTTGAGCTTGTACTTGGGTTTCGTACCACAGTTGACCCCACAGACCGCTTTATTTGGTGTCTCTGTGGCCTCTGTGGGCTCGTATTTGGCATTGTAATTTTCAACTCGGGTCATCTAGCCAATGTAGATTTCGTGCGCTTCTTTGGGGCTTATATGATGATTCTCGGGGTTTCTAGCCTGATTTACAGCGCCCATAACCGCGAGCAGCAGCGCGAAGACCATCTTGCGCGCTCAGAGGCAGCCCACAAGGCTAAGGTAGCGAAAAGTGCTAAGAAATAGCTGCTGCAGGCGAAATATGCTATAATGAGGCTTCAAGGAGATACTTATATTATGAAATACCGTAAACCCACTAAAGCGATTATTACCGATGCAGGATACGCTAGTCGGTTCCTACCGATTACTAAGACTATTCCTAAAGCCATGCTACCGATTGGCGCCAAACCAATTATGCAGCTCGTCGTCGAGGAATGCGCTAACGCCGGCATCAAAGAAATCATTATCGTTGCGACCGCCGAAGGTAAGCCAATTTACGAAGATTATTTCTACAATGCTGCTACTAAGATCAAAAAACAGCTCCATAGCCAA
Organism: uncultured Candidatus Saccharibacteria bacterium; assembly: GCA_964523355.1. Classification (GTDB taxonomy): domain Bacteria; phylum Patescibacteriota; class Saccharimonadia; order Saccharimonadales; family Saccharimonadaceae; genus Nanosyncoccus. The sequence goes on along the minus strand of CAZFZV010000011.1, from coordinate 21,328 downwards.
GGCAAAGATGACCGCTACGCTTCGATTGACACCTTGATGGAGCTGCCCAAGATTGTTGTTATTGGGCAAGATCCGTCCTATCCTTATGGTAACGGTTCGCCGATTGCTAGCGCGCGCAAGTTCATTGATGATGACGAAGCTTTCGTCGCGCTGTATTCTGACGACGTGGTTTTCGGGACCTCTGACGTCCAGACTATGATTGACGCCTATGAGCGCAACCCCGAAGCCAAAGCCGTCATTATTGCCCAAGAAATGCCAACTGAGGTGCTCAACAAATATGGCATCATCCGCTTGGCCGACGAAGAGCGGATGACATTGCGCAATATTGTCGAAAAGCCCAAAATCGAGGACGCGCCTTCCAACTTAACGAGCTACGGACGGTATCTACTTACGCCGGAAGTGTTTGAATACCTGGACCCGCGCAATACTGGGCTGGACAACGAGCTCTGGACAGTTGACGCGATTACGCGTATGGCGGAGAGCGGCGATGTGATTGTCGAGAAGACGCGTGGTAAATGGCTGACGACCGGCGATCCGAAGAATTATACCATGACTTTGTTACAATATATCATGGACCACGAAGATTATGCCGACGACGTCAAAAAGATGTTGCTTGCGGATAAATAAAACGTTGCGATAGGAGGTAAAATGAACGTAGCAGAATGGATTTTAGTTGTATTATTATCGGTCACCTTGCTGATTTTCTTAGTATCAGCTATTGTGCTGATTATTAAGCTGATTTTCTTAGCTGAAGAAGCGAAAAAGATCGTCCAGACTGGTCAGGGAATTGCCGCCAAGGCTGACGACATTATTGATAATGTTAAAGGTATGACTTCGGTTGGTGGAATTGTGAAGACTTTCGCTAATCGGGTAGTCGAGAACCAAGAGCGGCGCTACGCTGCTGAAGATGCTGCCCGAGCCGCTGCCGCCGAAGAAGCTGAGGCTGCGGCGCAAGCTGCCGAGAAAGAAGCTCGCGCCGCCGTGCGCGCTGGCGCAAAAGTCAAGGCAGCCGCCAGCAAAGTCAAAAGTGCCGCTAGTAGCGCCGCAAAAGCTGCGAAGAAATAAACAGTACGAAAAGAACCCGGCACTGCCGGGTCTTTCTAATGAGCTTACTTTTTCAGTTCTGTTGTATCGCAGGTTGGCATTATAATTCCAAACGTCCATCCAAAATACGCCGCTGCCGCCAGACAAAAGTTAAAACTTGCTTCTTCTGCTGACCGACCGCAATAGTATTTTCGTCCTAATCGTGCCACGACTTTTGGACTCGCGTAAAAATTATCTGGAGCTTCCATTATATATCCCACCGTCGGTGTCACAACAATTGATCTTTGGCATACGCCGGTCGCGAGGGCAACCAAGTCCTCTGGCGAAAACGCAATCGGCTTTGCGCCCGGATGATTGTGTACCATAATACATCTTGGATGCTGTAGGATTAAATCCTGGTCTTCATCGCGGATGGTTGTCATTCTTGGGCAATTAATAGTGGATTCGCAGAGCTTTTGCCCAGACTCCGTAAAAAATGCGACGTACTCAACATCTTCGTTGCGGATATTCATTATTACCTCTGACATCGTCGCACCATGGTCTGCTGGTACCGGATTTCCCCATTCTTCCAAGATTAATGCCTTGCGCCTTCGTTCGCGCAACATTCTCGCGTTATTAAGACTACCTTTCGCTAAGCCGAACATAAGAATAGTCATAATCATGTAGATCAATCTTATGACTATTGAGTTTTGCCTAAAAGCAAAACTCAAATCTCCTATAGCAGCCAACGTAAAAGCCACGACGCTTAACCCGTTAATCAGTTGCGAAACTACATAAGCTTTGTAATTTTTCATCTTATTTCCCCCTAAACTGTAAAGTATTCTAGGACATAGCCTATACTACCCATTATAGCATAGATTCCCTAAAAAGTCAAGCTCTACGTCGCAAACTCCACATTAGCCACCACCACGATCGCGCTCATATGCTATAATAGACTATATGACGGAGGTAACCAAAGGTTCTGAACCACTAAAACCAAGTGATTTTGTTCACTTACACAACCATACGCATTATTCTTTGCTTGATGGTCTGACGAAAATCCCAGAGCTTGTTGAATTTGTCAAGGCGCAAGGTATGGAGGGCGTTGCTGTCACCGATCACGGCACGATGAGCGGCCTGGTCGAGCTGTATAAGACTTGTAATGATGCCGGAGTGAAGCCGGTCCTCGGCCTCGAGGCTTATGTTGCTGCGCGCAAACGCACGGATCACGACCCCGCCCATGACAAGCAGCGTTTCCACATCACCCTCCTCGCGATGAACGAAAAAGGTTTTGAGAACCTCTGCCATCTCATGTCGGACGCCGAGATAAACGGCCGTTACTATAAGCCCCGAATTGACCATGAAACGATGGAAAAGTTCAATGAGGGAATTATCTGCCTTTCTGGTTGTGCTGGTTCGGAGATTTCTGAAGCGATCCGCGCAAAAGATGAGAAGAAGACCGACGAACTGATTGAATGGTACTCCAAGGTCTACGATGACCGTTTTTATCTCGAGATGCAGGATCATGGACATCCCGACTCGCCGACGCACTGGGAGGTGCAGAATCAGATCAACCTTAAACTCCAGGAAATTTCTAAGAAAACTGGCTTGCCACTGGTCGTGACTTGTGATGCGCACTATCTAAACCACGAAGATCAGGATGCGCATGAAGTGCTGCTTTGTGTCGGCACCGCCTCAAACTTGTCCAATCCGAACCGGATGAGTCTGAAAGACTTTGAGCTCCATGTCATCCCGCCGCAGGATATCATTGATCGCTGGGGCAAGGATTTTCCTGAAGCCGTGCGCAACAGTCGCCGCATCGCTGACCGTTGTAATGTCGACCTACATCTCGGACGAATTTTGATTCCGGAGTTCCCAGTCCCCGAGGGTGAGACCGACAAGACTTATCTTGATAAATTAGTTTTCCAGGGCCTAGTTTATCGCTATTGCGACTATCAGCTTGAGGACACGGAGAAGCTTAGTGTCGCGGAATGCCGTGAGTTGCTCGCCAAGGTAGACCAGAGCCCGGAGCGCGAGCTGGAGAAGATGAAAATTTTGCCGCGCATTGATTATGAGCTTGGGGTGGTAGACAAAATGGGCTACAATGGCTACTTCTTAATCGTGCAGGATTTTATCAACTGGGGCAAAAGTCAACGCATTGTCTTCGGGCCAGGTCGTGGGAGCGCAGCGGGTAGTATTCTGGCTTACGCTCTCAGGATTACTGAGCTGGACCCGCTGAAATACGACCTGCTCTTTGAGCGCTTTCTTAATCCTGACCGTATTTCGATGCCGGATATTGATACGGATATCCAAGATACGCGGCGCGATGAGGTGATTGAGTATTGTGCGGAGAAATATGGCCGCGGGCGAGTTTCCAATATTGCGACTTTCGGTAAAATGATGGCCAAGAACGCCGTGCGTGACGTCGCGCGCGTGCTTGAGGTGCCTTACGCTGAGGCCGACCGCCTCGCGAAGCTAGTCCCCGATCCTGTCCAGGGGCATCACGTGCATCTGAACGACGCGATTAAAGACGTCCCAGATTTGAAACACGAATACGAAACCAACCCGACCTCAAAGGAAGTTCTGGATTTCGCCAGCCGTCTCGAGGGTACGATTCGAAACCATGGCGTGCATGCTTGCGGCGTGATTATTGCGCCAGATGAGCTGGACAAGATTGTGCCGCTCGAAGTCTCGGCTAAGGGTCCGATCGCGGCGCAGTTCCCGATGGGGCAGATTGAGGAAATGGGCCTACTCAAGATGGACTTCCTCGGGCTGAGCAACCTTAGCGTGATCAACAACGCTCTACGTATGATTCGCAAGGTTTATCACGACGACGTCGATTTGGTGCATTTGCCGCTCGACGACGCTAAGACTTATGAGCTGCTGCAGCGTGCCGAGACTACGGGTGTCTTCCAGCTTGAGTCTGCCGGCATGAAGCGCTACCTCAAAGACCTCAAGGCGAACTGTTTTGAGGATATCATCGCTATGGTCGCCCTGTACCGCCCGGGGCCGATGCAGTTCATTGATAGCTTTATTCGTCGTAAGCATGGTCAGGAGCCAATTACCTATCTCCACCCTGGACTCGAGAGTTCGTTGAAAAATACCTATGGTATTATGATTTACCAAGAGCAGTTCATGCAGATTTCGCGTGAATGGTGCGGATTTACCGGTGGTCAGGCTGATACCTTGCGTAAAGCCGTGGGGAAGAAAAAAGTTGACCTTATGAACAAGGTCAAGCCCGAGTTCATCCAGGGCGCGATCAAAGTTGGCGGTGCGACCGAAGCGATTGCGGAGCAATTCTGGACCGAGCTTCTAGACTTTGCGAACTACTGTTTCAACAAAAGCCACGCCGCGTGTTATGGCCTGGTTGCGTACTGGACGGCGTATCTGAAAGCGCATTATCCCGACGCCTTTATGGCAGCATTGATGACCGCGGATATGCGCTGGACCGATCGCCTTGCGATTGAGATTACAGAATGTAAGCGCATGGGTATTCCGGTGCTTGGGCCAGATATCAATGAATCATACGGCGATTTCGGTATCGTTGGCACAGAAAAGAAGATCCGGTTCGGGCTCAGTGGTATTAAGAGCATGGGCAAAGCTTTGGTTGAAGAATTTGTCATCCCTGAGCGTGACAAAAACGGACCGTTTACTAGCGTTTGCGATTTTGCTGCGCGCGTTAACGCGACTAAGTTCAATAAGAAATCTTGGGAAGCGGCTATTAAGACCGGTGCCTTTGACAGTTTCGGCGATCGCAGTGATTTGCTATTTAACCTCGAGAGCATCCAAGCCTACGGCGCCAAACGTCAAAAAGACGCTGCTAGCGGCCAGACCGACTTATTTGGCGCGCTGGGAGATGCTGGAGCTGTGCCGGAACCAGAGATCAAGCCAGCGCCGACGAAGTACCCCGAGAAAGAAAGATTGCTCTGGGAGCGAGATTTGATGGGGCTGTATATTTCTAGCCATCCGCTCGATCGTTATGAGACATATTTCGCCGAGCAGACCCATAGTTATGACTTGGTGACGGCCGAGAATGACGGCAAGCAGCTCGTGATCGGCGGCATCATCAGCGCCGTACGCACCATTCTGACTAAGAGCGGTACGCGGATGGCATTTGTCAAGCTAGAAAACAAGATTGCTGAGCAGGAAGTCATTATTTTCCCGAATTTATACGAAGAAGTCGGGGCGAAGCTCGAACAAGACAATGTTATTAAGGTAACTGGACGCGTCAATGCCAAAGATAAAGACGGCAACGTGACTAGCGAAGTGAAGATTATCGCCGATACTGTAGAAATTGTGCCTGATACTGTACTCGAGGAATATCAGCCTACTGGTCAGAAGCTCCCCGTACCTAAGGAAGCCGCTCCCCGCCGCGCTAGTCGCAGTCGTGCGACTAGCGTCGGCGGATCTGGCGCGCGGGGCGGATATCAAGGTGGGGTGAGCTACGGCGCTAAAGCCGGAGCGAGCGCTGCCGCTAGTGATGCGCCCCGCGCGCCCATCACCCCTCCACGCGATACGCGGGGTGAGAAACTCTATGTGCTGATACAAGACGCCGAGAATGTCGAGGTGCTGAGCGAAGTCCGGCGGCTCTGCGAGCTCAATCCAGGGGTTCAAGAAATTATCATGGTCTTAAAGGATGAAAAGGGTAAACGCCCGCTAAAGTTACCGTTTAGAGTCGACGTGACCGAAGAATTGACTAAGCCGCTGAGCGAGTTGCTTGGTGAGGGGTGTGTGAAAGTACAGTAGCGCACAATGAAAGCTAGAACATTGTATTCCTATTGACAAATTCATCAATCTGTGCTACAATGAAAGTATAAGCATGTTTTCTGTGCCACATATTTTACAGAGGCGTAGAACGCGTCTTAAGTATATTGAAATTTGTGGTGCTTAAGATTATAAGAAAGGGAGGGATCCTTATGATTACCGAAGAATACTATAAACGCGAATACCTCTATGGAGAAGGGGAGCGTCAGACTGGCTTGAAGTTCAAGACAAATCATTCATCTGGCTTTACGCCTGTTGATGGCTACCTGTCCAAACTATCCATCAGCTCTATTTTTAAGAGAATAAGAGTTGGCTATGGCGACCTGAGCGAAAAGGCACAGGAATACATCCTGCAGGAATTCCGCCATATCTTGGAGGGCGAACCCAGTCCATATCGCATTACCACGATTTATCCCAGTCCGAATCAAATTCGATTAGGGTTAGAAGCTACTCATTTAGATGACAGCCTCTCGGACGACGCTTTAAGGTGCGAATTGGTCGACTACGGTCAGGTTACGGTAGATATTAGTGGCGAGGACAGAGGCGAAAAACATGTCTATTCCGGTGAGTTGACGCTCATGCGTTTAGAATGTGTAGACGAAATCAACTCGGATGAAAGTTGTTTTATTACGTTACATGTTAGTCATCATTCGAGCGATCGCTCTGGATGGAAAGATGATCGGGCAGTTGTCGAAATACGACATTCTCAGAGTTGTGCTAAACGTCAGATCCGCCTACGCTGGAAAGACGCTGCCATGGAACGCATGGCTGCTGAAATTGAAGAAACATCTTAGCCCCGCACCACGCCGCTACCTCGGTAGCCAAAAGCCACTCGCATGCGAGTGGCTTTTCTACGCTCCTAATGACTAATCTACGCCATCATTTTCGGATCAAACTTCAGTTTCGGCTCAGCCTCCGCAATCCGCATCAATTCATTGTACTTCGCAATCCGCTCCGACCTTGACATCGAGCCGGTCTTAATCTGCCCGGTACCCAGACCAACCGCAAGATGCGCGATACTAGTATCCTCAGTCTCACCCGACCGGTGCGACATCACCGTCCGGTAGCCGGCTTTTTTCGCCATCATTACCGCCGCGATCGTCTCGGTCAGGGAACCGATTTGGTTTGGCTTAATTAAGATTGCATTCGCCGCTTTTTCTTTGATACCGCGCTCCAGCAGCTTCACATTTGTCACAAACAGATCATCGCCGACGAGCTGAATCTTACTGCCCAGTGTCTCGGTCAACTCTTTCCAGCCCTCCCAGTCGGACTCGTCCAGACCGTCCTCGATCGAGATCACCGGATAATTCTCCGTAATCCACTCGTACCAGCTCACCATGTCGGCCGAGGTTTTCCAAGAACCGTCCGTCTTCAACTCATAATGATCCTTGTTCCAGAATTCACTAGCTGCGACATCCATCGCCATCGCGACGTCCTGGCCTGGCTTATAGCCCGCCGCCTCAATCGCTGCCGTGATACATTCTAGCGGCTCGTTATTACCCTCGCGCACTTTTGGACCATAACCGCCCTCGTCCCCGACCGTCACCGGATAATCCCGCTCCTTCAAGACTTTTTTCAACTCATGGAACACTTCGGCGCCCATCCGCACCGCTTCTTCCATCGTGCCGGCGCCTTTCGGAATAATCATATACTCCTGGAAATCCGTCGCCCAGTCCGCATGCGCGCCACCATTCATCACATTCATCATCGGCATTGGCAAGCACATCTCAGCCGTCGTACCGGCGAGTGCTGCGACGTAGCGGTAAAATGGCAAACCCTGCGCCTTAGCCGCTGCTTTCGCTACCGCGAGCGAAACCGCCAAAATCGCATTGGCCCCCAATTTTTCCTTATTATCAGTTCCATCGAGCTCCAGCATTAGCTGGTCGACGCGCTCCTGATCGGCAGAATTACCGACCAGTAAATCATGAATTTCATGGTTAACGTTCCAGACGGCTTTGGAAACGCCTTTACCGCCATAGCGGCTCGCATCACCATCGCGCAACTCCAGCGCCTCGCCCGTCCCCGTCGATGCTCCAGACGGCACGATCGCGCGCCCTACTGATCCATTTGACAAAAATACATCCGCCTCCACGGTCGGATTTCCTCGGCTATCTAGTACTTGTCGAGCTTTGATATCTTTAATTGTAAAATTATTCATAATCACCATTATAGTACGCGCATTCGCTCGCGTAAAGTGGTTGTATTTTTCAGCAAATCTGTGTTACAATAAGATAAAGCTTAAGCAAGGAGAGCCATGGATCAAGATCCAAAGACGGCGGGTGGCACGGACACAGATAATCTGGCAACCAGTGAACCAGGCCAAGACACACAAACTTTCACAAATGAAACTGTTATTTCTCGTCCGGTCGACAGCCATCATATTGAGCATGATTTGCGTCTTCCTGGCGACCAAGCCAAGCGTCGCAAACAGATTATCATTGGCGCGACTATTGGTGTGCTCGTCTTGGTTCTAGGTGGTCTCGCGACTTGGTTTTTCGCTTTCTACAACAACCCTGAAAAAGCCATGTTCGACGGCGTGAGCAATCTTTTCCGCGCTTCTAATGTCTCCTTTGACGGCGGCGGCTCGATCACACTCCGCGAGGGCAGCGCCGATGATTCGATTAAGAGCATCATCTTAAATCTCAACTCTTCCAGTTCAAAGCTTCCTAATTCGACTGATGCTTCGCTCTTGATTAGTTTTGCTGACGACAAAAGCCTCAATCTGCAGCTCGGTACCGTCCAGCTCGCCGATGGTGTGATTTATCTCAAAGTCGGCGGAATTATGGACAGCCTGCAGCGCATGGGGCTCGACGCTGAGGCTGAGGGCGAAATGGAAGATTTCTTCAATGCGCTGGAAACGATTGATGGCGAATGGTGGCGGATTTCGATCCGTGACGTATTGGCCGATATGACCGGGAGTGAAGAAATCTCTGGTCTCTATGGCGGTATCTACGACTGTGCCGTGAGCGCCGGTTCGCGCGACAACTCTCGTGAGCTAGTTGACCTCTATAAGCAACACAAATTCCTCAAGGTTGAGCCTGTTGAGCGCATTGATAATGGTAATAATTATATTGACTACCACGCCGCCGCCTGGCACAACTTATACGAGATCAGCTTTGATAAAGATCTCCTCGCAGGATTCATTAACGCACTTCCGGAGACCGCAATGGCTGAGGAAATGTACGCCTGCTATAATTCCGTCCTAGAGCAGTATGATTCTAGCGCCGATCCGCTGAGTGCTGCCGACATTGATGAGATTTCTGCTGACGATATCGATATCCCCGACGCACTACATCTCTATGCCGAGGTCTCGCAATTTGGCCACAAAATCCGCAGCCTCTGGGCATATGGCGACGACGATACTTGGGACAACGTCTTCTCGGTTCTGCTTCAATATCAAGAAGCTACGGTCGCGGCCCCGAGCGAATATCGCGATATTACTGAACTCTTTGAAATCCTGCCTATCGAAGATATGTGGGGGAGCGTTAGTTTGCCCGGTACTGATGAGCCTTGCTACTGCCCCGACTCTCTAGATGTCGACTGTGACTGCTCGACAGCAGGCTACGATGACGACGAGTATTATAGCTTTGGCGGCGATAATTTGCCGATTGATAACGAAATAGAGGGAATATAATGGGAATCCTAAAAAGTGTCAAAACTGTAACGGCTGAGAAAATGGCCAAAATGGCGCAGGGAATGGCTGGCGAGAAGCCGGCCCCCAAGAACGAAAAGCTTGCTCAGCTCGACGAAATCTACCAGGAGCAAGAAGAGCAGCTCGGCAGCCCAGTCAAAGACGACGATACGATTCTCGCTTTGGATATTGGTACAGAATATGTCAAAGCCGTCATCGCGCGCCAAGACAAGCAGGGTGGGCTCGATGTGATCGGTATTGGCCGTGCGCACCAAGCCGCGAGCAACATGTACGCCGGCGCCATTGCTGACATCCCGGCCGTCGTCGGGGTCTGCGAGCGCGCTTTGAGCCAGGCCGAAAAGATGTCCGGTACGACCAGCAAACTCACCGTGGTTGGTATCGCCGGGGAACTGATTAAGGGTAATACTAGCACTGTGCGCTATCGCCGCAAGAATGGCAACAAGCCCCTCTCCGAGCAGGAAATGTCGCTCATCATTAAGCGTGTCCAAGATCGCGCCGGCGAGATCGCGCGCAAAGCTATCGCCGACGAGACGAACAACCCTAATGTCGAGGTTCGTTTGATTAACTCTGCGATTGTCAGTATCGCGATTGATGGCTACAAGATTAGCAATCCGATTGGTTTTAAGGGGACCGATGTCGTGATTCAGTTCTATACTGCCTTTGCTCCGCTGGTCCACATTTCTGCTATCGAAAAAGTCTGCGCCGAGCTCAGCCTCGATTTGCTCGCGGTCGCCGTCGAGCCGTTCGCGGTTTGTCGCGCCTGCCTCGGTGATGACATCGACAGCGGTTTCTCCGGTATCGTCATGGATATTGGTGGCGGTACGACCGACATTGCTGTGGTCGATGACGGCGGCGTCGAGGGTACGAAAATGTTTGGCATTGGCGGCCGCAGCTTCACTCATCAGATTGCCGAGACGCTGGGCGTCGACTTCGATACCGCTGAGAAATACAAGCTTAGTATTAAGAACCCGGCCAAAGTTCCGGCTGACGTTAAAGACAAGATGCTGATGGCGGTTCGGCGCAATCTCGCTGTTTGGCTGTCGGGTGTCGAAATCACCCTCGATGAATTCAACCTGAGCGACATGCTGCCGAACAAGATTCTCCTCTGTGGTGGCGGTGCTGGACTGAGCGAGCTCCAAGAAGTTCTCGCGACGACCGATTGGTTCAAGGAGTTACCGTTTGCTCGGCGCCCGGTTGTCCATCTGGTCGAGAATGCGGATATACCTGGCATTCATAATCAGACCAGCACCAGTCTAGATCATAGTTACGTCACCGCCCTTGGGCTGCTGCGAGTTGCGCTCGATACCCTAGCCGGTACGCCCGAGGACGATGGCATCCGCTCGAAGCTGGCGCGTTTGCTGCAGAACTAGAATGCGCAAGTGGGTCTCTAGCCATGCTCTCGCACTTAAGCGGGTCACATTCGGGGACCCGCTTTACACTGGCTTTACTTCGATAAACTCCCCCTCGGGCAGACCGTCTAATCTATATGCCCCGAACTGTACGCGCTTTAGCTCTTCCACTGTATATCCCAAGGCGCCGAAAGTGCGCCGAATTTGGCGATTGCGCCCCTCATGCATCGTCACTCGCCAAGCTTTCCGCGTCTCGTCTAGACGTTCTAGCCCCAGCTGCGACTTTCCGTCCGCTAAGTCGACCCCAAAATCACTAATCATCTGCTGATGCAGCGGCTCCAGCGCTCGATCCAGCCTCACTTCATAAATCTTCGTCTTAATAAACTTCGGATGCGTCATCCGAAAGGCGAAGTTCCCGTCATTCGTCAGTAAAATCAACCCCGCTGAGTCTTTATCCAGCCTCCCTACGGTCTTCAGACTGCGCAGCTTTGCGGGCAATAGGTCATAAACCGTCCTACCTCCATCCTGGCTTCGTCGCGAACATACCACTCCGCGCGGTTTATTCAACGCAACGTAAAGATAATCCGCCTGTAGCGGTACCATACCTCCATTATAGCACACATTCGGATTATTGTCAAGGTTAAGTCTCGCCCCCAGCTCTGCTTTCTGCCCATCAACCATCACCCAACCGGCAGCAATCGCATCGTCCGCCTCGCGCCTCGAAATCCCCAGACGTTCCGCCAAGAACTTATTTAGCCTTGTCTGCTCGGCCATCTCTAGAACTGTCCGACTCCGTCCACCCCCGCCGTTAAATCATTCGCCCCCGTACTCATACCTGCGCTATCCATGCTCCCTAGCGGTATTTCTGGGGCGGCTGGCTCGGACGGCATCTCCGGAACTGGCGCTGTAGCTGGAGCCACTGCTTCTACCGCCGCTTCCGGCGTCTGCTGCGCTACCAGCGCTTCCTCGGTCGCTGTGCCTCGATCACCCAAGACATCATGCACCGCATTCACCACATCTTCAATCCCGACCTGGGACTTCACGAGATAGCGATCCGCCCCGAGGCTTTCGCCCCGCTCGCGCTGATCCTCGCTCGAGAGCGCCGTCATCATAATCACCTTAATATTCTGCGTTTCTGGCGTCGAGCGCAAAATATCTAGCATATCAAAACCCGAAATTTTCGGCATCATTACGTCCGAAATAATCAAATCCGGGCGTTCCTTTACCGCGACTGCCAAAGCTTCCTCGCCATCCCCGGCTGAAACGATCGCGTATCCCTCGGCAGTCAAACGAATACTATAAATCTCACGAAGACTATTGTCGTCTTCGACTAGCATAATCTTGGTCATGCGGCTCCTTTTTGATTATTATATTGATTGTTATCTGGAATTGTCAAATTAGCTTGCGGCACCGGCTGCGTCATCTGTGGTGCCGGCTGTGCCACCTGCGGCGTCGGCTGTACGGCTTGCGGAGCTGGCGCTGGTCGTGTTGCTACAGCCTGCGGCATCACTGCCGGCTGTACCGCCACCGCCTGTCCCTGAGCAGCCTGCGCTGGTCTGCTCTGTCCTTGTCTTTGCTCCGCCGTCATATGTACCGTCGCTACGCCCGCAGCCGCGCCCCTAAGCGGTACCGAGACCATCGAGGTTGTCACCTGCGGCCTCGCGCCAGCTTGTGTATCAGCAAACGCCTGTACGGTCTGTTCATTTTGATAAGCCAGCAACCGTTTCTCGTACTCCGCGCTGCTCAACCGCGGCAAACTGACGAAAAATGTCGATCCATCCCCAAAAGCGCTCTCGACCCACACGCGACCACCCATCGCTTCGGCGCGCTGCTTGACCAGATAAAGCCCTAAACCCGTACCGCCAATCTGGCGGGTCTGCGAATTGTCCACCCGGTAAAATTTCTGGAAAATATGCGCTGCATCGTCGGGCGAAATCCCAATCCCCGTATCGGTTACATTAATCAACACCTTATCGCCATCGCCGCGCGCATTCACCCAAATCTCGCCCCCCTCCGGCGTGTATTTAATCGCGTTCTCCAGCAGATTGTCTAAGATCTCGCGCAACATGCCGAGGTCTACCGCCGCATATACTAGCTGGTCAATCTGCTTATTATTCGTCACGGGGCCAGTCGTCCCGAAGCTGTACTTGAGATGCTTCGCCGCCATTTCTTTCTCGTGCGCGCTCGCCATCTCCCGCACCGTCGAAACCATCTCTACCGGCGCAAGGTGTAACTTCAACCGTCCGTCATCGAGCTTCGTCACATCGAGCAAATCCTTAAACAGCTGGCCTAGATGCTGACTCGCTGCGTGCGCTGCCCCTAAGTACTGCCGCGCCCGCTCGTCAATCGTCGCCGTCTGCGGATTTAGTGCCAACCCGAGATAACCCTCAATCGACGCTACCGGCGTCCGCATTTCGTGGCTCGCCGTCGAAATAAATTCGTTCTGGTCTTCCTCTTTCTCTAGCTCTTTCGTAATATCGCGGAAAGTGATAATTTTGTTTGAGCGCGGCCCGCCCGTCGGGATCATCGTCAGTGCAATCGCCGCCTTGCGCTCACTCTGCGCCGAGATTAACACATATTCGCGCGTCGTGAACTGCTGACCGGTCTGAATCGCCTGAGTCAATTTACTCTGCGCTGGTATCACCTGCTCACCATCCGTCGTCTCGAACCGCAGCACAGTCTGATAATTCAGCCCAATCACATTCGTCGGGCTACCGTAACCCAGCATCGTCGCCGCTGCCGGATTGGCGAAAATAATAATCCCCGCCTCATCAATCAGCATCACACCATCATTAATTGCGTTCAAAGTCAACGCCGCGAGCGCCGAATAATTCGGAATCTCCGAGGCTGAAAGTGCCGTCAAAGGCCGTGTCTTTTTCTTGAATAAACCCATTATGCTTATTTTAGCACAACCTTTCCAAAATGTGCTATATTTAATGTATATGAATAAGGAAGTTATTTATTTGGAGCCGGAAGATGATATCACCGACATCTTGACCAAGCTCCAACAGGCTCAACAAAAATTGGTGGCCCTAGTGCCGCCCAAAAAAGCAACTATGCTGCGTAGTGCGGTGAATATGAAGTTGGTTGCGCGCACGGCGAAAGAATGCGATAAAGTCGCCGTCATCGTGACCGCTGACCCGGCCATCGTCAAAATGGCCATGACCGCTCAAATTCCAATTGCGAAGACCCTCCAGTCGCGCCCAGTCGTCCCGACTAAGGAAGACATTGACAAATCGATGGCTGAAGAGCAGGTGATCGATGAAGATTTAGCCGACGCCAGCGCCGCGTCCGAGCTTAATGAGCTGAAAGCAGCCAAAACTGGCTCTAAAAAGCCCGCTAAGGCGACTGAGAGCGCGCCTGAGACGACTTCCAAAAAAGACGGTGAAATTATCAATCTTGACGAAGAGAGCCTTGAAAACGGCTCTAAAGACGGCAAAAAGACCAAAAATAAGGACAAAAAAGACAAAAACGGCAAAAAAGTCCCTAGTTTTGAGAAATACCGCAAATGGATTATCATCGGCTCTATAGCGGCAGTTCTTCTGATTGCCGTTGGGGTCTGGGCTTTCGTCTTTGCTCCGGCCGCGAAAATCACCATCGCCATGAAGACTTCCTCTGACAACTTCTCCGAAGAGGTCAAATTCACGACCGACCAGAACGCCGAAGATCTCGAAAAAGGCGTCCTCTACGTTGAAAAGCAGGCTTTCGAGCAGCGCTACGACGCTGAATTTACCGCGACTGGCGAGGAAGACCGCGGCGAGCATGCGAAAGGTAATCTCCGCGCATCCTATACTTTCCAGCCCCCGTCGCACAAAAACGGCTTCGGCATCGATATCCCGACCGGGACCGAGTTCGTCGCTGCTAATGGCAAAATTTACAAGGCAACTGCCGGCGCCTCAATTGCTTGGGACGGCAACATGCCGATTACTTGTACAAATGGCACGGTGACTCGCCAAAATCAAAACTGTACCCTTGTCGCCACTATACCAGTCGAAGCTGCCGGCTCGGGCGAAGATTTCAACCTTAGCAAAGGTACCGGCTGGAATGACTATAAAGGAGCCACTATCTCCAACCCTGACGCTATCTCTGGCGGTACGACTAAAAATGTCACCGTAGTTTCGCTCCAAAACATCAACGAGGCTCGCGACAAAATCGTCGAAGAACATGCCGACGAAAATAAGACTAAATTCATGGACCAGATCAAAAAGGCGAAAGATTTAATCATCATTGAGCCAAGCTACGCCGAAAACGTCGAAGATACTACCGCGAAACCTGAGGTGGGCGCCGAGGTGAATGGTGATACGAAGCCATCGGTTTCGGTAAAAATCAGCTACACCGTCTACACCGTAAAGCGATCTCAACTCGAGAAGTTTATCGAGACGAAGATGTCGATTGGCGACGACCAGCGCATTTATTCTATCGGCGACCCATATTTCGATCGCTTTACGAAGATTGAAGAGCCAGCTCGCCTCAAGACTACGGTCAAGACTGGTCCGACTGTTACCGAAGAGACGATTATTGAACGCACCAAGGGCAAGAAAATCGGCGAAGTCCAATCCCTCCTCCGCTCAATCAACGGTGTCGATTCCGTCAATGTCTCACCCTCCTACTTCTGGGTTCGCTCCGTCCCGAATGACCCGAGCCGTATCGAAGTCGACCTAACCGTGGAGGACAAATAATGAAGCTTATCGGTCTCGATGTCGGCACGAAACGCATTGGCGTTGCGAAAGCCGACTCGAGCGTCCGCATCGCTGTACCCTATGCCGCCGTCGAGGTAGATGGCACCGAGCTCGAAAAAATCGCCTCGCTCGCGCGGGCTTGGGATATTAATAGCTTTGTCATCGGCTTGCCGCGCAATAGCCAGGGTGAAGAGACCGCGCAGAGCCAATATTCGCGCAAATTTGCCGCCGCGCTCAAACAGGCCATCCCGGGCGCCAAGGTCTGCTTCCAGGACGAGTCGCTCACCTCGGTCGAAGCGGAGAAGCGGCTCGGCGGGCGCAAAAAGGGCTACAAGAAAGGCGATATCGACTCCGAGGCTGCGACGATTATTCTCCAGGATTTCCTCGAGAAGCATGCTGGTAAGCCGACTTCGCGCGCGGCTGCGGCCAAACATAAGTCAGTCAAGGGCAAAAAAGCCAAATCCCACAAGCTTTTGACGGCTTTTATTATTATCTTGCTCTTGCTCGGAGGTGCGGCCGGAGGGGCTTATTACTTCTACCAAGACAATCTGCAGCCGGTTTTCACCGATATTGATTGTAACGACACCGAGGAGGCCGCTAGTAGCGTCTGTAAGGCGGTCAATTTTGAGGTCAGCGAGGGGATGAGTGTGAACGATATCGCCATGAACCTCAAAAATGCTGGTTTAATCCGCAATTCAATCGTTTTTCAGGTCTTTTATCGCTTAAACTACCCCGGGACGGCTCTACGGCCGGGAAGCTACGATTTTACCAAAACGATGCCACCTAGCGAGATTATTAGCCAAATGATTGGTGGCGGTGACCAAGTTTTTCGGCTCACTTTGCTCCCTGGGGCCACAGCGCGCGATTTTAGCGATGATTTGGTCAAACTGGG
Source organism: uncultured Candidatus Saccharibacteria bacterium (assembly GCA_964523355.1). Lineage (GTDB taxonomy): Bacteria > Patescibacteriota > Saccharimonadia > Saccharimonadales > Saccharimonadaceae > Nanosyncoccus. The sequence goes on along the minus strand of CAZFZV010000011.1, from coordinate 4,969 downwards.
GTACATGCCAGCTGATATCGAAAAAGCTCTCTCAGCGCCTTATACGGGCTCTTACAGCTGGATTTTCGATGGTCGCCCTGATGGTACTGGTCTTGAGGGCTATCTCTATGGCGAGACTTATGAATTCTACGCTGATGCTACCGTCGAAACTATTATTGAGGAGATTTTGACCGAATTCGCTGCTGTTCTCGAGGAAAATGGCCTCAAAGAAAAGTTCGCTGCGCGTGGGCTCAACCTCTATCAGGGAATCACCTTAGCCTCCATTGTCCAAAAAGAGGCCAATAATGCCGCCGATTACGCCAAAGTAGCGCAGGTCTTCTATAATCGCCTCGGTCAGGATATGAACCTCGGTAGCGACGTGACCGTGACTTATGCCTGGGACATCACCCATCCTGAGCGCGACGCTACAGAGGTGAGTAATGCCGAAAAAGTCGAAATTGATTCGCCTTATAATACCCGCAAACACCCCGGTCTCCCCTATGGCCCGATTAGCAACCCCGGAATCGAGGCGCTAATCGCCACCGCCACCCCTGATGAGAGCATGTCAAACTACTTATTCTTCTTGACAGGAGACGACGGTATGATGTATTATAGTACTACAGACGAGGAGCACCAGCGTAACATTTCTGAGCATTGCTCTGAGCTCTGTAGCGTTGCCCTGTAGGAAGCGCCTGAGCGTCTCCGGGCGGTGTAGCGTTGAGATTTATTATGAAGAAAAAACGTAAAGAGCATAAAGTTAGAAGTTTTCTGGGTCAAGTTTTGCCTTACCTTGCGGTCTTTTTGATGATTGTAGGGGTGGCGAAAGTTGGCATTGACACTAAAGCCGAGCTTGATAATGGCGGCCTCAGCCTCAATGCGATGGCGGCCAGTGATTACAATATCTCGGCCGACCAGCTTTCGACGCTCTATGCTGTCGCTAGCCTGTCGAACAGCTTTGACCTAGCCAGCGTCGATACGGTAGCTTCGAGCTACGTTGTCGCTTCGGCGATGAAAGAAATTAGCCAAACTAGCGGCGACAAGCTCGAGAAGCCTAGCTTCACCAGCGTCAGCATCTCCGAAGCCGTCCAGCGCCATGAGGTGCGACCAGGCGAGACTATGGCCTCAATTGCTTATCTTTATGGTCGCACGACGGACCAGATTCGATGGTCAAACGGCCTCAAGACGACCGATGTCGCTCCGGGCGATATCTTACTCATCCCGTACATGGCGCCTGGGATCGTTTATACAGTTAAAGCTGGGGACACAGCGGATAGTCTAGCTAGTAAGTATGGTTCGACTGCTGATAGCATCGTTGCTTATAATAAGCTCGGTCGGAGTGGCCTCGCTGAGGGTTCGCAGATCCTGCTTCCTGGCGGCACGCTGCCGGAGACGGAGCGCCCAGAGTATGTCGCGCCGGTCTATCGCCCGAGCTATTCTTACGGCTATACCTATGCCGGTTCCTCGGCCGGTCGCCAGAATATGTCGATTGTCGCTACTGGGTTTTATGCTAATTCGCCAGGGAACGGTAGTTATGCCGGTCAGTGTACATGGTATGCCTATTATTGGCGTGCGACCGACGGACGTTCGCAGGGCGCCCTGCCGAGCGGTGCCTTAGGTCACGCCTATGCTTGGGCAAGCACGCTCCGGGCCGCGGGCTATCGCGTCGATAATAACCCTGAGGTTGGCGCCGTCTTCCAGACTGCTAGCGGTGGTAGTGGCTATGGCCACGTCGGCGTCGTCTTAGCGGTCAATGGCGATGGTTCGGTCCTCGTGCGCGAGATGAACTTGGCTGGCACCTATGTCGTCACCGAGGGCACTATTCCGGCCAGCTCCGCCCGCAGCTTTAACTATATCCACGAGAAATACTAAAATGTTTGTCGATACGGCCAAGGTCAAACTCCAGGCAGGCAAAGGTGGCGATGGCGCCGTCTCGTTCCGCCACGAGATTTATATTCCTAAAGGTGGCCCGGACGGTGGCGATGGCGGTCGTGGCGGCAGTATTATCTTCCGCGCCGATAAGGATACGAATACTCTGATTGATTTTCGTTTTAACCCCGAGCTCAAGGCCGAGAATGGGCGGAATGGCTCTGGGCAGAGGAGCGCCGGCCGCAGCGGCAAAGATCTAATCGTCGAAGTGCCGGTTGGCACGGTTGTGCGCCACGACGGCGTCGTCTTGGCAGATCTTGCGACCGATGGCCAAGAGGCGGTGATTGCTAAGGGTGGCGATGGCGGCTTCGGCAATGCGCATTTTAAGTCCTCAACCCGCCAGACCCCGGTGATTGCCGAAGTGGGCGAACCGGGCGAAGAGCTTGAGGTTGCGCTCGAGCTGAAGCTAATCGCTGACGTCGGACTGGTTGGGCTGCCGAATGCCGGGAAATCGACTTTTCTGTCGGTCGTGAGCAATGCTCGGCCCGAGATCGCCGATTATCCTTTTACGACTCTGACGCCGCAGCTTGGCGTCGCGACCGTCGATGATCAAGACATCTTAATTGCGGATATTCCGGGGTTGATCGAGGGTGCCGCTGATGGTAAGGGCCTGGGTCATGATTTTCTCCGTCACGTCGACCGCACCGCGGTATTGCTACATTTAATCGACGTCTATAGTGATGATGCTGGCGCCGCCTATCGCGTGATTCGCCAGGAGCTAGAGCGCTATAGCGACCTGCGCGATCGCCCCGAAGTCGTAGCGCTGACCAAGTGCGAGGGCGTCGATCAAGATATTATTGACATGCAGATTGCGAGTATCCTGGCGGTCAATCCCGAAGCAAAAGTCTACAGCATTTCGTCCGCCGCCAAGCAGGGAATCACCGAAGTCTTGCGCGAGCTGGTGCGTATTAAACGCGAGCGGAAGACTGAGGCGGTCGCTGCCGTGAAACTAGCATCTTTCTCATCTGTGGGGACGCTCTCGAAATCGAACCCTCCTGCGGAGGGCCGTGATTTCGACCCGCGTCCGCCCGGGGCTCGGAGGCCCACGATTTCGGAAGATGCTAGTTTCACGGCAGCGACCGTGCCAGTAATTACGTTGGGTGCGGCTCAGCTCAGCAACGCTTGGAAAGTCCAAAAGCTCACGGATGGCGACGACGTGAAATTTGTCGTCACCGGCCCCAAGATTGAAAAATTCGCCCGTCGGACCGACCTCAATAACTACGCTTCCGTGAACCGCCTGCGTGACATTCTGAAAAAACTTGGCATTCGCGCCGAGCTAACCTCTCAGGGCGCCGAGCCGGATTCGATTATCTCGATCGCAGGCAAAGAATTTACGCTTGTTGAAGAATAGGCGCCGTCAGGCGCTTGCCAAAAGGCGCAGGGGCCGCCTAGCTATTGACTTTTTCTACAAAGTATGATACAATGGAAGTATAGTTAGCATTTTGTTGGCGTAGTCCCTTATCAATCCCGCACCAAAGGAGGTAACTTTATGAAAAAGATCAGTAATACATTTGCGCGGTTCCTGTTCTTCGTTGCCATGTTTGTAATTGTCGTGGCCGTATCTATCGGCGCGCTGGCTTTAATCAGGTTCTGTACGGGAAAATTGCCATCCGAGCTCGCATCGTCACCTCTGTGTATCCTTATCATCACAGTAATCATGTATGCCCTCACCGCCACCGTCTACGTGCTATTATTCAGTGTAATCAGCCACGCTTTTAATCGCTGCTTGAGACGTGACGTTATTGCTATGGCTGAGACCAAAGCGCGCTATTATCCGATTGGCTACTTCATCGCGCGCGAAGGCAACATAGAGAGCAATGCGCCGAGCTTTAAAAAGGCCTACACCGTCTGTGTGCCCATTAGCTATGAGGATATCGAGATGGTGATTCACCAGATGGACAATGTCTACCGTAGCGTTTACTACGAATTTCCGGTCAGCTATCGGCTTCCGGACGGCATTAGCTATCTGCAGCCGCTCATCTGCTTGGACACTGCCCTCAAGTTGCGTCTCGAGCTCTGTGCAGGCGAGACTGCGTACCTCATTTATAAGTACACTTTTCCGTCAGAGTCGCAGATCGAACGCAAAAGCGAGACCATGGTGCTCGATGTGCCACCTTGCAAGTAATTTGTTACAATTATACGCGTACGCTATGCTAGCTTCATCCCCCCGGCCGAGTCCGGGGATTTTTCTGGCCTTACCAATCCGGCGCCACCAATATCGTTAAACTACCATTGGCTTTTGTCCGTAGCGGTTATATTCGCCTCCAGGATGGTCAGGCGCGGAACGTTGGTGAGTACGGCTACGGCTGGTCGCGTACGGCTAACTCGTCTACCGGCGCCTGGATCTTGTACGTGAATCCTGCGAACGTCAATCCGTCATACGATTGGTATCGCTATGGCGGTTTCCCCCTCCGCTGCCTCTTCAAGCTTATCCTTACATAGATAGTCTCCTAGCCCTTAGCCTGCTATTTTGAATCATGGCGCTCCGACGCCCAGGCGGACGCGGGTCGGAATCTTTAGATGACGAGAGCGTTCCCTTGATGAAAAATAGCAGGCTAAGGGTTAGGAGAGGAGGTGTCTTAGAATTAGCTTAAAGGCTTTCCCCTCTTTCCTCACTCGCTACTTACCAGGGTAGAGGCAGCGGAGGGGGAAACCGTAGTAATAGTAGCCCGGAACACCCCCGCCGTCTGGATGTACGCCCGAAACGTGTGCCATAAGATTATAAGCGTAAAACTGTTTCATTATAGTTCGTGACCAATAGTCACCCTCTCTGCCATTATCGCTGACTTTACTATCTTCGATATTAAGCCACCCGCTACGGACAAAAGCCAATTCTTGACGTCTCGACCCTGGCAACAAGATAGCGACTTTCGCCGCTATCTTTTCGCTGATGCGATGCCCTTTCATCAGAGATCGCACATTGGTTTGTTTTTATAAAACAAACCAACCCAACCCTAACAACAAGATAGCGACTTTCGCCGCTATCTTTTCGCTGATGCGCGCCCACCCTGGGGCACATTGGTTTGTTTTAATCCGCTGTTTTTGTTTTTGTTAAAGTCTCCAC
>CAZFZV010000010.1:0-37814 GCA_964523355.1 uncultured Candidatus Saccharibacteria bacterium | reverse complement strand
TGGCGGTCTATCTATTGTTTTCGGTTGCTTGCTTCTTTACCGTACATGAGCATTATTTCATGAATTTGTAAAAAGAAACTCTAATTTATTCAAAGACAAAGCCGCGGTTTACATTCTCCTCAATAAAGACATCATGGATGATGGTAGGCGCGAAGTTTATATCGGTAAAACAAATAATATTTTTGCTAGGTTTGATTGGCATCAAAAAAATAAGGAATTTTGGACTAATGCATTAATTTTTACGTCTAGTTACTTTGAGGATTCAATTATTCTTTATCTCGAGAATGAGCTAACTGCGATTGCAAGAACGAATGATACTTTGAACGTTCTTACTAAATCGACTCAAAACAATAACCAACTAAGAGATAAAAACAGATTACTATGTAGTCAATATATTGAGTTAATTAGTGCAATACTTTCAAGCCTAAGTTATTGGAACAGCGTTCAGGAAAACAATAAAGAGGACTCTAAATACGATGAAGTTGGCTCTAGACCAATTGAATTCTTCTTCCACACGAAAGCATTAGATGAGCCTCAGAAACTTGTAGTCGTCGGCGACAGATACAGAATTACGAAAGGGACAAAAATATCCAAAATTGAGAACCCTAGCTTATTAAATCACCCGGTCTACGGCCCAAGAAACGAAAAGCTAAAACGGGAAGGCGTCATATCGCGTGATAAGGGCGAGTTTTTAAAAGATTATGACTTTACTGCTCCGTCGGAGCCGGCTTGTATTATTGCCGGTAACAGCGTTAATGGGCAAAGGGTTTGGAGAACAAAGAGTGGCGTCTCTATGAAAGACTGCTAAAATATGTTATAATATACATGTTGTCACTCTGTGACGCATTAGATAGTATCCAGGGCAATATCGTTGACTTTATGGCTAATCGAGTTATAATTGTACTAACGAAAAAGTTGCGCTCAATGGCTCCGCGTAGGAGTCAATAACTCCTATGTAAAAGTAGGAGCTTTTTGTGAGTTCCGCTAGTGTGCCTTTTCCGGAAAGGTGTCACGCAATAATATCAACTTTAACTCTCGCGGAGGTACGAGAACATGTATTTTTGCGAGCTTCTTAAGGAGCGGTATTCATGGGAATTCAGAGCGTCAATGACATTGTCAATGATCTTTCCTTTAAGAGGAAATACAATGTCAATGACAATGTAGGTAGACACAAGACTCCGGCGGAGGTTGATCGAATTGCGGATAAAATCTGCGAGATGATCGGCAGTACCGACGCTAGAGCATTCTACTGCAAAGCAGCCTATAAGCTATCAGAAAATAAAATGTATGTGTGCGCAGAGATAGCACTCAGGGGCCGTGAGCCAGCTAAGTATCTGTCTTGGCTATTATCCCAAGAATTAAGAGGAAATAATGTCAGTCGGACGTAGTTGCTTGCCGATCTGACGAGAAAGGATAATATGAAGTCAGATTTGACGCTCTCTGAAGCTTTTGAGCTTTATCGGAAAGACGTGATCGTCTATAAAAATCAATCAGCTAAGACCGAAGAAATGAATAATTGCGCAATGAAATCAATTATTAACTTTCTCGGCGATATTCCAGTTACAGATCTAAGTTTTGATGCCGTGCGAAGATGGACGGCGGATCTTAGGAAAACACGGACGTCAAATACAGTTCGTGGGTACATTCTGAAGATTCGCGTAGTCCTCAAGCACTTACGCGCTCTTGGATATGAAGACATTCTCGATCCAGAAGCAGTAGGCATACCTAAGCGAGATTCTCGCGTAGTAGATTATTTGGAAGTTGAAGAGGTGCAGGCAATGCTAAAGGCGGTATTTCGTAAGGGCGCCGGATATTCTAAATTCAAGAGGTATAGAAACCGCGCAATAATTGCGCTGATGTTCAGTGCAGGTCTTCGAAATGGAGAACTATGTAATATGGAACGATCACAAATTAAGGACGGCATAGATAGTTTTACGGTCATTGGGAAAGGCGACAAGCCTCGCGTATGTTTTATTGATCCTGTTACTCATAGATATATTGACGAGTATCTCGCGCTTCGCGATGATCCGTACCCGGCGCTCTTTGTTTCTGAACAGCAGAAGGGCCGGGAGAAAATAAACCCAGGCGTGGTTCAAATGGTAGTTAAAAATGCGGCCATCAAAGCAGGTCTAGAGAAGAATATTCATCCGCACACGCTCCGCCACTCGTTTGCAACCGATTTGCTCAGGAATAATACAAATATCGTCTACGTGAAGGAGCTACTTGGCCATGCCAGTATTCAGGTCACAATGACATATACTCACGTCGTGAATGAGGATCTTCATCAGATCCATCGCCTGAAGCATACTATCGTTCACGCCTAGAGCTCACACATCAAAAGGTCGTGAAATCCACGACTTTTTTGATTCATTTCACGGATTAATTGTGAATGTATGGTATAATAGGACGTAGGGAAAAGCATCCCATTTGTAAGTTAACAAAGAAGCCCGTGAAGTTCACGAGCTTTTAATAGTTTAGGAGCTGAAGACGTCTGTCTTCCTATTGCTATCATCGTTCGGTCGATGATAACCATGGTAAGGAAGGGGTCTCGGGTTCAAATCCCGATCGCGGCTCCAGAGAAAATACAGTAGCTAGTGCTACTGTATTTTCTCTATTAGTGTAACCGAGATATACTATTATCCTTGCGTCGTATTATCATAACGATCATTGACAACTTGTATACGATGATTTTTATCTGTAAAAATTCTTGGTAAACCATAAATCTCGAAATATTCGTTAATAGTGTATTGCTTTTTATCGCGATCAAGCCGTTTTAGCATAGGGTCTTCCTCGCTAGAGTAATAGCGTTGCGCCAAGGCATAATTGCGCGGATAAGACTCCCCAAGAAATCTCCACCATCCACGACGGTCTTCATCCGTCAGGCAAAAATTCTCCTCTGTAATTCCCTGAATTTTACGACAGTCTATTTTTTGAAGATTTTTCTGGGCCTGTCTGAGAGCTTGTAGCCGCCTTTCTTCAAGTGCTTTCAATTCAAACTCCTCAGCTTGAGTGAGGACTCGTGAACCGTTTATGAAAGCGAGGATCGGCAGAAGCACCTGGTCGTGATTTTTCAATTTTATACGAATGACGTAATCATTTACGATTTCAATACTAGTGCACTCAATCTCGTCTAGAGTTTGCCCTTTAAGCTTACTGTTGATAAGCTCTCTATGCCGATCATAGCACGTAAGCTTCTTAACATCATTGAGAGTACATGGCTTAGGACTACGCACGGCTTTGGACTTTCCTCCAATATTGATGCGGCAAGCGATACACCGTAATAGCATAGCCTTGATGGAACCAATATGCGAAGTTTTGATAAATGCGCACAGAGGATCCATGGGCTACTTCACTACCAGATAACATAAATAGCAGTGATTTATCTTTTATATCATCGGTCGTCCATCCGTCATGGTAGGCTCGCTCGGCAAAATCGGCAACACGATCAGTATGGGCGACGCGCTTACGGAAACGTTTAATGAAATGTTTAGTCAACTTAACTTTCATTACTCCCTCCAAAGTTAAACTGTTCTGGCAATTTTAGAGCAGCGGCAAGTTTCGTGATTAGATCCGCGCCATCGTATTGATTAATAATGTCCGCTATTTTGGTCAAATCGCGACCACTGAGAAGATTCTTATTATTAAAAAGCTGGCGAACCTTTTGGGAATACTCCGACAGCAGCGTAGACACAGCTACCCACTTTATTAAAGGAACTGTGAGCGCATAGTCGGCGAAACCAACAGAGTTCTGCTCATCTGGAGTACACTTGCGCATATCATAGACCTGGGACTTGCGATCGTTTGGTACAAGTCGTAGGTACAGATCAGACGAAGAGAGCAATAAATTGATTAACTGGTCGTTACCTGTATTGAGCATATCTTGATAGAAAGTCTTGAAATAAGCATTTTGTGCGGCTTTGTCCTTCGGGAATTCCATTTTGTTAAAACGGAAGACTTCCTTAACAATAGGTAAATGAAATTCTCGAACAATTTCGGGATCTGAAAGGCGAAGGAGTTTTGCTACTAGGCGTTCCATATAAGCATTAAGCGCGCGGTTAAATATTAACCCGTCAATCGAAGAGCGGTTCTGGTTGATATAAGAATTAATCAATTCGTTGACGAAAGAATTCATTGACATATCACATTGTTTCGAGAGTAAATCCAAGCAAGCATAAGCTACCTCGTCAATACGAAAAGTAAGCGGGTAGCTGTCACGCTTGGAAGCGGCGGCAATCTGGTTTGGGCTGGGCCACTTCACATTAAGCGACCGGTTCAGGGGCAAGCCGAGATCGCACTCCTTGGTTTGATTACCTTGACATGTAATAAGATCGTTCATGTTGTATCCTTTTTAGTAATATTAAATCTATTCTATATTGCGCACCACATTTTGTCAACAGTTTTTATTGTAGTATTTTTGGTGCTATATACTTTTGTACACTATCAGCCAGGGGTAGTGGGAGATTTGTCTAAGGTAATACCATTTTTTACTGCGCAAGACTGTATGCGGATCAGTCACCTACTTTGCTCGATGGACTTGTTCTATAAATCGAGAGCGCATGATGCTGAAGTTGAGCTCAGAGATGGACATAGTGTGATTATGTAGTCCCTTGAGGAAATCGGCGAAATAGCGATCGGCAACGTAGCGGGCGGCGTGGCGATAGAAAAATTGATAAATTTCGCTATACTTTACAACCCGATAAGGCTTCTCGAGCTGATATTTCGCAATGTCAAACAAATTATAGTCGGGAGTGAAGATATAATAATGAGCGACTTTACCGCAAACGTCATCCTCCGGGTCAGAGATGCGCTCCTCGGTATAATCTTGGTACTTATTGAGTTGCGAATAATGGTCGGATTTGACGCCGTTGAGGCTAGATTTTATCTTATTCTCAATCACGATAATATCTTCGGCACTCTCAATCCAGAGGTCGATGTTATTATTGCGCTCACGAATTATCTCAAAATTGCGCCCAAACGCCGTTAAACCCAGAACTTCGCGAGCCAACTTCTGAAAGCTCAAAGCATCATATTGGAAATAGTAAGCTAAAAGGTTGGAGAAAGTCAGCTCGTCGTTTTCCTTACGGATGATTTCAAGGAAAGTCGGTCCGCTGGCGCGCTGCCCATAATCGGTGGTCAACTTAGTAGTGGTATTTTGCAGCTCCCAAAAGTCGTTATTGCCTAAAACCGCCGCGAGAGCACGATAGGCTTCGGGATCGCTGGTGGACGAATAATATTTGCGCGCGGATTGGTTGTCGATCGCTTTGCTGGTCGAGTGAAAATAAATGACGACGGACGAGGGGTCGTCATCCTGAAAATCTGGATCAATAGTCAGAATAAGGCGCATATTAGCCCGTGGCGTACGAAATTTTCCGGCGCGGAAAGAAGCGTGAGCCGAAGTAGGATCGGAGGCAGCGCCATGATAGATATTATTGCGGAAAATGCGGCGCAGCGGAACACCGGCATAGGTTAAATTTTCGGCTGCTTCTCGGGCGACGGGGGTGAGCTGCTCGGCTTTCGCGATGACTTCGACGGTAGTCTTACCGACCAGATTGCGCACGAAGAGCACCCTGGAGACCGGATGCACCTTAAGATCAACAAAGCCGCTAGGGGTAATATAGAGATAATTATTACCATCGTCAGCTTGGAAGAGATTGATAATTTCATGCCCGATATTTTCACCTTCGTCAAGATAGGAACCAGCGAAAAGCTTGTTGATGAGAATTTCGGGGTATGAATTAGAAGTCATGATTATATTATAACACAAATATTAGGCTATTGCTAGACACGACAAATCCCCGCCAGGGCGGGGATTTCAGAAGTTGCTTCAAATATGCCACCTTAAGAATCGGAACCCTTCCACTGCCCAAGACAGGCCTGGGCGATGCCGGCAATATGAGCCTGTTCGAGTCGATGACGGCGAGCGGACGGTCGTTGTTGGCTTTTAAGACTTCGAGGCGATGCGCCAAATTGAACTCATCGTACAGCAACGATAATTCAGTACAACCAAGAATGATGGCGTCAACCGGCTGCGCGGTCAGGCAATCATGCAGCATGTGTAAATACCACTTCTGAGCCTCTTCTTTGACTTCGCCATGGCAAAGTTCGCCAAAAATGCGATCGTCTAAAACACGCATGCTAAGAGAGTCGGGCACCTCAATCGCCAAGTCGTAATGCTCAAGGCGCTGGCGCAGAAAATCGCCCACCATCGTCTCCCGAGTACCGAGCAATAAAACTCGCTTCGGCTCGTCTGCCTGATAAAATTCCGGCCAACGCGTGCGGTTCTGTTCAATCTCCCGAACGCAACGGCGACCAATACAGTCGGCGATATGGATGAATTTGCCCGCACCGATGCAGTTCTCAAGATAAGGCGCAACTTTATGAATCGTATTGCTGGCGACGGCAACATAACGCGCACCGATAGTAATCAATGACTCCGCAACATTACTTAAGTAATAGCCAATCTCATCCCATTCTCCAGCCAGCATATCCTCACGGACCTCGGCGAAGTTAACATCACGCTGAATAATCTCTGCGTTATTGAGGCCGCCCAGCTCACTATTCACGAGAGCGTGGATACCCTTGAGGTAACCATCGGATGATTCATGGCTCAGACCGCCAATCAGTCCAACCATTGTCAAAATTGAATCCATAATTCAGATTCCCCCTTTCAGATTTTGGCATCAACAAAGCAACTCTTTGACTTTAAGCTGCAATGGTGATACCATATCTTCTTATTATATCACACGTTGCTTAGAAAGTCAATATGTAGTATAATCCATACATGAGTAAACTAGAGAATATCGTAAGCCTATGTAAAAGAAGGGGGTTTATATTTCCGGGGTCCGACGTTTATGGCGGTATGGCCGGAACTTGGGATTACGGTCCTCTGGGTACGATCTTGAAGCGGAAGATGATGGACGAATGGTGGAGGTACTGGGTGGACCAGCGCGACGATATGTATGGGGTCGACGCGGCGATTATTATGAATCCGGAGACCTGGGTAGCTTCGGGGCACGTGGCGACGTTTGCCGATCCGCTGATTGAATGTAAAGAGTGTCACGCTCGGCTGCGCGCGGATAAGCTAGTCGACGGGGCGACCGAGAGCATCACGACGGAAGAATTCTTAGCGGCGGGTGTGAAATGTCCGAACTGCGGGAAGAAGAATTGGGGCGAAATTCGGAAATTTAACATGATGTTCCAGACACATGTCGGGCCGGTCGACGACGATACCAGTATCGCATACTTGCGGCCAGAGACGGCGCAAGGGATTTTTACGAATTTCAAGAATGTCGTCGATACGATTTATCCGGATGTTCCCTTTGGGATTGCGCAACAAGGGAAAGCGTTTCGTAATGAGATTTCGCCACGGGACTTTATCCTAAGAGACCGGGAATGCTCGCAGATGGAGATTGAGTATTTTGTGAAACCGGACGATTGGGAGCGGGCGTTTGAGGAGCTGCGCGCAGGTCAGCATGACTTCTTAGAAAATGTCATGGGGCTTTCGGGCGAAGCGATTCATGAGCTCGAGGTGCCGGCAGAAGACCGGGCGCATTATTCGAAGCGGACGATTGATTTCATGTTTGATTATCCGAATGGGCGCGAAGAGCTGATGGGGCTGGCTTACCGGACGGACTTTGACCTCGGGAATATCCAGCGCGCGAGCGGAAAGAATATGGAATACCGCGATAAGGTGACGGGGGAGACTTTCATCCCGCATGTGATCGAGCCTTCGATCGGGGTCGAGAGGTTGTTCCTGGCGATTCTGAGCAACGCGTATACGGAGGAAGAGGACCGGATTGTCTTGAAGCTGCCGGAGAATTTGGCGCCATATAAATATTGTGTGTCGCCGCTGCTAAAGAATAAACCGGAGCTGGTCGCGAAAGCGCGCGAGGTGTATGAGCTGCTGAGAGCTAAGTATACCTTTGTGACTTGGGACGATTCGGGGAATATCGGGAAGAGGTATAAGAAGCAGGACGAAATCGGGACACCGAAGTGCGTGGTGGTGGATTTTGAGGGACTGGAAGACGGAACCGTGACGGTGCGCGACCGCGATACGACTGAGCAGGTGCGCGTGAAGATTGAGGAGTTGTAGGGGATAAAAAAGACGGTCGTGTGGCCGTCTTTTTGATATGAAGCAAGTATACGGCAATTCTGGATCGTATGGCTCTATCTGTTTTTACTGTTGAAATAGCTTAATGTCTTAGTAAACTGTTCATAAGCACCCTGCGTAAAACTTAAGCGGCAATCCAGCTCATCCATACCATCTGACATTTTAATACTAACGTGGAAGTCTCCGGCTTTTAGGACGAAGTCCATAGTACCAGCATAATCTCCGATTTCAGTAGCGAGGTCACGAAATTTTTGGATATACTCTTTTTGTTCCTCATACTGTCGGCCATAATCGGCAATACCGTCTGTCAGGCGCTGCAGCTCCGTATTCAGAGCATCATAATGGTTCATATTAACATAGTAGCTCTTGGTCTCGTCTTCAGTCCTATAAGGGCGATTACGGTATGCGCTTGCGACTATTGTAATCGCTGTCAACAACGTTGCAGAGACGGCGACCGGAATATAAGAGTCATGTTCCACCCAATACACAAAACAGAAGAACCACACTACAGCCAACGCCCCCATTAAAACACACTCGAGATAGGAACTGACGTCTTTCCAGCCATAAATTAATTCATAGGCCTTAGGGACGCTATCCATTTTTTGCGCTGCTTCGTTTCTGAGTGTGTTTGCCTGCTCAACCATCAGAGTCATTCTGTTTTTTAACTCAGCCTCTAGCTGTTTACGTTCTGCTTTTGCTTTCATATCTTTTCCTCCTTTTATTTTTGAATAGTAAAAAGCGACTTCTCTATAACCCAAGTCAGCCTTTTTCCTACCCAAAAATCTAGGAAAAATCTCTAAAAGTCCTAAGGATTTAATATCCTTATGCTTTCATTGTAGCACAGACTGATGAATTTGTCAATAGGTTTATGGTTAGAATTGGGGTGATGTCAAATGGGGTTTTGGCGAAATGACCTCTTAAAATCGCCCCCCCCCCCAGCAAAATTGGCCCGGAAAATGCTTGTGGGCTACCGTGAGATAGGGTATAATTATCGTAATATGACAAATAGAAAAGATGGGCCGAACACGGTTTGGCGGACGCTGTATTATTATTGGCGCGAAATTAGAAAGTATAAGTGGTATACGCTCGGGGTGTTGATTTTGACGCCGATGGTGGTCTTCGTGCGGGCGATTTTGGCGCCGCTGATTTTTGCGGATTTGATCGAAAAAGCGTCGCTCGGGCTGCCGATGAATGAGCTGCTGGCGACGGCGTTGGGCGAGGTGATTGGATTTTTGGTACTGTATGCTTTTAATAAAATCGTGCTAGAAGAGCTGCGGCTGGCGTGGACCTGGAAAATGGAGCTACTCGCGATGTATGATCTGTCGAATTTGGCGTTTAATACTGTGAGCGAGCAGTCGATGCAGTTCCATAGTGACCGTTTTTCTGGTTCCCTGGTGTCGCAAACGAATAAATTCGTCTGGGCGTTCGAGCGGCTGTTCGATACGGTGATTTGGGATTTGTGGCCGACACTGAGCTACGTCACGATGGTAATTATTGTCTTGGCGCCGCAGGTGCCGTGGTTTGCGCTGGGGGTAGTCGTGTTCGGGGCGCTCTACGCGCTGATTGCGGCGAAAGCGATGAGAAAAATCACAAAGCTGAATCAAGCTGAGGCTGAAGCGGAAGCGAAACAAACCGGGCAGCTGGCGGATTCGATTACAAATATCATCTCCGTAAAGTCGTATGCGAAAGAGGCGCACGAGCGCCATCGGTATGCGAACTTCTCCCGCAAAGTCTTGAATGCGAGCGATAGCCTAAAGTCTGCGACGATTAAGCGCGATATTATGTTTAACTGCGTACAGATCGGGATTACGGCGATGATCCTAGTGTTCCTGCTGACCGGGCGGGAATGGCTGGGGATTTCGGTGGCGACACTGGTTTTGATTGTGAATTACGCGCAGACGATTCAGGGGGAGCTCTGGAATATTAACTCGATTCTGAAGAATTTGAACCGGGTGTTTGGGGATGCGCACGAAATGACGATAATTCTTGATACCGTCGACGATGTCGTCGACGCACCAGATGCGCAGGATCTGGCTCTGAGTGAGGCGAGCGTGAAGTTTGAGAGCATTAGCTTCAAGCATGCCGATGCGAGAGAGGAGATTTTTCATGATTTCAACCTCGAGGTAGCGCCGGGCGAGCGCATTGGGCTAGTCGGGGTGTCGGGGAGCGGGAAGACGACTTTGACAAAGCTGCTATTGCGGTTTGCGGACGTCAATGCAGGGAAAATTACAGTTTCGGGGCAGGATATCAAAGAGGTGACACAGAAGAGTTTGCGCGAGAATGTCGCCTATGTGCCGCAGGAGACTTCGCTGTTTCACCGGACGATTGCGGAAAATATTGCTTACGGGCGGCCGGAAGCAACACGAGAGCAAGTGATCTGGGCGGCAAAGCAGGCGAATGCGGACGAGTTCATCCGGGAGCTGCCGGATGGATATGAGACACTGGTCGGCGAGCGCGGGATTAAACTCTCTGGCGGTCAGCGGCAGCGGATTGCGATTGCGCGGGCGATTCTGAAAGATGCACCGATCTTAGTGCTAGACGAAGCGACGAGCGCGCTGGATTCGGAGAGTGAGGCACTGATCCAGAGCGCCTTGGAGCGACTGATGAAAGGGCGAACGAGTATCGTGATCGCGCACCGGCTGTCGACGGTGGCCGGGTTGGACCGAATCGTGGTGATGGCGGATGGTAAAATCGTCGAGCAAGGCCCACACGAAGAATTGTTGCGGCGAGAGGGCGGGGTGTATCAAGGACTCTGGGGGAGGCAAAGCGGGGCGTTTATGGAGGAGGGGAGGTAATATTGGAGCGTAAGGTTTTACTACTCATCCGGTGAACCTCTGCTCATCTAAAGAATCGCACCCGGCTCAGCCGGGTTATGATTCGTAGTAAATCCTTACGCTCCGTATCTGGGTGCTGTTTAGGACGCTGCTATTATTGTGCATTCCAGCGAGCGATAGCGTCCTTGATGACTTGCTTGGCTTCGTCGACGCCGGCAAATTCTTTGACCGTGGTCGTGCCGGGCTTCTTTAGGTCTTTGTAATGGTTAAAGTGAAACTCGATCTGCTCAACCAGACGCTTCGGCAAATCTTCAAGCGACTGAATCGCATCGCCGTTGTTAAGGTCGTCGGCAACCACAGCGATAATCTTGTCATCGACTTCACCGTCATCGACGAATTTCATCACGCCGAGAACTTTGGCTTTGGTATAGATACCAGTAGTCAGAGGCTGGTCGGTAATCAGCAAGACATCAAGCTCGTCGCCGTCTTCGTCTAAAGTCTGAGGGATGAAACCATAATTCGTCGGCTTCGCAAACGCAATCGGCTCAATCCGATCAAGCATAAAGCAAGCATTCTTGCGATCCCACTCGATCTTGTGGTTGCTGCCGGTCGGAATCTCAACGACGACGTTGATTTCGCCGTTTTCATAATCCCCTGGGTTCAAGATTTTATTAAAATCTGCCATAAAACACTCCTTGGTTATAAGATATATTATACTCCATATCGAAGCTGGCGCAAAGGGTTTTGGGCTAGAACGACAAAAGGCCGGTCGCGTGACCAGCCTTTCATGGAAAACGTTTTGAGATTAGCGTTGTCGGAACCACTTCAGGATTTTCTTAAAGCCGCGTGGCGGAACGCCGTAAGGCGAAACTTCCATCCAGACGACATTATCAGGATCCTTGATTGTGCGCTCCTGATAACGAAAGTCCTTGTAGGTGGAAACGCGATAATAAGCATGACGCTGGCCACTTTCAAAGCTCACGTGGATGCTTTCCAGCCAGACTACCTGCCCAAACTCGCCCTCATCTGCTATAATTCCGACCGCATGGTCGAGTACATCTTCGCCAGAACGCCGCCTGTAGCAGTAGTTCATCTGCAGGAACTCCTCCCAATCTCGAGCGTCGAAACGCCGGCGCTCGCTACCATGGTTCGTCGGCCATCTACCTGTAGCTTCGTAAATCTTCCAGGCACAATAGCTGGTACTGCGACGAATGACGAAATTCGCGGGATCGGTAATTAGGTTATAACCGTCTGGGCTATCGTCTTCTTCCCACGGCGCAAATTCTGGGTCGCAGTAGGGCCAAGGATAGCTGTTGTTAGCATCTGCCGGTACAAGCGTCACCGCATGCTTGATTTCTCTTGCTGGTGCGGCTATCTTGTAAGCCTCAAATCGACGCAGTTTGGCCACCACCGTACTGAGCGCGCGATACCCCGCCCGACAGCATCGTCTGGCCAAACGACTCTTATTCCACCTCGTACAGGAATATTTCGCAAAGAAATTTGCTAATCTTAACATTAAAGTACACCTCCCTTGAGTGCGTATAGATACCACTTCTTTTTCTATTGTATCACAGATTCTTAGAAATGTCAATAGCTCTAGCGGTTATTGTGATCGTAATCGCTAGGCTGACCAAAGATTTTTTCTTGACGAACCTCTTCGGGCAGATAGCTCTTATCAAGGTGGAAGCCGGCCTCCCATTTTTGACCTTCGCCAAAGCCGAGGTCTTTCATCAGCTTCGTCGGTGCGTTGCGGAGCCAAGTCGGAACGGGGCAACCCATGCTTTTCTCAGCAACCGCCTGGGCTCGTGCCCAACCATTGTAAGTGTCGCGATTTTTCTTGGCTTTCGCCAGTACAACTGCGACGTGACTCAGGATAATCCCGCCCTCGGGCATACCGACACGTTCAATCGCCTCGAAACAGCTCACGGCAAGGTTCAGTGCGCCGTTCCCCGCTAAGCCAATATCCTCGGAGGCGAAAATCACCATGCGACGCGCAATAAACTTCGGATCTTCCCCGCTCGCGACCATGCGGGCGAGATAATACAGGGTGGCGTCGACGTCGGAGCCGCGCATAGACTTGATAAAAGCGGAAATATTGTCATAATGATAGTCGCCGGATTTGTCGTAAAGCGGCATTTTCTTACCAACGGCGGTTTCGACGACTTTTTTGTCCACCTTTTTGGCAAGACTGAGGGAGAGCTCGAGGTCTCCGAGCGCCGAACGTGCGTCGCCAGCGCTGAGGTCGGCGATATAATCGAGGGCTTCGGGCGTGACGCGCTTCTCGGCGTTTTCTGCCTTGACAGCGCGCTGGAGAACTTTTAAAATATCGGGTTTCTTCAATGCGGAGACAATTACGACGCGAGAGCGCGAAATTAGAGGCGAGATGACCTCAAAACTCGGGTTCTCGGTCGTGGCGCCAATCAAGATAATGAGGCCAGATTCGACGTGGGGCAGAAAGGCGTCCTGCTGGGCCTTATTAAAACGATGAATTTCGTCCACGAAAAGCACAGTGCGAATCTTCAGGTTCCAGTTTGTCTTCGCGCGCTCGACGACGGCCTCAATGTCAGCTTTCTTCGCGGTAACCGCTGAGAGCTCGACGAAATCAGCATTAAACTCCTTGGCTAAAATCCGCGCAAGGGTGGTCTTGCCAGTGCCAGGAGGGCCCCAAAAAATCAAATTCACCGGCTCAGCTTTCTTGACGATCTCGGTCAGGATTTTACCTTTACCAATAATCGTATCTTGGCCGATGACCTCATCCAATTTCTGCGGTCGCATCCGCTCCGCGAGGGGAACCCTGTTCATGGGTATATTATATAATAGTTTGTGCGATTTGCGCAACGGGAGGGAGCAATTTATCAAGCTGATCAATCTTCGCCGCGAAGAGGAGCTTATTGGCTAAAAGAAAACGGGCGAGTTTGATTTCGTGGGATGATATATCACCAGATGGATATTGTCGGAGAGACTTTTCTTGGATATCCCAAGTGTAGCATTCTTCTGGGCTAAGCTTGTTACCATTTATATCATATATGAGATTAAGCTCTTCCCCACCGATGCGCGCTAGGTTAAGTAAAAACCAGGTCTGGACAAGCTCATGGTTGAGCTGGCGATTCAGGCCGTCGAGGCCTTGGATGAGGAGGGAGAAATATTCAGGGCTAGATACCTGCTCAGTAGCACGTTCGACTTTCTTCATCATCAAAGCGGCGAGCTCAAGAGCGGGGAGATCGGAGAGAATGTTACCGAAAAACTGAGACATTTTGGCGCTAGTCAGGGTGGCGAATTTCGACTTTCCCTGATGGATGACAACG
This sequence comes from uncultured Candidatus Saccharibacteria bacterium, assembly GCA_964523355.1. Lineage (GTDB taxonomy): Bacteria > Patescibacteriota > Saccharimonadia > Saccharimonadales > Saccharimonadaceae > Nanosyncoccus. The sequence goes on along the minus strand of CAZFZV010000010.1, from coordinate 23,625 downwards.
TCAGCGATGGAAAAAAGCTCGATGCTGCCGGCGAGGCGGGATTTTTCCTTGCGTACGCCGCGAGCGACCGCGGCAATCTTACCCTCGGGAGTGAGGAGATTGAGGATGCGGTCGGATTCGCCGTAGTTCGTACGCCGGAGGACAAGCGCGCGGGTGCGCAGATCAGAGGGCATCGTTCTCAGGATTAGACTGCGGGGCGTCCTCGGACCCAACCTGCGGCGCAACAGCATCCGGCAACTGAGTAGCAGGTTGCGCTGGCGCGGGGTCTTGTTCAATCTGGCGGAGCTGTTGGTTGAGCTTCTGGACGCCGAGCTCGGGGGCGCTCATCTTTTGCTCAAGACCAGCTAAGACGGCGTCGCGAATGTCCTCTGGAGTCATTTCGCCCTTGTCGAGAACGCGGAAGACGCCATAATGCTCGAGGTTGCGGTTCGACAGGTCAAGACTAGTAATGAGGACGACCGGGATCTTGGCGGTATCGTGGTAAGAAATCAGTTCGTTGAGGAAAGTGAAGCCGTCGGGACCACTCAAGAGAACATCGAGCAAGATAACGTCAGGAAGCTCGTTATTCATTTCGGAAATTGGCTCGACCGCATCGTTGAAAATTTGGACGTCGGGATGGACTTCTTTGCCTGTGGCGTCAAAAAGGACCGTGCTGCGAGCGGCAAGCGCAATGACGTCCGCCATCGTCGGGTCATCTTCGATCACGTAGACTAAACTCATGTTATTCCTTTCTAAAAATTAAAACTAACTTGTCGCGAAATAGGTAAATCAACGAAAAAACTTGCACCGTCGCGGTGCCGCACGGCGCCAATCTGGGCGCGCATGTGTCGCGCGAATTGCGAAGCAATGTAGAGGCCGAGACCAGAACTGCCCGGGCGCATGGCGATCTCGGTAGGATGGTCAAGGCAGCCAGAATTGAGCTCGCGCCAAATCTTAGTCGGCAGAGCGGGGCCATAATCACGCACGGTAACGCGCAGGGCGCGCTTGCGGTCTGACACCATGACCTCGCTCACTGTGCCGCGTTCGGAATAATGCGCGGCGTTGACGCAGAAATTATAAATAATACTATACAGCAGGTCGCGGTTGGCGACGGCGAGGCGGGATTTGTTGCGAAATTCTAGGCTAACACCCCGGCCCTCCGTCTGGAAAAAGGGCGCGAGCTCATGGATCACCGCCTCGCAAACTCCCCGCACGCTGACGGGTTCAGTCTCAAAGAAACCGTCCTCCAGGCGCGCGATTTTCACCAAATCGTTGACCTGCCGCAAAGCGCGTTCGGAAACATTAATGAGCTGAGACTGGTAGCGCTGGCGCGTAGTCTCATCGGCAAGGTCAATGGCGAGAGCAAGCTGGCGCATGAGCGTCAAAGGAGCCTTAAGCTCGTGCGCCGCAACCAGCATTCCATTCACCTCCATTGCCATATATATATTATAGCACGTGAGAGGCGCTCGCGGTCGAAACTATATTATTCGACGAAGCTGACGGTATCAAGTAATTTATAATATTCGTCCGAGAATAATTCTGAGTCGGTCTGGATCATAACGGTCTTATCGCGCACCTTGAAGATTGTCACAATTCCGCGGATGTTACTAGAAATATCGCCCGTATAGACATTCGCGACGGTACCGCCAATGTCGCGGGTCACCATGGTGAGCTTGCCACTCTTAACCGCGCCTTCGTAGCTCTTCGCTACAGTATCGAAAGCTTTGTCCTGAATCGTCAAGCGCAGGGCGTTAATTGTAGTATTACCGACCGGTAAAACTTCACCCGGATTCAGATAGGCTTCGTAATTGCCGCCCTTAGCAGCGTCTTTGGCAATGTAGAGATTCCAAGTCTTAGGGTACTCGAAGCTGACGCTCCCATAGTCAGCTGGACCCATAAAAGATTTGTACGGGTATTTTTCGCGTTCGAGGAATTGGTTTTCCATCTCGGTCGTATTATTAGAGACAGCAAGGGCAACCGCGGCGTCAATCTGGCCTTCAACATCAGTCTTAACACTATCCCACTCCAGATATTTCCAAATAAAGAGGCCAACAAAAGTGATCGCTATGAGGCTGACAATAACAAGGATGACCGTTTCGATCACGTTGCGACGCGTGTCCTGGACGGCAAGACCCGAACCGGGGGAAGCGAGCGGCACAGCAGTCTTCGATACCGGGGCGGTACCGGGAGCAGCCGGAGCAAAAGCGGGGGCCGCAGTAGCGGCTGGCTCGACAACGCTACCGACGCCTGGCAAAGGATTCGCAACGGTCGCGTTCACCGCCGCAGCACCAAGACCTGGCGCCGGGCTCGGCTGAGGAGCGCCAGCGGAACCGGGGGCTGCAGCTGCGCTCGGAAAAGGAGAATCATTCTGCATGAGTTTATTATAACTTAGAGTGAGCAATTTTGTAAAGATTTTACTCGGTTTTGGTAAAATCGGCGATAGTTTCGACTTGGTTCTTGAGCTCGCCTAAATCTTGCTCGATTTCTGTAGCGAGATGAGCGGCAGCTTTATATTTTGCTAGTGCTTCGTCAAGAGAAAAATTTTCACCATAAAACCACTCGACTCTAGCGTCAAGCTCCTTGATCTTAGTTTCTATGGTTTTTTTAGACTCTTTTGTGGGCATTTTTGACCTCCGCGGTGATTTGTTTAGTAAATGTTGTAATTTTTACAACATCTCCAACATCATAATCTCGGTCTTGGCCAGCCAGAATCGCATAACCGCGACGCAGAACGTTCTCGGGATTGAGCGAGGCGAGGATCTTGACCGTGGAAGCGAGATGCTGAGATTGCAAATCTAAGCGATGCAGAATAGCCTGGCGGACGTCGCGGAGGCGAGTCTGAACTGCCGAGCTTTCATCCTTAAGTTTGTCCGAGAGATATTCACGCAGATGTGCCAGCGAAGTCCGAGTATTGCGCAAGACGGCTGCGCGATCTGGCGTCAAGCGTTCAGCGGCGTTCGATGGGGTCGAGGCACGTACGTCCGCCGCTAAATCGGCGAGGCTTTCGTCAATTTCATGGCCGATGCCGGTAATTACTGGAACGCGACTGGCGGCGATGGCGCGGGCGAGCTGCTCGTCATTAAAAACCGCTAGGTCATCAGCGCTCCCGCCACCGCGCAAAATCGCAATCACTTCGACCTCGGTATGCTCGTTAAAATACTTCAGCGCGCGGATAATTTGTTCAACTGCGGCCAAGCCTTGGACTTGGGTATTAATGGTTGAAATCTGTAAACCACCCCAACGGTTGTCGAGAATTTTCAGAAAATCAATGTAACCGGCGGCAGAAGTCGAAGAAATGACGCCAATCCGCGACAAATCAGTCGGGAGGGGGCGTTTTTTCGAGGGGTCGAAAAGCCCCTCGGCGCTTAGTTTGCGTTTCAGGAGCTCAAAGCTCTTCTTAATATTCCCTTCACCGAGAGGGAGAATACGCTGGACGGTGAGCGAAAATTTGCCCCAACGCGTCAGGCGGGGCGTAGCTTTAACTCGCACGGTCATGCCGTCTTGGAGCGCGACTCCGAGCTGGCTAAGCGGCAGGAAACAGCCAATGCTGCTTTCTCCATCCTTAAGGTCGAAGAAAACCCATTTGCCTTGGTTGACTTTAAAACTGGCAACTTCACCCTCGACATTAATCCCGGTAAAGCTGTATTCTAAAGTTTGGTTACAAACATCCAGAAATTGCGAAACACTGAAATTAATTTCGGGAGTCATGTTCGATTGCTGCCTTTTCGCGACGACCAATCTTAGAAATCGAGTGCTGATAGAAGCCATAGCCACTGATAATCGTACTAGCGAGGACGATGACGCGAGTCATGAGGACGACGGTGCCGGCGAGAGCAATCGGCACACCGAGACTGACCATGATGCCAGCCATGCCGAGCTCATAGAGCCCGTACGGCACGATGGCGCCCATTACCGAACCAATCGCTTCGCCAATCATAATCTGCGGCAGCAGCTCAGGATGTCCCATACTAGCGGCCACGATCCAATAGGTGGCGATTTCGAGAAAACTATAGAGAATCCCCCAGCCAATCGGGCGCAAGAGGAGCTTCTTATGGCGACGAGCGGTCATCAGGTCGTCGTGCGCATCGGACAAATATTTGTCTACCTTGGCACGTTTAAGGACTTCGGTTTTATGACCAAAAGTCACTTTTTCAACCAGCCAGTTGACCAGATTGGTCACCGTCTGAGCAAACCAAGCAATACGCTTCTCGCTACTGGCGATAGCGATGATGAGCGCGATGGCGGCAATAATACCGACGCTCAGGAGGGCAGTCAGCGCAATCACCCAACTACCACTCGCAGGAACACTGCCGAAGATGAGTAAGAAAATGATGGCGAGGATAGTTTGGAGCTGGTTCGCGCAAATTGTAATCACATAGCGCAGAACATACATAAAACTGGATTGGCCGGCGGTGGCGCCAAAGGGCTTAAGTCGCCAAGTGATATAGCCGAGCCCACCAAGACCGCCCGCTGGGACGGCATGATTGACAAAGTTGAGCTCTAACGAGACGCGCATTAGAGTCCAACGTGAGACCTTTTTCGCTTCTTTTTTGGCGGCCATGTAGGAGAAAAACATTTGACCGCAGCAATAGTACATAAAGAGTTGCTCTGGAATCAACAGGAGCAGCACTAGGATGTTAGTCTCACCGAGGTGGTTCAGGGCTTCTTTGATGTCAGCGAAATTCGCATAGATGACATAGATAAGTAAAATCAAGGTCAACAGCGTCAGAATCGTCCGGAAAGAGATTTTGAAAGATTTCTGAGGTTTCGGGTCGTCGGATTCTGAAGCCAGACGTAAATTGTTTGTAGTTTTTGCCATGACAGTATTATACCATAACGCGCCGGGGGTGAAATGACAATCTTGTGACAATTTTAGTATTTATGGGGAGAGCTAAATATGTTATAATTAACAGAATATGAAGTATCTCGCAGTCTTGGGTAGGCAACCATTAATCTCGGTAGCGGAACTGGAAAGTTTGTTCCAAGAAGTTAAGTTGGTAGCGCCGGAGCTGGCCGAGTTTACTGCTGCAGAGGAACCGCGAGTGCGACGTTTGGGCGGGACGCAGAAAATTGCGATCAAAATCGAGGGTTCCTTGATAGAATCTTTAAAAACTTTGCCTGAATCGGGGAAAATTACGCTCGGAGTATCGGATTATTCGCGCAATGCAACGGCATTTAAAGCCCAGGGTGAAGCCTTGAGGTTGAAACGGATTTTGGCGAAACTCGGACGTAGCGTGCGAGTTGTACCGAATAAGGCGGCGGTTCTGTCGAGCGCGACGAGCTTCCATAATCACCTGTTTAGCGAGATGAAAATTGAGCTCATTAAGTTAGGAAAAGATTTTTATCGCGTAATTGGAGTGCAAGACATTGACGCTTACGTCAAGCGCGACCAAGCTAGGCCGGCGCGAGATGCGAAAGTGGGGATGTTGCCGCCGAAATTGGCGCAGATTTTGCTTAACTTGTGCGGAGATTTGCCCGAGGGGCGCAGAGTGCTGGATCCTTTTTGTGGGACTGGCGTCGTATTACAAGAAGCGGCGCTGATGGGCTACGAACCGTACGGCACGGACTTGAGTGAGCGCATGGTTGAGTACGCGCAGCGGAATTTGGCGTGGCTCGACCAGGACTTACGAGCGACGGTCGAACAGGGGGATGCGACGGATTTTGAGTGGCAGCCGCCAATTGATGCCGTGGCTTGCGAGGGGTATCTGGGGCAGCCAATGTCTCTACCACCAGTAGAAATTAAGCTGAAACAGGAAAAGCAGCAATGTCGAGCGATTGTATTAGGGTTTTTAAAGAATTTGGCGCAGCAGATCGAACCAGGGACACCCGTAGTAATGGCAGTACCGGCTTGGCTGCGGCCAGATGGACATTATGACCGCTTAAATTTGCTTGACGAAATCGACAATCTGAGCTATAATGTAAAGAGTTTTAAGAATCTAGGGCAACGCGATTTGCTTTATCATCGAGACAAGCAGGTTGTCGCTAGAGAAATAATAGTTTTAAGGAAGAAATAGCATGTCACATGTCAAAGCTGGCGGTACCGCTAAGAATATACATAATAATGCTGGGCAAAGGCTTGGCGTAAAGCGTTTCGGTGGGCAGAAAGTCCGAAATGGTGAAGTTTTAGTGCGCCAGACCGGAGCGACGAAGATTGCTGGTCCGGGCACGTATATGAGCCGTAATTTCACAATTCATGCCGCAAAAGATGGCGTCGTGACTTTTGTGAAGACGAAGAAGTGCCATTTCTCGGGTAAAAGTGTACCACGGGTGCGCGTCGAAGTCCGCTAAGGGCCTTAAAAGGAGCCGCATGGAGTGGCTCCTTTTTTGTTGGTTGTGGTTCGTAGGATACGTATACGAGCGGCGTAATACATTGTACATACAACGTATGTACAATGTATGTACAACTTTCTAGAAAACGCTCTTTAGGACGAAGTTGACAATGGCAAAGGCGAGAATCGCAATCACGAGACCGACAATCGCATACATAATAGCGTGCATGGCTTTTTTCGCTTTCGCTGCATCGCCAGCACTAGTAACGTAGAGAATACCGCCAATTACAATCACGGCAACAGCAATTACACCAACGACGCCGACGATGACGTTGATGATGTCGGTAGCTGTAGTCATGAGATCATGATCATCTTTCGCGAGGTTACAATCGGCTAAAGTTTTGATCTGGTCAGCCGGCTTAGCTTCGGTAGGCTTAGTCTTGAATAATGAGCCGGCTGGACATTGATCGCTGGTAAATGCCGCAAACGTATTGTTGCTAGTGAATGCCGTCAGTGCGACCATGCTCGAAAAGGCAAGTAACCCTGCGACGAATAGATGCTTAATTTTCATGTTTACTCCTTTAGTCTCATTATACAGATTTTGCTAACTAACACAAGACCGGAAACCCGCAAGTCGAGACTTGCGGGTTTTAGCAATGTATCGCTTTGAGCTAGAAGACGTTTTTGAGAACAAAATTCACAATCGCAAAGGCTAAAATCGCGATCACAAGACCGACAATGCCGTAGATAATGGCGTTTTGGCCCTTTTTAGCTTTGGCAGGGTCGCCAGCACTGGTCGTATAGAAAATACCGCCAATCACAATCACGGCCACAGCGATAACGCCAACTACACCTACGATGACGTTGATAATGGTTGTAGCGCGGTCCATTAAATCGGACTCAGTCGGGTCGGCAGGCAAATTGCAGTCCGCAAGGGTGTGGATGTCGGCTGCATCTTTGGGTTTAGTACGTGTCGCTTTCTCGGCGTCAGTGGTCTGGACTTTATTTCCACTGGCGTCAACGCCAGAATAGTGATAATCGTAGTACATGCTACCTTTTTTACAATCACTAGCGGAAAAAGCCATGGCGGGCGATGCTGCAACGAACGAACTCAGAGTAACTAATGCGCCTATGATTAAAATTTTAACTTTCATTCTACCTCCTAAAATTATCATCTGATTTTATTATAACATCCTCTCAGGATTATAAGACATTTTGCATTTTGGCTCCTTTGAACTATACCTAAATAATAATGCGACTATTTACTAGTCGCTAAACCAAACAGCCTTCCACTTAAGGAAAACTGCGTAAATAGCCGCATTGCTACCTTAAATGGGGTCATAAACTGTTTGGTTTAGCATCTTCATTATAGCATGTTTCGTAGCAGAAAAATATTTTTGTTATGCTATAATAAAAGCATGAGTAAGATTTTGATTGTCGGGAATGTCCTAAAAGATGTTTATGTGAAGCTGGATGAAAGGCAGAATGATTTTGAACTGGACGAGAATGGGATTAGTTGGCTTGAGCTGGGCTTTAATGGCGCGGCACATAGTTTTTTCAAGCGAACGAGTGTTTATGGCGGAGCGGCGGTTTCGCTGTCGGTATTGAGTAAGTTGGGGGTGGACGCGGGGATTCTGAATTCAAAGACGGAGTTTAAGCCGGGAGAGGTGCTATGGTCGGATGACCCAGCGGATTATCGTTACATTTTCTGCCACAAAGGCGGGATTACGTATTTTGTCCCAAGTGAACGTAAAGCGACTGATTGGTCGATGCCAGCAGGGACGCCAGAATGGATCCTGGTCGATCGCTCGACGAATGTTTCGATGCGATTGGTTGACGAATTAAAGAATTTTTTGAAATTTTCGCATGGCACGAAGCTAGCGGTACACGCCGAGAAACATACTACGCCAGCTGGACAAAGGTTGGCGGAAATGGCGGATATTTTGTTCATCGAGGATGAACCTCCGGTACGAGTCGAGGAGAAAATTGTCGATAAGATTGAGCTAGATAAGCCAAATACGCAGCTCGTGTGTCATATTAGTCCGCGGAAAATTGCCCTGGGGGATGCGGAGGAGAGTTGGAATATTGAAGATGCAGATGTCATGACACATCTGACGGTTTATTCGACGATTGTTGCGACGGTGCTAGGAATAATTGCGGCGGGAGGAGCGCCTGCGGATGCGTTGTTGCTGGCGAAATTAAATGCCGAGAATGCGACGATTGACGGTCCGCTAGAGGCAGAAAAGTTGCGCGAATTAGCGGAAGAGGAGCTAAAGAAACGTGCGAATCTGAAATTGATTGCGCGGTCGCTCATGACGGCAGGCAAAGGAATCCTGGCGGCGGACGAGTCGAGCAAGAGCTTAGCAAAACGGTTCGCAAAGTATGGGATTTCCCATAATAGCGCCAATCGGAGAGAGTTTTATCGTATGTTACTGGCAACTCCGACGCTGCGCGAGCATATTAGTGGCGTGATTTTGTCTGAAGAAAATGCGGGGTATAGATTCCCGAATGGCGAGACGACGTTAGAGTTCTTGACGAACCGGGGGATTATACCTGGTATTAAGGCGGATTTAGGATTGCGACCGATGGTCGGAAGCGAGGAGACGCATACTCTGGGAGCTGAGGGGTTGGCGAAAAGATTGCGCGAATATTACAAAGCAGGATTTAGATTTGCTAAATGGCGAGCTGAGTTCAAGATCACGAGCGATCGGCCGGGATTTTTCGCGGTCGAGCAGAATACAGATGAGTTGGCGGGTTTCGCTCGCGAGTGTCAACTGGCTGGATTGTTGCCCGTGATTGAGCCGGATATTGTAAGTGATGGCGATTTTTCGATCGAGAAGCATGCGGAAGTGACCGCGAGAGTGCTGGCACGAGTGTTTGAGAAGCTGGAGCAGCGACATGTCGCGCTTGGGGGCTGTATCATAAAATGCAGTATGGTTGTCAGCGGGAAGAATGCTGAGGCGCAGGCAGGCGCAAATGATGTCGGGATGGCAACGGCGAGTATTTTGCGGCATAGCGTACCGCGTTACATCGCAGGTGTCTGGCTGCTAAGTGGCGGGCAGGAGGCGAAACAGGCGACGAAAAACTTAACTGCAGTAATGCAGTGTTCACCCTTCCCTTGGCCGGTGACGTATGCGTTTTCGCGAGCTTTGGAAGAGCCGGTGCTAGCGACCTGGCGCGGAGAACCAGAGCAAGTGAAAGCCGCCCAGGCAGCACTGGAGAGGCATCTGGTAGCGAATACCGACGCGCTGCATTATGGGAAGTTTGAAGCGATGGGCGGAAATGGGCCGAAGAATATCGGGGTGTTGGATTGGTCATAAGGAGCGTGCGAGGCGGGTGCACGAAAAATACGGAACACGTGTGTTCCGTATTTTTTAAGCAGCAGGACTGACTATTCGCTGGCCTTTTCGCCCTCCTCGGCTTGAGCTTCAGGAGCAACATCAGACTTTTCATCTTCCGCTTCACGAGCGGCAGCTTCGGCAGCAGGATCATAAACGTTGGCGATTACAGTGCTCAGCTCGAGCTCTTTGTTAGCTAGCTCAACGCCGCTTGGTAATTTAATATCACCGAGGGTTAGCTTATCTTCAGTACTCGCAAGCTTTGAGCCGTCGACAGTAAGCTCTTCGGGAAGATCAGATGGCTTAGCTTTAACATCGACTTCTTCGAGCACCGGCAGAATGACATAATGCAGCTTGGCGGCCTCTGATTCGTCGAAGCCAGTGACCTTAATTGGCGTAGTCGCCTCGACTACTTCGTCGGCAGAGATGGCTTGGAACTCGACGCTGATAATACGGCGGCTGACTGGGTCGATAGCGATATTCTTAACAATAGCTAGCTGCGGCTGACCGGCAATCGTCAACTCAAGCGAGGAGTGATAACCGGCGTCAAGCAGAGCTTTTTCGGTCACATTGTAATCCGAAACCGTCAGGATCGGCTCTTGGCCACCATAGACGACGGACGGAATCTTACCATCACGACGCAAAGCTTTGAGCTTTTTACCTTGTTCAGTGCGTTTTTCTAAAACTAGTTGTTTCGACATAAATATAGCTTCTCCTGTTTCTGTAATTATAATTATTATAGCATACTTCGCGAAAATATAAATAGGGCAGTCTTAGGCGTCTAAGCCATCAATGCCAGGCAATGCTTGGCCGACCAGTAGCTTGAGCGCGGCGCCGCCTCCGGTAGATACCAGAGTATAGGCTAGCTCGCGATCGGTCGCTTTCAGCCCCTCGACGAAGCCGCTAGTATCGCCGCCACAAACGACCGAATCAAGAGCATGATTCTCTCCTATGGTCTTCGCGACAATGATCGAAGCTGTAGCATAGGCCGGATCTTCGACCTTGCCGAGCACTCCGTTCCAGAGGACGGTCTGAGCATTCTGAATCGCTTCAACCATATGGGCGGTCGAAACTGGACCGATATCGAGCTTATCTCCAGCTTCGTTCATATCGAAGTCTTCAGCGACGTAAATATGGTCATCATTAGTCTGATAACCATCGGCAGCAATCTTGCCACCAACTAAGATCTGGTCCGCCAGACCGCTAAATTGCTCAATCAGAGGCTGCTTATCGGCAACTTTTACGCCGCCAATAATTACGACAAAAGGCCGTTTTGGACTATCCATAACTTCGGTCAGGGCGTTCACTTCTTTTTCGAGCAAAAGACCAGCAACAGACGGTAATATCTCGGTAATGGCGGCCGTTGACGCATGAGCGCGATGGACGACTGCGAAGCCGTCTTGGACGAAGAGCTCGGCACCAGTCGAATCGACAATCTCGCGGGCAAAATCTAGTGAATTCTCTTTCTCGCGAGGAGAAAAGCGTAAGTTCTCAAGAAGTAAGATACCGCTGTGAGGCAGCTCTTCGACTGCGGTCTCAACTTCGGGACCAGAAATTTCATCGACGAAGTTAACTGGAACGCCAGGCAGAAGTTCAGCTAATTTCTCCGCCACAATTCTAAGGGAAAGCCCTGCATCGCGCTGACCATCGGGGCGACCAAGATGAGAAATGAGAATAATCTTACCGACTTCATGCTCGAGGAGGTAAGTCAGCGTCGGCAGACTCGCGCGGATGCGCAAATCGCTAGTAATACGCACGCTCTCAACGCGATCGGACGCCCCTTCGGCAGCTTCTCCAGCGACTACGGCTTCAAGCGGAACATTATAATCGACCCGCACTAGCACAGTACGATCTTTCACTTCAACATCACGAATCGTCTTCTTAGTCAACATTTTACCTCCTCGGCTTTTAATACGACTAAATCTTGCGTACTTTAATGGTGTCGCTGCCGGCGACATCCTTGTCGCCGGAGACGATTACGACTTGTACGTAATCGCGGTCTGAGCGGCTGGTCAGTACGCCAGATTTGACAAGCTCCTGCGCGAGATCAAAGCCAAATTCCGGCGAATAGTCGCGAACATAAGCGCGGTTACCATAGACGAGAGAGAGTTGATTCGCAACTCGTTCGTTCGGGGTGACAGAATAAATCGGCAGAGCTGGACGTTGCGCCGCCATAGCGCGAGCAGTACGCCCCGAGGCAGTTTGACAAATGATAGCGTCGACGTCAATGCGGTCAGCGATACTGGCAGCAGCTTCGGCGATCGCATCATAGTCAGGGTTGTCGCTCTGCGGATCATGCGGGATCGGAGTCGTCTCGACATGATCTTGGACGTAAGAAATAACATTGACGATTTCTTTGATGGTCTCGACTGGATATTTACCCATGGCTGTCTCTTCGGAAGTCATGACGACGTCTGCACCCTGAATCACAGCGTTCGCGACATCGCTAACCTCAGCACGTGTCGGCATAGGATTGTCGACCATCGTGCTCATAGTCTGGGTAGCAACGATACAAACTTTGGAATGTTCGCGGCACATCCGAATCAGCTTACGCTGGACGACTGGGACAATCTCGGCGCCCACCTCATAGCCCATGTCGCCGCGCGCCACCATGATAGCGTCCGTGGCTTTGACGATGTCTTCGAGATGTTGATCATCCATGACCGCAGCCTTGGTCTCAATCTTCGCAATGATCTTTGCGTTAGAACCACGCTCTTCGAGCATTTTACGGAAAGTAATAATGTCTTCGGCTTTTTGGATAAAGGAAAGTGCAACGTAATCAAAATCACGCGTCACACCCCAATCAAGGTCGCGAATATCTTTTTCGGGGAAAATGTCACCGCCGAAATCCGTATCCGGCAAATTGAGACCTTTGTGGCTGTTGACGAAACCTTTGTTCTCGGCGGTCAAGCGAATAGCGGTGTCCGAAACGATTTCTTGAACATGGGTGCGGATCTTACCATCGAAAATATAGACCGGGTCGCCGACTTTAACCTTTTCTGCGAGGTTATATTGGACTGGCAACGTCAGACCGCCATCGTGCTCTTTGAGAGCGTAATCAAGAATAATGTCATCACCCTCATTGATTTCGAGATAGTTGTCTTTGATATCGCCGAGGCGAATCTTAGGGCCTTGTAGATCTTGGACAATCGCCACATGACGACCGTATTTTTTCGCAGCTTTGCGAATCCAGCCGATAAACTCGTCCATTTTCTCATAACTACCATGGGAAAAATTCAGACGACAGTTGTCAAGTCCAGCTGCAATTAGTTTGTCAATCATTTCTTCGCTATCAGTAGCGGGGCCAATCGTGGCCAAGGTTTTTGTACGTTTAAATAATTCACTCATCCCTTAATTATACCATATACTAGCAGATTAGCGATTAGTTTGGATGATTTTACACCAGCTTATTCTAGCTTATGGTAAAATAGGAGTATGGCGAAAGCAAAACACATACTCAACCTAGAGGAAAAGCTCCTGTTAGGGATTGTGGCGGTTTCTGGAGTGATGATTATCGCAGCGTTTTTGACGAATTTGATTCCGACGCCAAGCGAGCGAGCCGACGATGATTTACATAAGATAGCGGAAGATTATTATCTGACTTATCTTTACCCGAGATTGATGAGTGCTAATAAAGATTTGAAAAAAGCTTTCCAAAAATACGATACGGCGGGAGTGCCGACAGTTTATCTGCGACAACTACTCCACTATAATGATAACCAATATGCGGAAATGGGCGCGAGCTTCAAGGCAGTCGGATGCGATACAAATCGGACTGGCGTGCGTTACTACCCGAAAGAGCCGTATGGCCCGCATGATTATGAGGTAAAATACCTCTGGGATTGTGCCGAAAAAGTCAACTAGTGTGCTATAATTAAGAAAAGTAAGTTTATAGGGAGTGATAAATGGTTGCGTTAGTTGTAATCTTAGTTTTGATATTATTGGTTGTGATTCCGGGGATTCGGATTATCAATCAGTACGAACGCGGAGTAGTGCTACGACTGGGTAAGTATTCGCGCACGCTCAATCCGGGCTTCAGAGTAATCATTCCCTACCTCGATAAAATGATTAAGGTTGACGTGCGGACGACGCCGATGGATATTCCGAAGCAAGAAGTGATTACGCGGGACAACGTCACGGTGAACGTCGACGCGGTGGTATATGCGCGAGTGATTGATGCGCAGAAAGCAGTCCTAGAGACGACAAATTATCAATACGCTACAAGCACTTTCGCGCAGACGGCGCTCAGGGACGTCACTGGGAATTTTGACCTGGACGAGATCTTGTCAAAGCGTGATGAGATTTCGGCGCAGATTCGGGAGATTGTTGACGCACAAACTGATAAATGGGGGATTGATATAGAAAGCGTTAAGTTACAGAATATTGAGCTGCCGGCTGATATGAAGCGGGCGATGGCGAAACAAGCCGAAGCCGAACGCGAACGTCGAGCCGCCATCATCACTGCTGAGGGTGAAAAGAGCGCAGCGGCGGCAGTCGCAGAAGCTGCGACGATGTTGGCACAGACGCCGGGCGGTCTAAATATTCGTACCTTGCAGACACTTGAGAAGATTAGTGCCGACCCGTCACAGAAAACGGTGATTCTCTTGCCGAGCGATTTGGCGGACGGCGCAGCGAAATTAATGCGACGCTAGAGGAGAACTTGGGATAGCGACTTATGGGGCGCTATCCCAAGTTTAAGGTGGTTTGAAGTCTAATTGGGGTTGACGAGGGGTGATTTTTCTAGTAAAATGAAAGTGTTGGTCTCTTAGTATAACGGTTAGTACATCGGGTTTTCATCCCGACAACGCGGGTTCGACTCCCGCAGAGATCACCATATGGGAATCAGATGCGTCTTCGGACGCTTTTTTGGTGGTTATAACAGAGAAGAGAGGACTTAGGTCTTCCGTTCCACAGATTCTGGTCTTGATATTGATATGTAAACCGTTTGGAAACAGCATCTTCTGAAAGGCTTGTTTAGCCTCCAAATTAGAGTCACGCCATAGTTTTGCCGGCATAGTTATAAAGTTACATACGTAATCAATGGTTGCTTCATTAAGCTTCTGTATTTTGCTAAGGCGTTCTCTCTCTAGTTCAACTATGTTTTTGTCTTTATCAATACTATCACACACGGCGTCTTTCTCTTCTTGGCAAATTGCCCCGTCCAGAAAGGCATTAATTGCTTTAAGCCTCCTATCGCTTAGAGCATTCTTTTGATTTTCTAGTGTGGAGATTTCTTGGTTAATTTTACCAAGTTTCAGGGCAGCCGTCCTACGCACTATCTCCTTAAATAGTTTAATCGTGCTATCTTCTGGTGTAATTTGCTGTAGAAAGTTGTTAAAGACGTTATGCGCCTCCAGGATGTTAACTGAGCCATGTCTACTATCTCTACAATGATATCGTGGCGATGGTTTACCAGAGCCCCCTCTAGGAGCACTGGCCAATAAATCTTTCCCGCAGCAACCACATTTAAGCGTATGTAGTAGAGGGTAGAGAGCGTCTTCGTGTTGAGTGTATTCTTGCTTACTACCTTTTAGAATGCGCTGGTTCTTTTCGTAAATCTCAAGTGGTATCAGCCCGTCAAATAGTCTGATTTTGTTCATCTTGCCATTAAGTAGTTTCTCGGAGTCGTTATAACCGGCATAAACTGGTTTTTCAAGGAGCCTACCTATAGCTTTGACCTCCAGTTTCTTGCCGTTTTTGCTTTTAACGCCAAGTTTATCAGCTAGATTAACTAGGTCTGTCTGACTCATATCTCCCTCCGAGAAGCGCACGAGCAGTTGTTGAATCTTGCTTGCTAGGTCATCACTATCATCAGGAACTAGCGTATTGTGGTATCTTTGCTTACCGTTTTTATCGCGTTCACCAGTAAGGCATTTCTTAAGTTTAAGCCCGAGTGGCGCCTGCGTCATCCACCAGCCATCGTGTGCTAGGGCTGACATATTGTCTTTAACGGTTTGCCCCTTAACGTCATTATCAAATTGGTGGATAGCAAGAGCTATATTAAGCATTAGCTTGCCAGTAGGGGTTTCATCAATGTTCTCCATAGTGGAGCGTAAGACTATACCGTAAGCGGAAAGTTCTTTTCCGATATCGGACATATAGGATTTTACGTTGCGGGAGATTCGGCTGACATTATAGACAATGAGCTGGTCGATTTCTCCTCTATGTTCCTTAGCTGTTTTGATAAGCTTCTGAAGACCAGGACGATGGGCGGTTTTTGCTGATACGCCCAGATCTTCAAACCATCCGACAATCTCCACGTTATTCTTGTTGGCGTATGCTTGTATAGCGTCATGCTGTGTTTTTGGTGAAGCATTACCTGCTTGTTCTTCCGTCGAAACCCTAATGTAGCCGAATGCTTTCTTCGTTACCTCTTCCATACTATTATTATACCTCAACCATAACATTTTGTGGAACTGAATTATGCTCAAGTAGCGTTATAGTTAGGTGTGACATTAGGCTAACTACTTCCATAAGGCCAGCATCGCTTAACTGCTCTGACAGTTCTTTGCCTAGTAATTTTCTAGCCTCTTTGACGGAGATGACAGGCTTGTCTCCGAAAATGTTTGTATATGTTTCCTCCATTTGTATTGTAGGGCGTGCTAGGTGTTTCAAGAACAAAAAACACCAAACACCATAAACCCTCCTTTCAAAGGGTATTACAGTGTAGGTGTTCATATATACTTGCCCTCAGCCGCAATAACACGAATACATCGGCGTCAGTTACTTATCGTAGTGATATATGGAGTCGTTTACTTAGCCTGAGCAACTTTCTCCTTACAGGGCTTATTGGCTCAACTTAGGAATACAAGCGTGAAACATTTTTCTGCCTGTCGATTCACTCTCCCTAAGTGCCCCTGACCTCTTTCGAGCTACATTTCTATTTTTATAAAGTTCTTAACTCTATATTAGCACAAAAGCTTTATTATGACTAGTGTCTGCGACGCCACCGACACAAGGTCGGTGAAATTACTTGTTGTCTAAGCCAGCTAGCTCATGCTCTAATTCTGCCTTAAGGCGTTGCTTTGGCGTCATTGGTTGGATCGGCAGGGTATCGTTATTCTGGCTGTTATCGATAGACGGAAGCAATGTCTGAATGCCTTGGCGAGGTTGGCGATTATCTTTGATATTTAGAGCCTTAAGCTGGCGCATGATTTCACTCCTGAGCATTTTCTTGGCATCTGGCGATAGGTTCTTTATGCCTGTAGTACTTCGTATTGGGGTGCTTAAACTCTTGCTAGCTGGTTTAGGGGTGGTGGTATTCTTCCGGCTTCTTCTGGGTGATTTTATTGGATGCTTAGACGCAATGCCACGTTTCCGGGCAAGCTTTGCCCATTCTTCTACACTATCACTATCATTGAGCGACGGGTCCTCCATTAAGTCAAATAATGCGTTAAACTTTGGAGCGTTCGGCATATGCCGTGGTTTCCCGGAACGTTGATAAGTGTTGTTTTTTCTAGAGGTCTGGAGCTTACGCAATAAATACGTCCCGAGGTAAGCTATGACTTTAATGAGTTTTATAAGCAATAAACAACAAATTGGCGCACAAATTAGCACGCATAAGATAAGTTGCGCATTAATATCTAGGGCTTGCCAGTTTGAAATAGATTCATCATTAGTATTGTTCTGAATTGACCACATAAAGAATCCTAAGGCAACACCGACGCAGATAGAAAGAGGTAGTTGCCTAATAATTCTCAATCTCAACTTCTCGTCGTCTGTAGTTCTAAAAACCACTAGAACCCATAGACATATGCCGATTTCGCCAAGCATCCAGCCAGATAATGAAAGCCAGCCTATAAGTTCCACTTAGTCCTCTTCATCTAACGCTTTAAGCATTGCTAGTAATTCTTCTCGACGCCTAGCCTTATCACTTACTTCAACTCCGTCACGGAAGCCATCGTCTTTGTGTTTGTCCATAAAATTAGCGACTTCTTGCTTAACTATGATGTCATCACGGCTAATCGGATACGTCAAGTATAGCTCGTCCATTGAAACGCATCGAGACAGAGCCACATAGGCTTGACCCGCATCAAAAGCTCCACCCTCAAGATTAACTTCTACTGCCTGATAGGTTTGTCCTTGCGCTTTATGAATAGTTAAAGCCCACGCAAGCCGCACCGGGAACTGTGTAAAAGTAGCTACCGGGCGTGAGGTTAGTTTTTTCTTATCTGCGTCATATTCGTAAATACTCTTTTCCCATGTAGCACGGTCAATACTATGCTCTACCTTGTTAATCATTACTTTGATAAAGTTCTCCCCTAAATCGGAGATAACACCAAGAGTGCCATTTACCCAGCGTCTCCCTTGATTTTCGCCGTGCTGAGCGTCACCACTATCGTTCTTAAGCATCATTACTTGAGCGCCAACTTTAAGTCTTAACTCTGGCTCGGTAGGATAAGAACTGCGCTTGAAATCTCCAGTAATCTCCGCTTTATAAATGTATTCTGGTCCTCGTAGCTGGTCGAGTTTCTCTTGGTTAATGCGGGACACTGTTTCATTGCGTGGAGTTAGCACTATCGCGTGATTCCGTTGGTTCTTGGGGCTACTTCCAGAGCAACTATTAAGGACTTCTAGCTCATTGTCGGTCACTGTGCCAATTCTAATGTCGTTTAAGATGCCTACGAAGGCAGCGTCTTTTTGACGGAAGACCGTCTTGAGTTCATAGACCGTTAGCGCCGATCGTTCGAATACCGGAGCATTAAAGAAGAATACGTTGCCGTATTCAGCAGTAAGATACCTATCGACCTGTGGTTCTACAACAGGTGGTAGTTGATACAAATCGCCAAATAGGATTACTTGCTTACCCCCAAACGGCTCTCTGCTGTCATTAGCGCATTGAAGCTTAGCGTTAATAGCCTCCATAATGTCCACTCGCACCATAGAAGCTTCATCTATAATCAGAGTATCTATTTTACTTAGGATTTCCTTGAGCTTACCCCAAACCCCTTTCTTGCGAATTTCTGCAATATTCTGGACACCTATATCTAGCGCAAAGAATGAATGGATCGTTTGTCCACCAACATTAAGCGCAGCTACTCCAGTAGGAGCCACAACAGCTATGCTTTTATGAGTATTTTTAACGAAGAAGTCTAGCAGATATGACTTACCAGAACCAGCCCGACCCGTAATATACATACAATTATTGGTGTGTTCCATTTTATTATAGAGACGGACTTTTTCTTCATTAAGTGCGGAAGTATCTATGAGGCTATCGGACATACTACTTATCCTCAGTATCTAAAAGATTTGTTTGTCTCGGAACTATAGGTTGTGCTTTACCGTCAACGTGAGTAGGTTTCTTGCCTTTAGCTTTGGGCTTTTTCGCAGGTTTCTTGCCTTTAGCTTTGGGCTTTTTCGCAGGTTTCTTTTGAATCTCATATTGAGACTGTGACTCTATTGAAACTGTTGGTGTGTAATTTTCATCAGCGTTCAACATTCCCGATACTTGACGCAGCGATTCCTTATAGGTTAACTTACTAAGCTCGGAGATTGTTTCTTTGGTTTTCTCTAGATCTACCAATAATTCCGACAGAGCACTATTCACGCTTTTTGCCACTTCCCTATAGGAAGCAACCCGCTCTTCAAGCTCTTGGAGTTTATCGCTTGTTTGTTCCCAGCGACTAGCATCATCACCACTCAATTCCATATGAAAACCTTTCTTGCGTTAGGAGTGGCAACCAACTAAAAAGGACGCCACAAGGCGTCTTACTTCCTGTATCATACCTAGACATAAAGCTGTCCTGGTATTTATGTGGCGTCCTCTTATCGGGCACCTTTATGTATTAGATATAATACAGTAAGTAAGACTGTTTATATTATACCATACCAGCCCAATTCATCAAGGAGAACAACCACCATAGGTGGTTCGCCGGCAAGCCTAAAGGCTGCCGTCAGAGTCGGTCGTCTAACTAGCATTAACACCAAGAATACTATCATCAAAAAATAAAATAAGTTCTACGGGCGGTGCTAGGATTTAATATAAAACACCAATACCTAAATAAGCCTACCTACCTGTCTTTTACAGGGGTATATACTTTATTATGTTTTCTTCTCTATATGACGTCATGTAGCACTAACCCAACCACTCTCATGTTTTTCCACCCCAAAAATTACACTCATAGGGCATCAAATAACGTCATTTTAGGCGTTATATAACGCCAGAATACCGTGTTCTACAGACCCCTAACATCAAAGACGATTGTTGTATCATCTCGACAATTAGGAGGTCTAAAACTCCATGAGCCTGGTGGTCTTAGAGCCTTAAAACGCGTTTCTTAAGCTATGTTTAACCACTACAAGATAGCAACCCAACTCCTTCCTAAAGATTCGCCCGCCTTCGCTTAGTGGGAGCTACGGCGGGGCGATATAAAGCCGGGCGGAAGAGGGATAGCAAAATCAATAGACAACAAAGAAATAACCAGTGAACAGATAATCATGCGACAGATACTACTCAAGCGCACTCTATTCCGTGGACTGTAAGCCACTCCATATACATCAAACTAGACGGACAAGGGGGCTCTACGGGTGTATCTGAACACTCTAGCAACCCACTTTCCTATTTTTCACCCCCAATTGACCACGCGCCCTTCGGGCGTTGTGTAGCACCTCCGTAGGGGATATGAGATAATAAACAGCCTATGGCTGTTGTAAAACAACAAGGGCGAGGGTTCTCATACCTCGTCCTTTCTCCTTTGGATAATAAAAGACTTCACAAATAACTGTTCACGTGGTATACTATGAACATGACCCAGATGTGGCAGAGGCTACAGGCTGATGTTCGTATAGAATCTTAGTAGGAGTGAGTAGTAGTTCTACACCCGGAGGGAATAGAGCTTACCCCATACAAAATAGACATTATACCTTTTATACGGTAAAAGTCAGATATGAGGTCGTTCCACTTCGATTCAATAAGGGTCACCACGCCCATGAGCAAGATGATAATCGTGCTGATGGGCGTTTATTTTAGGAGGCAAAGATCGGCACCTTCACCGGGCGATATTTTATCTACCCTGAGGCTTATTGACGCTCTGTCCTCGAGAGTGAGCCATCATTCTCCACCATTCATCAGTTTTACTTCTGGCTCACTCTCTCTAGCCGGTGAGAAAAAGAAGCGCTTC
The DNA here is from genome assembly GCA_964523355.1 of uncultured Candidatus Saccharibacteria bacterium. Classification (GTDB taxonomy): domain Bacteria; phylum Patescibacteriota; class Saccharimonadia; order Saccharimonadales; family Saccharimonadaceae; genus Nanosyncoccus. Next base: position 2,919 of record CAZFZV010000010.1, on the reverse strand, counting down.
TTCGCGCTTCTTTTCTCACCCCTCTAACCTTTTCCCTCTTTCCTCACTCGCTACTTACCAGGGTAGAGGCAGCGGAGGGGGAAACCGTAGAAACGATCGTAGTCGTCTGACGGGTAGACGTTAGTAGGACTGAAGTACAAGCGGTAGGCACCAGTAGACGACTTAGCCGTACGCGACCAGCCGAAGCCGCGCTGGCCGACGAGGTTAGTAGAACCGGTACCGATATTGACATACCCGCTACGGACAAAAGCCAATAGCGACTGAACACCTATACTGGATGAGATATTAGCAAGGAGCTACTTTTGTAACTTTTCGCCATGGCGAAAAGTTTAATAGCCTCAATCATTCCCTGAAATCAATGCGAGAGGGAGCTCCACGATCTTTGTATACGAGAACGTCGGGCAGCTGGAGCTTGACCTCGGTCGGCTACACATAAGTTCCCATGGACAAGCTTATCCACGTTTACTATTTTAGCACAGCGCAGGGTGCGCGCGACTTCAAAATAGCTCTAGGAACTTCTGCGTAAGTTCTTGCGGGTCATCGTAGAAAATTACTTTCTGCGCTAAATTACTCATCGTCAAAGAAATATCACTGCCAGTCTTAGCGATAATATAAATGGGCAGACCTATAGCATAAGCATAGCCGGCACCAACGCCTAACCCGACACCTTTTTCCGAAAATTCAACGATAAGCAAGTCGCATTGCTTCATGGCCGGAAAAACATAATCAACCATGAGCTTTGCCCCCTCCGGGAGCGAGGCTTCTCCGTATTTTTCTACATCACGTGCCATGACGATATTCTCAATACCTACTGCCAATAAGGCGCGCGTAATGTCGTCGATTTTCTTCTTATCCTCAACCCCATCATGGAATTTAAGAGACATGAAAGCTTTCTTCATTGATATAGCCTCCAGAATTGGATTTTATTGCGCTAGTCCAGATTTTTCGGAAATTTGACGGATGAGTTTTCTGCGCCCGCTGACCCAGAACTTGTACTTTTTCGTTTTATCAGTCTTTTTGTCGTAAGCGACGACCAGCATCCCCATCGGCAAGAGCCCAGCGAAGCACTTTTTGGCCTCACGGATGTCACTATAATCAATCGAGAATTGGTTAACGCCGAAAGTTGTCATGTAGACGAGCTTTTCTTTGGTAAAAAGTAAAGTTCCCTTACGCCAAGTGGCAAATATGGCGAAGCTAGACGATGCCCAGTTTGCCGTATAATAAGATTCGACTTTATCATCTGAATGAATCGCGTTAAGATCGGTCAAGGCGCGTTGCCACCTTGATAGTTGTTTGTCAGATTTGGCCATGTTTTCCTTTCGCAGTTTAGATTTAAGATTTACTTAGTTTTATTTTAACATAGTTCAAAGCTGATGATGTGAGATCGTGGACTATGCGTGTTTTCTAAGATGGCATTTTATGCTATAATATTCACATGGCGCCATCGTTCAACGGATAGGACATAGACCCTCTAAGTCTACAATGCTGGTTCGATTCCAGCTGGCGCTACCAGGGGTAATTAAGTATGAAAAGGCCTCGGCTCGCATACAACGCAGTCGAGGCGACTTGTTATTTGACTAGTTTGTAGTAAATCGAGGGCGCAAAGCGTACAGGAGCGAGGAGCTTTTGGGCGCCTTTTTCGAGCTTAATGAGATTTTTCGTGCCGAAAATTTGTTTCAGCTTGGCACTGCGGAAGTTTGAAACTGACAGTACTTCGTCGATTTTGAAACCAGAGTGCTTGAAAATCCCCTCGATATATTTGGGATGATAATTATAGAAGCCATCAGCATCAATCTCTTTCAGATGTACCGGCTCGAGGCTGAAAGGATTCAGATCAGTCTTTTTCGTCCAATAGCGTACCATGCGCGGCAGAGTGCGTTTGTTGGCTACTTCGATAACGGCGACACCGCCGGGCTTCAGGATACGGTAGAGCTCATCCGAGACTTTCTGCATGTCTTTAAAATGATGAGTCGCACGAATCATCATCAGGGCGTCAAAGCTGTCATCTTTGAATGGCAGACTATAGATATCGCCGGCTTTCGTCTTGAGCTTGTCACCGTGAAGCTCACGGGCTTGTTTTAGCTCGGTCTCAGAGTAATCGAAAACGGTCGCGGATTTAGCCCGAGGGAGATATTCGTCAGCAAGACGACCGTAGCCCCCAGCAACATCGACAAAAGTATCCATTTCGCGCGGCAAGAGCCGACGAATTGCCATGCGATCCGCCATATCTTCGTACTTACGGTCAGCATTTTCCCAGAAAATTTGCTTATAGTCATAACCATTGTAGTCTGAAACGACTTCGGGCTTCTTCTTCGCGCTAGCCTTAGCTTTGGGCGCAGGCTTGGTAGATTGATTGGATGATTTCGCAGTTTTCTCACTCATAGCTATATTGATTATACCACAGATTGGAGATCTTTTGAGGAATGTGATGCGGTGGGGCGATAGCTAAAGCTAATGAGCGCCCGCAAACGATCGCTTGGACAGCTACCGTCAAGCAGAATCGTAATCCAATGGTGCTTGTTCATATGATAGGCCGGCAGGATTCCGGGCTCATGAATGAGCGTCTCGACGAGGTCAGGGTCGCATTTGAGGTTTATGACGTCGAGAGTAGAATCGCCCGAAGCTGGCTTATTGGCAAAGTAATGCGGGTTTTGCCGGGCAAGCGTCTGAGTTGGTAGATTCATAATCAAAGCAAACCATTTTTTATTGTCAGCGTGGCGAAAAACTGTATATTCGGGCGAATCTGGCCAAGGCCAATCTTGAATAATGCCGCCGAAATTCTCGTTGATAAATCGTATCGTCGCTGCGCGGTCCATAGCTATATTATAGTACAAAAATAACTCCTAGACGGAGTTAATTTGTCCTGTGGTGAGCCGGGAGAGGCTCGAACTCTCGACACCGGGCTTAAAAGGCCCGTGC
>CAZFZV010000009.1:0-39273 GCA_964523355.1 uncultured Candidatus Saccharibacteria bacterium | reverse complement strand
AGCGAGTGAGGAAAGAGGGGGAAGAATAGAGGGGTGAGAAAAGAAGCGCGAAGAAAGCGAATGAGGCAAAAAATACGGACAACTTGCGTTGTCCGTTTACCCTAAAGGGTAAAATTAAATGATCCTCAATCTTAATCCCATGGCCAAAAGCTTCCACCTTTCTTCGGTTCTGACTTGCCGCCGCCAGCGCCTAAATAGGAGTCGATGAAACCACCTCCGCTGTTGGTCGATTCGGGCTGACTGGTGCGGCTGCTGCCGAAAATACTGTCGAAGAAACTGTTGCCACTTTCAGGCTCCGTGTAGCCCTGGTAGGTGGACTGATCGTAACGCTGTTCAAAGCGTTTTTCCTCTTCGCAGCAGTGACTAGCATCATCGAGCGTGAGATGATATTTCTTACAGCGCGGACATTGATAGGTGGACCCAATCCGGGAATGGCGTCGAGCGCAAGCGTCGAGTTCAGCATCGTTGCTATGCCAGCCGCCGCAGTGAGGGCAGTGGATTGAACCCTGTCGAGTCTCATCGGTCTGTTTGTCCAAAAAAGGTTTTAAGAATTTGGGAACTACTAGGTTTGACATTCATAATCACCTCCAAATCGAATGTCAAGAATCATATAATTGACAAATTACGTGGTGCGGTACACCAAAATACTGTCACCGGCGCAACTGCCTGTAACTACCTAAGTATACACCATATGTCGCTATCTGTCAATACTTGGAGCAGCCGCAAGCAGCTTCTCGACAAAAGCGCGGACATCTTTCAGGGTGTTTTGCTTATTCGCGGGCAAGTTAATCTCGGGATTTTCGACGAATTCGAGGCTGGTAATCTGTCGATAAACGACCTTAGCGAGTGCACGCAATTCTTCCCCGCCGGCCGTATCATATTCGTAGACTTTATCGTAAACTTTGCCTTCAGCGTCGGGCGAAACGAAAAGAATATGACCATGTGTCACTTTATAATAACGGTAGCTAGGCGACAAATTGAGCAAAAGTTTATAAAATTCGAGCTGCAGAGCATATTTATAAAGGGTAGGATGACTTTGCCACTTGTTTTCGTGATAATTACCTGTCTTAAAATCATAAACCTCAATTGTCTTATTAGTGCGGTCTATATTAATATGGTCGATTTTGCCGGTAACGGGGACATTGTCGAGACTGAGGTGTTCGGCAGATAAGTTAACTTCGCCTTTCGCCCCGTCGGCGCGGAGAATATGGTCAAATTGGTCGAGCACGATATTCAGGCTCGCCTCGCCCTTTTCGCGAAGCTCCCTAATCTCGCGGCCGAGAAGAGGTAGTTCGGCCGTTTTGTCCACATAATAAGCTAGAGCGGCGTCGCGGGAAATACCTTGGTTGGTAACTTGCTCGAGGGTACTATGGACCAAGGTCCCATAAGCGAGTTGCGGGGTGAGCGGCTCGTCGGGCGCGCAGAGGACGCGATTTTTATAAACTGCTTGGGGGCCGGCATAGATAATATCGATAAAGCTGGTCAAATCAGTAGCAGTCAGGCGATAATTCTCAAGACGAGCTTTGAGCAGGAGCTTCAAATCTGGACTGAGGACTTGGTAGCTCGCGATCCAGTTCTGACGGAGCTCATCGAGACGAGTGGTCTCATCAAACTCATCATAGTGGGTCTGGATAGTTTGATTCTCTGCGGGCAGATAAGGTGAGACCTGAACTTCAGCTTTTTCGTCACGTTGCTCATTAAGATAGCCGAGGCGTGCGACTTTCTTCTCGGAAAAGTCTTGGACCGAATTGGTCATGATTAGATGTTGCTTGGCGCGAGTAATTGCGACAAAGAGGAGGCGCAGCTTTTCATCATCGGTGACGCCGGTGTGACGAATTTGGCTGAGGTTAGACGGGAGGCTAAACATGCTGTTGTTCCCTTTGGCTTTGCCCCAAGCCAGCTCATCGACGGCGATCAAGAAAACCCATTTAAACTCGAGACCTTTGCTCTTGTGCGCCGACATAATCTGGACGGCATGCTCAGCATCGCGGTAAGGATTGGTATTAATGATGCTCGCGCTGGCATCAGTATAGTCCTGAATCATGGTGACAAAATCAACAAGCTTCGGCTGGCGATTTTGGGTATGAGTGATAACGGTATTCTTGAGCGCATTGAGATTTTCGTAGAACTCAAAGATTTCGCTTTCGGTACTATGGGTTTCGTAATACGACAAGTACGGCGAAGAAAAATCATTTAACGCGGTCGTGCCGATTAGATAATCTAACCAAAGCTCGAGCGGACATTCAAAACTTTGGAGCGCGAGGTCGGCGAGCCACTGGGCGATTTCTCTGAGCTTGGTATCGTCGCTTTCGCGGAGATACTGGAGCAAGGATTGGTCGGCCTTGCGCGCGGCATGGGCGACTTTGAGCGCATCAAGCGCATTAATTTCGAGCCACGGGAAACTGAGGATTTCGAGAAGTCGGTGGCCCGGTTGACTTTCGTTGGCTAAATCTGCAACAAATTCCGCGATAACGATCAGCTCGTGAATTTTGGGATCCTCGAGTAGGTTGGACTTTTTCTCGTAAGCGATGTTGAGACGTTGGTTTTTTAAGTAAGGTAGGAGCGGCGCAATATGCTTGTGCTTCGGGGCGATGACGGCAATTTCGTCAGGATTCTCGCCTTGATCAATCAGCTCGCGGATGCGGCGCGAGACCCAATAATATTCGTCGCTCGCAACGCTAAATTCGTGACGCTCGATCGGACAGCTTGGAGGCTGCTGTGTTCCGAGCTGGTCAAGCATGGAGCGTAAAACTTTGGCGACGCCGTGGTGTTTGGCAAAACTATCTTCGACCTGCTTAGCGACGCGATGCGAGAAATCGAGGATGGCACTCGTGCTGCGATAGTTGTCGACTAGTGTGATAACTTTTGCGCCGTAATGCTCTTGGTAATCGAGTAGGTTGCTAGCGTTGGCGCCCTGGAATTCAAAAATTGCTTGGTCATCGTCGCCAACAGCCATGACATTAGGATTTTCATAATCGGTGAGTAACTTAATCAGCTCAAATTGCGATGGATTAGTGTCTTGGAACTCATCGAGTAAAATAAATTGAAAAACTTCGGATAAGCTCAAACGAAAACCACGGTCTTCACGCAGGGCACGAATCGCCTCCTCGATCATATCGGCAAAATCGAAAAGATTCTCGGCGTGGAGTTTCTCGCTATAAGCGCGCATAACATCAGCGAGAGCAGCGAGTTTTTTGTTAGCGATGTAGTCCTTGAGACGATAATTGCCGGCGGCGTCACGCTCAAAACGCCGATCTTTCCATTTCGACAAGGGTCGGATACTGGGTTTGTCTTTGGTGGATTCGTCGTTGATAATTTGGGCGAGTTCGCGCGCGAGAATATTAGCGCTGGGCTCGATATGCCCCACGACTGGCTCGCTGCTAGTATATTCAGTCAAAACTTCTAGCAAAGGCTGGTAGATTTCAGCAACGGCGGCCGAATATTTCATCCGGGGCTTGAGTGCAGCCAAAATCGGTGAGGCAGCAAGGCTCAGTTTTGCGCTATCCGCGATATTGCGCTCGGCGATACGCGCGAGATCGTCGCTGCTGAGGCGGGCGGATTTTGCGTGGCCAATCGTCTCGACCAGATCTTCGACTTTGGCTGTTTTAAGAATGCTTGTAGCGGGCAGGCTTTCTTGAATTTCGCGGACGAATTTGTATTGCGTCACGCTATCAATTACATTGTCAAGATTGCGGTCGAAATTTTCGGCGTAGTTTTTGTAACGTTCAAGGATATTGGAGCCAAAAGCATGATAAGTAAAAATATTGACACTACTGGCGGCTTTACCGACCATCGTACCGAGACGTTCACGCATATTGCTGGCTCCAGACTCGGTAAAAGTCAAACAGAGAATGTTTTCGGGATTAGTGTCAGTGTTTTCGAGAATATAGGCGACTTTTGCGGAGAGGAGCTGAGTCTTACCGGTCCCGGGACCAGCCAGAACCAGCAGCGGTCCGTCTAAGTATTTGACGGCTTGTTTTTGCTCTTGGTTTAATCCCATGGCGCTCCTCCGGATGGCTTCGTTTTATGCTTTAAGACAACTAAGTTTTCGATATGTGGTGTGTGCGGGAAGAAGTTAAATGGCTCAACTCTAGTAATCTGGTACTCTGGTAATAAAAGCTTGACATCGCGAGCTTGGGTCGCGGGATTACAAGAAAGATAGATAATCATGTGCGGTTTAATCTTGAGAAATTGGCCGATGACTTCTGGGCGACAGCCGGCGCGCGGCGGGTCGACGATGACGACTTGGTCGGGTTCGATATAATCCAGCGCTGATTCGGATTTCGCGAGTACGGGATTAATCTCCGGATTGCCGGTGAGAGCGGCGACGGTTTTGACATTTTCGACCATTTCAGTATAGGCGGATTTATCGCATTCGACTAGTGTTAAGTGAGCATCGCGCGCTACGCTGAGACCGATTGTCCCGACTCCGGAATATAGGTCAAGGACATTGTCGCTTTGCTTTTCATTATCAAGTTCGGCCTGGATAGACTTGAGCGCTTCAGCATACACTGGGAGGTTGATTTGGAAAAAACCATTGGGAGAATAAGAATACTTGACACCAAATAATTCGTCTTCGAGCTTTGGAAAAGCTGGGTGAGGGCGGTGATTCTCGAACAATCCGCCGCTGACATGACTAGCTTGGTCGCAGCGCAGGAGCAAGCTCTGGTATTTGCGGGCGTCTTCGCCTTTTTGGTTAAGTTCGGTAATGATTGCTTGGGCTCGTTGCCAAATTTCCGGGCGTTCAATACTAGAATTCGCAACTGGCACCTTGCGATGGCTGCCGCGCTCATGAAAAGCGAGATGGATTTGGCTATCGTCGTGGCTATAATAAAGGGCGTATTCCATTTTGTTGCGGTAATGGTAGCCGTTGTCTTCGTGCATCGGTGTATCTTTTTGGACATAGCAACTGCTTAGCTCTTCACTCAAAAGGTCAATACCGTGTTGGCGAAAAATTTCTGTGACCAGCGCGTATTTCTCGGTCATCTCGCAGCGGTAATCGAGAATTTGCCAAGGCGAGGTTGCGAGATAACAGGTGTCGCGTGGGGCAACGCGGTGCCTCGATGTTACCGCGATTTCTTCGGCAATTCCCTCAATAAAACTGGATTTTTCTTTTGTAATCCGAACTCGAGTAACGATCTCTCCGGGGATAGCTCCCCAAAGGAAGATTTTTTTGCCGTTCGCGAGCGTGGCTAGAGCCTGACCCCCGGGGATGAACTTTTCAACCTTAATCTCTTCTGTGATATATTTAGTAGGTTTTTTCGTAGATTTCGGGGGTTTTTGGCTCATTTTCGCTCCATAATATTCATCTGGTGATATATTATTCGTATCTTAGAGCTTCAATCGGATTCTTGTGAGCGGCTTTCCAGGCTGGAATAGTTCCCGAGAGGAAAGCGATAAACATGACGATCAAGACGATTGGGAGGATGTTGCCAACCGTAAACTCGAAGAGATTAAAGGTCGGGAAGACTTCGAGGAAGCCACCAGGTGCATGCACGGCGGCGTTCGCAGCGGTACCAATAAGCACGGCGACTAGAACACCAACAACTGAGCCCCAGAATCCGAGCAGAATGGCTTCGGTCGCAAACTCGGCGTAGACGCGCCCGCTCGACATCCCCAGAGCCTTGTCGAGACCGATTTCGCGAGTACGCTCTTCGACCGACATAAATAAGGTGTTGATAATGCCGATGGCCGCCGCAAGCAAGGCGATACCGCCAAAGATGCTGAAAACGATCAGGATAACATCGAAGAATGTTTTAATCATGCCGACCATGTCATTGACCGTGAGGGCGCTGTATCCAGCGTCGCTGAGTTTTTGTTTGATTTCGGCTTCAGTATATTTATCAGTGTCAAAGCTAGTTTGGACAGCGGCATAAGTGTCGCGCTGAGCTTCGGTGTAGTATTGGCTATAGACGTTGTTGAGCTTATCTTCGAGCTGTTTGCTGACGGCATTACCGTTGAAAGCTACGATTCCGGCGGCTTGGACGCCGGCAACTTTAGCAGGAAATTCGCTGAACTTGCCGGTAACTGGGTCCTTGACGCCCAAGATAACAGTCTCGCCAATGATGTCTGCGTCGCTAGCATAGCCTAGAGCCTGAGGATAATCGGCTTCGAGAGCAATGAGGTCTTCTTTGGCGTCGGCAGCGGGGATTTCTCCAGCCGTGACGGGGACTTTGAAGTTCCCTGCAGGCATGGAACCGGCACCAATGGTGCGGAAGCGTTTGTCGTTTTTTGTACTCTTGATGTAGTCGACAGTGGCACCGTTGCCACGTTCGGTGATGTTTTCGCCATTAATGCCGTCGATTTGCTTGAGTTTTTCGATATCGTCGGTGTTCATATATTCAAGCTGGCTGTCTTCGCTGTATTCTTGAATTTCTGAGCTACCCATGCCGCCCATCATGGACGAAGCGTCGCCTTTCATGATAACGATATAATCTTCGCCGCCGATGGTAGAAATTTGGTCGTCAATGAAGGAGTTGACGCCGGTATTGATTGCGACATTAAGAATAATCGTAAAACTGCCGACGAAAATAGCCAGAATTGTCAGGAGAGTGCGGACCTTGTTGCGAAAAAGATTGTGGTTCGCAGTACGCAAAATATCAAAGAATTTCATTATTTTTCTCCTTTCGCAGACGATTTTTTGGTGGTTTTGGCGGTTTTTGTACCAGAGCGTTTGGTTTTGGGCGCAGGTTTGCCGGAATCTTCGATAATTTTACCATCGGAAATCCGAATCTGACGGTCGCACATCATGGCCAGATCTTCGTCGTGCGTGACGATAATCAGGGTGACGCCCTTTTTCTGTAGCCCGAAGAGAAGCTTAATGACTTTATCGCCAGTGGCAGAGTCGAGGTTACCAGTCGGCTCGTCGGCAAAGAGGATTTTAGGATTGTTGACGATGGCGCGAGCGATACAAACGCGCTGCTTTTGACCACCGGAGAGGTCGTTAGCTTTGAATTTTGCGCGGTCGGAAAGTCCAACGGTGCGGAGAGCTTTCGAAGCGAGATCGCGACGAACTTTGCGACGTTTGCCGGCGATTTTGAGCGGCAAAGTGACATTTTCTAGTACTGTATCTTGTGGATTCATGAAAAATTGTTGAAAAACGAAGCCAAAGCTTTCGTTGCGTAGACTATTGAGTTCGCGATTTTTCAACTTGGTCGAGTCAGTGCCGTCGATAACCACTGCGCCTTCGGTAGGACGGTCAAGCAAGGCAAGAAGATGCATGAGAGTTGACTTACCAGAGCCGGATTTACCAACGATGGCGACTGATTCGCCTTTTTCGATTTGTAGATTGATTTTTTTGAGCGCGGTAAAGGCGGTCGAGCGTTTGCCGTAGACCTTAACTAAATCTTTTACCTCAATAACCGGTTTTTCCATTCTTCTATCATAGCACACTAACGGATGTATTGCCAGATTTGGCCCGCGGCAGTGTCAAGTACGGCGAGGTTGTATTCTGCGAGCTGATCGCGCAAAATATCGGATTTATTGTAATCTTTGGCGGCGCGAGCTTGCTCTCGCTCCGCAAGTAAAGCTTCGCACGCAGGGTCGATATTCGGAGCGTCTTTGATCAAGCCGAGGCCGAAGAGCTGGTCGATGATTTGCCAACCCTCGAAGTCGAGCTCAGTATTATCAACCAAGGCGAAGGCTGCAGGCGATCCGAGGTCTTCGTTTACGGCATTGATAATTGGTTGCGGATTTTCTCCGGCAGTAGTAACTTGTCGCGCCTTGGCGATGCGGTTTCTCCAACTCAGACGACGAACCCGGGCGGCTTCAAGATCGTTAAAACTAAAATCACGTTCAGAGCGATAATGCCCTTGTAGAACCCACATTTTGAAATCGAGCGGCGAATAACCTTTTTGCTGTAGATCCTCCAAAGTGTAGCCATTTCCGAGGCTCTTAGAAATCTTTTGACCGTCGCTAAGTAGATGATTACAGTGGAGCCAATACTTAGCGAGGGTTTTATCAAAAGCTGCTTCGCTTTGGGCGATTTCGTTGGTATGATGCACCGGTATGTGGTCGATACCGCCAGTATGGATATCGATGGTTTCGCCGAGTTCGGTATGGATAATCGTCGAGCATTCAAGATGCCAGCCCGGGTAACCTGGGCGACCGAGATAGTCCCAACGCATATCATGCTTCTCGTCAGGTTTGATGAACTTCCAGACCGCAAAATCAGTCGGATGAAGTTTTTCATTAGAGAGTGCGACGCGAGCGCCGGCTTTTAAGTCGTCAACTCTAAGTTGAGCGAAATCGGCATATTTGGGGAATTTACTAGTATCAAAGTATATTCCGTCACTGGTCTCGTAAGTGTAACCTTTGAGTGTCAGCTCGTCAACGATAGCAATATCCTCGGCAATATAATCAGTAGCTTTGGCAATGACGGTGGGCTCGGTGAGCTCGAGGCTATGAAAACTACTCAGAAATTCTTGAGTATAATATTCGGCAACTTCCCAGACGGTCTTGCCGCTCGTGCGAGCGCCCTTTTCGAGCTTGTCTTCGCCGTCGTCGGCGTCTGAGCTGAGGTGACCAACATCAGTCAAATTAAGTACGCGCCTCACGCCGTAACCGTTGATCTTGAGAGTGCGGACGAGTAGGTCCCAGTAGACGTAAGCAGCAAAATTGCCAATGTGCGGAGAACTGTAAACCGTCGGGCCGCAAGTGTAGATTTTGACATTTTGCGGGTCGAAAGGTTTGAAAGTTTCGAGTTTGTGGCTTAAAGTATTGAATAGCTTCATGATTTTTTATCTTCACGTATAATTTTTTTCAGTTCAATGAGGATTTTGCTACGTTTCTGGGCAGAAATATCGTGGTGCCCCATGACACTGATAAAGCTGATATATTTGGGATTAACCTCGGCAATATGCTTGAGGTTAGAACGCATAACGAGCGGGTCAAAGTGGCCATGGATGATGAGCGTAGGGATACGAATTTTAGTAAAAGTGCGATAATTATTATGGTTGAGGATAATATTGTCCATTGAGCGTCCGAAAGCGGGAGTTTTGAGATATTTACTGCTAAAACTGCTGAAACGTTGAATGAAATTTGCGATGACTTCCATGACGGGCTCGTCTTGCGCAAGACGATGCAGCGAACCGTAAGATTTCGTATAGACTTTGTCGGGCAGCTTCGCTAGCTCTTCGGACATGAGAACAGGAGGCGAAACTAAGATGAGATGTACAAGGTCGACACTGGGGCGGAAGTTGACAGCGTAATTTGCTGCAATTAGCGAGCCCATTGAGTGACCAATGATGACGACTGGGCCTGTAACTTTGAGGTGCTTAAGGCTAGTGTCAAGAGCGCGGTTATAATCGTCGTAATCGTAGTCGAGCCATTTAGATTGTAAGGAGACGCCAAAACCGAGCAGATCGAGGGCGATGAATCTCACGTGTTCAAGATCGGGGTTTTTGAGAAATTGGCGAATTGTGACCCGCCAGGTATCGTAAGTGGCGGAAATGCCATGGAGAAAAACTACCGTTAACTTGGGGTCTTTGGTGTGCGAATCGTAAGCTGCTTTGAGGCGAATCGGCTGGCGAAGGATTTTGTACCAAATGCGGGTGCGAAAATTATAAAATTTGCTATTAGCGCGAGGCATTAGGACTCCTTTGCCTGATCAATGGCGGCTTGCTCAAGGATGCCGGGAATAATTTTAACAAGTTCAGCGAGAAGATCATCATAACTCAGATCGTAAGTGCGGAATCCCGCAGCAAATGGATGACCGCCGCCGCCAAAATAGCCTGCGATTTGATCGGCGACTGGCAGACTGGTGCGAACTTTGCCGGTAATCTTGCCATCGGGGTAAGTTTTAACGGCGATTGCAACGATGACATTTTCGACAAGGCGCATTTCTTCAAGAATAAGGACATTGGGGTTATATTCGTCTGAGTACTGTTGGATGTCCTCAAAGGGGATGTGGACTGTAGCCAGCTCGCCGTCGAGCGAATAATCAATGCGTTTAATGAGATCGGCTTTGTAGTTGAGAATGCGGGGCGTTTTTTTCATAAATTCGCGTCGACGTTCGTCTAATTCGGCAGGATTAGCGCCAAGGTCGATCAAGTCGGCCATGGTGCGCATGGTGTCAGCGTCAACCGAATTGCTAACTAGCCCTAAGGTGTCTGAGGAAATTGCTGAATAAATTGCGGCGGCGGCATCGGGCGAAATCTCATAATTCAGAGTACGAGCGATTTTGAAAATCAGCATAGCGCAGGCAGGCAGAGTCTCAATAATAGCTTCGTGTTCAAAGCCGAGATCATCAGGGGTTTCGTGATGGTCGAGTACGAGGACGGGCTTTTGGTAGAGACAATTTTTGATTGCGACGTCGTCAAGTAACTTTGATAAGAGGACGCTGGCGGCAGTATCGACAATAATATAGCCGTCGGCTTTGTAATCGAATTCGTTACTGACGCGCGACCAATCGGGAAAATAATGTAAATATTTTGGAATATCTACGGGGCAGTAAAGCGTATTCTCGGTATCCTGTAGAATGTAATCTAGGGCTATAGCTGAGCCGAGCGAATCACCATCTGGATTTTCGGCTTGAATGATACAAATGCGCTGTTTGCCAGCTAAAAACTCCGCAAATTTCTCGTACATATAATATATATTATAGCACACTACTTCTGAGTTCTTCGAGACGAAGATTTTTTGGTGGGAGCTTGATTCGGAAAGGCCTTAACTAATCGGCGATTGAGCTTCCCTTTGTCGGTCAAGATGTCATGGACGCGGGTCGCAATTTCGTCGGTAGCGTCGCGTTGAACTGTGCCAACCGTGACGCGGACGCCAAGCATGAGCCAGAGTGAAAGTCCGATATCGAAGAGAAGCCAAGCTAGAAGACTACTAGCAAGCGCAAACATGATTGTTGGAGGTATAGCGCTATAGAACGCCATGAGGACAGGGTTGATAATTTTCAAAATGATGATTCCGAAAATACCAAAACAGAGGACCGATTCGAGACAAATTCGCCCGTTGAGGTTGAACGGGCGTTCGGTGTAGTCCCACCACCGAACGCAAAATAACTTTTCCATGAAATAGCTCACTATGTATTCGAGAATCGCGCTGCCGACGACTGCGACGCAAAAGATCACTAGGGGGCTTTCGTCGGGGCGCACTACGAGAGAAAGCGATAAAGCTCCGACACCATAAATGGGGCAGATCGGGCCAACAAGAAACCCGCGATTGACGAGCTTGCGTCGCTGGACGAGACTAATGCAGACTTCCATTAACCAACCACCAAAAGCATACGACATGAAGATAAGAAACCAAATCGCGAGCTTTTCCATGAGAGTATTATAGCACGTTTGGGTCCGAGTCGGGCAAGGATAAGATATTATCAGAAGCTGGTAAACTTTCAACATCGCGGAGTTTACGCTCGATTTGGCGCGATGTGACCTCGGCCGCGCCGATTTTGTTGGTAGTTTCTTCAAGTTTTTTGCGGGTAGCTGCAAGCAAATCGCCGAATTTGACAAATTGAGTTTTTACTGCGCCAAGAGTTTGCCAGACTTCAGCAGAACGTTTCTCGATTGCCACGCTGCGGAAGCCCATCGTTAGTCCCGATAAAATAACTGGCAACGTACTAGGCGAAGCCAGGACGACGTTGAATCTCTGGCGCAATTCATCGCTGAGACCTGGAATACGAAGAATTTCGGCGTATAAGCTCTCCGTAGGCACGAACATAATCCCAAAATCGGTCGTGGCCGGAGGGTCAAGGTATTTCGTAGAGATTTTCTTCGCTTGTTCTTTGACGTCGACAGTGAGAGCTTTGCGAAACTTATCGATTTCGGCGCGACCAGCATGGTCATAAGCGTCAATAAGGCGAGCGTAATTTTCAACTGGGAACTTGGAATCAATCGGGAGATAGACGTTTTGCTCCGTCTTCCCTGGCATTTTGATAGCAAACTCGACACGGTCGTTGGTGTTAGCTTTGGTGATGATGTTTTCGGCATATTGATCAGGGCTTAGACAATCCGAAATCAAGTTGCTGAGCTGAACTTCGCCATAAATGCCACGAGTCTTGACGCCCTCCATGACTTTCTTCAGGTCGCCAACGCCATGCGCGAGATTTTTCATCTCGCCGAGACCTTGGTAGACTTGGGTGAGTTGTCCGGAAATAAGCTTAAAACTGTCATTGAAGCGTTTTTCGACTGATTGTTGGAGTTTTTCGTCGACGGTGAGGCGCATTTCTTCAAGTTTTTTGTTGTTATCGTCTTGTAAAAGTTTGACACGAGAGTCGAGCGTGCGACCGACGGTCTGGAGATTGTCGGAAATTTCTTTGCGGTTTTCGCGAAATTCATTTTCAATTTGGGGAGCAAGCTTATCAAGTGCACCTTCGACGCGGATGAGACGCTCTTCAAAGCGGGAAGTATCAAGGCGAGCAGTTGGTTTGCGGAGCAAGTTGATGACTGTCAGCGTAATGAGCACGAGTAACAAGACGATTAATATAATATCCATAAGCACTATTGTAGCACAAAGAGACCTCCCGTAGGAGGTCTCCCGGCTAATTACGATAAAAGTAGTCTCTTATTTCGCGTTGCGCTTTTCGATAATGTCTTGTGCAACGTTTGGCGGTACTTCTTCGTACGCATGGAGCTCCATGGTGCTAGCAGCACGGCCTTGGGACATACTACGTAAGTCGGAGGTATAGCCGAATAGATTCGCTAGCGGGCAGAATGCCTTGATTAGCTTAGCGCCGCCATTGAGATCTTCCATACTGTCGATACGGCCACGACGTGAGTTGATATCGCCAATAACGTCGCCCATGAACTCTTCAGGAGTAGTAATTTCCATCTTCATGACTGGCTCGAGCAACACTGGGTTGGCTTTTTGAATACCAGCTTTCGTAGCGAGTGAGCCTGCGAGTTTGAAAGCAAGTTCATTGGAGTCGACATCGTGGTAGCTACCGTCATACAGGGTCGCTTTGACATCTACGACTGGATAGCCAGCAATAACGCCGCCCGCAAGGGTCTCTTCGATACCTTTTTGAACTGGCTTGCGAAATTCTTGAGGAACAACGCCGCCCTTAATCTGATCGATAAACTCAAAGCCTTTGCCTGGTTCGTTCGGCTCAAACTTGACCCAAACGTCACCGTATTGACCACTACCGCCGGATTGCTTGACGTGCTTACCTTGAGCTTCAGCCGTACCACGAATAGTTTCGCGATAGGCTACTTGCGGAGCACCGGTATTGGCTTCGACGCCGTGTTCCTTATGTAGACGGTCAATAATGATCTCGAGGTGAAGCTCGCCCATACCGGAAATAATCGTCTGACCAGTTTCTTCATCTGTATGAACTTTGAAAGTTGGGTCCTCTTCAGCAAGCTTTGAAAGGCCAAGACCCATTTTTTCTTGGTCGCTCTTGGTCTTCGGCTCAACTGCAATCGAAACTGGAGGTTCAGGGAAAGTAATGTCTTCAAGGTGGATGGGATGCGCAGGATCACAAATTGTCGTACCGGTTGTGACGTCTTTCATACCAACCACCGCGGCGATATCGCCAGCAGCAATTTCAGAGATTTCCTCACGTTTGTCGGCGAACATACGCACAATACGGCCAACGCGCTCTTTATTACCGGTAGTAGCATTGAGGATAGTGTTGCCAGAAGTCAGTTTACCAGCATAGACACGGATAAAGACGAGTTTACCGACAAACGGGTCGCTTGCGATTTTGAAGGCCAATGCGGTGAGAGGTTCGCTATCGCTGGCTTTGCGGACAACTTCATTGCCAGTCTTAGGATCGACACCAACAGTCTGACCTTGGTCGCGATCGAGCGGGCTCGGTAAGTAGTCGGCAACGAGGTCGAGAACTTTCTCAACAATCACGCCACGCCCATCACCACCAGTGACGAGGTAGAAGTCGCCATCGAGGACGCGCTTTCTGAGGGCAGCTTTCAGTTCTACTTCAGAAATCGCCTCTTCGCCTTGGTTGAAAAACTTCTCCATGAGAGCTTCGTCAGCTTGGACGGCCTCTTCGACGAGCAAGCTCCGAGCATTCTTGGCTTTCTCGACCATATCAGCTGGAATTTCACCAACGGTCAGCTCATGATCGGCATAATCTTTGTAGGTGTAAGCTTTCATGTCAATCAAATCAACAACACCGCAAATGTCCTTTTCAAAGCCAATCGGCAGGTGAATCGCGACGGCGTTCTTTGAGAGACGTTTGTGGATGCTGTCAAGCGATTTGTAGAAATCGCCACCAATTTGGTTGATTTTGTTGACAAAACAAATGCGCGGAACGCCATATTTTGTCGCTTGGCGCCAAACCGTCTCCGATTGCGCCTCGACACCCATTTTACCATCAAACACAACCACGGCGCCGTCAAGTACGCGCAGGCTACGCTCCACCTCAGCGGTAAAGTCAATGTGGCCCGGAGTATCGATGATATTGATTTTATGACCTTTCCAATAAGTCGTGACAGCAGCAGAGGTGATAGTAATACCACGCTCCTTTTCTTGCTCCATCCAGTCGGTGGTTGCGCCACCATCGTCGCCTTTGACCAGGCTGATCTTGTGTTTCAAGCCGGTACGATAAAGAATCGCTTCGGAAGTTGTAGTTTTACCAGCATCGATATGCGCAATGATACCGATATTGCGGAATTTTGATAAATCTTTAATTTCACTTGCCATGCGGTAGTTCCCTTTATTGTTATTTTTCCCAAGTTGTATAACTTGTAGACATTAAAAATAGACTTTTCTACATTTTACCATAAAATTTTAATTTCTGGTAGAGATTCATGAGGAGATTCTGGTCTGAAATTGCTAGCTAGCGCCGACGATTATTAACCATGCCACGTGCAAGAAGCAAGATAATCAGCACCACAAT
The DNA here is from genome assembly GCA_964523355.1 of uncultured Candidatus Saccharibacteria bacterium. Lineage (GTDB taxonomy): Bacteria > Patescibacteriota > Saccharimonadia > Saccharimonadales > Saccharimonadaceae > Nanosyncoccus. Next base: position 24,467 of record CAZFZV010000009.1, on the reverse strand, counting down.
CCCAATTCCGCCCCAAAGCCACAAATTGCTGTTGAGCCAAGTATGATTCGGATCTTCATCAGCCTCTGGCTGGTTAGTATTAGTTTCTGCCTTTGGCAAGAGATAGTCATCACTCTCTTCATCTTCGTAATCAAAGAGGTAGCGGCCGGGAGTAGGATTTTTAATGCGGATGTGCGTGCTGTCGATTTGTTCATACTCAACTTTTGTAGTGTTGCCATTTGTGTCGACAAGGTAAACTGCACGCAGTTTTTTACCGCTCGAGATAGTGATAGTAGCGTAATCGGGCGTTGCATTAACTTTATTACCGTCTGCATCGGTGAAACTAAAATCATAAACTTCACTATTAGCACCGAACTTTGTCTTGAGTTGGTCAGCGAGCTCTATGCGTTCGGTATGGGTCTGACTGCCGGTTGGTAAGCCAGAAACTTCAACTTCGATACTCGGCTGAGAGGGCTTAGCTGTATTAGGTTTACTGATGGTCTCAGAGCGATCCGGTTCGAGTTCTTCGATATATTCATCGTCATCACCTGCTGGGTTATCAGGCTCGGATATGACCGGCTTTTCTTCAATCCAGTCGACATAAGCAACCGTACTGGCTTGGTTGCCGGCTTCGTCGCGATACTCAAACATAAATTGACCGTTGCGTTCAAAAGTATGTTCATCTGACCCTTGGTTGTTTGTAATAGTGAAATCTTCGTCAGTTGGGCTGGCTTTGATAAGCTTGGCGACAACTTTGCCAGTCGTAGGGCTGAGGGTACTATACTGAATAATGGCACTAGGCGGTGTCTTATCGATCCAATCGACATTGGCAACAGCTACGCCTTTGTTGCCGGCCTGATCAAGATATTCGAAGACGAAGCGACCATTTTCGAGGAAAAGATATGTGAAAGGATTAAGACTGTTGGAGTCGATGTCGCTAGAACCATCAGAGTCAGTGTTGTCGGTTTGTCCATTATTAATGATGGTAACCTCGGCTCCATCAGTAAAAGTAAGTTCGGCTCGGACGCTAGAGTTGGTTTTACGATGATCTTGGGTGCAGTTATAATCGTTGCCAGAGCTATCAGTACAAGTATAGACTATAGTGCCGGTCGGCGCGTTGTAATGAATCCAGTCAACTTTAGCGATAGCTTCCCCAGTATTCTCGGGTTTGCCTCTCTCATGGAAAGTAAAGACATGTTCGCCATTTTCGTAAAATACGTGCGTATCTCCACCATCGCTCGTAAATTCAATGTCCATGCTAGGGTTAACTAGCCGAGCGATGACCGGTTCGCTCGCAGGGTCGGTCGTACTGTAGGCGACGCCAGCGGTAGGATGAGGATTGGAGACAATATCTTCGTAGAAGTTAAACATTCGTGCCGCGATAAAATGTGCGTTGCTAGCAGAGGAGGTCTTAGTGCCAACGATTTTTACATAGCGGATATTTCGAACGGCCCCATAGATGAATTCTCCTGCGTCGTCTGTATGACCAAACTCAAAGCTACGGACGTCTTGATTATCTTGGTTCGGCCAAGCAGCGATACATGGCACGCTACTATCCGCACAGTTTGCAGAAATCTTGCCGATAAGCTGGAAACTGTCCGCCGCACCGTCGCTGGTAGTACTAGCGTAGATATCAGCTTCGAGAATACGTCCATTACCACCGCCGGCCGGAATGTACTCAAGCGCTGAAAGGTCAACGGGGTGGTCGAATTTGACACTGAGCCATTTTTCCTGATCCGAACCATTCCAAGCTGAATGCCAGCGAGTATTAAGGTTGCCATCAATCGCATAAGCGGCATTGCCGTTCTGTCCACCGCCGGTAGCTTGACTAGAGAAGCCAGCGAGTGAGAGATGAGAAATTGGAATATAATGACGCAGTCCGCCAAGATCATCTGGGTCAGTGTGAAAAACATAATCTTGGGAGGCATCGCTGGCAAGCTTAGTGCCATTTGCGCCAAGCCGTAGTTGAATAACTTTTTCACCGCTCAAAACTGGCGATTTAGTGCGGTAGGATTCCCAGTCAGTATAGCTACGATCATCACCTTCTCCATTAACATAGCGCCATTGCATCATAGTATTAACGTCAATAACGCGATTTTCCAAATCGTTCGCATAGAGACCGTTTGGTGGAGTTTGGTTGGTAATATCAACTACGTAGATATTCTCGTCGGTCCGGGGTACGCCTTGAATGTGGATCTTGATGTCATTTTCGGCTGTAATGCTTTGGATTTGGGTGGCGCTGAGTTTGATGGCTTTGTCCGTAATCCATTGATCGCTGCGTAGTCCGCTGGACCATGTATTGCCGCCGTCCAGACTATATTCCCAAGCGGCACTACTATCAGCGTAACGGCTGCCGAGCTTCAAATAACCCGCCGTATCTTCGTCCCCATCAAAAGAGAAGGTGGCGATTTCTTTATCTATGATGCCAAGAAGATAGTTTGCCATCAGGCGAGTGACGCCAGCTTGGGCATGAGCAGAATCCGGTACATGCGCAGCGTCTTCAAGCGTGCGAGTCTGAAGTATGGTCAGAGCGGAATTATAGCCGGGAGAGGTGACCTTAGGGGTGATTAGCCGCAACATATCATACATTGGTAAAGGATAGAGTTCGAGCGCCGTTGTAATTTCTTTCGCTAATTCGAGATAATCTGACTCAGTCTTAGTGGAATTGCTACGATAAGTATTGACTAACCCAAGCCAAGCATCGAGATTAATATCTTGGGTGGCTAAGGCCTGGCGATAGATTGATTCCTGCTTGGCTAGATTTTGGGCGTAAGATTCAGCTAGCAATACTTGTTCTTGCGATGCTTCGTAATTATCAAAATCATTTAGAGCGGATTGCGCCATGACGACATATGACCCTTGGTAGCGACTAGCATATCCTCCGGCGCTAGCTCCCCAATCGTTAAGCTGTCGTACTTGGTGGTAAGTATGAGTGTTGGTATAGCCGGTATAATCCGTGCGTGTCCATCCCGATACGTCGTTAGTTAGAGCCCAGACCGGGGTGCCATTGCGGACCTCATAATTAGCATACGCTAGATGGCCAGGCTGCCCGAAAGTGGTGCTTGGGATTCCCTCCGAGGCGGTCATATTCTGACCAGTGTTGGAAATTTGCCAACAAACGCCACCGTGATGCATGATCATCCAAAGATGAGGAGCATATTTGTCGAAACCAATACTATAGCCGTCGCCCACGAGATGGTATTTATCGATCCATTTCTGTTGGTTTTCGGGGGCATAATTTTCATCGTACCAGTAGTGGCTGCCGATGCTAATATATGGGACTGGAGGGTAAGCATAAGCTTTTGGCCAGTAGTTTGGATACTTGATCTTCATGTAATCGTTCAACCAAGCAATCTCTTCATCACCAAGCTCGGTTGCCATGACATAGCGCATCTCTTCGACTTCAAGGGATTGAAAGATCGTAGTCGCAAGTTTATTCTCAAGATAAAGACGTTTGTAAACTTCATAACGTTTGACGGCATCAGAGATATTCGGGCTGGTAGGGTTATTAGCCATTGCGCCTTGGTCGCGGATCCAGAAACGTACTTCAGTAGAATGGGTAAGCGAGAGCGCAATCATCATACGTTGATAGAGATCACCGTAGCGGTTGCGCAAATCATCGCCATGTGTATGATAAAGCCGACTAAGAGTACGGAGCGATTCAAGATAGCTACCGGTCGGCTTACCGCCAGTAGTATACATACGTAATGCATTGACGTCGTTATAAAGCCATTCGAGAGTCTCGCGGCTCTCTGCGCTTTCGCGGGCGAATGCAGTGAGAGTATAGCGTCCGGCATTTTTTACAAGATTGCGACGCAATAAGGTGATTTCGTATCCAGGATCGCGATTGATTTCAGTGCCGGAAACGTCATAGTATTCTTCAAGTTTTGAGTTGAAATCGTCCGGCTCAGGGACAACATATTCCTGATAGCTGGATTTGATTAGCTTAGCGTCAGCGTAGACGGCGTGATCATTGCCATTGGGACCGTTTGAATCGGCATAGAGCCGTAGGTATTTTGCGCCTTTGATATTGATGCGGACGAATTGGGCGTTGCTACTCGGCCCCATGACGTCGGTATTAACAACATCGGACTCCGTCCAGTTCGTCTGGGCATTCAGTGTATCGTCGCTGCTAGTATAAATGTGGAATTTGACGCTACCCGAAGCGTTGGCGGTAGTATTGACGCCAAGGTAGGTCGTGAAATAATCGTAATCTTGATAATCGCTAAGGTCATAATAAACGTTTGATGTAGCGTGCGCCCAAAGACCTTTATCAAAAGTGACATTGACGCCGTTTTGCTTGAGAGTGATTTTCGTATTGGCGCTAGTAGTGTCTTTGAGCAAATTACCCCAACCGACACGCGAAGATGGTAGGTATTCCAGATCTGATAGATAGACATAACGGTCGGATTGGTCAGGTTCCGCGAAACTTACAATGAGCTCGCGGGGGATAGTGCCGTCGACTGCGCCGGCTAGTACTGTAATCGGACCGAGCAATGTCGCAGCAACAAGAAGCACTCCAAGGAAAATCTTGTAGATTCGGCTGGATGATTGACGTTTTTTAGACATAAATTGCTCTTATTTTAGTGATATTGTAGCACATCTGATCAAGCTTTATCAATATTTAGATAATCGGAGATTTTTCTTGGCTCAAAACATAAAGATATTTTTTCGCACGAGTCATAGCGACATAGAGTAGTCGTTTCTGATCAGCACTTTCGGCGGCGCGATTGTCGCCAAAAAGTTGAAAAATGGTTGCATGCGGATGGCAAGATGCGACTACAGTAGCATCCATTTCTAACAAAATTACAACTTCGGATTCTAAACCTTTGGATTTATGCATGGTCATACAGCGCACGTGCTTATCAAAGTTGGCCGTCGTCATGAGATTTTCTTGGAGAAGATTTTCTTTCAAAGCAAAGTAGAGTGCTTCAAGCGTAATACCGTCGAAGCTGGTGAAATTATGGCGGTGCAGAAGCATGATGTCGGCATGACGGTGGTGTTTGATAATTTTGACGAGTTGTTTCAGAAGTTGAGCCGCGGCGACTGGGACTTTGTCGATCGGTAGTCGAGTAGTTTTAGCTAAAGCGGTCTGGAAACGACCGTCGGCAAGACCATCTTCTTTAATATCGGTACCGTCAAAACGCAGTTTTGCGGGGTTAAGAAATTTAATGTGGCCAGTTTGATGACTAAAAGCCCGGGCTGGGAGCGCGTCCGCATCATATTGTGTCAGCATATATTGATTTGCGCGTTCGACGATTTTGCGGGCACTACGGTAGTTGGTGGCGAGGGAGAGATTGATCGGGTCTTCGGGAAAATACTGCTTGAAGTTAAGAAAGTAATCGACGTCAGATCCGGCGAAACGATTAATGGCTTGCCAGTCATCACCAACCGCAAAAAGTTTAGCTGTAGGTGTAAGCCGACGTATCGCCGATATTAGGGCGAAGAAAAGGTAAGAAAAGTCCTGATATTCGTCGACCATAATATGTCGAAGTTGACGAACAGAATCAAATCCGGTAGTGTCTAGAGACTTGAGAATTGCAGTAGCTTGCGCCATCAAAAGATTAAAATTAGTAAGTGGAGGTTTGAGCCTGGCAAGATACTGAGTATAAGCTACATAAGCCACTTGGTGATAAAATTGAAGTTTGGAGTCGATGGCGGTTTGGCAATACTGTTCAATTATGGCCTTGAGCTCGACCAAACCGTCTTGGCCGGGGAATTTTTGCCCAGCACGAGTGATAAAATTATGCGTAAGTTGGAGTAATTCATGCTTTTCATTAGGAGAGGCACGATGCGAGAGCTCCTCGAGAGCACGATCGAGAGCGGTTTGAATCAGGCGATTATCTTCGTTGGCACTAATAATGCGAGGTGGCTGTTTACTGCGCTTGACAATATCAAGCGCATATTTATGAAATGTAGAAGCAACTTGGACGGGTTGGCCGCTAGAAAGGAGTGGTCGATGGTCGACTTCGACATTTTGAATGCGTTGGTTGACTTCGGCGGCCGCTGTGCGATTGAACATAAAAATTACAATCTGCTCGAGTGGGACTTTTTGGACCGCAACGAGGTAAGCAACCTTAGCTACAATGACGCGAGTTTTACCGGAACCGGCGCGAGCCGTGACGAGAGTGTTTTTATGATCATCAATCACGGCGCGGGCTTGGTCATGGTCTAGAGTGTATGGTTGCCCGTCTAAGGTGACGTGTGCCATAAACCACTTACGGACTTCACTGATAGCATAATCGGTTTTTTCGATACTGGCGCCAGCTTCCGGCCAGCGCCGAAACATTAACTCAGTTTGCTCCTGAGGATTTCTTGGACGCTGCTCGGATTGGCTTTGCCGCGGGATTCTTTCATAACTTGTCCAACTAAGAAGCCGAGAACTTTTTCCTGCCCAGCCTTAAAATCAGCCTGAGCTTGCTGAGTTTCGGGTTTAGCAAGTACGCAGTCAACGAGTGCTTCGAGCGCACCGAGATCGTTTTCTTGAATCACGCCGAGTTCTTTCGCAATCGTGCGCGTGCCTTTGTAATGCATTTCGGGATCAAAGAACTTCAGAAAAACCTCTTTTGTGCCAGTACTGGATAATTCGTTTTTATCATTCATCTCAACCAGTGCCAAAAGCTGTTCTTTAGTCGGAAGCTCATCGTTGAGCAAGCTGGTATTTTCTTCGGCGAGTAGCACTGAGCTGAAAAGATTAGCAATCTTCTTCACTGCATTATGATTATCTTCTAATTCAGCCAACTTTTTCATAAGCTCTGGGTAATCTAGCAACACTTCAATCAACTCTGAACTCAGAATGCTCTGGAACTCGTGGCGATACCAGCTCGGCATCTTAGGCAGCGCAGCAGCTTCTCTTTCGACATCGGCGGCGCTTAGGCGCACAGGCGGTAAATCTGGCTCGGGCATATAGCGATAATCTTTAGCGTCTTCCTTGCTGCGCTGACCGGTAGTCTCGCCGGTAGCTTCGTTCCAACCGCGAGTCTCCTGAATTATACTTTCGCCTTTTTCAAGTAACTTTGTCTGGCGCTTGACTTCGTATGCCACCGCGCGCTCAACGCTGCGGAAGCTGTTGAGGTTCTTCATTTCAGTACGAGTGCCAAGTTGCCCACTGTCTTCAGGAGCAACACTGACGTTAACGTCGAAGCGCATATTGCCATTATATAAATCACCAAAGGTTACGCCGGCATAAGTCATGAGACGCCAGAGCTCCTTAGCGTAATCACGAGCTTCAGCTGCACTATGAATATCGGGTTGCGAAACGATTTCGACTAGCGGCGTACCGGCGCGGTTGAGATCGACGAGCGAATAACTGCTTTCGTGGCTCAGCTTCCCGGCGTCTTCTTCAAGATGAGCATGCTCAATACGGATCCGGTTGCCATTTGGGAGTTCTACGTAGCCGGCACCAATGATTGGATGGAACATTTGCGTGATTTGGTAGCCCTTGGGCAGATCAGGATAATAATAATGCTTACGGTCGAATCTTGATTCGAGATTGATTTTAGCATTCAGCGCAAGTCCTGCACGCACGGCGAAGTTCACTGCGGCGCTATTAAGTCGCGGCAACATGCCGGGTAGGCCATAATCCACGGGCGAAACGCAACTATTTGGCTCTTTGAGCCGAGCGTCGTTATCGACTTCGGAAAAAAGTTTCGTTTTCGTACAAAGTTGGACATGGCATTCAATGCCAATTGTGGGAAGATATTTTGTCATTCTAAATTGCTCCTAGGTCTTTTAAGGCTTGGCGAAAAGCTGCAAGCGCGCGGCTCGCCTGCGCGTATTCGGCTTCAAATCCAGGTTCGTGAGCGATTTGGTTGCGTAGCTTGTGTGCCGACCAGACGGCATTGGGTTTTTCAAATTTATCAGTCACACGCTTCAAGCGCTCACCCATGGTTTTGCCTGGCAGTCCCATTTCATTCAGAGCCTTATCAAGGAGCTTGTCGCCATCAATTACCGCCATGTTATAAGTGCGCGGATCATCTTTTACAAGGCTGTTTTCGATCTTGAGCCAGCGAGTTTGATATTCCTCGACGTCAAATGTATAGCTGTGTTTTCCAGTCAGAGTAATTGCAATCAGCACGAGGAGACCGACTGCAACAATCGCAATGACTAAAAAGACTAATGATGAACTCATGCTATTTCCTCCAAAGTTTTAGCAAAATTAATCAAACTACGATCGCTGCGACGCGGACCGATGAGTTGTAGCCCTAAATCAAGCCCACTATCCGTCTTGCCCGCCGGAATTGCTAGTCCTGGCACACCAGCAAGATTAAGCGGCACACTCATGACATCCTCAAGATACATTGAAACCGGGTCGTTGACTTTTTCGCCAAGCTTAAATGCGGGATTTGGCGCAACTGGAGTCAAGATGAGATCACATTTTTCAAAAGCTTTAGCATATTCATTGATAATCAGCGTGCGCGCCTTAGCGGCTTTCAGATAATAAGCGTCATAGAAACCGCTCGATAGTACGAAGTTGCCAATCATAATGCGACGCTTGTTTTCCGACATGAAACCTTCGTTGCGCGTATTTTCGTAAAGCTCGCCTAAACTTTGGGCTTGTTGACTGCGATAGCCATATCTTATACCGTCGTGTCGCGATAAATTACTCGAAACTTCTGCTGGCACAATAATATAATATGCGGCCAAGGCGTATTTGAGAGTCGGCATGTCGAGTTCGACAATTTCATAACCGTTGGCTTTTAAGGTTTCGACTTTTTGCTGGAGTGCGTCGCGAATCTCACTATTGACCGCTGCGTTATCAAAGTCCTTGATTACTCCAATTTTTTTCACAGCTTTAACCTCACTTCGCTTATAATAATCTGGCAAAGTAGTTTGATCGTTTTTGTCTTGTCCCGCAACCACCCCCATGAGTAAATCTAAGTCTGCCGCCTCGCGCGTAAAGAAACCAACGCAATCAGTGCTGCTGGCCATCGCTACGACGCCATAGCGACTGATCGCGCCGTAGGTCGGCTTAAGCCCATAAACGCCATTAAAGCTGGCTGGCTGGCGAATCGAGCCGCCGGTGTCGGTCCCGAGCGCAAATGGTACAACATCAAGCGCAACAGCAACCGCGCTACCGCCGCTCGAGCCACCGGCTACGCGGGTCAGATCTTTGGAGTTTTTTGTAGGGCCATAATAAGAGTTCTCTGTGCTCGAGCCATGAGCAAAAGCGTCAAGGTTGGTTCGGCCAATCATAATTGCGCCGGCGGCCTCAAGTTTTTTGACTGCTGTTGCCGTCACCGGGCTCTTGAATCCCTCAAGAATCAAAGCTGAAGCCGTAGTCTCGTCCTCTGGGCTTAAGAAATTATCTTTCAAAGCATACGGCACGCCAGCGAGCAGACCTACCGCTTCGCCACGCGCAAGCTTCTGGTCTATCACTTCAGCTTGCTTGATAGCGTCGTCATTGATCCAGTTAAAAATATGATATTCGTCTTGGCAGGCATGAGCTTTTTCGAGGGCTTCACGCACCAGCTCGACAGCACTTTGGGTTTTACTTGCGATTTTCATACTATAACACCTTTGGAACTTTAATTTGGTGGTCTTTAGTCTCTTGCGTGAGCGCAAGAAGTTGCTCACGATCGGCTTCTTGAGAGATAATTTCGTCTGGACGCCAGACATTTTCCATTTCAAAAACTTGATAAGTTGGCTCTACACCGTCAGTGTCAAGCTCATCAAGCTGTGAAATATATTTAACAATTTCTTTAATATCCGTCACCAGCCGCGTCGATTCTGCGTCAGTAAGAGCAAAATTCGATAATTTAGCGAGGTGCTGGATCGTCTCCTGATTAACTTCCATATTCTTCTATTATACTACACTATGGAAAATAGAAGAAGCTTGGAGCTTGCTATGCGGTATGTTGAGTAAGTTCCTCTTGGCGTTCGACATTAAAACAAGGACAAGCTTTCACTCGTCCTTGTTCAATAGCCTGATTCTACCTAGACCTCGGCAACGTCTTCAGCAGATGGTTCACCAGCCAAATCTGCATTCTCGAGCGTAAGCTCTTCCTCTTCGGCCATAGTCACCGCGAGTGGCTTGACGCCTGTGCCGACTGGGATCTTGCGGCCAATAATGACGTTCTCTTTCAAGCCGTTCAAATGGTCAACTCGACCGTTAATAGCGGCGTTGATCAAGACACGAGTAGTATCCTGGAACGATGCAGCTGACAGGAAGGAGTCAGACCAAATCGAGACCTTAGTAATACCAAGCAAGAGGCTTTCGTAGGTCGCAGGCTCCTTGCCGAGCGCTTCGAGGCGCTGGTTTTCGGCAATAATCGCTGCCTTAGAGACTACATCGCCTGAGACGAAGATAGAATCTCCAGCATCTTCGACCATAACGCGGCTAAACATCTGGCGCACGATAATCTCGAGGTGTTTTGCGGAGATTTCGTGGCCTTGAGCGGCATAGACCGAAATCACATCATTCATAATGTAACGCGCCGTCTCTTCGGCACCCTTGTGCTTGAGCAAGTCTTGGAGGTTCAAGGAGCCAGTCGTCAAACGGTCACCAGCTGCAAGACGATCGCCGGATTTAGCAACTAGCTCGACGTCGCCTGGCATTTCGACCTTGACAGCAGCACCAGCTTCAGCGACGAGAACGATCGCGTCCTTAGTCAGCTGAGCATTACCATCTACTGGCGAGATCAGAGGCTCTTTGCCATCGCCTTTATCAGCGAGGACATCGCCAGCTTTCACGCTCGCGCCATCTTTGACTTGGGCAGTGCGTCCGTCGAGTGACAAACGGGTCACCGCGCCACTTTCTGGAGTAATTTGGGCGACATATTTATTACCGTCTTCCCAAATTTCGACAATACCGGCGATTGGTGCGACATAAGCTTGACCTTTCGGCGCGCGAGCTTCAAGCAGCTCCTCGACACGCGGAAGACCGCGGGCGATAGCACCAGAACCAGCGACGCCGGAGCCGTGTTTCGTATCCAGCGTGAGCTGGGTACCTGGCTCGCCGAGGGATTGCGCCGCAATCACACCAACTGGCTGATGGGCCTCGACTAAGGCGCGGGTGCTCATATCAACGCCGTAAGCTTTGCGTGGGACGCCGTTGATGGCGGTAGTCGTAAGGACCGACTGAATCTTCACGCTTTGGATTTCGTCATCAGCAGCAATCTGCTCGGCAATTTCTTGGCTGATTAATTGATCAGCATCGACATAACCTGGGACTGGCTCAGCGGTATAACGGCCAGCAATCCGTGCAGCAAATCCAATACCAGTGTATTCGCTCTCAGACTTGAAGACTTCAAACCCTGGGTCTTCGGCCTCTTGGTCGGTAGTAAAGACATCTTGTGCCACATCCACCAAGCGCCTAGTGAGGTAGCCGGAGTCAGCAGTACGCAAAGCCGTCGAGACCTGACCTTGACGAGCACCACGAGTAGCGATGAAGGATTCGAGAGTGTTGAGACCTTTCTTGTAGCTACTTTTGACTGGAAGCTCGATTTCGTTGTTGTTAATGTCAACCATGATACCAATCTCGGCAGACGCCAACTTGATATTACTAATACTACCACGAGCACCAGAGTTGACCATGACGGCGATATCGGTATCCATTGATGCGAGTTTACTCTTCAAGAAGTCAGAAATCTTCTTATCGATATCACGCCAGTTAGCAACCGTAAGGCTATAGCGCTCTTCCTCGGTGACAAGACCCTGGTCGAATTGCTCTTGGATCAACGCGGTCTTGGCGTCGCCCTCGGCGATAAAGTCGTCAATCTCTGGATAAGTCGGATAATCATCCTTAGCGGTAGACACGGAGGCAATTGTCTCATACTCAAAGGCGAGGTTCTTGACATCATCCGCAGCTTTCACCATTGTTTCGGCGCCAAAGTTGTCAAAGATGTTCGCCATGACACGCTTGAGTTGTTTACTAGTCTGGACCGAGTTGTCGTACGGATATTCTTTTGGCAGAACTTCGTTGAAGATGACGCGGCCGAGCGTCGTATTGCGGATTTCGCCTTTCGCGAAAACACGAATTGGAGTCTGGAGCGCAATCAAACCTTGGTCATAAGCCATCTCGGCTTCGTAGACGGAGCTAAATGGTTTAACTTCATCAGTTTCGGTTCCTGGTTTGTCGTAAGTCAAGTAGTAAATCCCGAGTACGACGTCCTGGTAAATCGCTAGCACTGGAGCACCGTCAGCTGGCTTGAGCAAGTTCTTGGTCGCAGACATGAGCTCGCCAGCTTCAGCTTGCGCAGCATCAGAGAGCGGCAAATGGACCGCCATTTGGTCGCCGTCATAGTCAGCGTTGAACCCACTCGCGACCAACGGATGGAGCTGGATTGCTTTACCATCAATCAACTTAGGCTGGAAAGCTTGGACAGAGAGACGGTGAAGACTTGGCGCACGGTTCAGCAAGACATACTTACCTTTAATGCACTCATCAAGGCCGTCCCAGACAATAGCTTCTCCGGCGTCAATCATACGGGTCGCCGAACGGATGTTAGCGGCGTGCTCGCCAGCAATCAGCCAGGAAATTACGAATGGTTTGAAGAGCTCAAGCGCCATTTGCTTTGGCAAACCACACTCATTGAGTTTGAGCTCTGGGCCAACGACAATGACGCTACGGCCAGAATAGTCCACGCGCTTACCAAGCAAGTTCTGGCGGAAGCGACCCTGTTTACCCTTGAGCAAGTCAGAGATACTCTTGAGCTTCCTGCGACCATTCTGCGCGCTGGCGCTGCGGCTACCATGTACCGCAGAGTTGTCAATCAAAGCGTCAACTGCTTCTTGGAGCATGCGCATTTCGTTATGACAAATAACAGCTGGAGCATTCAGCTCTAGAAGCTTGCGCAGACGGTTGTTGCGATTAATCACGCGACGATATAGATCGTTCAAATCTGAAGTCGCGAAACGTCCGCCCGGCAGCGCAATCATTGGACGCAAATCTGGCGGGATAACTGGCACGACCGTTAGAATGAGGTCGATCGGCTTAATACCGGCAGCTTCCATACCCTCAAGGACTTTGAGGCGTTTCATAATACGCTTTTGTTTCTGGCCTTTGCTAGCTTCCGCTTCTTCGCGCAGCTCGGAAATCATCATTTTGAGGTCAATCTCGTCGAGCAGCTTCTTGATCGCGGTCGCACCCATTTCGACTTCGATGAGCTCATCGTAATCTTCCGGCAAGTTGCGATACTCTTGCTCACTGATGACGGCACCTTTGACCATTTTCTCGAGAGCGTTCTTCTTGGCAAGATAATCCGTCTCGAGGGCTTCGCTTTCTTTGGCTTGCTCGTCGGCCAAAGCCGTAACGTTAGCATTGGCGTCTTTCGCCATTTCTTCATAGCGCAAACGGATAGCGTCGCGCGCAGCGACAGTGTTGGCTTCAAGATCAGCCAAAGTCTGAGCAATTTCCTCATCCTTGGCGCCCACAATCAAATATGAGGCAAAGTAGACGACTTTTTCGATATTTTTGACGGTCAAATTGAGCAATACGCTCAGCGCGCTCGGCGTACCACGCATGAACCAGATATGAGCAACTGGTGCAGCGAGGGTAATATGTCCCATGCGTTCGCGGCGGGAAATACTTTTTGTGACCAGATTCCCTTCCTTGTCGACCGCAGCTTCGCGCGAGCGCACACCTTTCAGCTTAGAATCGTGCGGGTTAATATCTTTGACTGGGCCGAAGATACGTTCGCAGAACAACCCATCACGTTCTGGTTTTTGAGTACGATAGTTAATCGTTTCCGGCTTTAAGACTTCGCCGTAGCTCCAGTTGAGGATATCCTCTTTACTGGCAACGCTGAGGCGGATCGAATCAAAGTCATTGGCGCTGATAAAATTATCCATCCAAGCCATTTTACAACTCCTCTCCGAGGTCAAGGTCAGCATCGTCTTCATCCAAATCGGCGCTAGCGCTGCTTTCCTCCATGTCCTCTGTTATTTCTACCCCCTCATCATCTATCATTTCCTTAACTTCATCATCCTCATCCAAGTCGACGACCGTATCTTCGAGATTGTGATGACCGTGTTGCGCATAGATGAGACGATCGTCATGCTCTTTCTCGATTTCACGCGAGGTCTTCTCGATAACTTCACTCGCATCGGTCGATTCGCCGTGATCAAGCAAGTCAACTTTCAGACCGAGACCTTGGAACTCTTTCACTAAGACATTGAAACCTTCTGGGAGCTTCGGACCCTCAATCGGCTCGCGCTTGATGATGCTTTCGTAAGCTTTCGCACGACCATAAACATCATCGGACTTAATCGTGAGCATCTCCTGGAGTGCAGTAGCTGCACCATAAGCTTCGAGTGCCCAGACCTCCATTTCCCCGAAACGCTGACCACCATTTTGAGCTTTACCACCAAGTGGTTGCTGAGTGACAGCGGTGTATGGGCCAGTCGAACGAGCGTGGATCTTGTCTTCGACCATGTGGTGAAGCTTGAGCATGTGCATGACACCGACACTGGTGCGTTCGTTGAACGGCTCCCCCGTCAAGCCATCATAGAGCTGGACGCGACCGTCGCGAGCAAAGCCGGCTTTTTCGAGCTGTTCGGAGATGGTTTCGTCTTCGACGCCGTTAAAGGATGGGGTTGCGACCTTATAACCAAGCGCGCGCGCTGCCATACCAAGGTGAATTTCAAAGAGCTGACCAAGATTCATACGGCTTGGCACACCCATTGGGCTGAGCAAGACGTCGATTGGCGTACCATCTTCCATGAATGGCATATCTTCGACCGGAAGAATACGAGAGACCACACCTTTATTACCGTGGCGACCCGCGATTTTATCACCGACGCTAATCTTGCGCATTTCGGCGACATAAATCTTAATCTGCATCAAGACGCCAGCTTTGAGCTCATGACCTTGTTCACGAGTATAGATCCGCACGCCGACGACTTTACCGGTGCTTGAACCGTTCATGCGGACAGAAGTATCGCGGACATCTTTGGCTTTTTCGCCGAAGATAGCGCGAAGCAACCGTTCCTCCGAGCTCAGCTCCTGCTCACCCTTTGGCGTAATCTTACCAACAAGGATATCGCCTGGCTGAACTTCGGAACCGACGACTACAATACCATCTTCGCCGAGGTGACGGAGACTCTTCTCAGGAACGTTCGGGATGTCGCGCGTGACTTGCTCTGGACCGAGCTTAGTCTCGCGGACTTCGACATCGAAGTCTTTAATGTTAATGCTGGTGAGTTTATCATCTTCAACTAGTCTTGACGAAATCACGATCGCATCGTCCATGTTGTAACCACGCCACGGCATGAAAGCGACCAGCAGGTCTTTACCTAAGGCTAATTCGCCGCCGGTAACGCTGGCACCTTCAATCAAGATGTCATCTTTTTTGACTTTTTGGCCACGTACGACTTTGACGCGATCATTATAACAGCGGTCATCGTTGGTCTTTTCAAAATGCTGAAGCTTGTATTCTTTCTCGCCGTCTTTGTATTTTACAATTACGCTGACGCCATCAGCCTTGACGACTTCACCATTCCCCTCGGCCACTGTCACCTGAGAGGTGTTCATAGCAACGGCATGTTCAATACCAGTACCGACAGTCGGAGCGTCAGTATTGAGCAATGGCACAGCCTGTTTCTGCATCGCGCAGGCCATGAGTGAGCGGTCGACACGGTTTTTCTCAACGAATGGGATCAAGCTAGCTGAAGTACCGAGAATCTCTTTGTGCGCGGCGTCAATGTGGGTGACAAGATTAGAAGCAACCTGGCTTGGGCGGCCTTTGACACGCGCGGAGACCCAGTCCTCGACAAACTCACCTTTTTCATTGAGCTTAACGCTAGCGTCAGCGATAATCATATCATCTTCGGTCGCAGCGTCGACGTAGACAACTTCGTCGGTGACTTTACCATTCTTAACTACGCGATATGGCGCTTCGATGAAGCCATATTCGTTAATCCGAGCGTAAGTCGCCAAGTTCAACACGAGACCGACGTTACCACCTTCCGGAGTTTCAACAGTACAAATCCGGCCGTAATGCGTCGGGTGAGCATCGCGAACATCGAAACCAGCACGTTCGCGAGTCAAACCGCCAGGGCCCATACTAGATAGGCGGCGCTTGTGTGCGAGCTCGGAGTAGCCATTAACCTCATCCATGAGCTGCGAGAGCTGCGAGCTAGAGAAGAACTCTTTGACTGCGGCGACAACTGGGCGAGAGTTGAGTAGCTGCGACGGACTGACGTCTTCAGGGCTAGCCATTGACATGCGGTCTAGAATATTGCGCTGTAGGCGCAGCATACCGAGACGGAACTGTCTTTGGACCAGCTCACCAACCAACTTCACGCGGCGGTTGCTGAGGCTATCGATGTCATCGGCCGGCTCTTGAGTATTATTCAGACGAATAATCTCGCTAATAATCGCGATGAGGTCTTTCATCTGGAGCGTGCGGTGCGCAGCATCATTTGGCGTATCGTAACCGAGGCGACGATTGAGCTTGAAACGACCAACCCGAGAACAGTCATAGCGACGATAATCGAAGAAAGCACGCTCAATCATGGATTTAGCATTCTCAACGGTCGCTAAATCGCCTGGGCGCAAGCGGCGATAGACTTCGAGCAAAGCGGCAGCCTGTCCGCTAGCGGTATCTTTCTCGAGCGTAGCGTTAATGTAGCTAATCGCACCATTGTCGACATCAGCGAATTTGGCACGAATTTCGTCATCTTTGGCAATACCGAGCGCCTTAAGGAAAGTCGTGACAGGAATCTTGCGGCGACGGTCAATTTTGACGTTGATGCAGCCGCTAGCGGTAGTCTCGAACTCGAGCCAAGCCCCGCGCCCCGGGATCACTTTCGCGCCATAATAGCGCTTGCCGTTAATCTCGTCCGCCGTGAAGAAAACACCGGCCGAGCGAATCAGCTGAGAAACGACGACGCGTTCGGTACCATTAATAATAAAGGTGGCACGGTCGGTCATCCAAGGATAATCACCGAAGTAGATATCCTGTTCTTTAACCTCGCCGGTCACTTTGTTTGTTAGCTCGACTTGGACGTGGAGCGGAGCGGCATAAGTCGACAAGTTGTACTTTGCCGTCTTCTCGTCCTCGACGGGCTCTTTGAAATAATAATCTTTGAAGCGCATGGACAATTTTTGTCCGGTATAGTCGTCGATTGGGTTCAACTCGTTGAACACCTCGCGCAGACCACTTTTGACAAAATCTTCCCAACTATCCTTCTGATGCGCAATCAGATCAGGAATGGGGAGCGCTTGGTCGCCTTCCGTGAAAAATACTCGACCACCATCCGCAGTTTCGGGGGTTGCTTTACTCACTTTTTCCTCTCTCTTAGTGTTGATAATCTCTCGCTGTGCGAGTCAAACTTGCGTTACCTCAGGAAACTAGGTCGGAACTTCGTCTCCCTCGGGTCTTCAAGCCTGTAGCGCCGAAGATTAACTGCGGTATTATCACGCCCAAAGTCGCCACCTTTTTAGCGCATACCAAACACCGCTCACTACTTCTTGCGGTCCATTTTACTAAATTTTGACAGGTTTTTCAAGAGAGATTTGCCAAATGTTGTAATTTTTACAATATCTGAGATATGGAAATGTCTCTCCGGTGGATGGAGAGACATTAAACCATGGTTCAATCCCAAAAAAGCGACCGCGCGTAACGCGCCTCACGCTCATCGAGGATAACATTGAGTCCGATGGCAGCGAGATGCGCAATGGCGAACTGCAGGCAGGATATCCACCAGAGCTCGCGGCGGAGCAGCGCAATTTCTGTGAGTAAAGACTGAAGTGTTTTCGGTAAGAGCGGAGCGCCGTGGACTGAACGGTCGGCTACGCCTTTGATGAGCTGCAAAGCTTGACAAGAAGCATCCGTACTGACAAACTCCAACGCTGACCTCAGGGCGCTGTATTCAGCCGCGTTCGCCCGGAACAGCGACATTACCCCCAGAGACAATATGATGGTCAGGATGAAAATGATGATTGAGCCGCCACTCACTAATCCCCGCATGCCGTGGTAACGTCCGTACTCTTCGGTGCTGTGGTAGATGTAGTGCTGATGCAGGATTAATAGCCCTCCCGCAATCGCGATAGCGACGAACATCAGCCCGGTCCCTTTCCAGTAGTCATGAAGAGTCAGCGTGTCGTAAGGGTAGGTGTTGGCCATTAGCAAGACAATCTCTGCTAAACTGATGAGGCGGATGGCGCGGATGATAAAGCGCCAGAATTTCAGAAAAGACTGCGTGGAATCTGAATAAGTGGAAAAATATAACATACCTTTTACCTCCGATGATTTTTTCATGCTGAGCGTAGTTGAAATCAAACGAAATGTTGAGACTTGGGTTGAATCATGATTTTAAACTACGAGCAACATGGCTTATCTTTCTATTGTATCACAGATTAAGTAATTTGTCAATGAGCAGACCAGCTTTCCTGGTATGTCTACCCCAAAAACCAAAAAATCGCCTCCAACAAAGCGACTTTTTGAACATATAAGCTCTCAACTTATCGTTGGCTCGCAGTTAGCCTTATGTTCTTTCGAACTGTTACTAGTATAAGTCATAAGCGCTCATATGGCAAGACAAATTATTGATTTTCGGAGTATAATTTTTAGGTATTTTTTACAACATTAGCCTATTTTCTCTCTGTTAGACTTGTGTAAAAGTCTGTTGTGGTAATTACAACATTTACCCTAGATTGACTTTTGAGAGTAAGTATGCTATAATGGGGAAATAGGTAGCGCGGCGCCTGAAAACCAGTGCCGGCTAGGCAATTTAGGGTTTTGGAGAGCGCGCAGAGAAGGAGGTAAGAGAAATGCAGACAATGAAAGCGAAGACATTGCAGAAGAAACGGGGCTTAGGGCCCATACATATTTATCCGAGGCGAAGATACCCTTTATTTCGACGCGACAAGACGACTATGGAATGGTATGCGCCGGGGTTCGACCCGCGCCGAAACATTTTAAACAACGATTTCGCCAAGGCGGTCAAGCAGTCGGCGCCGTGTTTTGATACGGCCAGGCTGGACAACCAGCACCAGACCGTAATGCGCGGCATCAATGTCTTGGTTAGCACGGTGGTCAAGGACGAGTTTGGCCAGAGCTGCCGGCGTGACAAGGCGAGGGATGTCTTGGTGGACGAGTGGCGGCACATCTTGGCCGGAGAAAGTTCGGTCTATCATGTCGTGGGCGCCAAAGTTTGGCCGAAAGAGGCGAAAGTTTGGGTATATCATCCCGGTGCGCAGGCGTTATTTAATCTTGCTTTCGTGACCGAGGACGTAATGGACGACTGGTTAGAAGAGCCGATTTATCACTTTGCTTAGAATCAGGTTGCCGGACAGCCGATCTATCAATTCGCCTAGAATCAGGATACCGGGCATCTAAGCTGCGTCACTTGCGAGAGTTAACAAACCCACCAACCAAAATGCCACCCCTGTAGACAGAGGTGGCTAATTTTTGACTTATACTTTGTCCTAGATATCGAGGTCGTCTAAGTCGGCGAGCTCAGCGCGAGTCTTCTCCGCGAGCTCAGTCTTCGCTTCCCCGCCGTCGAGCGAAGCATTGCCTTCGGCTTCATCAGTGCGTAAATCGCCAACCGCCTCGGCATCTTGGCGACTCTCGCCACGCGGCTCGCGGTAACCCTCTTCTTCGTCGGTATTAACGACCTTGAGGTTATAGCGGGCACCGTTTTTTGTGCCGAGGACACGCAAAAGCGTACGGATGCTCTGCGCAGTCGCACCGCGTTTACCAATAACGCGACCGACATCCTCCGGGTCGACGCTTAGACTCAATAAGACGCCGCGCTCGTCAATTTCACGCTCGACGACAACCTTATCTGGATTGTTCACGAGGGTTTTTACGATGTATTCTACAAATTGTTGGTCAATGGTTGCCATAAGATCTCCAGTTACTTAATGCTATGTTCTCATTATACCACAAGCATGAAAAAATGTGAGAATTTTGGCAAGAATTTCTGAGCGCGCGGGTATAATCCTTACGATATCTTGACAAATTAGCATAACTACGTTATAATAGAAGTATGGGGCTTTGGCCCTCAAAATATTGAAAGGGGTGAGTACCTTGCGAAAATGTAGAAAAAAGCAGATAGTCTTACTTGTTACGCTGCTCTGGGCGATGACGATGCCAGTAATGGTTTATGCGGCGGAAGACGGAGCCGGAGAGACGACGGAAAGCTCAGAAGAATCATGGCTGGACAAGGCGAAATCGGCGGGTTCTGACGCGCTGGATTGGGTCAAAGAGAAGACGCCCGCTGCGAAAGAAAGAGCGGGTGAGCTCTGGGACAAAGCCAAGGAAAAGGCAGGCGAGGCCAAGGAGAAAGCCGGCGAGGCGCGCGATGAGTTCCGCGATTGGAACCAGGACCAACAGGACGAATTCTGGGACCGGACGCGCCAGCAGCTGAACGGCGATGACGCAGCGAACGAAACGACGCCTGCACCTACGGAAGCGGCTGAAGACTCTGAGAACTCGGAGACCGGTCAGTCCGACAGTGCGTCGGAGACACCAACGTCGGACTCCAGTACGGCTGAGCCGGAAGATACGGAGGAGCAACCCAGCGCTGAGGCGCAGGGCGAGCCTGAGCCGAATAATCTTGCACTGGTCGCGCCGACTCAGGAGTCGCAGGACGAAGCAGAAGCAGAGACGACCGGACATGCTTGGCTAATACCGCTAATCATAGTGGCGATTTTTGCGGCGGGCGCCGTAGTGGCTTATGCGTATTTACGCTGGGAGAAATACTACGATGACAGAGAATAGACTGTTTGAAGTCTCATGGCTCTTGTGTGCGATTCTTGTCGTGTGATGTTTGCCTTGTGATTCTCGTTTCGTGATTTTCTACAAAAATACCCCCGGAGATTCGTCTCTGGGGGATATTTCGTCCGCTCTATTCCTCAGCAGCGGGAGCGTCGCTGGCGGCTTCAGCCGGAGCCTCAGCTGGCTCCTCTTTGGGCTGGTTCTTGCGCAGCTTGTCAGCATGTTTGGCCTGAGCGTGTTTCGCCGGGGCTTCCTTGTACCATTTTGGTAGCGTAATGCCCTCTTTCTTCAGGACATATGCGACACGGCTGGACGGCTGAGCGCCGTGGCTGAGATAAAACTCAACTTTTTCTTGATCGAGAACCACGCGCTTGGTCTCGGGGTTGTAGTTGCCGACCTCGGCTACAACACGACCCGAAAGCGGGTGGCGCTGCGCTTCTTGGACGACTATCCGGTACACAGGAGCGTGCACGCGGCCATTACGTTGCATGCGAATCGCTAGCATTTTTTCTCCTTAGTTAGTGTTGGGATAATTATAGCAAAGAATCCAGAGGTTGTAAAGTATAGTTAAAAAGAGGGCTTGGCCTCGCCTATTGACTTTTTATCATATCTGTGCTATAATGAGAAGGTAGGGGGATGAGGCGACGAAAAATCGCGATGGCAATTTCGCCAAATAGTACCTTGCTATCCCCGAGGAGGTTTATATGGCCAATAAGTTATTGTATAAGCTGCGTAATGTCGGAACGCGGCATGCTGCCTACGCCAATGTGGCACGCGCTGAGGCGTTAGAACTGATGATTGAGGACCCGGCGTGGGAAGTTTTTCTGGCACAGATTCGGGTCGAAAATATGACCATTCCCGGCCACCAGAATATCAAGACGACAGAGCATTATCGCCCGCAATTACCGGAAATTATTAGCGGTAAGAGCAAGCGTTGGCATCTTTGGGAGGCGCGGATTTATCGTCATAGCTTGGTTTTGAATTATCTCGACAGAGAGGCGAAAGGCCAGCGGCGGCAAACAACGGCGTTGAGATGCTACTTGGAATGGCCGGCGGAGCTGGAAATGACGATTCAGGCGGCAACAGGCATACCATCATATTACAAAATTACGCATTTGGCGCCGGATGAACGCTATGACTACTTGACAGTAAAATACGATAGTGCCGACCCGGATAAGAAAAATGTGGATTCATACGAAGAAGGACCGAAACGGAGGTGAGAAGCGATAGCTATATAGCTATTAGAGCTGCCAACATAGACTGTGGCAGCTCTTTTTCATGTTTAAAAGCTTACGACTAAGCATTAGCCTTTTCGTCGGTGGCTGGCTGCGTAGCGTCCGCGCCAGCTTTGAGCTTGAGATAGCCCTTGACGCCTTCGGCGGCAGCATTACCCTCGGCCTCTTGCTTGGAATGGCCGGTTCCTTGCCCCTTGAGTTGCTTCCCGACGTAGACACCGACGGTAAAGGTCTTATCGTGATCAGGTCCCTCTTCGCCGAGGACTTTGTAGCTCGGGGTGGCGCCATCATGATGCTGGGCGAGCTCCTGGAGGTAGGACTTCGGATCGCGCCAGCTGCCCTCTTTCAGAATGCGGCCTAATTTGCCCAAAATCCACTTATCAATAAAAGCGCGCGCGGTATCGTAGCCCTGGTCGAGGTAAATCGCCCCGATGACGGCCTCAAAGCAGTCGGCGAGGATGACAGCGTGAGCGCGGCTGGAACCGTGCTTTTCGCCTTTCGAGAGACGCACAAACGGTTCGTAGCCGAGGGCTTCGCCCGATTCGCCAATACTCTCGGTGCGGACGAGAGCTGAACGCCAAGCGGTCATGATGCCTTCTGGCTCGTTGTAATTGCGATACAAAAAGTCAGAAGTCACCAGTTCCAATACGGCATCCCCGAGGAACTCAAGACGCTCGTTGTGCTCTTTGACTGTGGCTTTATGCTCGTTGACATAGCTACGGTGCGTGAGCGCTGTGATTAATAAATTAATATCCTTGAACTCGAACCCGAGCTTTTCTCGGGCGAAAGTTTGATACTCTGCGATTTGCGTGGGATTCATGTGTTACCTCCTATAATCCTTGCCTTATTTTATTACGTGCGAGCAACATGAGCTTCTCGATATCTTCGTATTCGATGGCTTCGATCGCGTCGTTGAACTTAAACCATTTAATGCCTTTCATCCATTGCTCCTTGGTCGGAGTCTCGGCGTCGTCCATGGCGCGGACCAGGTAAATCTGAGTCGTCATGAGGACTAATTTGTCGATGCGCCGATACTGAAAGTGGATTTTGCCGAGCCAAGTGATGACTTGGATATGGAAAAGGCCGGATTCTTCGCCAATCTCGCGGATGGCGGTCTGTTTCGCGGTCTCGCCCGGCTCGATATGACCCTTGGGGATCGTCCAGCGACCTTTGGAATCTTGGATGAGCAAAATCTCAATGTCATTCTGCTTCGGGTTAGTGCGAAAGACGATTCCACCCGCTGTCGGCTCGCGTACTACCTCTTGGATCGCTGGTTTCTTAAAGACGCGCGCGGTAAAACGCGAAACCGCATTGGTACGCTCGCGTTCGTTCTTGAGCGGCAAAGCTTCGGGGACTTTGCGCGGCTCCTGGGCTTGACGCTGGACGCGAGGCTGCGCTTTAGCCTGAGCCGGAGAGTGCGACGACCGATTCTTAACTTGCGTTTTACGCGGCGGTTGTTTCCCCTCCGTCTGCTGCTTCAACATCGCCGCTGCCCCCTGGCGTGTTCGCTTGTGCTTCTTCTTCATGAGTTTTCTCCTTCGGAGATGTTTCTTCTTCATTATAAATCTGGCGATAGGCGGTCCCGAGGACTCCGTTGATAAATTTCGAGGAGTTGTCGGAGCCAAAGGCTTTCGCCAGCTCTACGGCCTCGTTGATCGCGACCTTGGGCGGCACGGTATCAGCAGAAGATTCCAGCTCGTAAAGCCCCATGCGCAAGACATTACGATCGATTGCGGCGATTGTACTCAAAGGCCACTCTGGCGCCATGGGCTGTAATTTCGTATCGAGGTCTTGGAACTTTTCTGAAACAGCCCGAGCTAACCCGTAGACGAATTCAGTATCGCCTAGGGCTCGCGCGTAGGGTTCAATATTCTTGGCAACGATGACGTCAATTTCCGCCGTCGGATCCCCGGCCTTGGTACGAAATTCGTATTCGTACAAACTCTGTAAAACAATTATTCTGCCTAAGTGCCGGTTACTAGCCATATACCTTCCCTTTTATTTAGATTTTTTAGTGATTTTTGTGGTAGTTGTCGTCTTTTTAGCTGGAGCAGCTTTCTTCTGCTCAGCTTTCTTCGCTTTGACCGTCTGACCAGAGGCTGGTTTGACGGTTTTAACCTTCAAATTTGGGGTTTGCTTCGCGGTCTCAAACGCTTTGACTGGCGAGTGGCGATTCACGGCACGGGCCAATTTCAGGCGCAAGTGGCTGCGGCGTAGACCGGTCTTACGCGGGCTACTCTGTTTTTTAGGTTCAGGCATAATGCTCCTTGTTAATATCAGATTCTAAGTTCAATAGTATCACATTTTATTGGGGGCGGCAAGAGCGAAATTTGGGTTTTATAGATATCTGGGGGCGGGTAGAGGCAGCGGAGGGAGAGACCGACGTAGCGGTTGGGTCGGGTTGACGGATTGACGTCGGTCGGGAGCGAGTACAAGATGTAGGTATGAGTAGCCGACTTGGAGGTACGAGACCGAGTACCTGTTTCGTAGCCCACATTGTTCATCTCGTCGCTACTGAGGTTCACCCAGCCGCTACGGACAAAAGCCAATGGTAGTTTAACGATATTGGTGGCGCCGGATTGGC
>CAZFZV010000008.1:0-43584 GCA_964523355.1 uncultured Candidatus Saccharibacteria bacterium | reverse complement strand
TGCTCGAACAAGATTTTGAGTCTAGCGCGTCTACCAGTTCCGCCACTCGCCCATAACTTCATTATAGCACATTTCTCCGTCACCGCAATTATTTCCCTCCAAAGCCGCATATGATATAATCATACTATATGGATTTTGATCACGGTGGGCCATCTTCTTCCGATCGTCAGCGCGAATCCGCTGCCGAAATCGCCCGCAAGAAAGTGCTTGCGGCTTATTCGTCAACTGTCGAAAACCTCAAAAACCTTCCCGCCAGCGCCCGCGACGCACTCATGAGTGACCAAAAAGATACTCCTGACTCCGCCGCGACCAATAATACCTATACTTCTGTCCCTACTCCCGAATATCAGCCAACTCAGGCCAACTGGTCCGAAGGGAATTATGAGCAAGCTGCCGCCTATCAACGCACGCCTATCTATAGCCAGCCCGAGTCCACGCCCGTACAACCCGATCCGCAGCCATATTACGGCTCGAGCGCCTATGAACAACCTTATGCCCAGGAATACTCTTACGATACGCCGACCTACGAACAACCCGTTGAAGATACTAATAATTATGACTATCAGCCTGAAGACTCCGGCGCCCTCAAAGACACACCAGTCAATCAAGCTTATATTAACGAAGAATGGCAAAAGTATCACTCCGCCTGGCAAGATTATTACAAAAACTACTACAGCGAATACTACGCCAAAGCTGCTGAGTCCTACCTAGCGACTGAAAAGATGAAAAACGAACGCATCGCGACCGGCAAAGTCCAACGCAGCCGTAACACCCGCAAACTCATACCAATCGGCATTCTTGTTCTTATCATTTTGACCGGCCTCTTCCTCCAATACAACCGTCTTATCTTTGCTCCTATTATGGCTTATATCTCTCCCGACAGCGGTTCCGTCGCTACCAATATTGAGCCTGTCGATCCGACAATCACCCAAGCCGTCTCGCCCGAACCACGCCTCATTATCCCTAAATTAAACGTCGATGTTCCTGTAGCTTTTGGTATTAGCACGGGCGACGTCGATGCCGCCATGAATCAAGGTGTCGCCCAATTTTCCATCCCCGGAGCGAATGCTCTCCCCGGCCAAATCGGTAATCTCGTAATTACTGGGCATTCTGCTGGCGATATCTATAGCAGTAACCCGTACAAATTCATCTTCTCCGGTCTCGAACGCCTCGAAAATGGCGATCTTATCTATGTCAACTATAATTCTGTACGCTATACTTACCAAATGACTGGCCGCGAGACCGTGGAGCCAAACAACGTTAGCGCCCTTATCTATTCGACTGACAAGCCCATGCTTACGCTTATCACCTGTACCCCGCTTGGAACTTCACACTACCGGCTTCTGATTTCTGCTGAACAAATCAGCCCAGCCTATACCGACGCCGAAGTGGCCACTCCGAGCGAAAGCGAGCCTTCAGACAATGATAATACAATGCCCGCCAATGAGCCATCGTTCTTCGAGAACATCTGGCAGGGAATCTTCGGTAACTAATCACGAATCTTCTCGCGCATCAATACAACCTTGCCATTGGACTTCACCAGATAATAGAGCCATTTATTATTGCTCGTAATCACCACCGGATAGTCCAACAGTTCCGCTTCCGAATATGTCGTCACTGCCGGCAAATCTTCTCGTTTATTGCTCGTAACGAGCTCGCGACGATTGCTAAAATCATAATCCCAAACTTTCAAAGTCTTATCCGCCACTGTCGCCATCATGCTCGCATCCAACCACTGCACCTTCGCCGCTTCTACGTCGTATTCAAAGATATCGCCAGCGTCCAAGTTCACCACCATATAATGCCGATCACACACCGCTACTAAATAATCATCCTCCGGGCTCGCGACGAATTTACCCGGCACCATTGCGAAACTTTCATCCAGCAACAACACTTTCAAATTCGCCAATTCTACATTATCATCGACGTTTTCATGATAATTTGGCACCGCACCATAATATACCGTCAACTTATCATTTACAAAATACGCCAGATAGTCCTCATCATAATATCTCGCGAGCACAACTTTTACGGCCGCGCTTGGCTCAACTTCAGCTACCACTACCCCACCGCGCTCACCATCGCGATAAGTACCAACAACTTTTTTCACCTCATCATCTTTTGCTATTTTCTGAACATAAATCAAATTCGCACCTTGGCTCGAAAAAGTCTCAATCTCGCTCAGGAGTACTTGCGAGATCGTCCCGTCAGCTGTGTTCACCCGTCGCACATGATTATTCTCTAATACAAACAAACGATTCGCCGAATCATCAATCATCTCTACTTGCGCAAATTCCAACCCAAAAGTCTGGGTCAAATTCAAACTTCGTCGCACATCTTTCAAATTGAGCAAAATCCACTCACTTTTCGCTTCATAGCTCGCTTTCAGCAACAAATAATCACTATTTTTACTCCACTTTATACTCTCAATCTTGCCTGCGAAAGTTTTTTCTTTCACTCCCGGCAAAACAGTCGACAAGTCCAGCTTCGTCACCTTAGTCTCATCCCCCTCAACATTCAGCAACTGCCACTCAGCGCTAGCTTTTTGTGCATAAATAATACTCGTCCGATCCCCCGACGGCAGATAAAATTCCAAATCCCCCTCAATCGCCAACGCTTTCTCCGCTATTCGTCCTTCTAAAAACAAACGCGGATAATACAATCTCAATAGCATCCCAGGACGCATTTTAATATTATTTTCCCAAGTATCATAATTCGCGCGCGACAGTTTCAAATGATGCTCCCCAGCCGGAATCGTCCGACTCAAATTCGTACGCGAGAAAAGCGTCGCACCATCAAGCTCCACGCTCGCTCCAGTCGGTGTCGAATGAATCTGCGCCAAACCCGACTGCTCAATACTGCCATCACTACTAACAAAGAAACCCATTGAAGCCAAAGTCGCCACCGCCACAATTGCCACGACCGCAAAGACCATCCCAGCCTCTGCAATCACAACTTTTATCATATGTTGACGTTTTTGTCGTTCACGTTCTTCAAAGTCCATACCTAAATTATTATACCATAAAGTTCTGACGAATTTTGCTCTTGCTTTTTCATAGTACTTAACGTTATAATAGATGTAAGCAAAAACGTGATGAGGAGTTATTAATGGATAAAATAGAGATTGATTCGGGTCGGTCGAGCGCTGCGACTCATCGCTTGACTCAGGCTTCTACGACGCTAAACCGTCGTTATGTTCGCCGTCCGTCTAATCTCGCCGTCGACGAAGCTGCTCATTCTGCCGCTTTGCGCGAGCAAGCTTCTAATACCCCGCGCGTTGCTCCGTCGCGTCTTGTTAATCTTGGTGTTCATACCGCCGACCTCGAAAAAGCCAAAGCTGCTATGGCAGCAGAGCCGCCAGCTGAGACAGTAGAACCCGAAGTTTCTCCCGAAACACCAATTATCATGACGCCTAGTATTGTCGAATTTGGTCGCCCAGAAGAGCAAGAAGTAGTTACCACTGATCCAGAAGAAGCTACCAGCGATGAGAATTCCGTCGTTGCGACCATCGCAGACGCCGCTGAGGATATTACTACTTCCGAGCCGGGTACCGTTGTTGCCGAGGAGGCAGATGCGCCAGGCGATACTGCTGAAGAGATCGATACCGCAGCGCTTGCCGCCAGCATTGCTGCCGATTATGCTGCCACTAGCCTCAATATGAGCATCAAAGAATTTGGTGATGGTCATGACAATTACGCTATGTCCGATCCTGCGGGCGAGACTATTGCCGAGCAAAAGTCTGACGCCGAAGCTGGCATTGAAACTGTCAAGCATGACGAGACTACGGCTAACGGCGACTCTGTCGAAGCGATCGCGCTCGCCGCGTCGAATGCTATTGCTTCAATCCGCGAAGCTACTGAACCCGACCAAGTTTCTGAGCAAGTTGCCTCACTCAAAGCCTTTGCCGAGAATATTAAAGCCGGCCCCGCCATGCCCGAAATGCGCGAGCTTGGCGACACGATTGACAAATTCGTCAATATTGCTATGAAATCCAGCAAAGTCAAAGAAGAGAACGAACGCAAAGCTGCCGCTAAAGTCGCTCTCTCGCCAAAGGTTACCCGCGCTGCCGCTAAAGTTACGAAATCATCCGCTAAAGTCATGGCAAAAAGCAATCGTGCCAAAAAGTCTGGCACAGCTAGCCCGATGTCAAGTCGACCGACCGCCACGCACTCTAATACTATGCGACCAATGACTACTCCGTCGATGCGCCGCCGTTCAAGTTCTCAGGAACTCAAAGCTAACGCTATCGAAAGCGCTCTAGCTTCCGTCGCAACCATGGAAGACCGTAAGCAAGCTTCACGTAGTAAAAAGACCGTCATGCCACGCAAAAAGACTGGCGCCAAGCGCTTCGCTATCGCGCTCAGTTGCGCCGCAGCCTGTGTAGTAGCCGTGATTGGCTTCGTCGGCTCAAATATCCCCGACATTTCCGTACGCGTTGCTGCTATGCAGACTGGTATCCAAGCCTCTTATCCGTCATATATCCCGCGAGACTATTCGCTCGGAGACATCAGCTCCGAAGATGGCAAGATCACTATGGTATTTAACGGCCCTGACAATGCTACGTTTAAGCTCGTTGAAGAGAAATCCTCTTGGGATAGTTCCGCGCTGTTGCGCAATTACGTCGAGCCGTCTTGGGGCGACCAATACGCCACTACCCACGAACAGGGAATCACAATTTACATTTCTAATGCTAGCTCCGACGCAGCTTGGGTGAATGGTGGAGTCTTGTACAAAATCACCTCAAGTGGCACCGCCCTGACGAAAAAACAAGTTCGCAGCATCGTCACCTCGTTGTAAAATTCCCAAAATACTATATAATATATAGTATGTTAAAGACTCGTTTTGCTCCTAGCCCGACTGGCTATATTCATATTGGTAATGTTCGCAGCGCCATCTATCCTTACCTAATTGCTAAGCAAGCCAATGGTAAATTCATCTTACGCATTGAAGACACTGACCAAGCTCGATATGTCGAAGGTGCTACCGAGCTTATCGAAAACACCCTCAAATGGCTTGGCCTAGATTGGAATGAGGGCCCAATTATTGGCGGTCCTGACGCCCCGTACTTTCAGAGCGAACGCAAAGCGATTTATCATGAATGGGCCAAGAAGCTGATCGCCTCAGGCCGCGCTTACGCCGATCCGACTCCGTCCGACATTATCCAAAGCTACCGCGACCAATGTAACGCCGAAAAAATCCCTTACCTCTACCGTAATTTCCGTCCCGAAAATCCGCCCGCCTGGCACGAGGGTATTCCTCTGCGTTTCAAGTCCGACCCGAAAGTTCGTACTTGGCACGACGAAGTCATGGGCGATATGGAAGCTGGTCCCGAAGTCCAGGATGATATTATCCTCATCAAAGCCGATGGTCTTCCGACTTACAACTTCGCCCATATCGTCGACGATGCGACGATGGGCGTCACGCATATTTGTCGCGGCGTCGAGTATCTCTCTAGCACGCCCAATTATCTCGCATTGTACGAAGCTCTCGGGCTCGAAGTCCCGAAGCTAATTTCACTCCCGCATATCCTCGGCCCGACCGGCGGGAAAAAGCTCGGCAAACGCGACGGCGCAAAATCCGTTGACGAATATCGTAAAGACGGCATCTTGCCCGAAGCTATGCTCAACTACCTCGCTTGTCTTGGCTGGAACGACGGCACAGAGAAAGAAATCTATACGAAAGCCGAACTAATTCAGCATTTTTCCGTCGACCGCATCCAGACCTCCGGAGCACGCTTCGACGAGACGAAACTCCTTTGGCAAAATGGGCAATGGATTCGCAAAATCGCCGACGAACAAGGTATTGATGCGCTTTACGAGCGCACAGCTGAATTCTGGCCTGAAACTGCCACTGCTTATGATGCCAACTATAAGAAACAAGTTCTCAGCATCATTTACGACCGACTCAAAACCCTTGCTGATTTGCGCGAAATGACAGGCTATTTCTTCGCCGATCCCGCAATCGACATCGAAATGATTATCAATAATAAATTTCTCAAGAAACTCCCCGAAGAAGAACTCAGCGAATTGCTCCAAATTGCCGCCAATAAACTCAATGATGCTAAATGGGACGAAGCGAATCTCCAGGCTGCTCTGAACCAGCTGCTCGAGGAGACTGGCAAAAAACCCGCCGAACTCTTCTCCCTAATTCGTCTCAGTTTATCTTACGCCCCCTTTAGCCCAGCACTCCATCAGACCCTCACCGTACTAGGCAAGGATACTGCGCTCGCCCGCTTGCGTCAGACCATCACAGCCATAGAAAATCATTAAAACTTATGCTAAAATAGACATAACTAAACAGGAGTCTATTTTTATGGTGACAAAAAAGCCGGCCACTAAAAAACCGCAACCTAAAACCCCTACACCTAAGGAAACCCCGATTGACCAAGATCCTCTTTTAGAAAATACGTCGACCACCAAGAAAGCTAAAAAATCCAAAAAGGTCAAAAAGCCACGTACTACGAAACAAAAAATGGTCCTTGCCGGTCTTATCTTCATTGCAGTCCTCCTCATCGCTAGCGCTGTGACGGCCATTGTCTTACTTCTTACACAAAAGTTCGAAACCGAGAAAGCTGAGCGCGCCGAATTCACTGAACCCGTCTATAGCATCCTTACCGGCGAAGAAATCGCAAACGCCGAGCTCAATTATACTCCAAGCTACTGCGTCCAAATGCCAAATGGTTCAACCGATGGCGCTCGCCCCCAAGCCGGGCTCACCCAAGCCGGCGTTGTCTTTGAAGCCATCGCCGAACGAGGAATTACCCGCTTTGCCGCAATTTTCCAGAATGCTAATACTAGCGCCATTGGCCCCGTTCGCTCTCTACGCCCATACTACCTCGACTGGGATACACCGTTTGATTGTACGGTCGTACACGCCGGTGGCTCCGATGAAGCGATTGCCAACATTAATGCTGGCGGCCAACGCAATCTCGATGAAAGCCTGGAATATATGTGGCGCGAAGATAGCGATCGCTACTGGAACAATCTCTTCACTTCTCCGGCCGACATCAACAAATTTAATTCCGCTATGGGTTACACTCGCTCCGATATCAAAGCTTTTCCGCGCTACACGCCCGACGAAACTGAATCAATCCTCGCAAGCATCGAAACTTGTACATCCGAGACTACCGAAGAAGGAAGCGACACGACTTGCGAGCCTACTGAGCTGATTAGCGACATTACGATCGGATTCGGATCAATCCCGATGTACAACACAGTCTACCACTACGACTCCGAAAGCAATTCATACCTCCGCTCTTACGCTAGCGGCGAACCGCATCTCAGCTACAACTGCCCCAGCGGCCTAAACCAGCCTAATACAAAAACCGCTTGTGGCGAAGCAATCCAAGTCGCCCCACGCGCAGTTGTCGCCATGTTTGTCCAAGAGAACACCGCCAGCGACGGTTATCACGAAGACATTCGGACAATTAGCTCCGGTAGCGCACTTGTGTTCCAGAATGGCGGCGTCATCGAAGCAACTTGGTCGAAAACTGCCCAAGATAGCCAGATCGTCTTCCGCGACAGCGCCGACGAAGAAATCAAATTCGCCCCTGGGCAACTTTGGATCGCTGCCGTCCCGCAATATGGCAGTGTAGACTATTAAGCTAAAGAACCAGCCAAAATCCCCTGGCAAAACCAGGGGATTTTACAATCAACTCATCTCAAACACAAATCTTGGTTTTCCGGGGCAGCTCTGCCGCCCCGGAGTAATGTGCTGCACAGATAAAACCATATCGCCTCGACTTAACAGTCAGAGACAATCTATCAAAATGCATCGACTTTCCTGTCAGACGCATTCAATCGCCACATCGACCTAGCGGTCAGACACAGCCTGCCCATTTTGCAAGAACGGACGAAACTCTCGTTTTTCCGGTCCGGCGACCATCCAATTTGCGACCTAACGGTCAGCAAATCGTCGCGCTTAGAGCCCGCATGGCTTCACGACCTAACGGTCAGTGCCGGCATTCGCCGGAGAAGCAATCGCCACAATCGGCGACGTCAACGAGTTCCAATACCTTCCATAGCATCCCTCCCTTGCTATCTAAGAGTTCGTTATCCTCAAGTTACAAAGTGGCGCCCCACCGGGAAAATCCCGGCGAGACTAGGTTAAAGAGTTACAAAATCTTTACTCCGGACGATCATTCTGAAAATCTCCGTCTTCGTCCGCAGGTGTAGAACTATTCTCAGCGGGTGTCTCATCCTGACTCTGTACTGCCGGAGCAGCCGCTTCGACCGCTTCTACATCGTCAGCTACAGCTTCAACAGCTGCCGGAGCAGCCTCTGCCGGCTGTGCTGCCGGACTCTGGTACTGCATCACATCGTCGTCGGTCACTTTACCGGAATTCTCCGGCTCATCCTTTACCTCTGACTGGTTTCCATTGTCGTCAACAGTAATATCATCCGCACCATCCGTAATCGGCGGAGTCGCTGGCTTAGTCTGGTCAGACCCGTCGTTATTGCGGTTCTCCTCCGGCTTGCCATCACTGTTGCCACCACCGTCATCGGTGCGTTCCGGCGGATTACTACCGCCATCATTACCATTCTGATCCTTACCGTCGCCCGGGTCATCGCCCTTACCGGAACCCTGATCGTTCTCATCTTTCTTACCAGGGTCGTCTTCAGAGTCCTTAGTACCATTGCCATCCTGACGACGGTATGTTACTGTTTCAGTTACATCATGGTTCGGCATAGTGCCGGAAACCACTTCACGGTCAGCTACATATCCACTCACAGAAGGTGAACCAATACTATAGCTTTCACCCTGTTTGTGTCTCTCCGACTTCGGCGCCGGTGCTGCTACCTGTCCATCTGCAATCACATAATTAACAGTAACAGTATAAACCGGGTCTTCAATCTTGTTCTTTGTGTAAGTTACCGTTACCGTCAAATCATGGTTCGGCATCTTACCAGTTACTACTGCAATATCCGGGGTATATCCTGCCACTGCCGGCGAAGGAACATTATAGTTATCCCCAGCCTGATGGTCTTCTATCTTCGAAGCCGGTGCTGCTACCTGTCCATCTGCAATCACATAATTAACGGTCAGTTTCCAGACCTTCGGGTCCTCACCTTTCTTTGTGTAGGTTACTACCTCAGTCAAGTCATAGTTTGGCATCTTACCGCTTACTACCGACCTATCCGGAGTCGCGTCTTTCACACTCGGAGAAGATACACTATAGCTGTCTCCAACTTTATGCTTCTCTGTGTGCGTCGGCGCTGCCTGCGAACCGTCTGTAAACTTATAAACCACCGTCAATGTAAAGTCCGGATTCTCCTTGTTCTTGTCATAATAAACATTCACGACGATATCCTCGTGCTGCATGTTCAGGGTTACAGAAGCCTTGTCAGCCGTATAGCCACCGATTTCCGGCGACTTCCGAGTCCTGCTTTCACCCGGCTTCATCTGTTTGACATAAGAATCTGCCGCCGACTTTCCGCTTTCGCGATAAATATAATTTATCGTCGCGGTATGCAGCTCGACGCCCTTCTTATAGTACACGACCACCTCGGTTGTATCCTTGGTAATCGGTCCACCCTTTACTACCGCACGGTCCGGTGTATAACCATCTACAACCGGAGAAGGCACCTCGTAATGAGCGCCCTTGTTGTAATATCCGACGAATGTATTCGCCGCCTTGCTGCCGTCCTCATACTGGTATTTGATGGTCAACTTAACCTTACCATCACCGGGATTCGGGTCCGGGTCATCGGGCTTCGGTTCGTCAGCATCCGGAGTACTTTTCTGCGGTGTCGGAACATCCTTGAAAAGTTCAGAGCGTTTGTCGCCTTTACCATCTTTATCATTGAATCCAATTACGATGGTCGCCTCGCCCTTTTTTGTAACATGAGCGAAAACATACGCTTCTCCATCCTCCTGATAAGCCGCCTCAATAGTCCTCTGCGTAGCATGGTCGCCATTCGGCACTAAACACCAGTTGTCGGTGCTTGTCAGCTTCTGTCTGCCCATATACTTAAAAAATTGGTCAAACAATTCGGCAATCTGCGCAGCCGGATAAAAATAGTCATACTGACCTTTTTCTGCATTAACGGTATCATTAATCATCAACTTAGAAAGGTCCTCTTTCGTTTTGGCTTCAGCATTTTCATAATGAATCCAAGCCTCCAAACCAATCAGCTGCTCGTCATCCGGAATATCGTCCTTTGCACGCGCATAAGACTCATCCATGTTTTTAACAAACTCTACTAACCACGGATTCTGCTCCTTAATCTGAGATGATTTTAAAAAGGTACGAGCCAGCATGTCTCCAAAAATCGGATTACGCATAACCTCATCCTTAATCTTATCTCTCAAGGCTACTTCCAACTCATATCCTTTCAAGGCGGAGAATTCCTTTTTCCATTCCTCCATCTTGTCATTCATAAGCTTGGCAAGCACATCCTCCGGCATATCAGACGCTCTCTGAGTGTCAATCCACGCCTGGTCAGCAGCAAACGGTATAGATACTGCATCGTCAAAGCCCGTTAAAGTCTCACGCAAGTGACCCATATTGAGAAAACTGGACTGCAACACATACTTAGACTTAGCGTCGCCATACTTTTTATTAGCCTCAGCCCGTGACAACTTAACCGTTAAGTCATCATCATCCTCGCCAACGTCACCTAAGCGCTCCTCTCTCGGATTGCTGTCGCCGTTGTCACCCTTAGCATCTCCTTTACCGCCGATCTTATTGGCCGCAAAGATTACGCCGGTCACAACTGCAGCTATCAGAACCAGCACAATGGCAGCTGTCCTGAGTTTCTGTCCCAGTGTAAATGTTCTTCCTCCCATAATCGCTACCTCCTTAAATTTTTATTTTGTAGCGCGCAAATTTCGCACGCTTTGACATGGGATGTCTATATATTCAAAACAAAATCTTCCGGAGGGCACCAACCCCTCCTTCCGATCTTGGAATAAGGGAATTAGTGCGGCGCAACTAACGCGCCTGCAAATATAGAGTAGCCAACGCATAGCCGCGCGACGTCATAAACTCTACTAGGTTTTATCTATTTCACAGATACAATTTCCGTCAGCAACATAGCTTCCGGATTGTATCTGAGACGAACTGATTGTTAATCTTCCTCGACTCTAGAGGTCGTCCCACTATCCTCGATTACTATCCATTGTAGCACACATGCTTAATTTTGTCAATACCTATTACATATTTATTCATAAGCGTCTTATCTCTGTAAAATCCACCGTCACCGCTTATGCTTCTCAAACAGTAAACCATAACCGTCAATTCGCACTAAATCATAGCCTTTTTTGTCTACAAACGCCACCAATTCGTCATGCTGACAGGGGTCAGCCTCAAAAATCAAGTGCCTCGCCCTCACCATCTCACTATTTTGTAATTCACGCAACAATCTTTTATAGAAAGACAGTCCATGCTCCCGCGCCGCAAACAACGCCGTTTTCGGCTCAAACGCCAACGTCTCGCCCTCTAGCCAATCCCAACTCGGATCCACATACGGCAAATTCGCCACTAAAACGTCAAAATCCCGCGCCTCCTCTGGCAAAATCAGGTCTCTGAGCAGATTCGACTGCACAAGATGCACCCGCCCCTCAAGCTGCAGGTCGTTTTCCGCCGCTACGTCGAGAGCTTTCACGTACGCATCTGTCGCTAGGACCTCCGCCTGCGGAAATTCCAGCGCCAGCGTAATCGCAATACAGCCGCTCCCCGTGCCCACCTCTAGAAACTTCGGTCGTCGCGGCAAATCCAAACTCTTTGCCAAATCGATCAAAGCTTCAGTCTCAGGGCGGGGAATCAAAACTGCCGGCGAGACCTCAAAATTCCGCCCATAGAATTCCCGAAACCCCAATACATATGCCAGCGGCTCGCCAGCGGCTCGCCGCGCCAGCATCCTATCCAGTCTCTCCCAGCTCGCCTGAGAAAGCCCCATTTCGGCATGCGCAAACAAAAAACTCCGATCCACCCCTGGCGGTAAGATCTCCGCAAGCCCCGTCAACGCAATCAGCTCCGCGTCCAGCGCCGCAATCTGTTTTTTTGCCTCCTTTAGCCAAGAATCTAAGCTCATACCCCCATTATATCACACTTCCTCAGAAAAGTCAATAGAAGCCCCTATTCCCCCGGCAGCTGCCGCTCCGCCTGCGTCAGTTCATGCACCAAATCATCAATATCCCCATCCATTGCCGCCCCAATATTTGAACGCGAATAATGCACGCGGTGATCCGTAATCCGATCCTGCGGAAAATTATACGTCCGAATCTTCTCGCTCCGGTCGCCTGAGCCAATCAACGACTTCCGCGCGTCGCTCGCCGCGGCCATTTCTTCCTGCTTTTTCTTCTCCATCAGCCTCGAACGTAAAACCGCCATCGCTTTCACTCGGTTCTGTTGCTGGCTCCGTTCATCCTGCATCGCCACCATAATTCCCGTCGGGAGATGCGTGATCCGCACCGCCGAATCCGTCGTATTCACCCCCTGACCACCATGTCCACCCGAACGATAGATATCAATTCTCAAATCTTCCGGCTTAATCTCAAGGTCGCTCTCCGCCGCCTCCGGCAGTACTGCTACTGTCGCCGTACTCGTATGAATCCGCCCCTGACTCTCCGTCACCGGCACCCGCTGTACCCGGTGTACGCCACCCTCAAATTTCAGCTGCCCATACGGCTTCTCCCCCGTCACTCTAATCACTACCTCTTTCATCCCACCAGCTTCGTTCTCATTCTGGCTCAGCAGTTCAACTTTCAGCCCATGCCGCTCAGCATAACGCACATACATCCGATACAGCTCCCCAGCAAACAGGGAAGCTTCATCGCCGCCTGCCCCCGCCCGGATCTCCATAATCGCCGGTTTATCATCCGCCGGATCGTGCGGCAACAATTTCTCCTCCAGCTCCGCCTGCAGCCCATCAATTTTCAGCCCCAAGACGCGCACGTCTTCCAACGCCATTTCTCCCAGCTCCGGGTCATGGACCAGCTCTGTCGCCTCTTCCAAATTCTTTTTCGCCTGCTCAATTTGCTGCGCTAAGCCCAAAATCTCATTAATTTCCGCCAAACGTCGCGATTTCTCCGCAAAATCCGGCGCCGCATATGCCTCTGGCTGCGCCAAAAACGCTTCAATCTCACCCCGCTCAGTCTCAAACTTCTGGAAATCTATCTTCATCTATGCTATTATAACATACAGAGAGAAGTTTAATAAATAGGCTCGAGATTACGGTTCTTTAGCTCAGTTGGCTAGAGCGCACGATTCACATTCGTGAGGTCACTGGTTCGAGCCCAGTAAGAACCACCATAATATCTTCCGAGCCTGTTTACTAAACTTTCCTCAACTTAATTCATTCACAATTTTTATCATGAAACTTCTCATCGGCCTCGGCAACCCTGGCACAGAATATAATTTCACCCGTCACAACGTTGGCTTTTTGACCCTCGATTTGTACGCCAAAGTTCATAAAGCCAGCTGGCAAAAACCCAAATTTGGCGCTCTCTGGGCCAAATCCGGCGATTATATTCTCATCAAGCCCCAAGATTTTTACAACGAATCCGGGCGCGCCGTCCAAGAATTCGTCCATTTTTACAAACTCACTCCCAGCGATATCCTCGTCGTCTGTGATGATTTTGA
This sequence comes from uncultured Candidatus Saccharibacteria bacterium, assembly GCA_964523355.1. Taxonomy (GTDB): domain Bacteria; phylum Patescibacteriota; class Saccharimonadia; order Saccharimonadales; family Saccharimonadaceae; genus Nanosyncoccus. The sequence goes on along the minus strand of CAZFZV010000008.1, from coordinate 29,999 downwards.
CCTCAAATTCGGTCAAATCCGCTACCGCGCCAAAGGCTCCAGCGGCGGCAACAATGGTCTTAAATCCATTACCGCTGCCCTCGGCACGAGCGATTTCCCCCGCCTCCGCATTGGGACAAATAACCCCGACGTCCGCCAAACCCTCGGCGATACAAAGTTTGTCCTCGGTAAATTCACTCCTGCCGAGAGGGAACAACTCCCCACCATCCTGAGCGCCGCCCTCGCCCGTATTGAAGAAGCCCTCTAAGCAATCCCACGGGTTACGCCAGTCCCCACTGATTCGCCCCGAGCGCTCTCACCCGACCTTTTATCTCCAGCATCGTCATCGCCTGGTTGAACTCCCCGCCCGGCAGCTGTAATTTCTCCACCATTTCCTCGCCGTCGCTCACCCCAGCCGCCAGCATCCGCAACAAATTCGTCTCCACCTCCGTATCGCCAAACAGCAGCTCCGCCTGCGCCGCTTTCCGCTTCCGCCGCGGCGGGAACAATAAATTAAGCACATCCTCCACCTCAAGATACGGCGTCGCTCCCTGCCGAATCAGCCGATTACACCCCCGCGACAGCGGTCGCCCAATATCTCCCGGCACCGCAAACACCTCCCGCCCCTGTTCTAAGGCGTGCGCCGCTGTGTTCAGCGACCCACTCCGCTCCGCCGCCTCCGGAATTACAACTACCTCCGCTAACCCCGAGATAAGTCGATTACGTTGCAGGAAACAAGTTTTCGCATGATATTCCGCCCCTGGCGCCAACTCGCTCATCACGCACCCACCCGTCTCCACTATCTGTTCCGCCAACCCAATATGCGCCCGCGGATAAATCTCATCAATCGGCGTCCCCAGTACCGCCACCGTCACCCCGCCCGCGTCCAAAGCTCCGCGGTGCGCCACCGAATCAATCCCATACGCTAACCCCGACACGACCACTACCCCGCGCTTCGCCGCTTCATAAGCCAATTTGTAAGCGATCTCCTCGCCATATTTCGTCGGTCGCCGCGTCCCCACAATCGCCAAACTTCTTAGCCGTTCGTAAGTCCGTTTTGTGCCAGATTTTAACCGCTTTTGCGGCATTTTACCATAAAAATACAATCTTTTTGGCTTAACCGCAATGGTACCTAACACCTCTGTAAAATCCGCCTCTTGGGGTCGGATTTCATTGTGATTTGAAAGATTTTGTGAAAAAAGTGTTGACATTTATTACTCCGTGTGCTATAATGCTTATCAGTTAGAGTGAACGACTCCAACTGTACCTAAATAAATTATAATTTCCGCTAGCCGATCGGAGCTTGCTCCTAGACTAGCAGAAGTTGCGTGCTTTTGAAACCCCTAGGGTTGACAATTTCTTCTAAGGTTGTCAACTGTAAGTATTACCTCCACTTTTAGGACTGTTTCGAAGGCATAGCAATCCCTATAACCGGCGGGCCCCGTGTTTGTGTGAGGTGGGTCGCGCTCCCGGGTAACCGGGGTCGAAAAGCGATGCGTTATAGGGCCAAAAAGCCCCAGAAAATTAGGTGATGCCCACCCTTACCTAGACCTCTGGGGCTTTTTGGTGTCATTTTTCGAGAACCTTGACGCGCATGTTATACTATATAATATATGTCCAAAAACTTAGTCATCGTCGAGTCTCCCGCCAAGGCCCATACTATCGAGAAATACCTCGGTAAAGATTTTCATGTTCTTGCCTCGGTCGGCCATATTCGCAAAGATACTCATGTCGACAAGGATACATTTGATGTTACTTACGAAGTCGACCCCGATCATAAAAAAATCATCTCCGAGCTCAAAAAATCCGCCAAAGCCGCCGACACCGTCTGGCTAGCGACCGATGAAGACCGCGAAGGTGAGGCGATTTCTTGGCATCTGATGGAAGTCTTAAAATTACCTAAAGATACTAAGCGGATTACATTTCACGAAATCACCAAACCCGCCCTCGAAGCTGCGATTCAGCATCCCCGCACCGTCGACATGGCGATGGTTGCCTCGCAACAGGCGCGGCAGACGCTCGACATGCTGGTAGGTTATGATCTTTCTGGCGTCGTGCGCAAGAAAGTCCCTGGCGCTATCTCCGCCGGGCGCGTTCAATCGCCCGCGCTCCGTCTCGTTGTCGAAAGGGAACAAGAGATCGAAAAATTCGCCAGCTCTGCTAAGTTCAAGGTCACCGGTAAATTCCTCACCCGAGATAAAGACGAAATTACCGCCACCCTCGACCATACTTTTGATACTGAGCAGACCGCTGGGGACTATCTGGAAAAAATCAAAACCGCCGACTTTGAAGTCTCCGATATTACCACTAGCCCTGGCGTGCGTCGCCCCGCCCCGCCTTTCACAACCGCTAGCATGCAGATCGAGGCCAACTCTCGTCTCGGTTTCTCCACCCGCACCACTATGACCGCCGCCCAAGCTCTCTACCAGGCCGGTTTGATTACTTACCACCGTACTGACAGTCTTAATCTCTCGAAACAAGCCATCGCTATGACTGCCAGCTACATTGAAGAGAATTTTGGCAAAAACTATCTCAAAGTACGCAATTTTAAAACCAAATCCGCCGGCGCCCAAGAAGCGCACGAAGCTATTCGCCCGACCCATATCGAGCAAGAAGTCGCCGGTAAAAACGATTATGAGCGCAAACTCTACCGCCTCATCCGCAACCGTGCGCTTGCGACCCAAATGGCCGAAGCGCAAACCGAAAAGACCGTCGTAAAAGTCAAAAACAATGCTGAAACTCAGCACCTTTTCGAGGCCAAAGGCGAAGTCATTGTTTTCGACGGCTTTCTTAAGGTGATTGGCCGCACGAAAGAAGACGAATTACCCCCCATGTCCGCCGGCGACCCCATGACGGCCGAAAAAATTACCGCTCGCCAAAGTTTCGCGAAACCGCCTGCCCGCTATACCGAAGGTTCACTCGTTAAAAAGCTTGAGGAGCTCGGCATCGGCCGTCCGTCGACTTACGCCTCAATCATGCAAGCGATCCAGAACCGTGGCTACGTCGTCAAAGGCGATTCTGAGGGCGAGCCACGCGAAGTGGTTGAACTCACTCTCGAAAAAGGCAAAATTACCAAGGGCACTGCAACCGAAAAAACCGGCTCAACTAAAGGCAAGCTCCTGCCGACTCCGATCGGCGAGCTCCTGGCCGGATTCTTGACTGACAATTTTAACAACATCGTCGATTACAAATTTACCGCCAATATCGAAGAGGATCTCGACAAAATCGCCGAGAAAAAGCTCGAACGTGTCAAAATGCTCCGCGATTTCTACGGACCTTTCCAAAAAGAAGTCGTCAAATCCGACGAATCGGCACGTTATAACAACGCCCGGGAATTAGGCAAAGATCCGAAAACTGGTCGTCCGATTTACGCTAAAGTTGGTCGCAATGGTGGCTTTATTCAGCTTGGCGATAATGAAAAGACTACCGGCGAGAAGCCCCGCTTTGCCCCTCTACCTAAAGGCATGACCGAAAAAACCGTCACCCTCGAAGCCGCTCTACAGCAGCTCGAGCTCCCCGCTCTTCCACGCACCCTCGGCAAGGCTAAAGACGGTGCCGAGATTATCGCCTCAAGCGGACCATTCGGACCTTATCTCAAAGCCGGCAAATACAACATTCAACTCAAAAATGCCGATCCTTATACAATTACTTTTACCGAAGCCGCAGCTCTCTACCAAGAAAAACTAGATTCTATTATTGCCGATTGGGGCGATATTATGATTATTGTCGGCGCATACGGGCCATACGTGAAAGGACCAGGGCGTTTCAATAATGTCAAAATCCCAAAAGACCAAGATCCGAAAAAAATCACTCTCGAAGAAGCAAAGAAAATGCTCGACGAAAAGCCCAAAGGCCGCGGTAAATTCGCTCGCAAGAGTACTAAGACCGCAAAAACCACTACTAAGAAGACGAGTACCACGAAGAAAACTACAAAAACCAAAAAAGCATGATAAAACCATCGACAAATTATGCACCCTCTTTACTCAAGGCTCCGATCATTTTCGGTTGGGGCCTTTTTCATGCCATATACTTGCAAGCATAAAAACTTTGTGCCAAAACTTTCTCCAAAGCCACAAAATTGTGCTATAATAAAACATAGAAAGTTGACCGGAAGTGAATTTCAGCTGTTGACTCTAACACGAAAATATGCTATCATAAAGTAAATTAATTTAATATCAACTATTACATAGGGTGAGGGGGAACGAAGGGAATCTGATGGATCAGCACGCCAGCACTATCGAAAACGCCATTAAGGGTAGTCTTAATATTATCGAACAAGACCGCGAACGCGAAATTATTTCGCGCCGTTTTGGTCTATCTGGTCAAAAAGAGACACTAGAACAAATCGGTGAATTGCTCAATATTACGCGCGAACGCGTCCGCCAGCTTGAGAAAGCTATTCTCGTGCGCCTACGCATTGGTGCCGAAGAGGGCCAAATCGAAGATCTCGCCGCCGCCGAGAAGCTTATCATTCGTAATCTGACCGAGCTTGGTCGCGTCGCTCGCACGACTAGCCTCGCTGACCGTATTTATGGTCACAAAGCCAGTTCTGCCGAGCGCGCCAAACTCACCTTCATCGCTTCAATTTCCAAAAATCTTACCGCTATCGACGAAAACGACCTCTACTATGCTGCGATTGGAATTGCTGAATACGGCGATACGAAGACCATCCATAATCGCGTCGACGAAATTGTTTCGATTATTAAGAAAAACAAGCAACCCATGACGATTGATGAGCTTGACGCTTCGCTAGATTATGAACACCCAGACCATATCAAAGCGATTGCGTCTATTTCTAAGCTCCTCGCTTCGCTTAATGGACTTTGGGGATTGGCGAAATGGCCAACAGTCAACCCGCGCAACATCCGGGACAAGATTTTCGTCGTGCTCGAAGCGAAAAAAGAGCCGATGCATTTTTCCGATATCGCCGAAGCGATTTCAAAGTCCGATTTCCGCCGCAAAAACGTCACTATCCAGGCCATCCACAACGAATTGATCAAAGATTCACGCTTCGTCCTAATCGGCCGCGGGATTTACGCCCTCAGTTCTTGGGGTTATCGCAAGGGAACTGTTGCCGATATTATTACTGATATTCTCAAAGAAGCCGGTGAGCCGCTCACACGCGAAGAAATCGTCAAACGCGTCTTACATGCCCGCAAAGTCAAAGAGACTACGGTCTTACTAAACCTCCAAAACAAGCAACTCTTCGACAAAGTTGACAAAGATTCTTACACTCTCGCCACCAACAACAAATAGCTCAACGGCGAGTGTTTCGTGCTATAATATATAGTATATGTTTGGCAGTATCGTAAGTTTTATCATTCAGCCTATCGTTTGGATTCCCCTAGTCCTAATTTTGGGCTTCTTAAGCTATCGTAACTATAAAAAGCTCAACCGTCTCAAAGTCCTCAACGTTGATTCTGTACTCTTGATGCTCGAAATTCCTCGCGCTAATGACAAAAAGGAACTCGCCGCCGAGCAGCTTTTCGCCAGCCTACACGGGATCTTGCGCGACAAAGCCGAATTACAAAACTCAAACGGCGTCCAAGAGCATCTCAGCTTTGAAATCGTCTCGACTGGCGGTCAGATTCGTTTCTATGTTTGGGTGCCGAAAATCCTCCAGAGTTTCGTCGAGGGACAAATTTACGCCCAATATCCTACGGTCCAAATCTACAAAATGGATGACGATTACGTCGACGAGCGTTCAAAATATCCCGTTGTTTATACCGCTGAACTCGATTTGACCGAGAACGAAGCTCTCCCGATTAAAACTTTTGAAAATTTCGAAGTTGACCCCCTCGCCGGCATCACCGGTACGCTCGCCAAGCTCAATCCAGATAATTCCGAAGAGCTCTGGGTCCAAATTCTCACTCGCCCGATCCCAGACGATTGGCACAAGAAAACTACCGACCGTTGGATTCAAAAAGTCAAAAGCGGCCGCAAATTCTTTACGAATAGTAATGGCGGCATTGATTGGCATTGGATTCTTGGTCTCTTTAGCGCGCTGTTTACCCCTCCTACCGGCGGCACGACTGGCGAAAAAGCCGAATTATCCGAACGTGATAAGACTCGCATTGCTAAAGCCGAAGAAAAGGCTACCAAGCTCGGCTACGAAGTCAAAATCCGCCTCACTTACCTCGGACACGACCAGACCAATGCCAAACTCAACATGCAGGCTCTCGTCGGGACGTTTAAGCAATATAACTCAACTAATCTCAACGGCTTCCACCTCACCGGCGGCAGCTTTAAGATGGAAGATCTTGACGCCTACAAAATGCGTCAGTTTAACGAACGCGGTTTCATTCTTAATATCTCCGAATTAGCCAGCGTCTACCATCTCCCCCATACCAGCGTCGAGACCCCAAATATCGTCTGGGCGAGCTCTAAAACCGCCGAACCTCCTGCTAAATTACCGCTCGTGACTGGCGATCCAGCGCACGACGAGAATATCTCTGCTTTCGGCCTCACGAATTTCCGTGGCATTAACCATCAATTCGGCATGCTTAGACGTGATCGTTCTCGCCATGTTTATATTATCGGTCAAACCGGCGCCGGTAAAAGCGGTATGCTCGAACTTTTTGCGCTCAGCGACGTCTTCTACAATCAAGGTTATTGTATTATCGACCCGCACGGCGATTTCGCCATTAATAATTTGCGCTTCGTCCCCGAGCATCGTATCCAAGACGTAGTCTACTTCAATCCTGCCGATACCGCGTATCCAGTTGCCTTTAACCCGCTCGAACTCGACGACCCCGCCCGCAAGCCAAATGTCTGTTCCGAAGTTATCGGCGTGCTGAAGCGCATGTTTGGCGACTCATGGGGACCACGTCTTGAACATATTCTCCGATACACATTGCTTGCGCTACTAGACCGACCCGAGACGACACTACTAGACATTTCTCGCATCCTCACAGATAAAGATTTCCGCAAAGAAACTCTCGATTATTGTCGCGATGTCACGGTACTCCAATTCTGGAAACACGAGTTCGGCCAATGGAACGAAAAGCAAGTCAACGAGAGTATCGCGCCAGTCCTCAATAAAGTCGGTGCGTTTACGGCGAACCCAATCATTCGCAACATTATCGGTCAGCCCAAATCCAGTTTCAATGTCCGTAGAATCATGGATGAGGGTAAAATCCTCGTCGTAAACCTCTCCAAAGGCCTAATTGGCGAAGACAACGCCAGCATTCTCGGTGCTTTCCTAGTAACGAAAGTCCAACTTGCCGCCATGTCGCGTAGCGATATTCCAGATGTCGCCGATCGCCGCCCATTCTATCTTTACGTCGATGAGTTCCAAAACTTTGCCACCGACAGTTTCGCCGTCATTCTTTCCGAGGCGCGCAAATACGGTCTTAACCTCACCGTCGCCAACCAATACATTTCCCAAATGACCGAATCCGTCCGCGATGCTGTTTTTGGCAACGTCGGCACAACCATTTCTTTCCGCGTGTCTGCCGATGACGCCCCAATCCTCGCTAAACAGTTTGAGCCAATTTTCGACCAATCCGATCTTATCCAGATGAACAACCGCCACTTTGTCATCTCTATGATTATTAATGGCGAGAAAGCTCCAGCTTTCTCTGCGACCACCCTCTCCTTACCGACCACGCCTCAAGACAATTTCGATAGGATCGTCGAGAGCTCGCGTCGCCTCTATGCTCGCCACCGCGAAGATGTCGAAGCCGAAATCCGCGCCACTATTGAGCAATCCGAGAAATACAAGAAAGAGCTATCCGACTCCGGTCGTGCTGCAGGTTCCGAAAGTAATACCACCATAGAACAAAAACCGAACAAACCCCAATTCCAATACACTCCGAGCCCCCAAAGCGATTTCCGTAAACTCAAACTCTCACCCAATGCCGCCGAGGGGAAAGATAGACTAAGCCTAAAGGATCTTGGTGCTCTTGCCGCTGAAAAGATGGCTAGCCCAGCTCCAGAAGCCCCGGCGCCGAGCGAAAAACAGGGAACGAACGATTTCAAAATCGAGCATAACAATCCGAATTCGTCTAGTACGCATCCGAATTCGAATCACCCTCATCCAAATTCCCAACCTCGAAACAAACGCCATAAAAAATTCCGCAATAATAAATGAATCTCGAACAGCTCACTATTCTCGTACTCAGTCTTAGCGAGACGCCGCTTACGCGTATTCGCCTAGCTAAGACTCTCTATTTTGTACACAAAGAACTCGTTCATAAAAAGCTCATGACGCTTCAGGATATCAGTTATATTCGCCTCCCGCTCGGCCCCGCTCCTGAGGGTCTTAGCGGCCTCCTAGATGCTCATCCCGACATCCTAGCCCAAGATTCCCCTGTCAATCTGCTCTACGACAATAAAACCTATACTCTCAAAGCTACAGAAAAATCCCCAGATCTCGACCCGAAAATCACCCCTCATGTCCAAAAAATCCTCAAACTATTAGCCAACTATCGCGCTCCCGAGCTCGTTCACGCTAGCCAAGAAGACCCCAGCTGGCTAGCCCATCTCAACGGGGAACGATACCAACTCACTTCGGCCGACCTCAAAAATCCCTTCCCGAATCCCCAGCTCCGCCTCAAAATTCACATCAAGACCACCCCAAACGATATTGGTGCTCTCCAGGCTACTTTACTACGCGGCATGCTAGCCGATATTGTAAAAGAAAGTACCGACCTCGAATACCCCGACCAAGCTACACCCGATAAGGCGCCCAACGATAGCGACAGTATCAAACTACGCCGTTTTACTATTAAGCTGCCAGGCTGGCCCAAAAAGAAGGACAAATGACCACTAATTCGTCCAATTCGCCACAAACGGCCAAGCCACCTCATTATACCGAAGAGCGCAGTGAAATCGCCGAAGAAGACGTCGCGAAATCCCTCTGGCGCAAGTATCGCAAGACTCCTGAATACCGTAGCGGTCGTCGTTATTCAATCAGTTCTATTCACCCCCTAGTGCGCGCCGCCGAAGAACAAGGCCTCAATACCATCATCCTCGATTTCGCCAAAGAACTCGAACATCCTGTCGAAATCCGTACTCGCCTTGCTGGTCGCTGCGAAAGTGATTGGATTACCGACTGGCAACGCATGCATACTAAGCTTTTTCACCAAGTTTATCGTCGTAGCGGGGAATTACGCACTCGGGGACACGACGTCCGTTTCGGCGCACCAGGGGACGAAGAGCTGCATCACATTCCCCGCGGTGGCGCCGAGGTCTATAATGAACTATATGGTCTCGCTCGCGATCTCTGTAATAGCGTTCCCTATGTCTGCACCACTAACCTCGATGAAGCTTGTCGTTTCCTCGCCCGCTTCCACTATTCTTTCATCCGCATCCATCCTTTCTTTGATGGCAACGGCCGTATCGCCCGCGTCGTTACCGACCAGTTATCAGTCGCTCTTGGCTATATACCTATTATAGCCGGCTTTCCGCGCCACAATGCCGAAAAGAAACAAATCTACCACGCCGCTATCCATGATTGCGCTACCGACAGCAGCTGCACCGCGCTGACCGAATGGATTAAGTTCCAACTCCAACAAAAACTCGCCGAAATCATCTAGCCTAGCCAGACAGGGAATTAGGATCAGTTTTCGATAGGTGTTCACCTCGTCGAATCTTGCCACCCTCTAATTCCCCTTTATTAGTTCGTTCGGTCTTCATGTTAATCCGAGCCTCAATCTTCAAAGAAAAACTCAAGTTAGCCCTTATCGGCTTTGAATTATATATGGCTCGACGGAGAATCGACAATCCGCGGAGAATTACAATCTTCAAATATTTCCAGAACCTCATTTTCTTAATTTTATCATAAATATTTTCGTGGGGAAGACGCATGAATACTCACATTTTATCAATATTCTTAATGTCGCACAATGTATGTTTTACGACACTCAAGAGACCGCTACCTCTGTTATACCAACTCTCAGCCAGCCTCCACCCTAGCTACCCCTATTAAGGCCGATTTTTGGCTTTTTTGTAATTTTTTGCCAAATTCCCCCTTTTTCTCACTTTTCTACCTTTCCAACGAGGTGATCAGACTCTCTATCAACTTCAACCATATTTACGTTCTCATCCAACTTTTCACACCTGAACAAACCCCGAACACAGAAGAGAACTACACCACCAAAATCACCACCCTAAACCCGCTAAAACAGCCCCCCTACTTATAATATGCCTTACCCTCAAGCCGCACATCGACATATTCCGCCGGATGTATATCTCGCTCCTCCAAATATCGCAACATCCTCTCCACATCCTCGACTGCTGCCTCTACACTACGATCAATATCCATCTTAAAAAACATATCTTTCCCCTCCAAATCCACATACACCGCCCGAATCATGCCGGTCGGCAAGGTAACTCGCTCGACACTATAACCTTTGCGCGCAAATTCGCGTTCCAGCTCCGCAATATACATTCGCACTCGCTCTGAAACATTTCCTCTCTGTTCCTCATCTACTACCGGTACCGTAATCTCCGTTTTTGCCGCCGTTGCTTGTTCCAGAGTCTCCTCGCGCTGATTTTCCAACTCTCGAAACCCTAGATACGCCGATAACCCAATCACTACCAGTAGTAGCACCCCCATCAATACTGAGACTTTTTTCTTGCGATGCGCTTGTTTTCGTGCCTGCATCCTCTCGGATTCCGATTCTGCCCGTTCCCGCTCAGCCACGATCGTCCGCCCGCGCTTCATCCCCTGTTCTGCTTTATTCCGCCCACGCATTCTCTAATTCCCTCTTATTTTTCGTTCCCCACCCCTATTATCACCTCTGCTAGCTTACGCGCCGCATCTGGCCTCGCCTCCGACTGTAGCTTCTCCGCCATTATACTACGCTCTTTTGGCGCCCGCACTAAGTGCCGCACCGCTTCTAACAACACTTCCGGCTTCTCTTGCATCTCTGCATCTTTTACCATCAAAACTGCATGCCGCTCTTCCAGCCTCTCCGCATTTTTTACCTGATGTCCGCCCGGCAGTTGCTCAAACGGTACTAAAACCACTGCTTTCTTCAACGCCGCTAGTTCCGCAATCGTCGTCGCTCCCGCGCGGCTCACGACCACATCCGCCGCCCCCATCAACTCATACATCGCCGAATTAAACTCCCACATCCGAAAATTTGACTTCAACTTTGCCTTATCCCACTCCTCATACTTTTTCAGCTCCACCATCATCTCATAATGCTTCCGCCCCGCTACTAAACCTACGCTAGTAAACTTCAGCATCTCCGGCAAGATTACTTTCATCGCCTCATCGATATTTAGCGACCCCTGGCTCCCCCCCGTCACCACGACCAGCGGCTCCTCCGAGTCAAACCCAAAAGTCTTTTTTAAGACCTTCTGCTTCATTTCACTCACTGCCCTAAATTCTGGCGCCACTGGTATCCCTACGCATACCGCGTTTTTCGCGTCATACATCCCGCCCCAGCCTGTCGCTACTACCGCCGCTCGCTTCATCAGCAGACGATTCGCCAAACCTGGCACCATGTCCGACTCGTGTACAACATACGGAATCCCTAAAATCCTCGCTACTAAGCCCACCGGTAGCCCCACAAATCCCCCCTTGAGAAAAATCACATCTGGCCTCTTCGTCGGCCACAACAATCTCGCCAAACTCTGTCCTAGCCCACCAACAAAGCCAACAAATCCCACAATATTCCCCCAAACTAAATCTTTCAAGACTATACGCCACTCTTTGATATAATCTTTCATCTTCCAACCCGCATACCGATGAAACTTCCCTGCGCAAATCTTCCTCACCCTAATATAAGGCGTCCTCCCCCGCCGTTTACCCGCTTCTTCCCCCCAACTCACCCCAATCTCTGTTGTAATTTTTACAACATTTTTATAATACTTCCGGTCCGTCCAGAATTCAACGCGCGCCCGCGGCTTCAAATCCAATAATTCCCTCACTACCGCCACTGCCGGCGTAATATGTCCACCTGATCCACCCCCTACGACCAAAACTTTCATCTTTCCCTCCTCACTACCGGCCGTTGCCGCCGCTGTACGTTCATATCCGCTCTCTGTACTTCTACTTTCTCTTCTTTCCTTGGCTCCCTACTAGTATAACACGAAAGCTGCAGTGCCAACCCCAACGCCGCCGCCATGAAAAGCATACTCGTACCTCCATAGCTCAGCAATGGCAGCGTAATTCCCGTCAACGGCAACAATCCCGTCATCGAAGCAATATTCACCACCACATGCGCCGTCGCCCACGCAAAAATCCCTATTACCACTAGCGATTCTTGTAAATCATGTAAATATCCTGCTGTCCTCAGTAGCCTCAGTAATAGTACCGCGAAACACATCACTACGACGACCAGCCCAACAAACCCAAATGTCTCTCCCATGACCGCAAACACCGAGTCGTTAATCGACTCCGGCAAATACCCGGTCGCCTGTACACTATTACCAATCCCTACGCCAAAAAACCCACCCGTACCGATTGCAATCATCGCATTCTCAATATGATAAGAATCACTCGAATCTGCGTCGTTAAAAGTCAACAACCGCTCTACCCGGTGCGGTGAACTCACAATCGCTAACACTCCCCCTATCAGGATGACACCCAAAGCCATCCCGAAGTACCGCATCGGCATCCCACTCATAAACAGCATTGCCACAATAATCGCCATAATGCTCACTCCTGTACCCAAATCTTTCTGCACAACTACTACAAACCCCAACGACAAGCCACATACAATCACAAACGGCAGCCAAAAATCCGACCAGCTCGTCAACTTCCCCTCTTTCTTGCGCGTCGCCATCAACTCTGCGAGATATAATACTAATCCAAACTTCACAATTTCCGCCGGTTGTATACTCATCCCTGACCCGACTTTAATCCAGCGGCACGCCCCCAGCTCACAACTCGCCAGCGGACTATGTATCCACGACAATATCATCAACCCTGCACACGCAAGCAGCCCGACTATCAATACCGCTTTCCCCCATTTCCTAATCCATTCATATGGCAACTTAAATGCCGCCACAAACACCCCCAGCGCCAAAACTACGTTCATCAGCTGTCTGAGAAAGAAATAATTTTCACTATAATCCGTGCCGTACGTCGCATTCATCACATTCGCCCGCATCGGCCCAATCGCATAAATTACAATCAACCCCACCCCTAATAATATCACTGTCAACGCGCCGATAATTCTATCACTCTTGTGTTTTCGCATCTTCCCTACCCAAACTACAACCAACTATTCTCCATAATAAATGTCGCCAAAGACATCACCAGAAAAATCGCAAACAATATCCCCACCGCGGCTTTTAATAAATTTTTGACCATATTGTCCCCACTCATACAATTCCTCCTTGCGTCGCTAGAAAGACGCCAATAATTGCGAACACCCCCGCTATTACCCAAAACCGCATCACGATTTTCGCCTCACCCCAGCCTTTTGCCTCCAAATGATGATGGATTGGCGCCGAAATCAGCAGTTTCTTATGAAAAACTTTCTTCCAAAATATCTGAATCAAGCTCGATCCCGCCTCTACTACGAATAAAATCCCGATCACCGGCAAGAGGAAAAACGCGTTCGTCATCATCGCCACCACTCCAAGCCCCGCCCCTAGAGCAAAGCTCCCGACATCCCCCATCATAAATCTCGCCGGCGGCACATTAAACCAAATATAAGACAGCAGCCACCCTACCACCGTCAGACAGAATCCCGTCAGCATCCATTGCCCCTGAAACAGCGCAATCACCCCATACGCCCCATACGCCAGCAATGCCAGCCCCCCCGCCAAGCCATCCAATCCATCCGAAATATTCACGGCATTCGACGTCGCCACGACTGCAAAGGTAAAAATCGCGATCATCCCCACCGTACCAATCTCCACCGCCCCCACAAACGGCACCTCAATACTCGTCCAGCCCAGCCTCACCGCAAACCACCACCCCAGCGTCGCCCCGACAATCGTAATCATCGCAAACTTCACTGGCGCCCTCAGCCCGGCCGCACCTCTTCCGCTTCCAAAAACATTAATCAAATCGTCAATCAACCCCACAAAACTCCCGCCGACAAACCCCACCAGTGGCAGCCAAGTCTGTTCCCGATTCAAATTACAAATCCAAGTCACCGCAAACACCGTCACCACCCCAATCACCCCGGCCATCGTCGGGAAATGCCGCGCAAACTTCTTCGCGTGCAGTTTCGTCATTACCGGCAAAGCTTCTCCCGTCAGCGTTTCTTTCTTCTGCTTCTTCCAAAACTTATATTTATAAGCAAAATACGTATACACCGGTGTCAAAAAAGTCGCCAAGAAAAATGCCGACAAAGCTAAAATTAATCCGTAAAACGTCTCGTTACTAACTGTATCCGCCATATTATTCCTTTACCCCTGGCTTTACCTTTAAATAATCCTGCACTTGCGTCTTCAACGCATTAAACACTGGTAGAGCATGCACATCTCCTGCCGCCTTCTTGTCATTTTCCCAGACTCTTACCATAATAAGATACTCCGGATCGCCTCCCTCCGTACCGCCAAACCCGACATAGGTCGCAATCGTTTCGTCAAACGAATACCCCCCGTTTTTAATCGCCTGCGCTGTACCGGTCTTCCCGCCGATATAATATCCTGCTGGGTCCGTGCCATTTTCGCGCCATGTCTTACGTGTATTATACATCATTTCTCGCATCGTCGCACTGGTTTCCGCCGAAACCGTCCGTCTCACCGGCGCCACCGCCTCTTTCTCGACAAATTCCCCATTCTCTATCTTCCCTGCCACCACCGTCGGCGCATAATACTCGCCCCCGTTAATAATCGACGCGAGGCCCGCCGCGACCTGCAGCATCGTCACCTGCATATTCTGACCAAAAGTCATATTCGCATAAGTCGCATCCAGCCCATAGATTTCCGCATGTGGCTCTTGTACCGTACCAATCGCCTCAATCAGCTCCACCCCCGTCTCTTTCCCCAGCCCAAACCGATCATAATAATACCCATACAGGCGCTCTCGCCCCTGCGCCGTAATGTCTGTCTCGCTCCCTGACAGCCACCTCAAGACCTGCGTCGATCCAGTATTCATCGACCAATCCAGCGCCGTCTGCATTGTCGTCGTCCCAATCAAATTCGTATACTGCACCGCATTCTTAATCGGCAGCCCATCCACATACGTCACATTCTCATTCTGATAAGTCTTGTCCGGCGTCATGACCCCATACTCCAGTCCCGTCGCGAAAGCAAACACCTTACACACACTCGCCGGCTCATATGGGTCTTCCACGACGTGATTAATATAATCCTCCGCACTCTCTACTGCCCCAAAATTCGCCGGATCATACCCCGGCGTATTCGCCATCGCGAGGACTTTCCCGTTCCGCGGATCCATCACCAACGCACTAATATTCCGAAATCCAATTTCCCCGGTCTTCTGCTCCAAAATCTTCTCGACCTTATACTGTAAATTCCGGTCAATCGTCAAGACAATATTCTCCCCGTCTTCCGCTGGCGTCCGCACATTATCTTTCCCAATCGACAGTGCGACGTTATTAATGTCTTTCACCGTCCTCAGCAGCCCATTCTTCCCTGCCAACTCATCATTCAAAGCCCCCTCGACGCCATACTGCCCCACCCCCTCCGCATTGACGAAGCCAAGCAACGTCGCCCCAAGGTCTCCCTCCGGATAAATCCGCTTCGTATTCGCCTGCAGCCACACCCCAACCAAATCCGCCTCCGCGACTTTCTCTGCGACTTTGCGCTCGACGTTTTTCGCCACCACATAATACCGCAACTTCTTATCCGCAAACACCTCCTGCCACTGTGCCGTCTGCTTATCGCTCAGTAGCGACCCGATCTTCTCCTCCACCTCGCTCTGTTCCGCCAGCATCGGATCAACAATCACCGTATAGACCGTTGCATTCATCGCCACCGCGACCGGCGCGTTGCCGTCTAGCATATAAATCTCCCCTCGCTTCGCTAGCAATACATTCTGCTTCGTCTGCTGCGCTGCCGCTTTCTCTGCCCACGCCTCGTGGTCAATAATCTGAATACAAAACAGCCGCGCCACAATCACGGCCATCACCGCAATTACTCCGAGACGCAGTATTTTGTTTCTAGTCATGCTTATATTGTATCATATCTTGACAAAAATCGACGCTTATGCTAAACTAAAGATAACCCCTGGGAAGGGTGCTATCTGTAGTTAATCTGCATATCCGTTTACCGCCGCTTCGTCCATCGTCGCCGCCACGGTACTGTTTTCCGAAGCTGCTACCGAAGTCAAGCGGGCTTTCTCGACCGCAAGGTCCTCTTTTTTCGCCTCTAGCTCCGAAATCTCATCCTCGAGTTGCGACAATTCATAATCATAATTCGTCGCCTGCGTCCCCTGCGCCACATAAATCAACCCCACAATCAATACCAACATTCCCACAATCATCGCATTTGAAATCGATCCCAAAGTCTTCGGCGTATGGCGTACCGTATTGTGATTCCGCGACCATGCGCTCGCCGTCATCCCGCGCCTCGTCGTATATGTTTGTGGTCTCATTATGATCTATTTTCCTCGCTGTTTTTATTTTTAATTAGTAAACAAAATCAAAGGCTACTTCAAGTTAATCTTAGACCAGCGCGTGAACGCGACAGAGCTATAACTATCGCGCCGCACGTACTGGGAAGGTCATGTAGTCTAACACTTCACACTCAACTCTTCAACCGTGGTGGGCTTCCGCCCATATCTCCCCAATTACAGTGTTTCGCTAGTGTACTCGTCAGGTAGTACAAGCTGCCTATCCAGCGCTTTCGGAGCATCAACCGGGCTGAACCACGAGAAGTTGTATAATCGAAGATTACAACTTCGGATGGTTCACCCGCCGCTCCGCAAAGCACGGATAGACGGATTAGGATTACCTAGCGAAAATGGACTTGGACTTTCTGTGCCCGTGAACGATTGCTAGTTACGATAATTTGACGTGGCATATTTGCCTCCTTTTTATATTTTGTTTTTATTTCTTGACCCAGCCCATGAACCATCCGACCCTATTCCTAGCGCCCAATGTTTCCTGACTCGGCTGCCATTACCAAATCCCAGTCTCGATTCGCACTCTAGCGCACTCTACCTCGCTAGCCGTTCGCCGCAATCTCAGTTTAGTCTCCACACTCTACCGTTTAATTGCCGCGCGCAGCTTCGCACTCCTCGCTCTGGGGTTGATAAACAACTCCTCATTTTCCGCAGTTATTGGCTTTTTCGTCAAAATCCGAATCCGGCTTTCCATCCCCTTTCCGGTTTCCTCACGCATCCATTCTTTCACCAATCGGTCTTCTAGACTATGGAAAGTAATCATCGCTACCCGCCCTCCAGGCTTCAACACCTGCGGCAACAACGGCAACACTTTCTCAATCTGCCCGAGCTCATCGTTTACAGCAATCCGAATCGCCTGAAACGTTCGCGTCGCCGGATGGACTTTTCCTCCTCGTCCATATTTCTTCAGCGCCTCGCCTAGCTCCAAAGTCGATTTCCACGGTCGCCCATGCACAATCGCTCGCGCAATCAATTTCGCAAATCCCGGTTTCTCTTCTCCATATTCCTCCAAGATGCCTACCAAGTCTCGCTCACTCCACTTATTTACTATTCTCTCGGCATCCAACTCTTGTTCCTGGTCCATTCGCATATCTAGCGGACCATCCTTGCTAAAAGAGAACCCGCGTTCACTCTTATCTAGCTGCGGAGAAGAAACTCCAAAATCCATCAATATCATATCAAAAGCGTTTCCACACTCAATTTCCTGTAGCACCGCACTATAAAAATCTGCCTTCACAATCCTCAGGGGTCGGTCTTCATACCGCGCCCTCAGCACCTGAATCGCATTTTCATCCCTATCTACTAGGACACTATCCTTATAGTTCTGTGTTACATCCAAAATCTCGCTCGCATGTCCCGCATACCCCGCCGTGAGATCCATATATGACTCACCTCGGCGCGGCCCTAAGACCTCGAGCACCTCTGACAATAACACTGGTCGATGAAGTTCCTTCATGTGTATATTATACACTCTTTGTTTGAGACCGTTCAACTAGAAATTTCCGCGTTTTTGTCTTTGCTAAAAATTTTTGTTTATTGCTTACACTTAATCTACCGCAAACCGCCTAGTCGAAACTAGACATACTTGCAGCCGTTGAGAGACTTATAGTGTAAAAGTGGGTTGTGGATTCTCATCTGTAGATAAAAATCCTAGAGTTAATTGGGAGGTGTTTGTTAGGAGGTACTAGTGGTTTCTATGACGCGTATCCTAAACGCGCGCAAAAACTCCTAGTTGGCCGATCTCAAACGTTGTTAATTTACTATAAATTTGCTATTTTTATATGTTTGTTTGTGGTGCTTCCCCGCATTTCATTTTGACATGTTTGTGTGGGTGTTCGTCCACTGATTTCAGTTTACCCGATTCTCGGAAAAAACGCAAGCGTTATTTTCAAAAATCTTTCATTTTCTCCGCCCTCCTCTGTTGCTTCCCCCTTCGACTTTTCCACAATGTGTAAAACCTCCTGAGGTGAACAGGGGCCATTGACTTTGTGGAAAACCTGCCCACCCCCACTATCGCATGAAAAAGGAGCCGTCTCCAGCTCCCTATCCTTTCACTAATTCACCTCAACTTCGTTTTGCCTGATTTCTCCATTTCTGCGCCCGATGATGATTCGCAATCCTCTCCTGTTCCTGTCGCCAGCGCTCTTCCGACCAGAAATTCGGGTCATTCTCACGCTTTTTGGCCTCCGCCTCTTTCTCCCTTGCTTCCTCTTCCTTAGCCTTTGCTTTCTGATTCATCTCCTTCTGCAAGTCAACCATCGGTTTCTCGTCCTCTGGCTTCGCCTCCGCAACCTTCTTCCAACGGAAAAACAGCGGCAGACAGATCACCAAGAAGACAACTTCCCAGAAGAATGCCAAGGTAAACCCGACCGTCGGTTTCACGCCCCAATGCCACTGTGCAGTCTTCCAGAGCAACATTATACACGCCACATTGTCAATAAATCCGAAAATCTTACCGACCGGCGTCTTCGCCTTGTCCATCTTGCTGTTAATATAAACGAAATAGGGCGCCTGTAGTTCCGCCTGTGACAATTGCTGCATCTTCTCCTCACCGCCATACTGCTCGATCAGGCTCGGCGCCGCTATGGGCCCAGCAATCGCATTAATCAGCATTCGGCAACCGTTAATCACGCTTGCCAAGATGAGAATCATTATGACAATCCTCATCTTGCTCCTCGCCTTCTCCTTTTTTGACGGCTGATATTCCTTTCCTTTAATTCGTGCCATCTTTCATACCTCCTATTGAATTTTTCTGAAAACCTGACATAGCAAAGCACTCAAAACTTGAGATCAATTAGTTTTTAAGTTACCTGCTATATCTAGTTACAATAGCACCATGCCCTCAGAAAAGACCCGAAGTCCTTTCTCGGATACTACTACTCTAGCACACTTTATCCCAAAAAGTCAAGATGGTAAGCTTACTTTTTCCCATTCTCACCCATCTGTGTTACAATAGTCCAAAAGTGAGGTAAATTTTATGGAAAATCAAGACGATCAGCTTAACCAACATTCCCCTGAGACTACGAGTAGCACTCCCGCTTCTACTCCCGCTACTCCCTCCCGGCCGACCAGCAATTTTGATGTCTTCCACTGGGCTAACGAAATCGACGAAGTAAAAAACAATGTCTCCGTCGAGCTCTTCCTCTTCAACAAAAATTACACTCCTTACCGCGTCCGCTACTCCGACCAGCTCACCGCCAGCGTCAAAGCCCTCTTCATGCAAGAGGCTGCCGGCTACATCATCAAAGAAGCTGATAAAGGTCTCGAATGCCGCGAATACGAAAAATCCGACGGTGAAGACAAAGTCATCTACCGCACCCTCCTCAGCAACGTCGGTCGCGCCGAGACGCTCGTCCATCTTATCGAACACGAAGCTCGCGACATCGACTCCATGAGCGACCATCTCGACGAATTTAAGAAGATCAAAGGCATCATCGCCCGCTTCACTTACCCCAGCGACGACGGAGAGACCAAAACTTTCTATATCGCCAAAGCCATTTCCGCCAGCTCCGCGCTCAAAGGTGGCTCTAGTTGGGAACTCAACGGCGAGGGTTTCGAGCCTTTCTCCGCCGAAGTCGCGCTCAAGATGCCCGATGACAACCAGGTCGCCATTATCGACGATACGATCGTAATCTTCAACCAAAAGAAATTTGAAAATCTCTTCCAATACGATTACAAATCCCAGGTCATCGCCGACGCCAAGGCCAAAGAGCTCACCGACAAATACAAACTCTCTTTCGCCGAGGGCCTCACCTTGAATACTCTGCTCCAAGATAAGAAACCTCTCGTGAAGAAGCTCCAATCTCTCGACATCAGCGAAGAAATGTCCCAAGACCAGCTCATCGACTACGCCGATGAAATGCAGCTCGAGCTCATGACCGACGATGACGGCTCGATTATCATCATGGACGACAAAGATCTCACCATGTTCGTCAATCTCCTCAGCGAAGACTACTTCGTTTCCCCTGTCAATGGCCGCCGCTACGAGATCAAATCCAAAAAACTCCTCTCCGAACCCGAGGGCGAACCACCCCGAGGATAGGATAAAAGAAAATATGAATATTTTCTTTTATCCGCCGCAGGGGTGGAAGTGGCGCCAGCCACGCAACCACCCCGAGGATAGCAAAAACCTGGGCCATACTTCAACCCAGGTTCCTATCTTCATAACTGTTCGCAATTGAGCTACTTCTCTGCCTCCGTAAAATCCGGCAAAAAGCCAAACTTCACCGTAATCGGTATACCGTTTTGAAAGTAGCCAGTCTCCTCAATCTGCTTTTCCGCTCCTCTGAAAAACTCCTGCGCTGCGCGCATACCGGTCAACGAACACTGCTGATCTTCTTCCGCTTTCGCGCCCGACGTACAAACATACAGCCTCAAAAATTCCACGCCATCCAATGTAACTGTCGTCCAGACAGAGCCTTCATGAGTTGACCAACCGTTCTCTTCGACATAGTAACCCGAAGCCGGACCCGGTTCAAGTGGTCGATCAGTGTTCTGCCACCCCCGGACCTTTGACGCCCACGCCGTCTTCAAGGCCGAATACCCATAACAATTCACCGGCTCAATATGCCCATCTTTCGGATCCTGCCACTGAATCGTATGGCTACCGCCCGGAAATATCGGATAAACAAACTCTTGCTCGCAAACATCATGGATGTTCACTTCGGGAAATTCACCGAAATCACTCAGACCGCCACCCAGCCAAGAGTCCGCCAAAGTCGACAGAGGAACGATCGTAATACGAATACACCCGTTTTTGCTATCCCTGAACACAGGGATAGCACGAGCTGCTCGTCGCAATTCAATCTTGATCCTCTGTATCAGACTCTGATAGTGTACCTCAAACAAACAATTATAATTCTTCTCCATAAAACCACCTCCCATCAATCTATGGAGAACATGCTAAACAACCCTCGTGCTAAAATTTCACGAGCTTACTTTCTGATTGTAGCACACATTACTTAATTTGTCAATAGCCAGAACCGTCCCCTACCTCGGCAAATAATACGGCTGCATCTGCTCCGTCATCAGTTCCGCATAAGTCTGCATCAAAAACGTCTCTAGTCCCAGTAGTTCCAGCGTCGTAAACAGCTCTTTGCGCACCGCCTCGACCGACATTTCATCAGTCAATTCCGCCTCAATCTTCAGAAACGGCTGCGGCACCCCCTCTAAAGTATCAAGATAAATCACCGTCCGCTCATCTAAGATCAGTTCCTGACGCTGCCGGCTCACCTCTGTCAGCTTATGATACCCCAGCTGATGCACCATCATCGTCGCCTCGGTATAATCCGCCACCAGCGTCGAATTCACATAGTCCACCCCACTATCCTCGATATGCCGCTTCAGCCTCAGTCCGTACCGCGCCGGCTGATCCGTCGCCAGTACCTCAGTCCGCAGCATCAGTCGCGGATAATTCATCCGCGGGCGATAATCATGCGCCACATACACCCGTTCATGCTGCCAAATCGGCGCCGACAAAACCATCCCGATATTTGCCAATTTCCGGTCAAATTTCGCCCGATCTGTCAGCTGGCTTTTCACAATCAGCTTTTTCATATGCCCCTATTATACAGGTTTTTCTCACCTTTCGCAAGCACAAGCTCCCACCTATCCCGCTCTTGCTTGCCTTTTAATTTTGCCTTTGTTACAATCGGTTCAAATAAGGAGTTATCACAATGCGACGTCGAATCGTTCTCGGGTTTTTTATGTCAATTTTAATCGCCAGCTACAGCCTCATCCCAGCTCACGCCGCTAGCGTTAACCTCCCGGCGAAGCATGCCACTCCCGCCGCGCGTCGCAAGCGTCGTTAAGTCTCTAAGGTAACAACACTAGCCAAGACCAACAGCGCTCAGCGCGCCATCGCTAAATTCTCGCTCCCTGCCTCGCCTTATTTGCCCATTCATCCGCGAGTTCATTCTCCGCCGTCCCGACATGCCCTCGCACCCATACCAGCTCCACTGGATTATCTAAATACAGCTGATAGAGCTCCTGTACGATATCCAAATTCTTAATTTCACCTGTCTTTTTCTTCCAACCGCTTCGCGCCCAACTCGCCGCCCATTTCGTCACGACGTTAATCCAAAACTCCGAATCGCTATGAATCTCACACGGCTCGCCACCAGCATATTTTATCGCCGCAATCATCGCTAGCCCCTCCATCCGAATATTGGTCGATTTCGCCTCTTTCCCTAGTACCACCGGCTTACTGTTCTCAATCACTGCAAATCCCCCCGGCCCCGGATTTGGGCTCGCGCTACCGTCCGTCCACAAAACTTTCATCACTACCTCCTACAACACCTCGTCCACAATCCCATACTCTTGCGCTTCCGCAGCACTCATCCAATTATCTCGATCCATATCTTTCTCGACCTGCTTCACGCTCTTTCCGGTCCGCTCCGCAAAAATCTCCGCCAAGCGCTTTTTCAAGAAAATTCCCTCTTTTAGCGCAATTTCTTGGTCAGTAATCTTCCCCTCTGTCCCCGAGCTCGGCTGGTGGATCATGACACGTGCATTCGGCAAAAGATACCGCTTCCCCTTAGCTCCACACGCCAGGAGCATTGCTCCCATCGACGCCTGCAGCCCAATCCCAATCGTTTGCACATCCGGCTCAATATAATCCATCGTATCAATAATTGCCAAACCATCATAAACCGATCCCCCTGGCGAGTTAATATATAATTTGATATCCCGCTTTGGATCCTCATTCGCCAAAAACAGCAGCTGCGCCACCACCAAATTCGCCGTCTCTGGCGCCACTTGATCGCCCAGGAACACTACTCTCTCCTTGAGCAACCTCGAATAAATATCATACGCTCGCTCCCCCCGATTCGTCTCCTCCACTACTGTTGGTACTAAATAATCTTTCATTGTCTTCCTTTCTTATATTTCTTGTTCGCTTTCCACCCGCTCAATATTTGAATCCATCAAATCATACAGCCCGCCCAAGGCATCTTGCCGCGACCGATATTCATCAATTCGCGCGTTATTTGCGTCAATCTTCTCGTTCAGCTTCATCCGCCGCAGCTCCAACGCCGCTCGCTCATCTACCAACTTAGTACGCTGTGCGTTAAATTCTGCCGTCGTGAAGCAATTCACGGTGTTCGCACAAGCATTAAACTCATCAATCCGCGCATTAATCTCATCCAGATCGTGCGAATATTGCTCGCGCTCAGCCGCAATCTCCTCCCGCACCCGCTCAATCTCATCATACAAAGTGCTAATTTCGCTCCGCAACGCCTCAAATGGTGCTTCATAAGTCTTATACATTTCGACAATCCGCGCCCGATTCTTGAAATATTTCGCATAATGCTTCTCCAGCCCTTCCGGCACCTCAGCCAACTTCGTTCCCGCTCGCGTATAGACTTCTTCCATTTTATCGGTATCGTCATAAGTTTCGAGCTCTCCCTTGAACCAATCTGCCTGCTGCTCGCGCGCTTCCTCCAACCAGACTTTCACCTCATTCTTCTCACCATCTCCCATGCGCTCCCAAGCCGCATGCAGCAGCTCATGCGCCGCTGTCACCTTATTTGCCAACGCCAACTGTTCATCCGTAATCCGATAAATATAAATCCGCCCATCGCTATAACATCCCAAGACGCTCACATCGTCATCATGCTCCCCGCAATGCGTATTAAACTCCGTCCCGCCCTCAACTACCGGATGCGTCGCCTTGAAAATCCTCCTCCCCGTCCCGGTCAGCTCTAACGCCGTTTCAATTTCCTGTACCGCCTCATCCGGTCGATAGCTCAGCCCCTCCCAAAGGTCGCCTATGATCGGTTGGTCGCTCATCCAACACAGCACCACCACCAAGACCGTCACTATCCACCAATTCTGCTGCCAAAACCCACCTTTTTGTTTCCTTACGGCCTGCCCCTCCATTTCCGCCCCACTACTCATGCACCACCTTCACAGTCAGCTCACCCTTACTGCCCTTTTTCATCCCTATTTCCATAATATCCCCCGGCTGCACCTTACCTGCGACAATCTCCTCCGCGATCAGCGACTCTACTTCATCCTCTAGCTTGCGCCTCAGCGGCCGCGCCCCATTCTTCGGATCATATCCCTCTTCAACTAAATATTCTTTAACTTTCTCATCCAATTTCAAGCCCAATTTCTTCGTCGCCAAGCGTTTCTTCAGCTCTTCCAATAAATTATCAAAAATCTTCTCGACGTTCTCCCGCGTCAAAGCATGAAACACCATAATCCCATCCAAACGATTAATCAGCTCCGGCTTCATCACCTTTTTCAGCGCCCGCATCGCCGCTTCCTTACTCGCCTCATACTCTGCACTCAGTTCTTTTTTCTCTTTCGCACCTTTTGCGACGAACCCTAGCTCACTCTCGCGGTACATTTCATTCGCCCCCAGATTCGACGTCAAAATCACGATCGTATTATTGAACTTCACTTTCGTTCCCTGACCATCGGTCAGTTCTCCATCTTCAAGAATCTGCAGCAACATATTAAAGACATCAGGATGCGCTTTTTCAATCTCGTCGAATAGCACAACCGCATACGGTTTGCGTCGTACGCTCTCAGTTAGCTTCCCGCCATCTTCGTAGCCAACATAACCCGCCGGCGCCCCCACCAGCCGCGAAACATTATGCTTCTCGCCAAACTCGCTCATGTCGATTTTAATCAGTGCATTGTCACCCCCAAATACCTCTCGTGCCACTACCCGCGCCAGCTCTGTCTTCCCCACCCCCGTCGGCCCCATGAATAGAAACGAGCCAATCGGCCGCTTCGGATCCGCAATCCCGCTCCGTCCCCGCCGAATCGCTTTCGCCACCGTCTTAATCGCCTCATTCTGCCCCACCACACTCTTCCGAAGATGTCCCTCCAGTCCGCCCAGCAGCTCAAGCTCACTCCCATGGACTTTTGCTACCGGAATCCCGGTCTTCAGGCTCACCGCCAACGCCAAATCATCTTCCGTCAAAACTGACCGTTCGTCAGTTTTTCCTTTCTCTAGCTCTTTCAGCCGTTTCTTCGCCTTTTCTGCCTCCGTCTTACACAGTGCTGCCGCCTCAAAGTCCTCTTTGTCTGCCATCTCCGCCATCTTCTCTTCGGCTTCTTTGAGCTGTACTTTAAGTTTCTTATATTCCCCACCCTCTTTCTTATCCGCGCTCACTTTCGCAATCGCCGCCGCCTCATCAATCACATCAATCACCTTATCCGGCATAAACCGGTCATTAATATATCGCCCCGACATATTAATCGCCAGCTCTAGCATTTCATCCGGAATTTCTACCCCATGATGTTTCTCGTAATGTCGCTTCACCCCCTTCAAAATCTTCAGTGTCACCTCCGCGCTCGGCTCCTCGACCATCACCGTCTGGAACCGCCGCGACAACGCCTTGTCTTTCTCAATATGCTTACGATATTCATCCATCGTCGTCGCGCCAATCAGCTGAATCTGCCCCCGCGCCAACGCCGGCTTCAGAATATTCGCCGCATCCATCGACCCCTCGCCTGCCCCCGCGCCCATGAGCAAATGCAGCTCATCGATAAATAAAATCACATCTTCATTCTCGACCGCCTCATCAATCACACCTTTGATCCGCTCTTCAAACTCCCCGCGGAATTTCGTCCCCGCAACCATCGTCGACAAGTCCACCTGTATAATCCTCTTTCCAATCAGCACTCCGGGCACATCATTATTCACCATGCGCTCCGCTAAGCCCTCGACAATCGCCGTCTTCCCGACGCCTGCCTCGCCAATCAACACCGGATTCGACTTCGTCCGTCGGCTCAGCACTGTCACTACGCGCTCAATCTCTCTTTCCCGACCAATCACCGTATCCAGCTTGTCGTCTTTCGCAAGATCAGTCAAATCCACCCCAAACCGCTTCAACCACTTTAGCGGCTTCCGTTTATAATCCTTTTTCTTCTGCTGATTTTGCTCGCGCTGCACCTGCATCGCCATTTCCGCATCCAATACATCCATCACCTCCTCAGTGTCGACCCCCATTTTTGAAAGCAACACCGTACCGCGCGAATTCGTCTGACATAGCAGCGCATACAACAAATATTCTGTCCCAATTACTTTCACACCTTTTTCCGACGCATAGTGGCTCGCCATCCGAATCGTCAACACCGCCGCCTCCGACAGCGACATCATCGCCATCGCCGAATTCCCGTTCACTTCCGCCGCTTCCTGCCCCAAAGCTTTCTCCGCTCGGTCTAGCGTCACTCCATAGCTCGCCAAAATCCGCGCCCCCATCGACACATCTTGCGACAAAATCCCCAGCAAAATATGCTCGGTCCCCATATAACCATTATTATATTTCTTACTAAACAAATCTGCCTTCTGCAGCGCAAACCGCGCGTTCTCCGACAGTTGGTTCATCATCTCACTAAAATCACTATCCATTTTTACCTCGCTCAGATTATTTAATTATACCTTATTCTGCCCACTTTTCCGAGCTTTATCTCCATTTTACCAAATTAGCACTCATTTGTAAAGAGTGCTAAGCCCCCTAATTTCCCTCAGCTAGCCCCAAAATCCCTACGACGCTAATCCCAAATCCCAAAATTTATCATGACTAATTCCCCCTTCGCCATATCCCGCCTATGTGGACAAATGAATCCGCTCGCGCTATACTAAAAACAATGACAAACGTGAGTAAAGAGAGGCAATTCGACCAGTTTTACACCCAAGACACCGTAGCAGACGAATGTCTATCAATCTTGTGGAATTATCTCAGCGAAGTCTATAGTACAAACGAAATTGGATCATTAACCTTTCTCGAGCCGTCGGCCGGAGACGGAGCTTTCATCCGCGCGTTAGAGGCGAAAGGTAGCCATAAATTTTACGCTTACGACATCGATCCGCATAGTGGAAAGATCAAAAAACATGATTTTCTAAAAGACGACCTCGAAGCGGGTCTAAAATCCCAAAACGTAATCGTAATTGGCAATCCACCTTTTGGCAAACGCGCGAAGCAAGCGATTGAATTCGTCAATCGGGCCGCAGATTACGCCGAAGTAGTCGCATTCATTCTTCCCCTACAATTCCAAAAATATTCCGCCCAAAACCAATTAAGACCGGATTTGCGGCTAGTCGTTAATCAAAAACTCAGGCCCGAAAGTTTCGTCTTTAATGGCAAGCCATACGCAGTACGCTGCTGTTTCCAAATCTGGACCACAAAAACCATCGGGAAAGATTTACGCCTGCGCCAACCCCCCGTGACGAAGCATTGCGATTTCGACATGTGGCAATACAATAATACCCGTGAAGCCGAAAAATATTTCGACAAAAAAACCTTCCAGTGGGATTTTGCCGTACCCCGCCAAGGGTATAAAGATTATACAATTAGAGCGACTGATCCCGACGACATGGATCATCGAACACAATGGATTTTTTTCCGCGCACATAACGAAACGGTATTAAAAAGACTCTATGAATTAGATTTTACAACTCTGTCCCAGAAAAACACGTCAACGCCGGGCTTTGGCAAAGCCGATGTAATCGGCGAATATGAACGCTTGTTTGGCGCACAAAGCATGATAGACGCCTACATAGAAAAAAAGACGCCCCAAACCTTATTTAACTTGGCTCGATTCGAGCAATCATACTAATTTGAACGACTAATCCAAACATTCCAGCTCGGAGAATTGACTAAATACTTAGAACGAATCTTAATATTAGTGTTTTTGACACGTAAATCATTTTTATTATTCAGGAGAAATTTAATTTTCACGCCCGTAACTTCATTCTTAACGATAATGATAACGCGCGCGCTCTCATTTTCGAAACCCATCTTTTCTACCGGCAGTACAGCCCATTTTCCTAAGTTTTTAGTTATTGGTACGGACTCAATAATTCTCGACCCACTCCCGTTCGTCTCAAATCGTAAATAATTATCGGTTTTACTCTCATAGCTGCCTGAATTATTCAACAAATAGTCTTCCATATAGGATTGTTGTTCAATGGTCAAGCAATTCCCCTGTTGTTCTAGATGGTCATTAAACCGATCAATCGTCCGATTTAACACCCTAAATAAACGACGTTGGTGCTTAGACATATCAGGGTATTCTATAGAAATGCACCCAATCCAAACTTTACGCACCCCCACAGAAAGCGCATCCGTAAAAATCGTAGTACCAAAAATTCTAGCAATATTCGACATACCAGCCGCCTTATCCGTATAGCTACCGAATTTAACTTCAATCGTCAACTGCCCACGCGAGTCGGGTAAATCAACATAAAGATCAGCATGATCACGATTATTATTTGAAGCTGGCAGTATTTCCTGACAATCAAATCCATAACGCCGAGTGACCGCTTGTTTAATGGTTTGAGAAAATTTACGCAACATTTTCTCAATCTCGCTAGCCGTTTTACCACGAAAAATTACATTACGTTCTAAATCATGAAGCAAAGCAATTTTTTCGGCATTTTCTCGCGTGTGAAAACACAGCCCCTCCTCCGCATACCTAGAGCATAAATCCACATTAACCATGGTTAACACGCATTATAACATATAATCATATGTACTACATCCCCTATACTCGATTAATCACCGGAATCACAATCGGCGTATGCCCCGTCGCATCAAACAAGATATGCGTCACGTCTTCTTTCACTTCTTCCTTAAACGCTTTCATATCATCACCCTGCAGCTTCTCCGTCCGCACCCGGAGATAATGCCGAATCTTCGCCACCAGCTCCTCGGAATTATCTAGGTAGATAAATGCCCGCGACACAATATCTGGCGTCTTAATCAGCCGATTTGTTTTCTTACTCAGCGTCAACACAATCACGAAAATCCCCTCACGCGAAATATGAATCCGATCTTTCACTACTGCCTCATGTACCGGCTTATCCGCATCATCAAACAGCTTATTCCCGACATGAATCCGCCCGCATTTCCGAATCGTCTTATCTGGCATCAGCTCCACGACGTCGCCATCGTCCGCTACCAAAATCCGCTCCGGTTTCATCCCAATCACATTCTCCGCCATCTCCGCATTATGCTCCAGCATATAGAACTCACCGTGATACGGCATATAATTCAGCGGCTTCACCCGCTCGACAAAATCCACATGATCCTCGAAGTACGCATGCCCAGACAAATGTAACGGCCCCAGCCCCGTCAGGTGCGTCTTACCGTTCTGCATCACCTGCGCCCCCTCACGCAGCAGCCCGTCGACAACCCCGACCACATGCGGCTCGTTCCCCGGAATTGGGTTACTCGAAAATACAATCACGTCGCTCGCCTTAATCTTAATATACTTATGCGCGCCCGTCACCATCCGGTTCAGCACCGCATTCACCTCACCCTGCGACCCCGTACACACGACCGTTACCTTGTCATCCGGCAGTTTCACGATGTCTTCCATCTTCATAATCACGTCTTTTGGCACCTTAATTACCCCAGCCCTTAGCGCCACCTCGACGTTATTAATCATCGAGAACCCGGCAAACGCCACTTTTCGCCCCCGTTTCGCCGCTTCGTTCAAAATCAACTCAATCCGCTTAATCTGGCTCGAGAAACAGCTCACAATCACCCGCCCATTC
>CAZFZV010000007.1:0-47682 GCA_964523355.1 uncultured Candidatus Saccharibacteria bacterium | reverse complement strand
TACTCGGCGTTGTCGCCGGTCTCGGTGTCGCAGCTTTGCCACTTAGCTCGTATGCGGTCGAGACTGCTACGACCAATGTCAAAGCACAGGCGATTGTTGGAGATTCCATTGCGATTAGCTCAAGTGCTGATACGATCACGATGAACGATGTAAAAGCCAATCAAGAAATCAACAAGTCTTCGGCAACCATTACCGTTCAAACCAATAACGCTACTGGTTACTCTGTATCAATTAAGGATACTGACAGCGATACGGCTTTGAAACCGACTGACGGTAGTGGTACTACTGAAGGTATTCCAGCCAAAGTACCAGTTAAGGGTAGTAACGGTTGGGGTTATATGGTATCTTCGGTCTCGGAGGGATTAACTAATGACGCTACCGATTATGCTACCATTAAATCTGGCCCTGCCCCAATCGTGAGCAAAAACAGCGCTAGCGCAGCGGCTGGTGATACCTTTGAATTGACGTTCGGCGTAACTGTCGACACGACAATTGCAGCGGGTACTTATGAAGACCAGGTCACGCTAACTGCTACTACGAACAACTAGTTTGTGGTTCTATTACCTCCCCGATTCGGGGAGGTTTTTTGATGCTGAGACGCCTATAAAATGCTGTTGCTTGCGAATGTAAAGAAATACGATAGTATTATACTGCATGGCAGAAGACAATAAGCAACTTGACTTAGATCGCTGGTTTGGACTGAAGTTACGTTTACACCAGAAAGGCCGAGTGCCACCGTTTAAGGAGGGTGAAATTTGGTGGTGCGGAATTGGTGAAAATGTAGGGATCGAAATTAACGGTAAAAGCGATTTAGTTTCAAGGCCCGTGCTAGTCTTTAAGAAGTTTGGGAAATATGGATTTTTTGGTATTCCCCTATCCTCGCAGCCACACCAAGGAACATGGTATGCTAACTTTCGCTTCCAGGGGAAGGACCAGGTAGCATGTCTAGCTCAGGCACGGAGTTTGAGCGTGTATCGTCTTTATACTAAAATCGGCATGGCGGACAAATCAGACATGGCGAAAATTCGCGCGGGATTTAGCAAACTTTTCTTAGACAAGGCCTAAAAATATTCCCCTAGCAGACTGATCTGATAGGGGTGGACGGGGGGGTGTCCCGAATATACTTCTATTGTAGCACAGATTGTACAATATGTCAATAGGTTTTGTCAAATTTCAGCGCAAATTCAGTCTCTGTTGTAAAAAATACAACATTTTATTGCCCCAACACAGCCTTGAGGTACTTCCCGGTGGGAGTTTTTTCGTCTTTTGCGAGCTGCTCGGGAGTGCCTTCGGCCACGACTTCTCCGCCATGAAGCCCACCCTCGGGTCCCATGTCGATCACCCAGTCGGCAGACTTGATGACGTGAAGATTGTGCTCAATAATAATCATTGAGTTACCACCATCGACGAGGCGGCCCAAGATCTCAAGCAAGCGCCGAACATCATCGGTATGAAGACCGGTCGTCGGTTCGTCGAGAATATACAAGGTCTTGCCGGTACTACGCCGCGAAAGCTCAGTCGCCAGCTTAATGCGCTGCGCTTCGCCGCCAGAAAAAGTGGTCGCAGGCTGGCCCAGCTTGATGTAGCCCAAACCGACTTCTTGAATCGTTTTGAGCTTTGTCGCAATCGCAGGAATATTCTCAAAGAATTCGACAGCTTCGTCGATCGTCATATTCAAAACTTCAGAAATATCGCGACCCTTATACTTAATCTCAAGCGCCTCGCGATTATAGCGCTTGCCATGGCAGGTCGGGCAGGTGACATAGACGTCGGGCAAGAAATGCATCTCGATTTTGTTCACGCCATCACCCTGACAAGTTTCGCAGCGGCCGCCCTTGACGTTGAAGCTAAAACGGCCAGCTTTATACCCGCGCAGCTCGGCTTCGGGCTGCTTAGCAAACAGCTCGCGAATTTGATTAAAGACACCGGTATAGGTCGCGGCGTTACTGCGCGGAGTGCGTCCAATTGGCGACTGGTCGATGACGATGGCTTTGTCGAGAAACTCAATGCCGTCAATCCGATCATGCTCGCCAGGGACAGTCTGAGCGCGATGTAGTCGAGCGAGAAGTTCATTCGCCAGAATATCATTCACGAGTGTCGACTTACCACTACCGGAGACGCCGGAAACTACCGTCATAACGCCAAGCGGGAAACGGACGTCGATATTTTTCAAGTTGTTTTCGCGTGCGCCGACGACGACCAAAGCCTGATCCTTTTTCGGGCTACGGCGTTTCTTCGGAATGGGGATTTCCTTTTTTCCAGACAAGTATTGCCCGGTAATCGAGTCGTCATTTTGGGCGACTTCGGCGGGCGTACCGGCAGCGATCAGACGACCGCCGTTCTTCCCGGCTCCGGGTCCAATATCAATAATATAGTCCGACTCGCGCATTGTGTCTTCGTCATGCTCGACGACCAGGACGGTATTCTTCAGATCGCGTAGATGTTTCAGGGTACCAATGAGCTTATCGTTGTCGCGCTGGTGGAGACCAATGCTCGGCTCATCGAGAACGTAAAGCACACCCTGCAGGCCAGACCCAATCTGGGTCGCGAGACGAATGCGCTGTGCTTCACCGCCGGATAGAGTGTTCGCGGCACGACCGAGCTCAAGATAACCCAGCCCGACATCTTGCATGAACTGAACGCGTTCGCGGATTTCTTTCACAATCGGCTCCGCGATCTGCTTCTCTGCCTCGGTAAACTGCAGGTCTTTCTTTAGAACTTCAAGCGTAGCGTCGACATCGAGATTGCACATATCGACAATATTAAAACCATGGACCGTAACAGCAAGCACGGCCGGCTTCAATCTTGCGCCGTGGCAGGTCTGGCATTCGTGGACGCGCATGAAACGCTCGATATCTTTCTTGACGAACTCAGATTCGGATTCACGATGGCGGCGCTCGAGGGTCGGGATTACCCCTTCATAAGTACTCTGATAAGTGGCGCCGTCGCCCCATTTACCATGACCACCGACTTCAACCTTATATTTAATATCACCCGTGCCGTAAAGAATCTTATGGATGGCATCCTCGGAGAGATTACGAATCGGCTCGTGGATCGAGAAGCCCTGCTGCTCGCCGACTGCAGCCAGGCGCTTGAGCCACCAAGATTCTTGGTTGATACGGTTAAAAGGTCGAATGCCACCCTCGGCAATAGTAAGATTAGGATTCAAAACGAGGCTCGGATCAATCTCCATGCGCGTGCCGAGACCAGTACAGGTCGGGCAGGCGCCCTGGGGGGCGTTGAAGCTAAAGAGCCGCGGCTCGAGCTCGGGGATGAGCTCGTCGGGGTGGAGTTCGCAAGCGTAACGCTGGGAGAAAGTGTAAACCTCGACGTTAGGGCTGGAGACGGCAACTGCGCCAGCCTGGCTATTAGTGTCGTCAGGATTAGCGCTCGCATCGCTCTGTCCATGCGCTTCAATAGTAGTGGAGTTGTCATTGATCTTTAGCAACTTAATAATTCCCTGGCCGAGCTCGAGAGCTTGCTCGATCGAGCCGGAAATGCGGCTGAGGAGCTCGGGCGAGAGGATGAAGCGATCAACAACAATTTCGATATCGTGGCGATCATTTTTGTTCAAATCAGGAAATTCGTCGAGGGCATAAACAATCCCGTCGACCCGAACGCGCGAAAAACCTTTGGCTTGGTACTGCTCAGGAATATGCAGGAAGCTACCCTTTTTCTGACTGACGACCGGAGCAAGCAACATCAACTTGCTACCGAGAGGAAGCTTCATGACCTCATTCACGATATCCTCGACACTGCGCCGCTGGACTTCGCGATGACAAATCGGACAGTGCGGCACACCGACACGAGCAAAAAGTAAACGCAAATAATCATAAACCTCAGTCACCGTAGCGACGGTCGAACGCGGGTTGCGACTGGTGGATTTTTGATCAATCGAAATCGCAGGGCTGAGACCGGTAATACTATCGACATCCGGCTTGTCCATCACGCCTAGGAACATGCGTGCATAGCTCGAAAGGCTCTCGACGTAGCGGCGCTGACCTTCGGCATAAATCGTGTCGAAAGCCAGGCTCGACTTCCCGCTACCGGAAAGACCGGTAATAATCACCAACTTGTCGCGCGGAATGTCGACATTGAGATCTTTGAGATTGTGCTGACGCGCACCGCGAATTTTGATATAGTTTTCATCCATTGACTATATATTATATAGCAAAAATTAAGTTTATGCAAGATAGCTAGTAATCCCCAGGCTGTAGGCTCTCATACCACAACTTAAGCTCTTCGGCCAAATAACGGCATTCGTCCTCACTCTTGCCGTTAAAGGTTTCGCCTTGGGCCAGTTTCGCGTCGATATCTTTGAGCTCGGCGAGAAAATGCGGCGCTTGGCGCTTCAGGCGCGCAAGACGATATTTCTCCCACTTCCCAGCTTCTTCCTCGTCGAGGCTACTGGGGAAGTTTTTGGCTTTGTAATGTAAAATCAAATCATTGAGGCGCGGATCGCTGACCTGGGGCCGGAAGTGACGCAAATCCTCGGCACCATTATTGCGCACCGCCATACAGGTAAGTTTGTCGCGATCGTTAAGAAAACCGTCATAGAGCGCAGATTCGACATCGACGGCGGGCGGAAATTCGGGCTTGCTGGAAAGAGTCTTCTGGACGCGCGTGACGAAATCAGGATGCGACTGAAGACTGGCCAAATTTTGCTTAATGGTTCCCGGATCGAGCTTAATTTTCTGCCAACCGTCTGCCTTATTAAGCACCCCGAGCGGCGCGACCGCGGGACAATGATTATACTGCAAAGTCTTAACGATCGGGAAAAAGTCGCGGTCTTCGGGCTTAATCTCCTGCCCGACACGCCATTTGCGCCCGAATTTCTCCTCGTAGCTGCCGTCTTTCTCAGCGGCGAGCAGCGCGTCAAGATTGTAGCGCAAGTCAAAAACCAGCAGATTACCATGGCGCGCTTCGGCAATCGGATAGGCGACGGTGGTTTTTTCGCCTGCAGCACTGAAGCGCCCAGAGGCGTAGACAAATGGCTTGGGTTGATCGAGGTTAATCAGCTTATGGACTGCGCGTTTGTGGCGCAAACCATAAAGATAATCGAAAAGCTGAGGCTGTTTCTGTTTAATTAGCTTTGTTACTTCAATCAGGGCGACGACGTCAGCGAGCGCATCATGAGCATGTTCGTGAGAAATACCATTACATTTTGTAATCAGCTCGAGGCGATTAGTCGAGACGCCATCGCTATTCACCGGCCATTCAATTCCCTCCGGACGAAGCGCGCGGGTCAGACGCACGACATCTAAAAGATCCCAGCGACTACGGCCCTCTCTCCATTGCCATTCATAAGGATCGTAAAAATTACGCCAGAGTGCGTTGCGGATAAATTCGTCATCAAAGCGCACCGAGTTGTAGCCCATAATAGTCGTACCGGGAGTAGCAACTTCTTCGATCATGAAGCGACAAAATTCGCGTTCCGAAATCCCGTCTTGCTTCGTCGCTTGCGGAGTAATTCCGGTCACCATGATAGCACTTGGGCTCGGCAAAGTATCGTCAGCGAGCTCGACCAAGAGATTAGTTGGCTCGCCAAGCGGACGAAAATTTAAATCAGTCCGCTGCCCGGCAAACTGCATAATCCGGTCGGTTCGAGAGTTTAACCCCGAAGTTTCCAAATCATAAAAATAAAAACTCTCGCGCATAATTTCATTGTAACATCTTTGGGATTTTTAGGCGAGCGCAGAGAAAACCCGCCACCAATCATGAGTGACGGGTCAAAGACTAGGCTTCGCGGGCAACCGGGTGTGAGTAACGGGTGTAATGGCTCCGTACTTTTCTCGAGGTATCGACAAAGAGCCGAAGACGCACGCGATCGTCAATGGCGCCACGCGCCAGATCGGGGGTGCTGTTTGAGAAATTCCCGAAACAACATGCGTTCCTCTTCCGTGTTCGCACTTGCCAAGACTTCCTCGATAGCAGCCTGAATCAATTCCTGCTCGGTCGGCTGTTTCTCGGTCGATGCCTGCTCAGTCGGTTTTCTCTCGGTTGGTTCTTCTTCGGTCGGTTTGTGTTCGTCCTTATCAACTACGAAAGTTTGATTTGCTAATCCTAGATTAGCAAATCCGAGAGCCTCGGATTTGGGGTCGACAGTCGTTAGCGCATTTGAACACACCTCGGGGGATACCTTGTCTGCCGGAAAGGGGATAATTATTCCTTCCTGATTAAAGACAGGTGGGATTAACAGCTGATCCGGATCGTTTTTCTGCGCTTTGGTCGCTGCTGGTGTAGCAGAAGCGCGGCGTACCGCTGCGATGAAACGACGACGGGCATATTCACGCAGTACAACCTGCGGTTCGTCCGTACCCATTTCTTCCGCAATAACCACCAAAGCAATATCTTTAGTGTCGATCTGGTAGTGTACATCACCGTCGGTGCGGACATATGCCGCGGCTGGTACCAGATAGGTTCCCTCCCCCGTCTTAACAGGGGTGCCCAGACGTTTTGCCTGGATTCTTTTTCTTAAATTACGCAGCATATGAACCACTCCTTCCTCTGCGTAAGCTATCAATGTGCTACTCTGGGCGAATTTTTAAGCCCATGATTCTATTGTAGCACAGATAAGCGATTTTGTCAATATATAGGGGCGCCTAGGGTCTATCGCAACCTCACTTCCGCCCTCTAGCGCTGTACTTTGAGTCTGTTCTCTACCGTTGCGCTTTGAGCCAGTCAATGATCTCGATCGCGGCGTCGGCGCCATCGCCAGCGGCAGTCACGACTTGTTTCGTTGCGCCAGCACGCACATCGCCGGCGGCATATAGACCTGGGATCTCGGTCGCGTGCACGCTGCGCCTACGACCTCCGGTCAGAATATACCCTCGTCCGTCGAAGAGGCGGTACTTTTTGGTAATTTCGAGCTTCATGAGCTTGTTTTCTTTGTCAACCAACTTCTCGGTGGCGAGACTACGCAGCCAGCTCGTGGCGGGCTTTGTACCGATAAAAACGAAGACGTAGTCAAAACCATTCAGAAGCTCAGCGCTAGGCTCGAGCTCTTCGCGCACGGTCAAGTTGCCGATAGTGGCAATTTGGTGGCGCAAGTAGGAATCAGCCTTGATCTGAGAATGGGAGATCAAGGTCACTTCGGACGCGAGAGGGGCGAGATAGAGGGCGCCTTGTAAGGCGGAATTGCCACCACCGACAACAGCGACCCTTTTACCTTTCGCCAAAGCACCATCGCATAAGGCGCAGTAGGAGACCGACGTGTCAAGCTGGAACTTGAGACGCCGAGGCTCAGAACCGGTAGCGACTAGGACGCTGCGCGCCTCGACATCCTCGCCGTCAATCTTCAAGACGAAAGTTTTGTCTTTGCGACGTTGAACCTTGGTACACTCGCCGTAAGCGATTTGGGCGCCGGCAGATTCGGCTTGGCCGCGCATCGTGGCGGCGAGCTCACGACCAGGGCCACTGTAGCCAGGGTAGTTCTCAATCTTGTCAATGCGACTGAGCTCGCCGCCAATCTCGCCGCGCTCAAAAGCTGTAACCTTTTTCCCGGCGCGGGCAAGATACAGAGCGGCAGACAGGGCGGCGGGGCCGCCGCCAATCACTGCCACATCTAACATCTAGATTGTGCTCCCGCCGGAATAGGCATAGTAGAGGCGCATGTAGATATCGTCGAGCTCGTTATTCAACTCTTTGAGCTTAGCGTCAGGCTCAAGGGCGTAAACGATAAACTTAAGGGGGGAGTTCGTGCCACCGCAAATTTCTTGGGTGTCACCGTAGGCGAGCTGGCCAGAAATCGTCAGCTGACGCACTCCGCCCAGTTTCATACCAATGACGCCTTGGTTCCAACCTTCAATCAAGCCAACTCCAGCATCGAGCGGGGCCTTAAGACTGGTCGGGCCTTCGTTGTTATTGAACGACGAATCGAAGATGCTACCATCGGCGCACCAACCGATATAGTAAGCGGCGTAATCAGTATCACCTTCTTCAAGCGTCTTGCCGCTGCCGGTTTTTAAATCTTTCGTCTCAAGGCCAGCCGCATTGGCATTCGCAGAGTTGTAGGATTTGACTTCGGACTTATATTTGACAAATTCATCGAAGTATTTGTCGGATAGTGGCTTAGCAGCAGCCTCAATCTCTTCACTCTTCTTCTGATATTCTTCGGTCAACTCGGCAATTTGAGCTTCATCCTTTGAGCTCGACGACGAGCTATTGCCGTTCAATACCACGAGCATATAGGTCAACACGACCGAGCCCAACATGAGTACAGCGACGACGATAATCGCAACGCGCTGTTTCCAACTAGTCTTTAAAGCTTTTTCTTCCATTTGCCTCCTTTATACAATTTCCGCGCCGATTCCGGCAACCTCCACAGCTATATCTTTCATTATAGCAGAGATTTCTTCAGAATTCAAAGTGTGAGTCGGGTTAGAGAATTTGAGGTGGAAAGAAAGATTCTTCGTCTCCGAGCCTGTGGGCTGATAAATCGAAACGGGGTTGACACTGTAATATAACTCGCTCTGGGCAAAGTGACTATCAATAGCATTAAGCGCACGCCCAAACGGCAGGTCGGCAGCGACTTTGAGGGTCAGATCGCGCTCAACGGACGGGAACTTAGAAAGCTTAACCTCAGTCGCGAGCTGGCGCGGAGCATGCAGAAGCGGCTCAAGATTTAGCTCCAGGGCAGATATCGTAGACTCAAGTTTGAATTTTCTCAGAACCCCAATCTTAATTTCGCCAAAGGCGCCAATCACTTCGTCGTCGAGCAGAAGCTCAGCCGAGCGCTTTGGCTCGAGATAAGGATGCCGGCTGGCGCTCTCGGACGAAAGCGCACGGTAGGTGATACTAAGCTTGAGTTCTTTGAAGAGACTGAGAATTTTAGCCTTGAGATGGTAAAATTCGCTAAGATCAACGATGCCAAGATGGGTTTCTGTCACCGGCACTTGTTCGTCATTCAGACCGCTAGATTTGCGGGTTACTTGGTTGAGCTCGTAGAGAGTGAAGTCACGATGGCCAGATTTGAGATTCTCGCGTACTTTGTCCAGCAGGCTAGGGGTAATTTCGGTACGGAAACATTGTAATTCAGGAGAAATTGAGTTGACAATTTCGTAGCAATCAGCTGGGTCTTGGCCAACTTTGGTCACTAAATCACGGCTGATAAACGAATAGGTAAGCAGCTCGTTCATACAGAGGCGTTGGGAAAGGACACTGCGGAGTTCCTGTTTGAGCTTGACCATAGGGTCGATTTCGGGCTCGATGAAAGGTTTCTCGGGCAAGCTGAGCTCAATATTGTCGTATCCTAGGAGGCGCCCAACTTCTTCGATGATGTCTTCTTTGAGGTGGATGTCGGTGCGCCAGAGGGGAGAACTAATCTTCAGAGTAGAAGCGCTGACGCAGCTCCTTGCTCGGGGCGCGTCGCCGACGCCTGCCGTCGCAGGGTCGGCGCGCTCGTCCTCCTCGTGAGTCCGGATCCCCTCGCAAGAAGCTGCATCTAGCGCTTCTACTCCGAATCCGACGTTCTCTAGAGTGTGGATGATTTTTTCTGCATTATAGTTTGTGCCGAGCAGGTTGTTGATCTCTGATGTTGTAATTTTTACAACAGTCTGTTTCTCTTTCCCTGGGTAGTTATCGGCAGCCGCTAGCACCTCTACGCCGAGACGCTTAACTGCTTCGCAAAGCACAGGCACGGTCATGGCGGCAGGCTGACCTTTAGTAAAGCGCGTAATCGCTTCGGAGAAAATACCGTGCGCCATTTGGGTCTTGCGCAAATTATACAATGAGAAAGTGGCGCTCTCTAGCACAA
Organism: uncultured Candidatus Saccharibacteria bacterium; assembly: GCA_964523355.1. Taxonomy (GTDB): domain Bacteria; phylum Patescibacteriota; class Saccharimonadia; order Saccharimonadales; family Saccharimonadaceae; genus Nanosyncoccus. The sequence continues at coordinate 37,928 of CAZFZV010000007.1, read as the reverse complement.
CCCGCTGCGTGCTAGGGTCAATTTCGGTATTCTTGCCGCCCATGGCTCCGGCCAGAGCAACCGGTACATCGTGAGAAGTGATCAGAATATCGTCCGGAGTACAGGTAACGGTCTCACCATCCAGAAGTTGAAGCGTTTCGCCAGCTTGGGCGGCACGTACGATAATTTCGGGCTGCTTGGTGCCGCCAACTGCTACGAGTTTGCCATAATCAAAAGCATGAAGCGGCTGTCCGGTTTCAAGCATGAGTATATTCGTCAGGTCGACCATCGGGTCAATCGAGCGCATACCAGCCTTGGCAAGGAAAATAGCATCGGCAGTCAGATATTTACTGGGTTGATTATTGGGCAACTCAAAGACAGCACAGCTATAGCGCGGGCAGAGCTCGGCGTCAGTGATTTTAACCTTAACGCCGAGGTCATTGCTTACTTTAAGCTTGGCATTGAGGTCCCGGAAAGCATCGGGTTCGCTAAACTTCTGGCCAAGAATCCCGGCCACTTCGCGGGCGAAGCCAATGAGGCCGAAACAATCAGGGCGGTGTGTAAGAGATTTATTCTCGACGTCCAGGATTAGATCATTAAGCCCAAAAACTTCAGCAAAATCATCTCCGGGCTGAGCAGTCTTCGGGTCGATCTCGGCGATAGCCTTGTGCTCATTATCAAAACCAAGTTCATCGGCGCCGGCCAACATGCCATAAGATTCATAGCCACGCAGCTTACGCACGCTGAGTTTGAAGTTTTCGTTGCCATAGGTCTCAGGGACAATACTGCCGGGAGCAATCCAGACCGCCAGCATACTAGCGTGGACATTAGGGGCACCACAGACGACTTGAACTAAACCATCATCACCTTGCAGATCGGCACGCGCTGCTCCGGTATCAATGCGACAAAGATGGAGGTGAGTCTCAGGAATGTCTTCGCAGCTGACAACTTTAGCAATGTAAATTCCCTGGTACTGAGGCGCCAAGTCAATAACTTCCTCAATTTCGACTAACCTTGAGCCGATACGTTCGATAAGATCCTGATCCGAAATGTCGGCGGGGATGTTGACATAACTTTTAATTTTATTCAGTGAAATACGCATTAAAATTCCTCCAAGAAATCAAGTTTGCCTGACTCGAAATAACGAACATCGTTTAGATTGTATTTTAGCATCGCAAGACGGTCGATACCGCCGCCCCAAGCAAAGCCATGGTAGACCGTCGGGTCGATACCAGCCATTTTGAGGACGTTGGGATGAATCATGCCGCAGCCAAGCATTTCTAACCAGTCGCCGCCCTTACCGCCCAGACTCGCGGGTTTTTCAATCAATAATTCAGCTGATGGCTCGGTGAAAGGAAAGTACCCGGGCTGGGTCTTAATTTTGAGTTTTTGCCCATAATAGATTTCAAAGAAGTGTTTCAAGACACCAAACATTTGGCCCATGGTCGCCGTACGGGAGACGAAGACACCCTCACATTGGTAGAAAGTATGTTCATGCGTAGCGTCGACATCTTCGTTGCGGAAAACGCGACCGGGGACGACAGCAGCAATCTGGCCGCCGCTAAAAAGCTTAGATTTGTATTTTTGGAGAATGCGATGTTGCATGGTCGAGGTATGCGCAGGCGGAATGAAGCCCTCGGCAGTGCGAAAAGTATCATAACCGTCACGAGCCGGATGGGCGGGCGGGAAGTTGAGACTCTCAAACATATGATATTCATCGTCAAGCTGGCGCGATTCGACCACATCGAAACCCATGCTGGAGTAAACTTCAATCACTCGGTCTAGCTCAGTCATCAGAGGGTGAATCGTCCCGCGCTTGATCTCAGGAATAGGCGCGTTTGGGGCGCAAGGAGCAGAAATATCCAGCGGCTCAACTTGAGCGCTTTCAGTTTCCGACTCGGCAACAGCAATCTGCGCAAGAATGGCTTGCTTTTTGGCATTCATCTTACGACCAAAATCGCCACGCTCCTCAGGAGGTAAAGTTTTAATCTTGGCATACTCGGCATTGAGCTGTTTGAGCTCAAGCTTTAATTTCTCCACATCTGACATACTATATATTATAGCATGGTTTATGAGAGATTAGATAAACAGGATGCAAAATAGTGAAATAATTGCCAAAACAATTAGAATAATCCAAACCCAAGTAAAGCGACCAGTCTTTTTAGTGTTTTCGATTTCGGTTTCATCATCGGGTTCCGGTGTATGTAAACGCTCAACGCTGGCGGTGCGGGCACGCAAATCAGAGGCGATTCTACGATTCAACTCTGATTTTTGTTCTAGATCTTTCGATATCATGATGCCCATCACACCTCCTTTAGTTCGTTAGTTTTTAACTTCGTGGTTTTAATTGTAACACACATGGATTGATGTGTGTTATAATTGGATGAATATTAGTGTTAAGGAGGTTATAATGGCAAACCAAAAGCCAAAGAAGACTACAAAGAAGTCTACAACCAAACCGGAGACCAAGAAGGAAGTGCTAGAGTCGCCTGCAGTTCAGACCGCCAGCGTTAGCGAGCCTTCACTGAAAGGTTTCTTTGCACGCAAGTGCGATAAGAACGAAAACGTACTAACAATTTTCAAATCCCCGCGAATCTGGGGTGCTTTGATTGGTGAGCTAGTCGGCACAATGTTCTTCATGATGTTGATGCTAACATTGGGCGTGCAGCCACTTTATTTTGTCTTAGCAATGGTTGGCGTCTATGTCGCAATCGTGGGATTGTCGGGCGCAAACTTAAACCCGTTGGTAACGGTCGGTATGATGGCGACGCGTCGGATGTCGGCGATCCGCGGTGTATTGTACATCTTGGCGCAGGTTTTGGGCGCTTGGATCGGCTTGATCATCGTCAACGCTTTCCGTCTAGGCAGCGAGACAAGCTTTGAGCTACCAATGATGGCAGAGATTAGTGGCGAGACTTTCTGGTCTGTAGCCTTGGTTGAGCTGTTGGGCGCAGTGATTATTGCGTTCATGTTCGCGCGCGCTTTGCGCTTTGCGCGAAAGAGCCCAATTACTTTCGCTATGACTGTAAGTAGCGGTATTACTTTGGCGATTATTCTCGGCATCGTGATTGCGCAGAATTTCTTTGGGGTACAAGATAGCTTCATCTTCAACCCTGCAGCTGCTTTGATGTATCAGATCTTACCAACTGCGGCTGATGGCATCGGTGAGCTGATGGGCTTAGCAGGCCTAGCTCTTGCGGCGTATATCGTCGTACCAATGGTTGGCGGCGTGCTGGGCTTCTGGTTGTCAGATTTTTCCGGCAAGCTGGCTGGTAGCAGCTATAGCTGCGACGACTACGACCAAGAGTAGTTCTATATAGCAGCAGTGACGCCTCGAACTGGGGCGTCATTTTGCTTTGTGCTTTTACTACGTACGGATAATGAGGATGTGATATAATATTATTATGGTTAAAAAGAAGCCCGGTAAGAAATCTGGCGAAGTTGTAGTTAAGCCCGATACTGGGGAGCAGAAAAAAGCGGACCGATCTGAGTCGCCAGTATATAGAAAAGCGATGCCGGCAGTTTTGAGGTTTTTGATTGCGATTTTGTTTTTGATGGTCTTCGCAGGACTTTTTACGTGGTATATATTGCAGCAACAATATTCGCTAGTAAAAGTGAGCGAGTGGCAAGAAGCGATTACGGCTGAATCGTTTATGCGTGGAGAGCCAATTTTAGCAGCGTATAGCTATACGATTATTCTGTTAGTAATGTGCGTAATCGCCGCAATAACGTGGCGGCCATTTTTGACGATTGGAATTAGTTTTGCGCTTTGTAGCATTTTGATGTACATTAATACGCAGAAGTTCACCTATCGTGATATGCCGTTACTGCCAGAGGACTTTTTGATGGTGGGTGAGACGGAAGCGATTGCGCAATTCGTTGATCCGTGGTCAATCTTGCGACTGGCGTCTGGTGCAGTATTGGTTGTAGTAGGTGCAGGCATATTGGAACATGTCGTGCGTAAGGCTTTTGGACCTTTCTTAAAACACAAAACATGGCTAGAAAGATATAGCCTAGTACCAAGATTAGCTTGGACAACCATAGCTTTAGCTGGGTTGCTCGTATTTGCGCGCCCAATTTTGCGTTATGATGATAAGAACAATCATATGGATAACTCCTGGATTACGGGTTTAAGTTTTGGGCGCTGGAACCAAAAAGGAGACTATATGATGAATGGTTTCATACTCTCGTTCCTGTATAATTTAGGGAGATTCCAAGAGACAGAGCCAGAAGGTTATAGCAAGGAGGCGATTGCGAAGATAGAGGCACAGTACGAGACAGAGGAAAAGGGTAAGTCGCTTGATCAGGTGGTTGACAATGTGATTGTCGTACTAAACGAAAGTTTTATTGACCCAGAAATCTTGGGCGATGTATATAGACATACGGGCGGAGATGTCGTGCCGAATCTGCATGCGATTTTTGAAAAATATCCCAGCGGTTATATGTATTCGCCAGAGTACGGTGGAGGTACGGCCAATATTGAGTTTGCAGTACTAACGGGACTATCAAATTATTGGGCACAGACGGTGCCGTATGTGACTGCATTACCGAAACTAGGCACTATTCCAGGCATAGCAGAAAACGCAAAGAAAGTAAACTTGCCGGGCACAGCAGTTCATGCTTATGATGGTTCGATGTATAAGCGCGATGTAGTGTATAGACAGATGGGTATTGAAACGTTCTTGGATATAGAGTCCATGGAGCATGCGGAGCAGGAAAATGGAGTGGGATACGTAAGCGATCGAGAGACTTATGCCGAAGCACTGGATGTCCTGAAAGATGGGGATGGTAAACATATGGTCATGATCGCGACGATGCAAAATCATATGCCATATGATGCGGCAAAATATAATTATTATAGGTTTAAACAACTGAACCCGACCGATAATACATATCTTTTTGAATCCTATCTTGAGAGCGTAAACCACGCCGATCAGTATTTAGGTGAATTTATTGCCGAGCTAGATAAGCTAGAAGAACGAACCGTGATGTTGTGGTTTGGCGATCATGCGCCGGCGGTGCTTAATGAATATACCGAGTCGGGTGATCCGGAGCTGATTGATTTAGCACATTTGACGCCGTATTTCGTGTATGCGAATTTTGATTTGGACGAGCTGTATTCCGAAAAAGAGGTAGCAAAGATGAACGAAGCGAGAGGGTTTAGCTTCGAGGTAGACGGAGTAGATTTGCCGGTGGTGACGCCAAATTGCCTGTCGAGCATTCTGTATGATGTGCTGGGCGTAAAGAAGACGCCACTGATTGCGCTAGCGAGCGAGGTGTGCGAGGACGCGCCGATACTTGCCCCGGTTTACTCAAAGAGCAAACAGATCAAGGACAGCGAGGTCTTGCGCGATTATCATCTAGTGAATTATGATATCTTGAGTGGTAAAGGCTACTGGCTAGGGATGTAGCAGGGTAGTGGGTGGGGGTTGTAAGACATTGTATGTACATTGTATGTACAATGTCTTACAACCGAGCACTACTACACAGACTAAGCTTTAGGAAACAACGGTACGCTTGGTGGCGTGATTTCGCTGGCGCTAAACAAGGCCTGGATTTGCGCTGCAGTAGCGGGCAAGAATGGCTCAAGCAGCCGTGCGGCCTGAAGCAGCTTGCCAACTAGTTGCGTCAGCACCGACTTCACCTGATCAGCCTCGCCACGTTTCGCTAGTTCCCATGGCTTAGCATTATCAATATCTTTGTTGAGCTGTTGGACTTTCTCCCAAGTATAATCAAAGGCCTTAGAAAATTCATAAGCATCCATGAGCGCGGAGTATGCACTATCCTCTTCGGCTGCGAGCTGAACGCCCTTGATACCATTCTTCTGGCAGAGCGTGGCGAGGCGCTGTACGAGATTACCTAGATCATTAGCAAGTTCGTGGCTATAAGCTTCATCGAATTTTTCCCAAGTAAAATCAGCATCCGTAAATGTATCAACGTGCCTAAGGAAGTAATAGCGGAACGCTTCAAGACCATGGCGCTCAATGACTTCCATCGGGTCGACGACATTTCCGATGCTCTTGCTCATCTTCTGGCCGCCAGCGAGTACATGGCCATGCGAGACAATCTTCTGCGGCAGCTCCAAGCCCAGGCCTAAGAGAATTGCGGGCCAAGTAATCGCATGGAAGCGCAAGATGTCTTTGCCGACAAATTGCGCCGTTGCCGGCCACCATGCAGAAATATCTTGATCAGGATAGCCGAGAACGGTAATATAGTTGCTCAAAGCGTCTACCCAGACATACATAACTTGGGTTTCGTCGCCAGGCACAGGCACACCCCAGCTAAGCTGCCCCAGCGGGCGCGAAATCGAAATATCCGGCGTGTCTTCTAGCAGGCGGAGCATCTCCTGCTTGCGGAACTCCGGCAGGATCAACATTTCGTCCGACTCAATCTTCGAACGAATCGTATCGCGAAAATCATCCATGCGCAGATAATAATTCTTTTCGGTCAATCTCTGGTAGGGTTTTTGGTGGTCGGGACAAATGCCTTGATTTTCGTCGTATTCTTTTTGCGTTACGAAGCGTTCACAGCCCTCGCAGTACCAGCCGTCGTAATCGGCAGAATAAATATGCGGCTCGAGCTGTTTCCAAATTTCCTGACACCGACGCACATGATCAGCATCGGTCGTCCGAATTACATCAGTGTAGCTAATATCGAGTTTTTTGATAAAATCTTGGAATTTCTGTGAGTTCTGAGCAGCGTAGACTTCAACGCTCAAACCGTTCTTCTGCGCAGTGCTATAGACTTTGTTGCCGTGCTCATCGGTCCCCACTTGAAAACGTACGTCATCGCCTTGACTACGACGATAGCGAGCATAAGTGTCGGCCAAAAGATAGTCCATGGCGTGCCCAATATGCGGGTTACCATTGACATAAGGAATTGCGGTGCAGAGATAAACTTTTGACATATATATATTATAACACATCCGATAAAAATACCCTAAGGCAAGTCGTGCCTTAGGGTATGGAGTAAAAGCGATAGCTTATTCTTCAGTGCAGACAAAGCCTTCGGCTTCGTATTTTGCCTGGACGTCGGCGAGCGCCAAGGAAGGCTCACCTTCGGTGGTGCCGTAAATAACATTCATAGCGTCAGCCGCGGCTACGTCTGTCCCGTCTTGAGAAGTAATGCTATAAGTGTAATTCGAGCCATTAGCTTCCCCACTAACCGTCAGCGTACCGCCGACGACCCCCGTCATACGCTCGACTTCAGCAGCGTTAGCATCGCGCATAGCAGCAGCATCGCCCTCATTCGCAAAATCGAGAGAAAGGCTAGAGGAGTAAGCACTCAAATTGTCACCGGTGTAGCTGAGGGTTACGACATTCCTACCTGAGCCATTCGGGTTCTCGCGGGTTTCGTTGCGCTGGCAGGAAATGCTAGCGATTGTAGAATTAGAATCTTCTTCTGAAACCTGTGGGTAGTAGACGGTCTTAATATTCTTCTTCTCGTTATTCCAGAGAATGAAGAAAGTAATTGCAGCGATAAGGAAGAGTACGGCACAGACGCCAAGAGCGATCATCAAAGGACTCAGGGCCGGCTTGGCTTTGGACTGGCCGGCGCCCATTGGTACAGGCGCAGGAGCGGGTTGCGGAGCGGACGCACTAGGAGCAGGGTTCGGAGTAGGCTGCGCAGCAGCGCCAGCTGGTTGAGCTGACGGCGCGCTAGGAGCGGCGAAAGGATTAAACGGCGCTGGAGCAGGCGCAACTTCTGGAGCCGGCATTGGGCCCGAAGATACAGGTTGCTCACCAGCGGCACCGAAGCTTGGTGCAGCCACTGGATCAGCTGGAGGCATAGAAACGGCACTGCCAATCGAGCCCGGCACCGGAGCAGCTGGAACGAGTGGCTCTTCAACCGGCGGGAGGGCGGCTGAACTTGGGTCGGAAGCAGCGATCTGGTCGAGCCCGATGGCGCCTCCGGCGTTTTGGTTAGCAGCCATACCGGCGGCTGTGAGACTATCTTGCGCCGAAGCGAGATTGTCCGGCATCGGCATGCCACCCATGCTAGGCATAGGTTCCGCACCGCCAGCCGTGCCGCCACTGGCGAATGGATTTGATAATGGGTTGTTGTCTTCGGGGTTCATTGTGCCTCCCTTTTGATGTTCCTATTTGTTATATTTATACAATTTATTGGTATTATAACGCTTATGCTATGATTTTACAAGAGCTTTTTGCGATTTTGCGCGTTCGACTAGCGTCTCCCAATCCCAGAGGCTCAAATCTTCAGCCCGGGCGGAAGGATTAATTCCCTCTTGTTGCAGAATGCGCTCCCAGTCAGTTTTGGTCATCTGGCTGCTAGCGAGATTCGCACTGAGTTTTTTACGGGGATTCAGGAAACCCTGGCGAATTAGCGTGAAGACTGACTGATCGATTTGGGGCGTCGCGAGGGGATCCAGAATTAGCACCTGGCTGTCAACCTTGGGCGGCGGAGTGAACTCCGCCGCCCGCACGAGCGGCCCGAGCTCGACTTCGGCTTGATTCTGAACCATGAGCGACAAGAGCGAATGGCTACCGGCGTCGGCGGCAACACGCTGCGCTACTTCTTTTTGCATTAAGAGCACGATGCGACGGGGCGCGGGCGAGAGCGATAATGCCTGACGGATAATCGGCGAGGTAATATAATATGGGATGTTACCAACAATGACATAGTTAGTAGTACCAACGAGCGCCGCGATGTCAGTGCTAAGAATATCGCCATGAACAACCTGTAGATTCTTGCCGGGAAACGATTTGGGTAAATTCTGAGCGAGCTGCTGGTCAAATTCGACTGCAATCACCCGCGAAAAACGCCGCAACAAGCTAGAGGTTAGCGTGCCTAGACCGGGGCCGATTTCAAGGCAGACAGTCTGGTCGTCGGCGTCAGCCGCGGCTAAGCTCGCAATTTCGTCCAGAATCGTCCGGTTCTGCAGCCAGTGCTGACCGAGCGATTTGTTGTTTTTCATACTTAGTACCAACCTCGGGTTTGCTTGAATTCTAACGCCTGTTGCCAGCCACCATAGCGGCCGGTCACGTAGGAATTCATCCAGCGGATCTGAGTCACAGGATTCGTCTTCCAGTCTTCGCCAGCCGAGCTCATCTTACTGCCCGGTAGAGCCTGCGGAATGCCATAGGCGCCAGAGTGAGCGTTTTCCGCGTCGACGCGACAACCCGATTCGTGGTAGATGATGTAAATTGCAGCCTCGATGCCCTCTTCTGGAACGCCAGCCTCGCGAATCCAGCCCAAACAGGTCTCCTGCTCCGGCGCCACCGAAAGCTTCGCGCCAACGACAACGATTTCTGGCACTGGCTCGGTCTTAATGCTCTCCGAGACGAGATTGCGGCTCACCTCAATGTTATTAGCAAATTGCACTTCGTAAACGCTAACCTTGCGGCCTTCCTCGCCGGCCTGCTCGAGGCGCTTTTCGCCTTTCGCTAAATTATAATCGTAGCGCGTCTCGGTCGGATAAGGCAAAGCTTCCTCAAGCGTCAGAGTACGTCCGCCATTGCGCGCAATATGATAAGTCGAAACAATACCAGCTTCGAGGAAGTTTTGGTTAGTTTCGACGGTAATTTCATCACCATCATAGACTGTAATGCCGGCCTCGCGAGCAATAGCCTTGGGATCGTAACTAGCCGTCATGACATAGGAGCGTTTCGTGCCATCAATTACCAGAGCTGGACGCGCGCGATGGATATTAATATGATAATCATCACCGGCCACAAGCGTATCTAAACCAGGCTCGACGATATCAGACTCGTTGACTTCGAGATTGACTTTCTCGAGGACATCCCTGACGGTACGGGCAGCGGTTTTGACGGTCAGATACGAGTTATCATCATAAATCGTGACAAAATGTTCCTCATTGGCGCTCGATTCGTCGTCAGCGAAAGCAAAATTGCCCGGAGTAAGACAATAGAGCGTCAAAAAGGCGCCCATCACGATAATCATTATCGCACAGAAAAAATCTCTAATTCGGAAATGCAATTTCATCATTGCATAACCATTATACCAAAGATTTGTCAAAAAGTCAAGGTTTAAGCGCTATCTTTTTCATGCTAACAGGGGTGCATATCTCTTCGGTTAGCCTTCAAAAACGGGCAAATCGTCAGGAAAAGGGTCAAAATCGGGGCCAAATTCGTCAAAATTGCCGCTGGAGGAGTCACTCGCGCCACCAAATTCACCGTCCGGATCGCCACCGAGGATGCCCAGAGAGCCGACGTTGCCCTGGCTCATAGCGATATCGTAGGCGCCAGATTCACCAAAGCCGCCAGAGCCGTAGGGGTTGTAGCCGAGTTCGAGCAAGAATTGGGAAGGAGCATTGTAGCTGCGCCCGCCGAAGCTATAGCGCGAGCTGGCGAAAGTCAAGAACAGGAGCTGCATGGCGCGCGTCATACCAACATAGGCAAGACGGCGCTCCTCTTCGAGAGCTTCCTCCGAACCGTCGGAGCGACTACTCGGGAAAAGCCCTTCCTCCATGCCGACCATGAAGACTACGGGGAATTCAAGGCCCTTGGCTGCGTGTAAAGTCATGAGCGAAACTGAATCAGCGCTTGCGCTCTCGTCGGCGGAGCTGAGCAAGGCAGCATCGGCTAAGAATTCGTCGAGCGTCTCATAAGCACTAGTATTGCTAGCAAGCACCTCAAGGTTCTGCATGCGCTCGTCACCCTCCGGAGTACCGCTCTGGACTAGGCGCGCGAAATCAAAATACTTCACGGCGCGCTCTACGACTTCGGCCAGCGGGACAAGCTCCGCTTCGCTAGTAGTAGCATCCTCCGGCTCGCCCTCACTACGGTCGCGCGCAATCTGCCCGCTATATTCTTCAATGAAATTAGCAACGCGCATGAGCGATGATTTCGCCCGGGCGCTGGCAACTTCGGCGGCTTCGCGCAGGCTGGCGCGAGGATGAGCATCAAGGTAGGCAAAGACCTTTTCGAGCGAGGCTTGGCCGACGCCAGACAAGACATTCTTGCCGAGACGCTCGAGACTGACACGATCGTGGGGGTTTACCAGCAACTTGAGGATGGCGAGTACGTCTTTGACCTCTTTGCGGTCGTAGAAGCGGACGCCACCAATAATCTTATACGGAATACGCAAGGCCATGAAAGCCTTTTCAAAAGCGTAGGATTGGGCATTGGTGCGATAGAGGACAGCGAAATCGCTTAATTTGCGCCCGGGTTTGAGACGCAAAATCTGACGCGCGACGTAATTTGCCTCTCCGGTCTCGTCCATCAGCCCCTCGACGGTCACCGGATCCCCTTTGCCCGACTCGGTGAATAAAGTCTTATCAGTACGAGTCTTGTTCTGATTGATAATCTGTTGAGAAGCGGCCAGAATATTACCAGTACTGCGGTAATTCTGTTCCAATTTGACGACTTTGGCGCCGGGAAAATCACGCTCAAAATTCAAGATATTAGTAAAATCGGCTCCGCGCCAAGAATAGATCGACTGCCAATCGTCACCCACTACGCAGATATTGCGCTCTGGGTTCACGAGATATTTAATTAGCCGGTACTGGACGCTGTTGGTGTCTTGGTACTCGTCAATCAAGATGTGGTGGAAACGCTGCTGCCATTTTTGGCGAATCTCGGCATTGGTCTGGAATAAATCGGCGGCTTTAATCAATAAATCATCGAAGTCTAGGGCCGCGGCAGCTGCCTTTTCTTGCTCGTAGCGCGCGAAGACTTCCGCGGCTTGTTTCTGATTGGGATAAATCGCCTCTGAGCGGGCGTCGCTAGGCTTCAGACCAGCAGTCTGCCAGCTCGAAATCATGCCGTGAACCATTTTAGGAGTAAAAGTCTTATCGCCAGTCAACTTCATGCTGCGCATAATACGACGAATCAGGGTGAGCTGGTCGTCAGAATCATAAATCGTAAAATTACGGTCAACCCCAATGGCGGCATGTTCAATCCGGAGAATCCGGACGCAAATACCATGAAAAGTCCCCATATAGGGCATAAAACTGCGCGGCGGTTCGCTGGCGGCCGGCGGCAAGAGGTCGCCAAAGACTTGATTATAAGCTGCGGAGAGGTCGCGGCGACCAATCGCATCTTCGCGCTGACCTTCGAGCAGATGCCAGAGACGCATGCGCATTTCTTTGGCGGCTTTGTTGGTAAAAGTGACGGCCAGAATCTGGTCAGGGCGCGTGCCGTGCGCGATGATGTTGGCGATACGATGAGTAAGGACCTTAGTCTTACCGGACCCGGCGCCAGCTAAGACCAAGACTGGCCCCGTCAAAGTCTCGACTGCCTCGCGCTGTGCAGGGTTCAAACCTCCTAGAATTGCATCCATTCTGTTATTGTAGCACAGATTGGTCTCTGTCGCTACTCTTGGATGAGGCTCTCGTCATAGCGTAAACGCGAAGCCGAATGTCGTGTGCGGCGGCGGCGATGGCGCAGATGAATCAAATAGTAAGCAATCGCCATCTGGAAAACCATAATAAACGCGGCTAGGCCGAGGATAGCGACGAGACCATAATTATACATCCAACCACAAAAGAGAACGCCGGTAGCTTCACCTAAGTAATTCATGACATGCTTGAGCGTGTTATATCCAAGCTGATGCTGATTGTCGACGAGATTAATATAATAGCCATCGCTAACATCTTCGTAGGCGGTTTCACTGAGCATGGCCCAGGTAAAGGCGAGGAGAAAAACGAACGGATTATTCGCTAGGACGGCAATCAGATAGGCGCCAAAGCGAATGCCAAATTTGAGCGTCATGGTCAGATAATCATTCTTCGGGGTAAAGTATTTCAGAGCAACCATGCCGAGAACATCGCCGACCAGGCCGCCAATGAGGAGGTAGTTGGTTGCGGTACTAGCGGAAAAATCTAGCTGGTTAGTCAAGATTAGCATTTTGAGCCCCAGCGCCGTAGCGAAAGACGTCGAGGAAAGAAAAGCGTACGCCATGTAGCAGGTCTGGACTTTGCTCTTGAGGACGTATTTCAGAGCGGACTTTTGGACCTTGGAAGCTGACTCCGTAGGGTGAAGATGGATGCGGAACATGATGAGCATGGCGAGAGCGAGGAAGACCATAGAGACGGCGAGACAAACATTATAATCGACGCCGAGCCCAACCATGCTCTGACCGATCAGGATGCCGCCGATCAGGACGCCTACGTCTCGGAAAAGATACTCGACGAGCTTGCGTTTACTATAGACGCGGTTGCTTTTCATGACGGTGGTCAGGAGAGGGTAAACGCTCGCCACGATCATGTAGCTAGTAAAGATTTCGATAATGGTGGAGAGGTTGATGAGGAAAAATTGCCCACTGCCGTTGAGCGCGAGCTGGAGGGCGGAATTAGCGAGCCGAAAAGCAAGGATGCCGGCCATGAAAGATTTGAGCGCCGCCGGCTTGAGCTTCCAGCCGACCAGGAGGATTCCCCCGACGCTGAGAAAAGTCGCTACGCTAGTCAGAGTGCTAATATCGGCGGCGGCATAGCCGTTTTCTTGGAGCCAGAGCTGGCGGAAATTCGCCCAGAGCCCGGCGGAAATACTGAAAAAAGCCAACATGAGTAAAATACGGTTCGCAGTACGCAAATTTTGGGATTTTTGAGATTTAGCGCGCATTTCTATTGACTTTTTATCTTATCTGTGGTATAATAGAGGGTTAGGGACATGTTGATTCTATTATTGAACGACCTTTTGCTATTAGTTTAGCATAAAAGGTTTCGGATGGCAAAGCTGTCCAGCGAAATTTTATTCTAATACGGCTTTAATCCGTCGGACGCCGGCGCTTGAGCTTTCTTCTTTGGTAATGCGGAACTTACCGAGGCCACCAGTACGCTCAACATGCGGGCCGCCACAAATCTCGCAGGAAACGGGCTTCTCGCCGGCCTGACCGACCGTATAGACAGTGACTCGGTCGGGGTAGCGATCACGGAAGCTGCCGTGCGCATGGAGCTCGTCAAAAGCATAATCTTTATCATATTCAGCAAAGGCAACGGGAAGATCCTGCTCAATCCAACTGTTCACGCGGTCTTCAACCCGTTTCAGCTCCTCGGGGCTCAGCTTATGGTCGACGTTGAAATCAAACCTCAACCGCTCAGGCGTCAGATTGCTGCCTTTCTGCTCAATACTGGGGTCAATTTCTTCCTGAAGCGCGGCAAGTAGTAAATGACAAGCGGTGTGATACTTAGTCGTCTGCTCGCCGGTATCGCTCAGGCCGCCCTTGAACATACCTTTCGAGGCGGTCTTACTGCGCTCGCGCTGAGCAGCGAGCGCTGCGGCGAATTCGTCCTGATAGGCTTTGGAAAGCTCAAGACCATGCTTATAAACTTCTTCAACGCTGAGCTCAAGCGGGAAGCCATAGGTATCTTGGAGCTTGAATAGATCTTCGCCAGTAATCGCGCGCTTTTCCTCGGCGAGCTTATGTAGCTCTTTCATGCCCTTGTTGATGGTCTTGCGGAAAGCGTTCTCTTCTTTGGTCAAAACCGCGATCACATTGGCGCGATACGGCAAGATATCATCCGACAATTCAGCATAGTTCTCAGCAATAACTGGGATAATCTCAGCCAGGAACTCCTGCCCGATACCCAGATCCAGCGCTCGAAGCACGGCCCGGCGCACGAGCCTCCTCAGGGCATAACCTTGAGCCTTGTTGCTGGCCTGCAGCCCTTGGGCGGCGAGCAGATACGCGCCACGCAAATGATCGGCGATAATGCGCATCTCGTCGGTATTAGTGTCGTAACTCTTGTGCGACATCTCCTCAAGTTTCGCGATAATCGGCGCCATAAGCGAAATCTTGAAGACATCAAAGCTACCAATCGCTGCCGCCGCGAGGCGTTCGAGACCGCCGCCAAAATCCACATTTTTGTGCTCAAGTTCGGAAAAGGTGCCGTCTTCATTACGCTTGTACTGCATGAAAACTTGGTTGCCAATTTCCATAAAACGCGCACCGTCGCTAGCCGGATGGCTCTTGCCATATTTCTCAACGTCCTGCTTATCTTCGCCGAAGTCGTAGAAGACTTCTGAATCGGGGCCACAGGGGTCGCCAAGCGGAGTAGTCTCGATGCCACCGCCGCGACTCCACCAGTTTTCCTTGTCGTCATAGAAGAAGATACGCTCACCAGGCTTAATTCCCCGCTCGTTACCAATCTTCGCGCTACCAATCTCAGCAATCTTGGCCTCGACGCCAGCTTTCTCGAAGACAGACTGCCAAATTTCGGCAGCTTCGGTGTCTTTTGGGATGCCATATTTGTCATTGCCAATGAAGCAAGTGACATAAATCCGCTCGGGGTCGAGGCCAATCTCCTGAGTCAAGAATTCAAAATAGTTCTCAATTTGCTCTTTTTTGAAATAATCGCCTAAGGACCAGTTGCCAAGCATCTCAAAAACGGTCGTATGGCGCGGATCGCCGACGTCCTCAATATCCTGGAGACGCATAGACGGCTGAGAATCGGTCAACCTAGTACCCTCGGGGTGAGGCTGGCCGAGAAGATAGGGCAGGAGGGGCTGCATCCCCGAACCGGTGAAAAGGGTCGTGGGGTCATTCTCGAGGACGAGCGGAGCAGGCGGGATAATCTTGTGTCCATGCTTAACTTGGAAATCTAAGAATTTTTGGCGAATTTGGTTTGCGTTCATAGGGATAATTATAGCACATTAGGTGCGACTAGGCGATAATTCCACCACCGAGGCAAACTTCGCCCGCATAGAGGACGGCGGATTGGCCAGAAGCGGGGCGCTTGATAGGGCTGCTGAAGCAGAGCTGAGCTCCGTATCCTCGCTTTGCTAAGCGTACGGGCAGAAGGGGGGCGCGGTGGCGCAGGCGGACTTTGAGATCAGAAATCTCGACCACATCGTCCAAAGTTAACCCATTGCGCAAATGTAAATCTTCAAGCTCCAGAGCGTCAGCCCAAAGCGCTGGATGATTCAGATCGCGGGAAACGTAGACAATATTCTGGCTGAGATCTTTTTTTACGACGTAGTATGGCAGGCCGCCACCGAGATAAAGTCCATGACGTTGACCAATAGTATAAAAAATAGCGCCGTCATGGTAACCAAGGACTTTGTCCGTCTCGATTGCGCGAATTTCGCCGGGCTGAGTGTCGAGATATTCACGCAAGAAATCTTTCATGCCAACTTCGCCCACAAAACAGACACCCATGGATTCTTTCTTAGTAGCGACGTCGAGGCCGTGTTTGGCGGCAAGGGCTTTCACCTCAGGTTTGAGCAAATTCCCGACCGGGAAGAGGGTCTGCGCCGTCGCGGTATCGCTCATGCGATAGAGAAAATAAGTCTGGTCTTTATTCTCATCACGGGCTCTTAATAGAGCATTTGGAGCTAGGCTTCCGTCCGAAACACGGCGTTCTCGCAGCCCGCCGTCGCGGGTGCGAGCATAATGACCAGTCGCAATGTAATCAGCCCCATTAGCGAGGGCGCGCTCGTAAAACAGTTTAAATTTGATCTGCTCATTACACATGACATCCGGGTTGGGCGTGCGGCCTTTTTGGAACTCAGCGAGCATGTAATCGACGACGCGCTGCTTATAATCTTGCTCAAAATCCCAAACTTCAAAGTCGAGATCGAGCTGGACTGCGACGCGTTTGGCGTCAGCGAGGTCTTCAGCCCAAGGACATTTCATGCCGGGCAAATCTTGTGACCAGTTCTTCATATAGACGCCGGTGACGTCGTAGCCTTGGGTTTTGAGGAGGATGGCGGAAACGCTGGAGTCGACGCCGCCGGACATGCCAAGGAAGACTTTACTCATGAATACGCTCCAAACCGCCAGCAATCCGGGCGTATTCATGGGCAACCTCTTCAGCAATAATCTTGGCGGCGGCGCGGACGTTATTGAGAGTGTTTGTACTGCCGAGAGAGATGCGTAGGCTGCCGGCAATTTCCTCATCCGACAAACCAATCGCGGCTAGAACATGGGACTTCGTGCCCTTATTCGCAGCGCACGCAGCGCCGGTCGAGACGAGAACGCCACGCATTTCCAACCGATAAATCAGACGCTCGGCGTCAATTCCTGGGAAGCAAACAGGGATAAAGTTCGCAAGTTGGTGTCTCGTTTGGCCCAAAAAACGCACGCCGGAGGGGCTAGTATTGACTTTTTTGGTATCTTGTGCTATAATGGAGGTATGAGGTGTCGGATCTGCGTCAGACACGGGGATTTTGATGGCTGTAAGCTCTTGATGGATAATATCCGCCATTTTTTGATACTGCTTGCGAGCAGATGCGAGATGTGCTTTAGCTTCGGTTGCCGCCTGCGCAAATCCGACCACTCCTGGAACGTTTTCGGTCCCCGAGCGGAGACCGCGCTCTTGACCACCGCCACGGCTAACAGGCTGGAGCTTAACGCCGTGAGCAACATAGAGAGCGCCGACACCTTTCGGTCCACCGCACTTCGCCGCATTCAAAGTCAGCAAATCCACACCCAAGCGTGCGACGTTAATATCCATGAGATTAAGAGCCTGCGAAGCATCGGAATGAAGATAGAGCGGGAGCGTAATTCCCTGCTCGAGACGAGCTTGGCGGACTTGGCGCAGAATCTCAGCAATCTCAGCGAGGGGCTGGATGGTACCGAGCTCGTTATTCGCCAGCGAAACCGAGACTAGCGCAACGTCCTCTGTGAGCTTTTGGCGTAAATCATTAAGATCGACGAGGCCATTTTTGTCAACCGCAACTAGATCATGAGGATGAGGTTTTACCGCCTCGAGGACAGCGGCGTGCTCGGTTGTCAAAGTTAAGCACTTAGCGCTCGGAAACTGCTCTAAGACGGTGAAGGCTAAGTTGATCGACTCGGTAGCGCCGGCAGTCATGACGAGATCAACGCCCTTGGCGCCAATCACATGAGCAAGCTCATTTTTCGCAGCTTCGTAAGCAGTGCGGACATGCTTGGCCGGCAGGTATGGCGCGGAGGGGTTGAAAAACTGCTCCGTAAAATACGGCAGCATTGCGTCGAGGGCTTTCGCGCTCACAGGAGTAGCGGCAGCATGGTCGAGATAAATCATATTCTATATTATAACATAGTTATCCGGTAGTTAGCAACTAAGCGGCGGGGTAAAGATGCTGTTTGATCAGCCGCAAGTAGGTGCGGGTAGCTTTTAGGAAATTCTCGAGCTCGGCGCCCTCAAGCTTAAAATAACGACCGGCGGAAAGTTTTTTGTAAACACCGGAGGGGCGCACCTCGTAACGTACCGTGAGCTGGCGCGCGTGGTGCTCCGAATCGGTCCAACTTTCGTGCCAAATCCAAATATTCTCGCGATCATGGAAGAATTCGCGACGGTGGCCCTCCGGAATTGGCCCAAAAATCGTGCTGCCGAGTCGAGATTCCGCGTTGATCAGGTCGGCGCGGCTCGGACGACGGAAGCGTAAGCGGCGTTTCGGCTTGACGGTCGATTTCGCATGCTTTTTGAGGGCTCGAGCTGGCTTTTGGGTCGTAGTAGGGGTAGGAGCTGGAGCGGGCTGGGTCGCCTTAGGAGATGTACGGCTGCGATGGGGGCGAATCTGGATACAATCGCCGTCTTTCAGGCGCACGGCGGCTTGAGGCTGGGGAGGCGTAGGGCTCGGGGCGGTTTGGACTGCGGTAGAAGATGCAGTAGATTGACTCGTGCGTGCGGCTTTCACGGCAGAACGACGCAAAGCACCGGTCTTAAACTTCTTAAGGCCTCGCGCAACTTTTTTGCGAGACTTCACTGAGGTAGATTTCGCCTCTGTCGGAGAAGATGCCTTGGCTGGCGTAGGCGCAGCTACCTCAACTGCGGCTTGCGCAGACTTAACCAGCTCGGCCGTCTCCGGTTTCAGCTTCTCGGCCGAATTGAGAGGCTGAGTATTGCGAATTTTGCGGTCATGCTTGCGGGCGCGAGAAGCGCGGTAGACCTTTTTCTGACCTAGAGCGACGCACGGCATATTTCGATCTCCCGCGCAATCGCCATCAATTCACGATAGACTTCGCAGGTGGCAGGAGTATCAAAATCATAGCCTAAGACTTGACTTGGCATGGGTTGATTGTCAGACTTTGAAGATTTGTCTCGCATTTTTCGTAGTTTGCTCCGCAATTTCTAACTCCGTCACCCCTAATTTGGTGGCGAGATACGCCGCAATTTGCTTAACGTATCCTGGTTTGTTTATTGTACCACGGAACGGAACTGGAGTCAAGAACGGAGCGTCAGTTTCGAGCAGAATACGGTCGAGCGGCGGAAGAGGTGGCGTCGTATAGGTCGCGAGACCATTGACGCCAATGTAAAATCCACGCTCGAGAGCCTTTTTGAGCTCCTTTTTCGAGCCGGTGAAACTATGGACGACACCTTTCACACCCGGAAAATTATCAAGTACGGCGAAAGCGTCAGTAAAGGCTTCGCGAATATGAAGCGAGACAGGCAAATCATGGTCGATGGCGAGTTGGAGCATCTGCTCAAAGAGTCGAATCTGGGCGGTACGATCGTACTGGTCGTAGTGGTAATCGAGGCCGATTTCGCCGATAGCGACAGGCGCATGTGAGGCTTTATCTTCTTTCTCGATTGCGGGGACACTCTCGTCATCTAAAGATTCCGACCCGCGTCCGCCTGAGGAGTCAAGCTCCATAATCTCAAAAGAAGATAAAGCCTCACCCTCTCGATGGTCGTTGGCGAAATCGGGATGGATGCCGTAGGTCCAGTAGACGCCAGCGTGTTTCATGGCGAAGTCGCGGGCTTTGAGCGAATCCTCATGATTTGTGCCGATGCAGATAATCTTTTCAATACCGTTTTCATGCGCATGCTGCAAAAACTCCGCCTGTTGGTCGGGCGTGAACCATTCACGATCATGGAGATGGCAATGAGTATCGATGAGCATACGATTATTATATAACAGAAGTAAAAAATGACCCAGTCGAAACTGAGCCATTGGTCAGAGGTATCTCTAGCTTATATAGTGTATTAAGTTTGATAAGATTTACTATTTATTACTTGCGTTCCGATCTTGTAACTTGGTCTATCATGTCGTCCAAGGCTGATTCCAGCCGCTTTTTGTTACAGATAGCAAAGCTCGGCAACGACAATACAAAGAGTAAAAATAAAAATCTCAATCTGCGACTTACAATACCTTCTTTCTAATTGGGAATTTTTACGAAACATTCATCTCACCCCCTTCCGCAATGTACCTTGTCTATAGATTATAGAGACGACAAAAAACTACTCTATGATTCTATTGTAGCACAGATTCGTGTTTTTGTCAATAGAGATTACGTTTAGCGAGATCGTTCCAGCTGGTACCAGGCTCAGTTGCAGGTTCGGGAGTTTCTACGGGCGAAGTTTCTGCGGAAATCGGGGATTCGGGCGCAGATTGAGGTTTAGAAAACAAACGATTGAATGGATTTTTGAGCTTCATAAGCGTATTATAACAGATAATCTCCGGCATGAGCGGAGATTATCTAATCCTTAGGCTAAATCGCGCTTACGCTCTAGCGGCGCGCTTGCGTTTCACAGGGTCGAGCTCACGCTTACGTAGGCGCAGGCTCTTCGGGGTGACTTCAAGCAGCTCATCGTCGAGCAAGAAGTCGATACATTGTTCCAGTGAATACTGGGTATGCGGCGTGAGCTGAATCGCACCATCGCTCGAATGCGTACGCATATTAGTGAGCTGCTTTTCTTTACAAATATTGATGTCGAGATCATCTTTCTTATTAGAAAGGCCAACAATCATACCCTGATAGACCGGCACGCCGGGCGGGATGAACAGAATTCCGCGCGCCTGGGCGGCGTCGAGCGCATAGGCCGTACTGGTGCCGGCTTCGTGCGCAATCAGGGCGCCATTGCGCTCCGGCTTATACTTGCCCTCGACCGGACGATAGCCGCTCGGCAGAGACGACATGATCGCCGTACCCTTAGTCGCGGTCAATAAATTATTACGCAAACCAATCAAGGCAGCAGTCGTAATCTCATAGACGAAGCGCGTGCTACCGGAGCTAGTCAACTCTTGGCTCTTTAATTCAGACTTACGAACACCGAGTTCTTGGCTGACGGCGCCGACGAATTCCGGCTCGACCTCAATTGTGAGTTCCTCGACAGGTTCACACTTTTTCTGGTCAATCTCCTTATATACAACTTCCGGCCTTCCCGTTTCAAGTTCATATCCTTCTCTCCTCATAGTTTCAATTAATACGCTTAGGTGTAGCTCGCCACGACCCGAAACCTTATAACCCAGACCGTCGGGGACGATTTTGAGCGCAATATTGGTCTCTAGCTCACGCTCGAGGCGCTCGGCAATCTGGCGCGAGGTCGTGAATTCGCCCTCTTGCCCCTTAAGTGGGCTAGTATTTGGCCCGATATAAATACTCAAAGTCGGGGGTTCGAGCTCAATTGTCGGTAGAGCCTCCGGCGCTTCGCCCGTGGCGATCGTATCGCCGATGTTCGCCTGGGCAATCCCGGAGATTGCGACGATATCGCCAGCGCTGGCAGAGTCGACTTCTTCCTTGCCTAGACCGTGGTAGACGAAAATCTTGTCGATCTTGGCAGATGTCTTTCGCACAGGGTCCTGTCGCGAAATTGTTTCTGAAGACACGGTGGCGCTCTCCGAATCGAGCCCTGACGGGCCGTGATTCGGACCCGCGCCAGCCTGATTGTTAGTGTCTTCAGAATCAATCTTCGCGCCACCCTGTGCAAGAGTCGTACCTGTCAAAACCGACACGCTCTCGCCTTTCCTCAGCTGGCCGCGGAAAATCTTACCAATAGCATATTTACCAAGGTAGCTATCCGCCGCGAGGGCCGCAACCAGAAGCTGCGCACCTTTCGAGCTATCCGGATCGACTTTCGGAGCCGGGATATCATTAATAATCGATTCGAAAATCACGTGAAGATCGTCGTCGAGATCGGTCGTCTTACCGGCCTTGCCGTCGCGCGCAATCGCGTAGTAGACTGGGTAGTTGAGCTGACTCTCGTCGCTTGCGAGCTCAAGGAAGAGGTCAGCAATCTCGCTCTCGACCTCAGAGATACGAGCGGCGGGCTTGTCGATCTTATTAATAATTACGACTGGCTTCAGATGCATAGCAAGCGCTTTTTGGAGCACAAATTTCGTCTGAGGCATTGGGCCCTCTTGGGCGTCGACGACGAGAATGACGCCATCCGCCATGTTGAGCGTACGTTCGACCTCACCGGAAAAATCAGCGTGCCCCGGGGTGTCAATAATGTTAATCTTGTAATCTTTGTAAAAAACTGAAGTTTGTTTCGCAGTAATCGTGATGCCGCGCTCATGCTCCTGGTCCATTGAGTCCATAATCAAGGTCTGGGACATTTCGGCTTGGTTGTCGCGGAAAGTGTGAGATTGCTTCAAAAGGCCGTCGACTAGAGTAGTCTTACCATGGTCAACATGGGCGATAATTGCTACATTACGAATCTTATCTATCATATCTTTCTATTATAGCACACCTTGACGGAAAAAGCAATAGTTGAGCGTAAGGGTTATTAATTACGCTGTCCGTGCGTTTTCTGCGACGCGCGCTATATTAGAGGTTTATTCTGTTTACGTTTATGAATACGCAAAACCAGCCATAGGACCATCAAAATGACGAAAAACACGACCAGACCAGCGAGCCAAACCGGGCAGATGAAGACAATTTGCTCTTTGGTGCTGTCTTGGTCGAGGAAAGTGACATGGCTGACGGCACGAAAGACTCCGAGCTGCGGAGCGCCATTCCAGGTCAGATCACTGGTCCGCGAAGTGGCCGGGAGGACGACGAGATTGGCTTTGCCGAGCGCGTTGCCGTCTGCGTCGACTGCGTCGGGAGTGAAAACCTCGCGATTGGTAAAGAAATCGTAAATCGCTAAGCTGTGTTCCATGCGAAAGTCGATATTGCCATCGTTTTTCACGGTGACGCTGGAGGTGAAAGGCGAACCGAGCAAGAAGCTGGGCAAGTTCTGAGACATAATGACGCCGCCGATATGCTCTTCGCCATCGACATGAGCATAAAGCAGAGAGGCGAGCTGACTGATAGTCTGCATGGTGGCGGCAGAATCTTTGCTGTCGCTAGTCTCGACCATGAGGGCGGCGTACTGGCCACCACCCGGTATGTTTGCGGGGACTGCTATTTCAAATTCGACTTCAGTACTCGCCCCGGGCTCGAGATGGTAAGCGGTCTGATCGAGCTTAATCCAGTTGTAGAGCTTAGTGTAGTCGTTTTCGGTCACAAAATCGGGATCATAGCTATCGTTTAACACTTGATAAGGGCGAGTAGAAACGCTGAAATCGAACGGTAGGCGTCCGATATTGGTCACGGTAATGTGTCCGCGATAAGGCTCACCGGGGAGAAGCTCGATTTCCTGCCCCGCAGGACGGGCCTGCATGACAATGTCGCCCTCCTCAAGCGCTGAGGCTGGCGACATTAGACTAAGAATACAAGTCATTGTACCAACAAGAACTAGCAGTAGATTCGTTACCTTCCTAAACATCCTATGCTTATTATAGCACTAAATTTTGGTAGCGGCAGTAACTGTGACGTCGGTTTGGTAAGTACCCGGCTGAGTTCTCTCGTTGACGGCCACACCGACCTCGAATTTGGTGGTGACGGCGGAAGCGGGGTTGGCACTATCATAGTAGACAGTTGGCGTAGCAGTGAGTTTTGAGTAGGTGCTCTGGTTGTATTTTTTGATACCCCAACCGTTGTCGTCTTTAGTGAAGTTGTCGCTGGCAGGGATGTTGAGCGCACCGTTATCAGTCTTCGTCAGATTGGGCTGCGGCGAGCTGAGAGAGATGGTGTAAGGGTGGGTGCTGGTCACCTTGGCGGAAATCTCGCCAGTACCAAGCACGTGCGGCAAAATCTCAATCCTCGTACCGCTCACGGCGTCAATCGAGATGTTGCTTTCGACGTTGATCGCGACATCTTTCGCAGCGGTAGTCTGACCGGCGCAACCGCCAGTCGTAAGATTCGCAACGCCAGTATTCGTGGCCTTGGAGGGGTCGCAATTATAACCGTGCTGGTTGACAACAGCGTAAGTTGTCAAAGGCGTCAGCGCTACGGCTGCGCTAACAGCCACGCCCGTAAGGGCAAGAAGTTTGGCAATTTTCCTTTCCATTTTGATGTTCCTGTTTGCTTTTTATATTTTGATACATGACTTTGTGTAGCACTATGATATATGATTTTTATGCTTTTTTCAAGAGTTTTGCCGGGTTTTGTTGTAAAAAATACATGCTTATATCTGTAATAGCGGTTTCAGGGCGGGTTTTAACTGGGGTGAAGCGAGACGAAGAAACAGGGTTGACTTGACAAAAATGGGAATCTATGCTACACTGTAGATGAGGTCAGGTTTTTGATGGCCTTGTAGCTTCAAAACTCAGTAGTAGAAGTTCAATTTCGATTTTCCCGTCGTAATTTGGCGGTTCGGATATACAGCGTGGTTTTTGTTGAAAAATACGGAAGGAGAGTGGTTTGATGAATAACACAAGCTTAAATAAAACGCATGAACAGAGGATAAGAGAGATAAGGAGACGTAGAAGAAAACGCTTAAGACGGAGAAAACGGAACAGGATAATACGACGGAGACGGATAATCTGTGCGCTGGGAGCACTGTTGGCAGTGTTATTGATGGTCATGATTGGAGGGTTTGTTGCCCGATATCAGACAGCTGCCAAGCAGGAAGTCGAGAGCAATACGACTTGTCGATTGTCGGCCGGGATTAATGCCGACATTGCCGAGATGCTTAACGAAAGCTCGAAGGAAATCAACCGCGCGAACACAACTGCGACGCCAGCTCTTGAGCCTGCTCGGACCACCTCGCCTAAAACTGAAGAGGAACGAGGGGAGGCAATCTGGACCGGTTGGGCTTATTTTGAGAGCGGGGACGAATGTTGGGAACAGGTCGGCGGCGACGGCGGAAACGCTTATGGTAGATTTCAGCTCGACGCGCGTCATTCCCTAGCGGCTTTCTTGCGCTACGCTGCAGAAACCAACCCAGATTTCGTAGGGCTGGAGAGATACTATCGGAAGAATGGTAGTAAAACCAGCTTAAAGTCTACGGAGGGGCTGGCCGAAGATTGGGCCTGGATATGCGCCGTATATGATAAAGAGTTTTATCAGGTGCAGGCAGAATTTGCGTATGGGACGTTTTATTGTCTAATGCGCGATGAGCTGCTGGAAAAACGTGGGATTAATCTGAATGAGTACGGTCCAGTCCTCAAAGGCACAGTCTGGAGCGTTGCCGTGCGCAACGGCAATAATCTTTCTAGTCTTTGGTCGGTCACGGATACATATTATCCGGGGATCGGCGAAGAAGAATGGCTGCGAGAGATTTATGCAGTCGAGGCATGGCGACATCCGGATCAGGCGAAGCGCTGGGAGAAAGATCAGCTCAAATCTGCGCTGGAGACGTTGGAAATGCTGGATGGCGGCGCCGAAGTGAAATTTTACGGCACTTTCGAGTCTGACGCCAGACAGGATCGGCAGAGGATTGAGCTGCTTGAGCTGGCGGGAGATTATCGGGATTTTGTCCGGTATACCGGAAGAAATTTCGAGTAAACTCTATGCTTCGTCTAGCGCGGCGCTAGACTCCTATCAAGATAGGAGGGTCGTAGACGCGTACTGAGTGGAATTTAAGGCACCTTTCGGGGTGCCTTTGACTTTCGTGGTTGCATGATTTCTGAAGTTTTGTTATAATAGAGTTAGTTCCATGCGCTCGTGGTGGAATTGGTAGACACGCTACCTTGAGGTGGTAGTGGCGATTTTAAGCTGTGCTAGTTCGAGTCTAGTCGAGCGCACCAAGAAAAATGACACCGATTGTGGTGTTATTTTGTTGTCCGGCATTACAGACATAATTATGGACGGGGTAAAATTGCTCACGAGCGCGTCGTAAAAAACGACATACCCCACAACCAGATTCTGGCTGCGGGGTATAACTGTACCTAGGAAGTTTCTATTTTTGAAAGATAGCTCCGCTACAAAGAACCGACTTCAGGCGAAGTCGGTTCGAGTAATTAAGCTTTCTTTTTCAAAGTCAAGAAACCGTTGCGTGGGTTTTCATTCACGACACGGTCAGCTGGCAAGTCGCAAGGAGTACCTTTGCCACCTTCTTTGGTCTTAGTGAAGAAATAAATCGTCTGTGGTTTGCCGCCACGCAAAGTAACTTCAGACTTGTGCAAGTAGTAGGTAACGCCTTTACTGTTAGTATGTTCGTAGGCCATGAGGTCCCTCCTTAAGTTATTATATCTCTATCTTATGTCGAGTTTCCACCGGTGTCAAGCATTTTCTATCATAAACAGTTTGCGAAAAGCCCAGAATTTAGGTTTTTCCTAGGAAAAAGAGGGAGATGCGCAGTACGCACCAGATGAGGAAACGCACGATGACTACGAGAATGATTATGGCACAAGCTAGAATAGCAAGGCCAGCCCAGCTCGGCGCCCAGAGGGGCGAGGCGTAATTATGGCGGAAAAGTTCGGTCGAGGGGATATCGGCGACGAGTAAATTGCTGCTCAGCTCGTCGCTGGTAGGATATTTCGCGAGTTCCGATGTCCAGCAGTCAAGATAACCCGGGCTATTCCAGGCCCAACCATTGGCGATCGCGAGAGGCTTACAAATCGCAGAGACGGCGGCGTAAATATTGCCGTTCGGATTCGTATCATCCGCGAGATTGTTTTCTGCTGCTTCGATAGCAGCATTGGCGGCGCGGAGATATTGATGCTCAAGATAGAACGGACCCGTGCCGAAAACGATGGACTGCGTGCCGTTGTTCTCGGTCACACTGATGACGACATGCGAAAAGACGAAATCCTGGAGGTTTTTCAGGCTTTCCTGGAGCGCAGCATCATCATCTGCCGCGTCCGCATCAAGTACGGCTTGGCGGAGGCTGGACATTTTCAGATGGTCAAGGCGCAAAAGCGTCGCCGTGACAAAGCTAAGCGGAATCAAGATAAGAAGCAGCTGCCAACTGCGAAGAGCCCCAAATTTGCGCAGAGTCTGCTTAACATGATTAGACTTTTTGCCACCCATAATTAGTATTATTATAGCACGTTTCCGGTATGCTATAATAATCCCATGAAGATCTATATTTCGGGAATTTCAGGTACAGGGATGGGGCCGCTGGCGTTGATGGCGCAGGATGCGGGCATGACGGTGTTTGGGTCAGATTTGGCGGCCGGGGCAGTGACGAACGATCTCGTGAATCACGACATGAAACTTTGTCTGGGCGTACAGGACGGGAATTTTCTCAGGACCTGTGTGAAAAATGAGGGGGTGGATTGGTTCGTCCACACTTCAGCGTTGCCGGAAGATCACCCCGAGCTACTGATGGCGAAGAAATTGAAGCTGAAAATCTCGAAGCGAGACGAATTCTTGAACTATTTGATTAAGAAGTTGAAACTGAAGTTGATTGCGGTGGCGGGGACGCACGGCAAGACTACAACGACGGCAATGATTGTCTGGATGGCGCAACAACTCGAGATTCCGGTCTCGTATTTGATTGGCACGACACTACCGTTCTCATCGGCGGGGCATTATGACCCGAAGTCGCAGTATTTTGTCTACGAGGCTGACGAGTACGACCGGAATTTCTTGGCGTTTCATCCGTGGCTAGCAGTCATTCCGACGATGTCGTATGATCATCCTGATATTTATCCGACGATAGAAGATTATGAGCAGGCTTTTGCGCAGTTTGAAAAGCAAAGCAAGGACGTAATCCATGGGGATGAGATTGCGGCGGGCATCACGTTGGCAGGCGAGGCGCGACGTTACGATGCGACGCTGGCGCTGGACGTAATCCAAAGGATTATGCCGAAGCCAAAGGGATTAATGAAGATTTCGGCGTTGCAACGGAAAAAGTTACTGGCCGCAATCAATAGCTTCCCGGGGGTCGGGCGGAGATTTGAGCAGGTATCGGAGGGGTATTATTCGGATTATGCGCACCATCCGGAGGAAGTAAAAGCTACGGTCGAGATTGCGCTCGAAGAAGCGGATCGGCGGGGGCTGAAAGGCGTCGTGGCAATATATGAGCCACATCAAAATACGAGACAAGCGGAGTTGATGGATTTGTATGCGGATGCGTTTGTCGGGGTGACGAAGTTGTATTGGGTGCCAACGTACTTGACACGCGAGAATACGAAGATCAAGGTCGTAAAGCCAGAGCAGTTTATTAGTAGGTTGGAAAATAAAAAAGTCGCCGAAGCGGCGGAGTTGAATGAGGATTTGGCCGAGAAAGTCAAAGAATGGCATCAGAAAGGTTATCTAGTATTGCTCATGTCGGCGGGTCCGGCAGATGCGTGGATTCGGAAGCTAGTGTATGCAGGCAATCAGGAGTCAGCAGCGACCCGACTGGTACACGCGCCACGGAGCGCAGAAGAGGGTAGCGAGCGATTGTAGGACGGTGTAAGACATTGTATGTACAATGTACATACAATGTCTTACATTTATCAGCATTATTCAGTTTTTTCAGCCTGAGGCTTAATGCCGAGCGATTCATCCGAGAGCGGACCGTCAGAAAAAGCATCCGGTAAATCTTTGAGACGTTCCTCGATTTTTTGTAATTCCTTGAGATAGCGATCCAACTCCTCGGCATCAAGCGGTCCGGAGTCACCATAGACAAAAGTAGTTGTAGCTTCGGTACCAGCTTCAACCTCTTCTTTGTCCGGCAAGAAGCCGGGGCGCGAGCGATCGAGATAGATATCTCCAGTATTGCGATAAATCGCCAAGCTAACCGAAGTCGTAGCTCCAGCGATCAGGATTGCGCCTAAGCCAAGAATCAAGAGATTGCGCCCACCGCGAGTCATGGCTTCAACTCCTGGCGCAACTTCAGAACGGCTTTGTATTGCTGATCGGTAAGTTGTTTGAGCTTTTCGGCAGTGGTCTTAACCTTTGCGCGACGTTCGCGCACAACAACGAGCTGATTATAGAATCTAGTAGGTTCGACCCGGCAATCTATGGTGAGTAAAGTCTCCATTTCGCGCATATAATCCGTATAGCTATCGCGGAACTTGGTCTGTTCGCTGGAGAAATCGGACTGGATTTCGGACAAAGTTGGACGATTGTTGCGCACGAGACGAAGATTGAGCGGAGTAATAAATCTATTAGCAACCGTTTCATAAGTCGTGCCGAGATAAGTGCGCGTACGGGAATCGACTTTTTGGAGCTGGCGAAGCGATTGCTGGATAGTCGAGCAGTTGCTCGAGATAGCGCTCGCTTCTTCTGGGGATAAAGCCGACACTGGAGCAGCACTGCTAAGACACATGAGTGCGCCAATCAAACAAGCATAGCCAAACTTTTTGCTACTTTTCATGGTATAGCCCATTATGTTTCTTACCGTCATAAATTAATGTCGGAATACCTTTCGCATGGACCTTGTCTTCGACCATGGTCTTCACTTTGGCCATGATTTCGGTCACTTCGTCCCCCATCGCGGTCTGGGCGATTTGCTCGACCTGTTTCTTACTGGCGCCAAATTTGACAAGCCACTTCTGAAGGAGTTTCTCGGCATCATCACGGCTAGAGCTGAGAAATACCGCCTGATAGTTAATTCCATCCGCATCTGATGCGGTAAAAATGCGATCAATAATCTTCGAGGCATAATCCGTATCGAGCAAATCCGAAGCGTGCATATAGCGCGCGATGAGGTCGGAATTTGCGAATTTGTGGCCACCGTCGGGTAGCTCAATAGGATAGACCATAAGTACTGTATTATTCTGTTCAAAGAAGCCGGTCGCCTTTTGGTTGCGGTAAGATTGCATACAGACCGTGCAACCTGGGTCGAAAATGTCGAGCGCGAGCGGCTTACCGTCTTGATAGCTAGCAGCAAAGCTATATGGCTCGACGAGATAATCTTCGGCGCGCCAACTATGGAAGCGGTCCGGGATGTTGACAAAGATTTCACCCCATTCAGAGAACCAACGCCCGGTCCATTCTAAAGGGTTAGTCGGCTCGGCAGCTTCAATACCGCAAACTTCAGCTCCGAGCGCACAGCTTTCGGGCTGCGAAACATTACAAGTACCGAACACCCAGATGGCGAGCAGGGCCTTGATTGACTCGACCAGCGACCAGATAGTAACGACGACGATTAATACTGCGCCAACCTCAATTGCTGTACCGAGCGGTTTGACCCATTTGGGGTGCTTTAAGACAATCTTGCTCAGCAGAGTATTTTTAACATCATCCTTGAAATTAGTTTCACATTTCTGTAAACGGACTTTCTTGCCGACGCAGCCCCAGGCTTTCTTAAAAACTGCCCAGTATTTGCGGCCAATGTCGCGTCGAAAAATACTCAGAAAAGCGACAAAGATTCCAACAAGACATAAAACAATAAACGCCGCAATACAAACCATAGTAATATTGTAACATATTACTCGTCTTCTGGGATGACTTCGAGATGGAGCTCCTCAAGCTGAGCATCATCAACGTTGGATGGCGAATCCATCATGAGGTCAATGCCGGAGCCATTCTTCGGGAAAGCTACCACGTCGCGAATACTCTTCGCGTCTAGCAGCTCCATCAGCATACGGTCAATGCCAAAGGCGCAACCAGCATGCGGCGGCGCACCGAACTTAAACGCACTGAGCATGCCGCCAAACTTCTGCGCAACATAGTCTTTACTATAACCCAACACACCGAAGACCTCGTACATAATCTCCGGATTATAATTGCGCACGGCGCCAGAGC
This sequence comes from uncultured Candidatus Saccharibacteria bacterium, assembly GCA_964523355.1. Classification (GTDB taxonomy): domain Bacteria; phylum Patescibacteriota; class Saccharimonadia; order Saccharimonadales; family Saccharimonadaceae; genus Nanosyncoccus. The sequence continues at coordinate 7,430 of CAZFZV010000007.1, read as the reverse complement.
AGAGCTCAAGACCGTTGACCGCCATATCAAACTGATCGGCAACAATATCAAGCTTGTTCTCGGTCTCGCGAATAGCCTGGAGGCCACCTTTCGGCATGGAGAAAGGATTATGGCCGAAATCAAGACGGTTATTTTTATCATCCCACTCGTAAAACGGAAAATCGATAATCCAACAAAGCGCGACTTTTTGACTATCCTTGAGTCCAAGCGTGTCAGCAAAAGCAATGCGCGTGATACCGAGGACTTTGTTTACCTGTTCGCGTTGGTCGGCACCAAAGAAAACCGCATCGCCATCTTGGGCGCCAGTCTGATCCTGGATCGCCTTTAGCTCATCGTCTTTCAGGAATTTAGCAATCGGGCTGCGTACGCTACCATTTTCGTACAAGATATAGGCCAAGCCACCGGCACCATTCTTGCGCGCTAGCTCGGTAAATTCGTCAATTTGCTTACGAGTAAACTTGCTCCCGCCTGGCACACGAATGGCTTTAACGCAGGGCGTCTGGAAGACTTTGAACTCGCAATCTTTCAGAGCGTCTGTCAAATCAATTAGTTCCAAACCGTAGCGCAAGTCTGGCTTATCGGTACCGTATTTTTCCATGGCTTCACGATAAGGGATACGCGGGACGTCTTCGCTCACTAGCTCTTTACCGGCAAACTCGGTAACTAGTTTTTTAATCAAAGGCTCCATGGTCTGACGGACGACTTCACCATCGTCGACGAAAGAAATTTCACAGTCGAGCTGGTAAAAGTCACCATATAGACGATCAGCGCGAGGGTCTTCATCACGGAAACACGGCGCAATCTGATAATAGCGCGGCACTCCGCCTACCATGAGGAGCTGCTTGAACTGCTGCGGCGCCTGCGGCAAAGCATAAAATTTACCAGGATGAATCCGGGACGGCACGAGAAAATCGCGCGCACCTTCCGGAGAGGAATTGGCAAGAATCGGGGTAGTAATCTCGATAAAATCATGCTCGTCCATGTACTGACGCATGAAGCGATAGTATTCGGCACGACGGCGAAGCATCTGCTGCATGCTGGGACGGCGCAAGTCGAGGTAGCGATATTTCAAACGTAGCTCTTCGCCCGAAGCGTCGCCCTCATCATGAGTATTGACTGGTAAGGGTTCCGATTTATTAATTAACTCAAGTTCGTCGACAACAACCTCAATCTCTCCAGTCTCAATATTAGGGTTCTTGAGCCCTGGAGCGCGCTCGCGGACAGTGCCAGTAGCACGGATGACGAATTCATCGCGCAGGCTCTCAGCAATCTGAAAGGCGGCAGGAGTGTCGGGAGTAATAACCAGCTGGATAATTCCGGCGTGGTCGCGCAGGTCAATGAAAATCAAGCCACCATGGTCGCGGCGCGAATTCACCCAGCCAGCAACCGTGACAGTCTTACCAATTTCAGTCTTTAGGTTCGTCGATAAACTTCTCATAGAGAATATTATAGCATAGATTGAGCAAATAGTACACTAGGGGCTATGGGGTGCGGTTCTTGGTGGCTTTATTAACTGCCCAGTATTCAACATCAGAGAAACGGTCAGTCGCATAGACCAGTCGATCATCTTCGGAAAATGCGCGTGCGTTTTTGTTGAAATAATAAGTCAAACTCGCCTGATAAATTCCAATCGCTGGCACATCATTCACCCAATAGCGGAGGAAAGTTTCATATTTCGCGGTGCGCAACTCTTCGTTCATCGTACTACGCGCGGCGAGAATCGAGTCGTCGACAATGGCGTTACGATAATTAGAGAGATTCAGCCCGGAGGCACTCGCCTGCGAAGAATGATAGTAAGCGAAGAGATCTGGATTAGCGCCGAGCTCAACTTCGTAAATCAGAATATCGTAATTGCGCTGGCGGATGACATTCATTAAGAAATCCTGTCCAGGGTTGTAGACCGACAGTTCGACCGTAAACCCGAGCTTTTCGAGCTGAGCCTCGAGGTTATTCGCAAGCTCAGGGTAATAGCCAGTACTGATCGTCGCGAGGCGGAGAGTTTGTCCGGAGACACCAGCGTCACGGAGCGCAACTTGCGCGGCGTTCAAATCATAGCCTGGAATGTCCGGATAAGAATCGAGGTTGAGCTCCGAGCGCAAGATCGGATAATTGAGCGGCTCCTCACCATCAAGCACAGAACGCAAATCAGTCATGTTGATACCTTGGCGAATAGCCTGACGCACGCCACGGTCAGAGAGTGCGGGGCTAGTCGTGTTCAGAAAAGCGTAGATCCCGCTAGCAATCGTGGTCTGCTTCTCGTAGACCAAAGCCGAGGAGAGCGATTCGTCGTCGAGCGGAGACAGCTCGGCGGTCGCCGTCACTTCACCGGTCGACAAAGCGCTCGGGATATTACTGGATGCAGTGTAGGTCCGAATGGCGAAGTTGTTGAGCATGGGCATGCCCTTATAATAGTTATTATTAGCCACGAGATAAATGATCTTATCACCGCTATTGTCGATGTTTTGCGTAGCATTAAAAGTGAAAGCGCCAGAAGTCACGGGATTAGTACTAAATGTATGCTCAAGAACCTTACTGGGTTGAACTTCGCCGAGGATATGCTCCGGCAGGATAGGAACATTGAGGGTCGAAGCAAAGTCGACATAAGGCGACGGCAGAGTAAAGATAATTGATTCCCCTTCCCGTTCAACGCCGACTCCCGAGAAGTTTGAGGAATACGGAGTATTAATCTCAGTACTCTTCATCAAGTTGACCGTGAATAAAACGTCGTCTAGGGTAATCGGCTCACCGTCAGACCAGCGCAGGTCAGGTTTTAGGGTCACTGTCCAGACTTTGCCGGTCTCGTCGGGGACGATCGAGTCGGCCAAGCCTAATCCGACATGGCCGGAATAATCAATCGTCGAGAGGGTCGAAAACATGAGCTTAGATAAGACTTTTTCACTATTGGTCGTAGCGAAAAGCGGGTTCATGGTCGTAATGTTGCCGACGGTCGCCTCAATATAAGTCCCGCCGTCTACATAGGCCTCGGCGGTATAAGATTGGTTGTACCAGAAGAGCTGTGTAAGGGCCAGCGAAATCACGACAATTACCAGTAACCCCCACTCGAGAATCAGCAAGCGAACTTGGCGCGCATTAGGTAAACGGCTAATCAAATTCTCTTGGAGATGTTCGCGGCTACTTTCTTTGGCTTGTGCTGAAAAACGTTCCCACTTTTTGCTAAACTTTTGCCCACGCTTTTTGAAAGTTTGTTTCATAATCTATAAAATTAATCCTATGCGGGGATAAACAGCAAACACAGAATCGATAAGACGAAAACTAAGACACAGATGATAGTCGCGTTAAATAATGACTTCTCTAGGCCGCGTCGTGTCGTATAGAGCTCGCCTGAGCTACCGAAACCGGCGCCGAGCGACGCGCCCCGCTGCTGAAGTAAAATCAACAAAACTGACAAGATTGCCGACACAAAAGTCAAACTCTGAAATAACGTTCCCAATTCCATACTATATATTATACTCCAACGTCATCCAAAATCAAGTCTAGCGGATAACAAGATTTAATAAGGCGTTAATTGTGCTTAAGATAAGGCTAGAAAAAGCTGCGCCTACAATATCCATCTCGACGCCAGGCAGAAGATAAATCGTTACAGCTACCATGAGGGTGTTGATAACTAGAGTCGAGATTCCCATGGTTAGAATCGCTAACGGGAGAGCCATGGTTTTAATAAGAGGTTTGATGAAAGAATTAACCAAGGAGAAGATCAGTCCTGCTACGACATAAAGTAGCCAAGGAGCAGCGAAAGTTGCGTCCGGGCTTACGACGCCGAACCATGAAATACAGAGAAACATGCCGAAACTCGACGCGAGCCAGCGGAGGATGAAGACAAGAAATTGCTGTTTAATCATACCAAACCATTATAACATACAACCGATAGGTGGCTATTTTAACATTTGCTTGCGTTTGAGTAGGGTATGATAGGTAATAGCGAACCGGTGTGCCTCGTCATCAATCCGAGCGATGAGCTTCGCGATGTGCGAATCGGGAGGCAGGCTGAGCGTCTCGTAGCTTTCGGCTTGCGGGACAACGATACGCACAGCGGCGTTGCGCGTATGATCGCCAGATTTGTCACGACCAAGGACGGCAATTTGGCGCTCCTGAAGCAACTCTTGGACGGCGCGGACCTGCCCGATACCGCCATCAAGAATAATGAGGTTCGGAGCTTCCCACTCCTGATGCTTGAGACGCCGACTGATAACTTCGCGCAAATTCGCGGTATCATCGTTCTTTTGATTACGCAGCTTAAACTTGCGATATTCGGCACGGTCGGAAGCACCATTGACGAAAACCACCATCGAACCGACCACATTCGTGCCGGATTGGTGCGAGATATCGTAACCCTCAATACGGCGTGGAGGCTCGGCGAGGCGCAGTAACATCTGGAGGTCGACCAGGGCTTGGTCGGAAGAAATGTCGAGAAATTCCTTATCTGAAAAGACGATTTTTTTCTGCAGTTCGCGTAGACCGAAAAGTTGCTTCTTGATTTCTGAGGCTTCTTCAAATTTTTGTTCCTTGGCGGCAACAGCCATTTGTTTCTCAAGGTCTTTGATGAGACGATGACGCCCACCCTCAAGATAGAGCCGAAGTTTGCGCAAATTCTTTTTGTATTCAGTGGGAGTTGTGCGGCCAACCTCGATGCCCGGCGTCAAGCCTAGATCGGTATTCAGAGTCTTTTTCCCGTCATAGGACTTATCATAATAAGGAAAAACTTTGCGCAAAATTCGCAAGGCTTTCTCGACGGCAAGTTTACCATAGAAAGGACCAATATAGGTCGCTTTGTCGTCTTGCGGAGTGCGAGTAAAGCTAACGTATGGCACTTCTGATTTCATATCAATACGCACATAGATTACGGTTTTATCGTCGCGCAACAGAATGTTCCATTTCGGCATGTAGCGTTTGATCATTTCGGACTCTAAAAATAACGCGTCCATTTCGGTATCGACCACAATCCAGTCAGTATCGGCGATTTCGCGAACTAAGGCGATGGTCTTGGAGTCTTTTTGGGTCTTATGGAAATACTGGCGCACACGGTTCTTCAGTACCGCTGCTTTGCCGACATAGATTACTTCCCCATTGGCGTTCTTGTGAAAGTATACTCCGGGAGCAGCCGGCAGAGTACGAAGCTTCTCGAGCAACGCTGCGCGCATGGCAGGCGTAACGCTAGGGTCGAGATCATACTGAGGTTGCTCTGTAGTCATAATATATTATTATAACAGATATGACGTCCTCAAGCAATCAGCGCTAAAGAGTAAGGTCGGTAGAATGATAATCTTGGTAATAGCGCACTGCTTCTGCGGTGAATTTGAGTACACAATAGTCCGGATCTGTATTGCTTTCGTAGAAAATCGTGTCCATATCGCGCCAGATTTCATTTTTGATACTCTGGTCGTTTAAGACTTCTACCGTGCCAGTAAAAGCGGCGCCACGATAGAGCGGGCGATCGTAAAAGTAGAGCCCGGCGCGAGGATTCTTAAGCAAGGCTTGGACTTTTTGCGACTTGGTGTTGGTCGTGAGATAAAATTCTTTCAGGCCGTGGCGTTTGCGAGGATTAAGCATAGTACGGGTCGTCGGAAAGCCTTGATAGTTGATAAAGCTTAAAAAGCAGACTTCTTGGCGGTCAATCATGCCCGCAATAGTCGGTACTAAATTTTCCATAAGTTTATTATAACAGAAGTTATGATTTTAATGGCTTAATCGGATGGCGAATCACGGTCTTAAGCTTATCGGGCTGACAACGCCGAGGGTCGCTGAGATAGATTTCGTGATGGTAACGCGGGTTCTGGATGTCGAGCTCATAGCCTTGCTCAGTCGCATATTGCGACATCGCGGCGATAGTAGCAGGCTCGTCGTCGTAGGAGCCAAGATGGAGACATTGGACACAAAGACTTTCGTCGTAAGTCAAGAATTCCACGCGAGAAAAATTGCGCTGCTTTTTCTCGGTCGCGGTTTGGACCGCCCAATCAAAATCCGCATGCGTCACAAAATCAGGGAGACGAATGACCGAAATAAAATTGAATTGGTCCTTTTTACTATAGTCAATAATTTGAGGCTGGTTATTTTGACTTTGATTTGGATTCTGATTCTGACCTTGGCACTGATCTGATTTTTGATTTTGTGCTTGATCTTGATTTTGCTTTTGATCTTGTTTGTGACCTTGCCACCAGAAACCCTCCAAAGGCGGGACGACATAGTCAAAGTAACCTTTAATCTGGTAGCTCGTCTTCTTGCTCATCTTGAGAGTAAAAGCAATGGCATAGAGAAGTTCAATCGACTGCTTATATTCGCCACCCTCAATATTGGGATCGCCGTGACCACGCACCGCGAGATAGTTCATTGATGGGATAGTAATAATATGGGGTTGCTTTGGTGGGAGATAAAACTCTTTGTATTCTTTCTTAAAATCAAATGGCATACTTTCATTATATCACCGTAATAATGGCCAGTCTAAGACATACGTATAGATATCTCCTCCAGGCGGCAAGTATCTGGTTTCGTGGTAGAAATCATTACGAAAGATAAACATCATCAATGTCGAAAACAGAAGCAGCGCGAGTGGGGCTATAATAACTCCCACTACTATTTGAGCAATCTGGCGGAGCTTTTTAGATCTCAGGCTAGGAATAGCATACTTATAGAGCGCGAAGAGTATTAAGACCAATACAGCAATTGCTAGAAGAATCCCCGTACCGATAATTAGATTAGAGTCGAAGCGTATATTCCGAGCTTGTCCAGTTTTTCGCTCTAGCTCGCGCCAGTTGTCTGGCATACAGCAAAATCCCTCATAGCCGATTAAGGCAACTTGGAGAGCTTCACCCCAGACTGGTAGATAGAAGGCTATCGGGAGCAATAAAATAACCAGCCACGCCCAACGCGGCGACTTCTTGTTAGTCGGCGACGTTTTAGGGATTTGTTTAGATGCAGATTCTTTAGTAGGTTTCATGATGTGTTGATAATAGCATATCTAGAGACGAAAAGCCACCCGTTGGGGTGGCTTACTCGTATAATTTGGCACCTTGCTAGTTTCCCGCTTGTGGCAGTATAATCGCCGCTACTGGGCTTGACTTCTGTGTTCGGAATGGGAACAGGTATTTCCCCAGCGCTATGGGCACCAAATGAGCGCTTGACGCCTATTGATGTCCATACAACTAGCTTGTACGATGATTGTAAAACTTCTCTCAGTGCTATCAAGCACCGATTACTAGCTAAATCTTACCAAATTACCACCGACAGTGTCAATAGTAACTTGGGCATAAAAAGGCGATGGACCTATTAGTACGCTTCGGCTCCATATGTTGCCATACTTCCACCTTGCGCCTATCAACCAGATCTTCTTTCTGGGATCTCATAGGGAATTCTTATCTTGGAGTGGGCTTCGCGCTTAATATGCTTTCAGCGCTTATCTCTTCCGAACATAGCTA
>CAZFZV010000006.1:0-47929 GCA_964523355.1 uncultured Candidatus Saccharibacteria bacterium | reverse complement strand
AACCTAAGAATAAGCAAAGGCAGGGTTAAGCATGGCAAGAATTGCTAGTGTGACTATCCCCAATGACAAGCAGGTGTGGATTGCTCTCACCAGTGTCTACGGGATTGGTCAAACAACGAGTAAAGCCATCCTTGCGGAGGCCAAAGTCGAGCCTACCACTCGGGTGAAAGATCTCACCGAGGCTGAAATTCAGAAGATTAACGACCTTATCGGCAATAAATATACTGTCGAAGGCGATCTGAAACGCCTCGTTACCAACAATATCAAACGTCTCAAAGACATTAACTCCTACAAAGGCACTCGCCATAAAGCTGGTTTACCAGTCAATGGTCAACGTACCCGCACGAACGCACGTACTCGTAAAGGTCGAGCCATTGCCGTAGGTGGCGCACAGCCAAAAGCAGCAAGTAAGACTTAGTTTATAGGAGTAAAAATGGCAGAAGAAGAAAAAAAGGTGATGGACGGCGCTGAAGTGACAGCTGAAGCCCCGAAAGCCACCAAGACCAAAAGCAAAAAAGGTAAGCGCGTCGTCACTGCTGGTCAAGTACACGTCCAAGCTACCTTTAACAACACTATTATCACTGTTACCGATAAAAGCGGCGGCGCTTTGAGCGCTAGCTCAGCCGGAGCCAATGGCTTCCGCGGTAGCAAAAAGGGCACAGCTTATGCCGCTCAAATCGCCGCCGAGAAAGCGCTCGAAATTGCGAAACGTGAACACGGCCTAAATAGCGTCGACGTCTTCGTGAGCGGAATCGGTCTCGGCCGCGACAGTGCAATCCGTGCCGTCAGTAGTGTTGGCATCAAAATTGATAGTATCACTGATGTTACCCCGATTGCGCACGGTGGCGTGCGTCCTAAGGGAGAAAGGAAACCGTAATGGCACGAGATACTTCTCCAATCGTTAAACAAAGCCGCCGTGAAGGCTACGCTTTAGCACCCAAAGCGCACAAAGTCATGGCCAAGAAGTCCGGCATCCCGGGCGAACATGCCGATATGCGCGTTCGTGGCGGCAGTCTGTATCTTACGCAGTTGCGCGAGAAACAGAAAGTTCGTAGACTCTATGGTCTACTTGAAAAACAATTCGCCAAGCTTATGAAAGAAGCCGCCAAGGCTGACGGTCTCGCTGGCGAGAACTTGCTTCAATACCTTGAGCGCCGTGCTGACAACGCAGTTTACCGTGCTGGTTTCGCTACTACTCGTCGCCAAGCTAGACAGCTTGTCTCGCATGGTCATTTCATGCTCAATGGTCGCAGAATTGACATTCCGAGCATCCGCCTCAAACCAGGCGACATACTCGAAGTCCGTACTAAATCCCAAAAATCAGAATACTTCAAAAATCTTGACAACATCGTCAGTAGTGCATCTACCACTCCGCTCAGCTGGTTAAAGTCCGACCCGAAGAAAATGAAAATTGAAATCACCGGCTTACCAAAGCGTGAAGAAGCTGAAGCTGGTATTAACGAACAATTAATCGTTGAGTACTACTCACGTTAAGGAGGATAAATGACTACAAAAGTTATTCATGAGGCCAATTTAGCCGAAGTCAACCCAATCGGTGACAACAGTGCTGAATTTGTGATCCGCCCATTGTTCTACGGCTATGGCAACACTTTGGGCAACTCAATCCGTCGCGTCCTGCTCTCTAGCATCAAGGGCGCAGCAATCACGTCATTCAGCATCGAGGGTACGAATCACGAATACGCCTCAATCGCTGGCATCCGTGAAGACGTCGTCGATATCATGCTCAACCTCAAAAACATCCGACTTAAGTCTCATTCCGATGAACCAGTCGAAGTTGCTTTTGAGTTCAAGGGCAAAGATGCAGGTGAGGATGGCAAAGTTGTCGCTGGCGATATCAAATGGCCAGCCGGGATCGAAGTCGGCAATCCAGACCAAATCATTTGCCATATCGACGATCCAAAGTTTATCCTTAAAATGAACTTCGTCGTCGAGACCGGCCGTGGCTACCTCAGTATCGAAAAATCCAGCGACGATCGCTTACACAGCGATATGATTGCGCTCGATGCTGTCTTTAGCCCAGTACTCAGAGTACGCTTCAAAGTTGAGAATACTCGTGTTGGACAGGACACAAACCTTCAACAGTTGACTATTACAGTTGATACTGATGGTACTATTACTCCGCAGGAAGCGTTCGAGGAAGCTAATGCTATCTTGGTCAACCAATACACTGCATTGGCCGGCGGCACGACCGTCGAAAGTGCGCCAGCCCCAGGCGTCGAACAAGAAGCTGATGATTCTGGCTTGGCTCTGCCAATCGAAGAGCTCGGCCTCTCTGCTCGCACCGCCAACGCGCTGGTTAATAATGATATTAAAACCGTCCGCGATTTAGTCGCGCTCTCCGAAGTTGATCTCAAAGATCTCAAAGGTTTCGGCAGCAAGGCTCTGGACGAAGTTAAAGAAAAGTTAACGGAGTTGTTATAATGCATCGTCATGGATACAAAGGCCGCAAGTTTGGTCGCGAGACGGATCAACGACGTGCTTTGCAACGTGGGCTCATCAAAGCGCTAATTGAGCATACCGAAATCACGACTACACTCGCACGCGCTAAAGAAATGCGGCGTGGGACCGAAAAACTAATTACTATCGCGAAGAAAGGCGGACTCGCAAATCGCCGTCTGCTCATCTCGCGTCTAGACGACATCAAGACCGCCGATTTACTCATGGACGTCGTCGCCCCACAAATCAAACGCGATTCCGGCTACTTGCGCATTGAGCGGGCCGGCTTCCGCAAAGGCGACAATACCGAAATGGGTACTATCAGCTTCGTCGATGATATTGATCTCACGAAAAAGGTCGACACTAATAAGAAGGAGGGGAAATAAATGAAAGGCGTGACAAAAACTTACAGTCAGAAGCCAGCCGACACCGCACGTGAATGGTGGCTAATTGACGCTAGCAGCATGCCACTCGGCAAACTCGCCGTCGTCATCGCTGACAAGCTCATGGGCAAAAGCAAAGTTACTTATACCCCACATGTCGACAATGGTGATTACGTTGTCGTCATCAATGCCAAAAACATCCAAGTTACTGGCAACAAAATGGTCGATAAAAAATACTACCGCCACAGTGGCTTTCCTGGTGGCCTGACCGAGCTCAAGCTCGAAGAAGTCATCGAGAAAAATCCACGCCTCGCGCTCGAGCATGCTGTTAAAGGTATGATCCCGAAGAACAAGCTTGCTTCTGACCGCTTGGCGCGCCTCAGAGTCTTTGATGGCGCTGAGCATACTCATACTGCCCAAAGCCCAAAGGAGATTAAATAATGGCTACGAAAGATACTTATATTTACGGCCTCGGACGTCGCAAAGCCGCTACGGCTCGTGTCCGCTTGTACAAAGGCAAAGGCGAAATCACAATCAACGACAAACCAGCGCTCGAGTACTTATCAGGGAACAAGAGCCTACTAGCTGAAATCACCGATCCGTTGGCGCTCGCCGAGAAACAAAACGATTACGATGTTTCCGTACGCGTCGCTGGTGGCGGCCTCGCTGGTCAAGTTGATGCTATTAAGTTAGCTCTCAGCAAGGCTCTGACGACGGAAATGGCCGATTTGCGCCCCGTGCTCAAAAAGGCTGGTTTCCTCAAACGCGATCCACGCGAAAAAGAACGCAAGAAATACGGTCTACGTTCGGCTCGCCGCAAGGAACAATTCTCCAAACGTTAATTACGTTGGTCGAGAACTCCAATCTCTGGTCTCAACCCTGGTTGAGACCAGATTTTTGTATTATAATGTATAACATGTTACCCCAAGCCCTACAGGATACGATCGAAGCCCTCGGCCACTTACCCGGTGTCGGCGCTCGGACTGCCGAACGCTACGCTTACTACTTGTTTAAGAATAATCCCCGCATTAGCGTTGATATTGCTGAAGCGCTGGCCAGCCTACATAGCGGCGTCAAGTTTTGTCCTAAGACTTTTGCGCTAATTGATGTTGACCAAGCCGAATCCGAGCTCTATAGTGACCCCGAACGCGATAAAACCACTATTCTCGTCGTCGAAGAGCCACTAGATATCTACGCTATCGAGCAAACTCGACAGTTCCATGGCACTTATCATGTTCTGGGCGGCGCCATTTCTCCGATCGACGGCATCTCAGTTGACCAGCTCCACATCAAGGAGCTATTAGCCCGCATCAAGCCCGACGGCGTTACCGAGATTATCATCGCGACCAACCCCTCCGTCGAGGGGGAATCGACTGCGTTACTACTTCAAAAAATGCTCCACGAGCAACACCCCGCAGTCAAAGTCACGCGCCTCGCCCGTGGTCTGCCTCTCGGCGTAGATCTCAGCTATGCCGATCAGATTACGCTGTCTGCCGCTCTCGAGAACCGCACTGATCTCTAGCTATTTTGAGCGTTTACCGTCTACACCTTTTAGTTTCAAAGCCGTACAAACATCCCTTAATAACGTTTCTCGGAAATCCAATACACGCGTCTGCCAGCCCAAGCTACGTTCAATCTCGGGCTTAATTTCCCAAAAATGCGTGTTTAAGAGTAATACTAGATCCGGTCTCATCCGCCTGCGCCCAGTATCAGCCGCTAAGACCTCTCGTTGCTCTTGTACGACCTTTGCTACAGCTTCATCCTCCTCTCGCTCTACTTGCTCTGCCGCCGAGCCAAAATTCTGAATCGCTTTCATCAAAGCTCTCTTTTCCAAAGACTTTTCCGATAAAATTTCTAAAGGCGAAAACTGTGTACTATGCACACGTGGCGAACGTGCCTTAGCCACAGCACGCCTTGATCTCTCGCCGCATAATTCAAAATCCCACGCCAACTCCGTCCGCACCACTTCTCGTGTCATCAAATTACTATCAATCAAATCCTCCCAATTTGCGCACTCGGGTAGAATCAAAGTCGAATACGGCAATTTCTCTCTCAGCTCTTGAAACATCGTCGATTTTTTCAAGGTGTCGCTCATTAAAACCGCCACTTTCTCCGGATATTGCCTCGCGCGCAACATTTTATCGTAATTTATTGTCGGCGCTACAAAATTCTGCTCTGGATAGAACCGCCGCAACGCCCACAACACCATTCCAATCGTATAGCCCGCCAGGACAATCAAATCCACCTTACCCGCATACGGCGCTAAGCATTTAGCTGCCGCTTCAATATTCAGAGTTACACCATTATAAACTTGGTGCGACCAATCAATGACCCGCACCACTTCGACCACCCCCAATTCCTGCGTCAAATAATCCGCCACTAGCTCCCCACCCCAGCCACTATCAAACACCACAATCTTTCGCACATTCTCTCCTTCATCCTCCACCAGCCAATTATCACACGCTAATAGCCACCCTACGCAACATTTTCCACAGTCTCCTAACACAGTGTTAACTCTAACCGAGACTCTACTAATTCGACCCACTCAACTCTTGGACTTCTTCAATATGCTCTGATCTTACAACCCCATCCGGGTTCACCAGCCCCCGCCGCACCGCTTGGCATAGCCCCTCCGCTTTTTCCGGGTCCAAGCTCCGGTTTTGCCGCATCCGCGTCATCACTTGCCGTATCGCCCCTTGCGTACACACCGTGCAGTTCTCCGGTAAGTCCTCCACGACTCTCAATTCCGCCTCACGCCCGAACACCACTACCGAATAAATCGCCACTTCACTCCCCACAATCGTTCGCAAAGCCGCAATATGCGACTCATTCTGCTTCACCGGACTATAAAATTGGTGCTTATTCTTCCCATAACCCGAAACCTGTGTCCAATGCACTCGATTACCGTGCGCATAAATCCAGCCGACATAATCCTTCGACTCAAAAACATACACCCCACTTTCATCTATCACCAGACAATCAATTTGCACCAAATCCGCCTTGGTCACCACCTTACGCACCCCCAACTTCGGATCAACCTTAGGAAAATAGCAATCCGCAAAAATCCGTTCCGCCGGAAACACCTTCTCCAGTCCAAAAACCAACCTCACCTCACCCGGAGTCAACTGCGCCGGATAGGGTGAAATCACTTTCGTCCCCCGAATTTTATAGCCCACCATTTCTTCCATTTAATCACAAATATCATCCAACCGCAACCGCCCAAACTCTTTACAAATCAATTCTAGCGTGTTACAATGCTATTGACAGTCTGGTATCAGACTATTTTTTATGTAAACATTATAGTTCGTACCAGCGATAGGGAAAGGAGCCAAATGTCAAACAAGCTAAAACGCTCAAAAACCAACATCACCAAAATTTCCGCCAAAAAATCCAGCCCAGCCGAAGACCCTAAATCTCCTGCTACCAAGCAGCCAGCACCAAAAACCAAAAAATCCTCCCACGAGCGCGCCGAGAAGCCGCTAAAAGAAGTTTTTCTTCTCGCCCGTCCATTCGTCGCTCTCGGCCGCTACTTGCGCGATTCTTGGCGCGAAATTCGCCAAGTCCGCTGGCCCAACCGCAAGTTGACCTGGAAAATGACTTTTGCCGTACTTGTCTACTGCGCGATTTTCATCGTGTTCATTGTCTTGCTCGACATGTTCTTTACCTTCATTTTCAATCTATTAATTAACGCTTAATAATCTAACCAAAAGGAGTAAAAACTATGGCAGTAAACCGTTACGATGATACCCGCGCGTGGTATACTATCAGCACCTACAGCGGCTACGAAGACAAAGTGGCCGACAGTATCAAACAGCGTCTCGACAGCCCTGAGTTTGAGGGCAAAATCTTCGACGCGATCGTCCCTAAGGAGAAACGTATCGAAATCAAAAACGGCAAACGCAAAGTCGTCGACCGTAAAATTTTCCAGGGCTACGTTCTCGTCGAAATGCGCCTCTCCGATGAAACTTGGTACATTGTCCGCAACACCCCTGGCGTCACCGGCTTCGTCGGCAACGGCACCCAGCCCACCCCAGTCTCCGAAAAGGAAATCACCAAGATCAAAAAGCGCATGGGCGTCGAAGATCCAAAATACTCTGTCAACTACGAAATCAATGAAGTCGTCTCAATCGTCGACGGCCCATTCAAAGGCTTCGAGGGCACTATTTCTGAAATTGACACCCAAAAAGGTAAGCTTAAGGTCATGGTCTCAATGTTTGGCCGCGAAACTCCCGTCGAGCTCGACGCTCTCCAAGTCAAACAACTACAATAAACCAGCTCAAAACAGAAATGACCGCCTGCGCTACGCAGACGGTCTTACTTTTAAAACCTCTATCCTAGGACATATTTAACAGCCCCATACCCTCATTATAGCACACTTCGTTCAAAAAGTCAATAGCAAGAAAGTTTCTAGACATTTTCGCCAACTCGTAGTATAATAAAAGCGTTACGCACGATTTATTAATCGTAAGTCGAGAGCTTCACTCGACATTATACAAAGGAAAATTATGGCAGGACAAGTTATTGGCAACCTCAAGTTGCGCATTCCTGGTGGGAAAGCTACAGCTGGACCTCCAGTCGGTTCGACCCTCGGTCAATGGGGTCTCAACATGATGGAATTCATCAACCCTTTCAACGAGGCTACCAAAGATTTCAATGGCAAAGACGTCATCGTCCACATTAAGGTCTACGATGATCGCACTTTTGACTGGGTCTGCCTCGGTCGACCAGTCGACGATTTGATCCGCGAGAAGATCAAGATCGCCAAAGGTAGCGGTAAACCCAACCTCGAAAAAGTTGGCAAAATTTCCCGCGCCGACCTTGAAGACATTGCGAAGACCAAGATGGGCCAGCTCAACGCCATCGACATGGACGGAGCAGTCAAGGTTATCGCCGGCACCGCTCGCTCAATGGGCGTCGTCGTCGAAGACTAATTCGCAGCCAAAAAGCAGAGAGCACCTAGAGACCCTAGGTGCTTTTCTTGCTAAAGTTCAATGTGTCGACGTCGAGCTCGTCCAATACATCACTCATCCGGAACGCACTGCGCGCTGCTACGCTGTAAATAAGTTCGCACTGCCGCGAGCGCCGTATTCGCTATCTCGCATAGCTGTTTATTATCGCCTGTCGGTTTTTTCGCAGTGTACAATTCTAACATTAAGCGCAAAAACCGGACTTCACCACACTTACCCCGCCGCTCGTCAGCCATGAAAGTTTCGCTAGTCTGAAAGCTCATCTCGCCAATTTCCGCAAAAGTCTCTTTCTTATCCAACGTCAACAACAAGCTCATTTCCCGCAATGCGCCCAGCGTAGAGCTATTTCTCAGCCGGGATACTTTGCTGTCGCGTCGCAACCACTGCGACGCACTTTTGGAAAGCAGCTCCATCTTGAGCCCAATTGCGCGTACTAACTGCGTCGTCGGCGCATTGCTCTCTATCGCTGCATTCTGCGACTGCACAGCCTCATAAACCGCCGTCACCATACCGTCTACCGTTAAAGAGCTCATCTTCAACATTTTCTTTACCCCCTTAATGTAAGATTTATACTCCCGATTATAACACAAATCACCCCGGCCTCGCTCTTGAAAAATCTCCCAAAATTTGCTACAATATAATCATATTAAGTAATCCGTGGGAGAATTAATTTCGTTTGTACCACAGAAAGGGAACTATGGCAGAAGAAAACACTGCTCCGATTGAAAAAATCGAAACTACCGCTGAAGTCGCCGAGACTGCTAGCGAAGAACAATTCGCTAAATCCGGCAAAAAATCCAAAAAACACCTTGAGGAAGTCAAAGCCGAAGAGGAGCGCCAAGCTCGCAAAGCTGAAACCAAAGCCCTCGAAGAAGCCGGCGAAAAGCCGCGCGGTGCTGCTCCGGTCACCCGTCCGAAGATCGAGCGCCGCGGCAAGAAGTACCAAGCCGCTGCTAAACTCGTCGAGGACAAACTTTACAGCCTCAAAGACGCTTTAGAGCTCGCTGTTAAGACCAACCCGACGAAATTTGACGCTACAGTCGAAGCGCACGTCCGCCTCGGTGTCGATCCTCGTCAAGCCGACCAGAATATCCGCGCTAC
Source organism: uncultured Candidatus Saccharibacteria bacterium (assembly GCA_964523355.1). Taxonomy (GTDB): domain Bacteria; phylum Patescibacteriota; class Saccharimonadia; order Saccharimonadales; family Saccharimonadaceae; genus Nanosyncoccus. The sequence goes on along the minus strand of CAZFZV010000006.1, from coordinate 39,021 downwards.
GGTAGTCTTGCCAAATGGTAATGGTAAGACCGTCCGCGTCGCTGTCTTTGCGCCGCTCGACGAAGCGAAAAAAGCCGCCGCAGCTGGTGCCGACATTGCCGAAGATGAAGAATTCTTGAAGCGTCTCGAAAAGGGCGACATCGATTTCGACGTCTTGATTTCTACCCCAGCTTACATGCCGAAGCTCGGTAAATTCGCCCGTCTCCTCGGTCCGAAAGGCTTGATGCCAAATCCTAAGGCCGGCACAGTTACGACCGACATCGAAAAAGCCGTCAAAGAAGCTAAGGCCGGTAAAGTTGAATACCGCGTCGACAAGCAGGCTATCATCCACCTCGGCCTCGGTAAGACCAACTTCGATCAAGCGAAGCTTCTTGAGAATGCGGAAGTCTTCTTCGAATCGCTCAAGAGCCACCGCCCCGCCTCGATCAAGGGTACCTATGTCAAGTCGATCTACATTACGACGACCATGGGCCCGGCGATTGCTGTTGAGAATATCTACAACTAGTCTCAGCTATCGTCAGAATTAGCCACGCCGTGCGCGTGGCTAATTCTATTTAGGCTTGCTTTTTTCTATCCATTTTGCTATAATAGAAACAGTTATTCTAGAGACAGTGGCGGAACGTTAACTTTCAAAGCCTAAAAACAATTTTCTTGCGAAAACCGCGCTTTTCGCAAGAAAATCATCCTGGTCTTTGGAGGTTGGACACCTTTCTCCAGAAAGGTGTCCAAAAGCTCTTAATTATGCCACCGAGGAACTATCTTAAGTCTTGGGGTAACGTTGGTTAACAATTTACTAACTGTTCTGCCACCAAAATATCAAATTATATCCAAGGAACTTTTATGGCAATTTCAAAAGCGAAAAAAGATACTTTGGTTGCTGATTTGACCGCACTACTCTCCGATGCGAAGCTGACTGCTTATGCCCGCTATCAGGGCTTGACCGTAGCTGAGCTCCAAGAGTTGCGCAAAAACGCTCGTGAAGCTGGAGTTCGAATCAAAGTCGTCAAAAATCGTCTCGTTCGCGTTGCGATGAACGAAATTGGCGTCTACAAAGACACCGATACTACCGGCTTAGCGGGTCAACTAATTTATGCGATTTCCGACAGTGACGAAGTCGCCCCAGCGAAAGTCCTGGCTGAGTTTGCGAAAACCCATCCAGCACTCGAACTCGCTGGTGGCTTCTCCGGCGAAGGCAAGGCGATGAATCAAGCTGAGATTACAACTCTCGCCAAGATGCCGTCGAAAAACGAGCTTATCGCCCAGGTCGTCGCTCAGCTGCTTTCTCCGGTCAACGATGTTATCTCTGCGACCAGCAATGGTCTCTCTGGCATCATTTCCGGTTTGGAAGCCAAAGCTGCTTAGTTTTCAGCAACCACGCCCCTGTTTTGTTAGCCTATGCTAATGAAACAGGAGTTTATAAGGATAGTTCGTATGAACTCTCCTTACACAAATATTAACTATTTCATTAACAAAGGATTACAAATGGCTACAGATATCAAAAAATTGGCCGAAGAACTAGTCAACATGACTATTCTCGAAGTCAACGAACTCAAAAACTTGCTCAAAGATGAATACGGCATTGAGCCAGCTGCAGCTGCTGTCGCGGTTGCCGCCGCTCCAGCCGAAGGTGGTGCAGCTGCCGATGAAGGCAAAACTGAATTCGACGTCGTCTTGAAAGACGCTGGCGCTCAGAAGATTGCCGTCATCAAAGCTGTCAAAGAAATCACCGGCCTCGGTCTCGGCGAAGCCAAAGCCATCGTCGATGGCGCTCCTGCTACCGTCAAGGAAAAGGTCAAAAAAGACGAAGCCGAAACCATGAAGAAGAGCTTGGAAGAGGCTGGCGCTACCGTCGAACTCGCTTAATTAGTAAATCTGGCAAACTGTTAGTAAACTACCATCAAAATCGGCTCCGTGAGGGAGCCGATTTTGATTTTGCTATCCTTACTCCGTCTCGCGATAATTTCGCACTACCTGGTATTCAACATGGTCGTCCGACTCACTAATCGCTACGAATATTCCATTCCCCCGATTCGCCATCTCACCCCGCTCACGCAAGTTTTCCGCCTCCTCAACTAATCCAGAAATCTCATCCTCCGTCAAGTTTTCATCATTCGCCTGTATCAACAGCCGCAAGTAGTCTAGCGCTTTTTCGCGATTTGCCGAATCTTTATCCGTATAAATCAGAGTCGTCAGAGCCGTATCTTTATCCTTATCCCCCGTGAACTCAACCGGCACTACTACCAAAGCCAAATCATCATACAACGGATACCAATACATATTCTCGTGCGTCACCATCGTCTCATCATTCACCGGCGTCAGCTCCCAACCCGTCTGATCCATAATTTCCGTATTAAACTTCGCCACCGCCAATGTCACTGTTTCTGGCTCGACATAACCGTAATCCTCTTCCTCATTCGTATCTTGGACTGTCTCATTTTCCTCCTGACGATTCTGGCCATCTAAGACCAATTTCGCCACCACCCCTATCGCTACCACTGCGACGATACTCACCACCACGGCGATCACCACATTGCGCTTTTTCTTTTCCATACTCCTCCTCGTACTAAATTGACCATAATTATACCAAAATTCACAAGCTTTTTATACAAAACTGACATGTTATTTTTACAACACTTTTATGCTTACCGCCGTTATTCCAGTGGAAAACCGAAAAAATCCCAGCTTGACTTTTCTAAGTCGAAGGTATAAGATAAAGTCAGTATTAAAATTAATTACAGACTGGATGCGAGGTGATGTCTGAATTACCAGAAAAACAAATCAAGCGACTCCGTGGTCTCCTCCAAGAGGCCGAGACTAACCTTGCTGCTGCGAAAGAGTTACTAATTTCCGTCCTCGGCGACGGTGACGCTATTACTGCTCCGCGCGAGACGGTCGTTACCAGCCCTGAGGGCAAGGTGATCGAGGGCGTCTTCGACGGGCAAATTATGATTGGCCCCGACGGTAAAAATTATCCTGTCCCAGCGAACTACGCGTCGAAATCTAAACTTATTGAGGGCGACATTCTTAAGCTTACAATTACTCCGGAAGGTCGTTTCCTCTATAAGCAAATTGGTCCGGTTGAACGCAAAGCTGTTATCGGCACTCTAGTTCATCACGACGATAAGTATTATATTGAAGTCGGCGGACGCGAATACGAAATTCTTTACGCCAGCGTCACTTATTTCCACCTCCGCGAGGGGAATCAAGTCTCAGCTATCATTCCCGCGAACAACGAACAAGCCGCTTGGGCCGCCGTTGAGGCTGCTCTCTAAATGGCCGTATTATACCGCAAATACCGCCCTACTAAGCTCGAAGACGTCGTTGGCCAAGAGCAGGTTACGTCAGTCCTAGCAAATGCCATTAAATCTGGTAAAATTGCTCACGCTTTTCTCTTCATCGGTCCGCGCGGTACCGGCAAGACTTCGGTCGCCCGTATTCTCGCTCATGCTATCAACGGCTTCGATTATCAAGTCGAAGACAGTTATCTCGACATTATCGAGATCGATGCCGCCTCTAACACCGGCGTCGACAATATCCGCGAGCTACGCGAGAAAGCCGTCATCGCTCCGACCAAGGGGAAGTATAAAGTCTATATCATTGACGAAGTCCATATGCTGACCAAAAGTGCCTCCAACGCCCTCCTGAAGACCCTTGAGGAACCCCCCGAACACGTCATCTTCATCATGGCCACCACTGACGCCCACAAAGTCCCGATTACCATCTCCTCTCGCACCCAAGTCCACACTTTCAAGCTCGCTCGCCCCGAAGTCATGCTCGAGCACCTCAAGACTATTGCAAAGACTGAGGGAATTAAAATCACCGATGAAGCCCTCGGTATCGTCGTGCGCCGCGGAGGCGGCAGTTTTCGCGACTCGCTCAGTCTCCTCGACCAAATTGCCGCCCTTTCCGACCAGGAAATCACCGCAACCGTCCTCAACCACGCGCTAGGTCTACCCCAAGAAGAAATCATCCAGAATCTCCTCCAAAGCTACGCTGCGTCTGACATGCCAGCGATCCATCAACTCCTCCAAACCCTCCTGAACGACGGTATTCGCCCAGAAGTCCTCGTCTCCGAACTAATCGAAACCATTATCGCGCAACCCAAACCCGAGCTCTTACCCCTGCTTGCGAAGCTCCCAGAAGTCGCCCCGCCTTTCCCTGAAGCTAAGCTTTTATTGGCCTTTTTAGGCGAGAATACCTCCGAGAATATCCCCCGCAGTGCGCCCATCGCCCATGTCGCCCAAGCTCCCCAAAAGACTACTCCAACCCCCGAGAATACCTCCCAGAGCTCCGCAGAGGCTCCCCAGAAGACCTCCGAATCCAGACCGCCATCAGACCCAGCTCCTACCCCTAGTCATCCCAAATCGCCCAAAAAGCCCCTTTCCGAGGAAAAACCGCTTCCTGAGCCCCCGGTTGAGACGCCAAAATCGACGCCCAGTGCTACAAATTCTACCGGGAATTTTGACTGGGATAGCTTCTTAGGGCGCATTGAGAGCCTCAATTTAGCGATTTATAGTCAACTTTCAAAAGTTGAGCACCAATTCGACGGCCAAACCCTGCATCTTTACCCTAGCCGCAAATTTACTAAGACCATCCTCGAGAAACCTAATAACCACCAAATCCTAGTTAGCGCCCTAGGGCAAACTCCTTTCATCATCCACGACGTCGGCACCCACGCCACTCCCCAAGATGACACATTTTCCCAAATTTCTGCTATAATGGGAAATGTACAAGAGGTCAAAGGTGATTTACCGTTTTAGGTCATATTGATTCCGGCGACAGTCAATGGAGGTTAAATGGAGACAAAGTCAGACGCTAGTAGTGGGCGAGTTCCGCCCCAAGATTTAGAAGCCGAAAAATCCTTGCTCGGCGCTTTACTGCTATCCGATGAGGCTTTTCCGAGCGTACTCGAACGCGTCAAGGCCAAAGATTTCTATGACCCGCGCCATGTCGACATCTTCGCTGGTATGACCAACCTCTATCTCGAGCGTCGCCCGATCGACCTCATGACTCTTACTTCCGAGCTCAAGTCTAAAAAAACCTTAAAGCGCATCGGCGGCGCTCCTTACCTGACAGAACTGACGAACTTCGTCCCGACTGCTTCGCACACTGAAGCTTATACCGACCTCGTCGCCCAAGCCTCAATGCGCCGCCAGCTCATCAAAGCCGGCACCGACATTGCTAGCGCCGCCTACGATAGTACTGAAGCTATTGGCGATTTGATCGGCAAAGCCGAAAAAAATCTCTTCGAGGTCTCCGACCAAGCTATTAAGACCGATTATACTAAGCTTGAAGATCTCTTAGTTGACGCCTACGACCGTATCGAGGAATTACATCGCAATAAAGGCGCTCTCCGCGGACTCAAGACTGGCTTCCGCGACCTCGACAAGAAGACAGCCGGTTTTCAAAAAGGCGACCTGATTATTATCGGTGCGCGCCCAGCTATGGGTAAAACTACCTTCGCGCAGAACCTCGCCTACAACGTCGCCACCCGTAATGGCGACAAGCGCGGCGTACTGTTTTTCTCTATGGAGATGGCCAACCAAGAGATCGTCGACCGTATGATTTCCGACGTTTCCGGCGTCGACAACTGGAAAATCCGTACCGGCAACGTCGAAGACGAAGATTTCGCTCGAATCGGTGACGCACTAGGCGACATGAACGAAGTTCCGCTCTATATCGACGATACTAGCTCCATGACCATTCTCGAGCTGCGCAACAAAGCCCGCCGCGCCTGGCATGACCACAATATTAGTATGATCATCGTGGATTATCTCCAGCTTCTCCAAGGTTCAGACCGCTATGCTGGCAACCGTGTCCAAGAGGTGACCGAAATCTCGCGTGGCCTCAAAACTCTCGCTAGGGAACTAGAAATTCCGGTCATCGCCCTTGCGCAGCTTTCACGTGGCGTTACTGGCCGCGATGACCCGCGCCCCGTCCTCTCCGATCTCCGCGAGTCCGGCTCAATCGAGCAAGACGCCGACCTCGTCATGTTCCTCCATCGCCCCGATTATTACAAGCAAAATAATGACGACTTCGTACCTACTAATATCACCGAGCTCATCCTCGCCAAACACCGTCATGGCCCGGTCGGCAAAGTCGAGCTCTACTTCCACCCCGAACTCTTGCGCTTTATGTCTCTCGACAAAGAACATGAATAGCCACAACTCCACTACTTATGCTATAATATATATGTGAAGAAATTAGTCATTTCCAAACTCTTTCTCTATCGCTATCGGTTCGTGATTGGCTTCATTTTGCTTACTGCAGCTTATCTTGGCATTCTTTTCGGATTGCCCTTATTATCTCCGGCTGGGCTTTCTGAAGCCGAAATGCAATCCGCTACTAGCTCATACGCTGTTCAGCTTGATTCGGTTTTTCGCGGCGACATCGTCGACCTCCCTTACCGCGTACTCCAGAAACTCTCAATTATGACTTTTGGACTTACGGTTTATGCGGTTAAACTTCCTAGCATCATCATTGGCGCCGTCCTCGGCGGCATTCTTATCCTGCTCCTGAACCGCTGGTTTAAGACCAACGTTGCGCTCTTCGCCTCAATCCTCGCCGTACTGTCCGCGTCTTTTCTTTATCTTGCCGGTAGCGGCACACCCCTTATCATGATTGTTTTCTGGCCAACTTTATTACTCTGGCTAGGCTCGAAGATCCAAGGTGTCACCAAGCCCAAACCAATGTACTGCTTCGTCTTCGCTTTCGCTCTCCTGGCTTCAATTTTCACTCCTTATATGATCTACCTTGCCGGCTTCATCGTCCTCTTTGCTTTCCTCCATCCACATCTCCGTTTCACGATTAAAACTCTACCGACTTTTCCGCTCGTGCTCACTATTTTCATCATTATCGTCGGGCTCGCTGCCGCCGTCATGGCCGCCTTTATCAATCCTCAGATCATCGCTGAGTTGCTCCTTGCGCCCGACTTCTCAGTCCAAAAATTCTTCAACAACATCCAGATCGCTTTCTTGCCTTTCTTTGCCTGGAATACAACCCTCGACAGCTCTTTCCTGTCGCCTTTTGTCGGTCTCGCCTCAGTAGTTCTCGCGGTCATCGGCCTACTCTCTACTTCCAAAGGCTTCTTCGCCTCGCGCAACTCAATCGCTATTTGCCTCATCATTTTCACGATTTTTCTCTCCGGGCTCAATCCTGAAGCCGCCATCCTCATCCTCTTGCCCATGGCAATCCTGATTGCTCATGGCTTGCGCTACATCCTCGCTAAATGGTATGATCTCTTCCCAGACAACCCCTATGCCCGCATTTCTGCCGTTTTTCCAATCGGCCTCTTCCTTGGTATCATGATTACCGGCGGCATTACCCATTTCTTATATGGCTATCGCTATATTCCGATTGTCGCCGATAAATTCCATGATGACATCAAGCTCATCGAAGCCAATCTCTCCACCAACGATACACTCTATGTCACCGACGAGCTCAGCTATAATTTCTACCAAATCCTCAACCGCCAGGGTAAATACACCGTCGTCCAGACCTTGCCCGAAAAACCCGAAGACTTGCCCAAACATTTCGCCACCCTTGGTCGCGAGACCGTCTCCGCCGAGATTGAGCGCATTATTACCTCGCCAAAGTCCGACAATTCTGATAGAATATATGTATATACTAGACAAACTACAGAAGAACAAAAGGAGTTATAATTATGGGCGCGACTATGGATCAAATGAAAGTCTTAAACCAGCTACGCAAAGCGCAGAAATCTCTCAAGAACGAAATCGTCGAAGTTGAAGCTGGCGATGGCGCTGTGACGGTCCAAATTACTGGCGAGCTAAAAATCAAAAACGTCAAAATTGACCCAGACAAGATCAATCTTGACGACATTTCTGAGCTCGAACACTGGATCGAAGACTGTATGCGTGATGGTTACGCCAAAGCGCAAGAAATTGCTACCGACAAAATGAAACCCCTCATGGGTAATTTGGGCAACTTAGGTTTATAAAAAGGAGTCACAACGTGATAGACAAAATCGACCTCAGCGGAAGTAATTATAAAATTTCCGACAGCTTCCGCAAATACGCTATCAAACGCATTGGAAAACTTGACCGTTATCTACCGCGCGGTAGCAAAAAAGACGTTATCGCTAAGGTCGTTATCGCCGAAGTCGACCGCGCCCACAATAATAAATACGAAATTTCCGTCGCTATGGAAATCCCTGGTGGGAAAGTTATTACAGCCAAAGACGAATGTTCAAACGTCTTCGCTGGTATTGATATCATTGAGGCCAAGCTCAAAGGCCAAATCCGTCGCTTCAAACTCGAAGCCACCCCACATCTCTCTAAAAAAGGTCTGAAGAACCTGTTTATTAAGAGAAGCTAATGTGTTATAATGGGGGTATAATTTGTGGAGATTTTGACCATGGTGAATAAACCCAATTCGGCCGATGTTGATGCGAAAACCAAAAAAGTAGCTAAAACCCAGCCGCACACCCCAAAAGAGAAAAAACCGACCGACAAACTTGCCGATAAGACTTTGTTGACTCGTATTTTACAAAGCGTTTTCGGCGATGCTCAGAAAAAAATCTTGAAGCGTATGTACAAGAAAACGCTTCAGATTGGCGCCCTTGAGCCAAAATACGAAGCGATGTCTGACGACGAGCTAGCAAAGCAAACCAGCGTCTTAAAGGATAAACTTAAAACCGGCGATCAGAAAGAGCTCGATGCGATTTTGGCTGACGCTTTCGCTATTGCTCGCGAAGCGAGCAAACGCATTCTCGGTATGCGCCCGTATGATGTCCAGCTCATCGGTGGCATGGTACTACACGAAGGTTGTGTCGCCGAAATGAAGACCGGCGAAGGCAAAACTCTCGTCGCCATGCTCCCGGCATACCTGAACGGTCTTACCGGCAAAGGTGTCCATGTCGTCACGGTCAACGATTATCTCGCCCAGCGCGACGCTGGTTGGAACGCTCCAGTCTACCATTTCCTCGGTCTCAGCGTTGGTGTTATTATCAACCAAGCCAGCTTTGTCTACGACCCCGAGTACGAGAACGAAGAACACGAAGACGAAAGATTCCGTCATCTCAAACCTACCACACGCAAAGAAGCTTATGCTGCCGATATCACTTACGGCACTAATAACGAATTTGGTTTTGACTATTTGCGCGACAATATGGTCAGCGAACCTCAATATCTCCGACAACGCGGGCTCAACTACGCCATTGTTGATGAAGTTGACTCAATTCTAATTGATGAGGCTCGGACTCCGCTAATTATCTCCGCGCCAGCTGGCGACAATCCTGACGCTTATTATCAGTTTGCGAAAATCGCCGCCCAGCTCGACGACCAAGATTATATTTTCGACGAAAAACGTCGTAGCGTCACTCTGACCGATAAAGGTGTCGAAAAAGTCCAAGCTCTCCTTGGTGTAAAGAATTTATATTCGACGAAACACACTCGCTTGGTTTATCACCTCGAACAAGCCCTCCGCGCCCAAGTCGTCTTTAAGCGCGATAAAGACTATGTCGTCACTAATAGCGGTGACGTCGTCATCGTCGACGAACACACCGGCCGCCTCATGCAAGGTCGTCGCTACAATGAAGGTCTCCACCAGGCTATCGAAGCCAAAGAAGGCGTCGCCGTCAAGCAAGAAAGCATGACGCTTGCGACAATTAGCTTCCAGAACTTCTTCCGCCTTTATCATAAGTTGTCCGGTATGACTGGTACCGCCTTTACCGAAGCCGAGGAATTCCAACAAATTTACGCCCTTGATGTAATTCAGATTCCACCCAACAAGCCAATCCAGCGTGTCGACAAAGACGATTTAATCTATCGTACTGAAGCTGGCAAGCTTAAAGCCATTGCGCAAGAAATCAAAAAATACCATGATCGCGGTCAGCCAGTGCTAGTTGGCAGTGCGAGTATCGCGAAGAATGAGTTAATTGCTAAATATCTCGATAGCCAAGGAATTAAGTATGAACTCTTAAACGCGAAAAACAACGAGCGTGAAGCCGCTATCGTCGCCAAGGCCGGCGAAAAAGGTGCCGTCACCCTCGCGACGAACCTCGCTGGTCGTGGTACTGACATCAAGCTCGGCGAAGGCGTGAAAGAGCTCGGTGGCCTCGTAGTCATTGGTTCAGAAAGGCATGATTCAAGGCGTGTCGACAACCAGCTCCGCGGTCGCGGTGGACGTCAAGGTGATCCAGGGACGACCCAATTCTTCGTCAGCTGCGAAGATGATTTGATGCGCATTTTCCAGGGCGAACGCATCGCTATGCTCATGAGTCGCCTCGGCGTCGACGAAGATACGCCTATCCAAAATAAGAGCGTTTCTAAGACCCTTGAGGCCGCGCAGAAGCGTATTGAAGGCTTCAATTTCGACTCGCGCAAAAACGTTGTTCAATACGACAATGTTATCAATCGCCACCGCAAAGTCGTCTACGGTATGCGTCGCAAGATTCTAGACGGTGAAAGTATCCATGACGAAATTAAGCGCCTCATGCGCGTTGCCGCCGAAGATTTGACCAAAGATAGCGCCCGCGTGAACCAAAAGTTCACCGAAGAATTCCGCAACGTCTTTGATGTTGACGAAGAGACTGTCAACCAAATTGGCAAGATGCGCAAAGAATCTGACCGCGCGAAAGCCGCTCTCGCCGAAATCGAAAAACAATACGCCGAAAAAGAAGCTGAATTTGGCGCCGAAACGATGCGTAAGATTGAACGCGAAGTTTATCTGAAAGTCCTAGATACTCTGTGGATGCAACATCTCGAGAATATGCAGCACCTCCGCGAGGGAATCCACTGGCGCAGTATCGGCCAACGTGATCCGCTAGTTGAATACCGCAGCGAATCGCAAAAACTCTTTGATGGCCTTGAGAAGACTTTGCGCGAAGAAGTGCTCAAGATTCTTCTCAGTCTGACCAAGCAAGAAGCGATCGCCGAAGGCGTCACTGACGGCGAAGAATACGACACCGAACTAACCAAGATGGCCGAAAGCATGACCGAAAAAGGTGTGAACGAAATCTCAGCCGGCGAGAAAAAACTCGACAACGAATTTAACGAAAACAGTGCCAAAGGCCAGAGTAATCATGGTCTCAACCAACAACGCAACGCTGCTCGCAAAGATAAGAAAAAGCAACGTCAGAACCGCAAGAAAGGGAAACAACAATAAAACACTCCGCCGAAGAAATCATCTTAGCTTCTGGCGCAAAGGGCCTATTGGTCGACGTCCCTGATGCCAGCGTCATGAACACGAAAATTCAGTTTCGTGCTGGCATGCGCTACGCTAAAAGACCCGAGGTCTACGAAATTGCGCACGTTGTCGAGCATCTCGCTTTCGGTGCTAATGCCAAGTATAATAGTGAACAAGCCTTTGAGTCCGATTTTACCAAAAACGGCGCCTATCATAACGCTTGGACTTCCGATTTCTCAGTTTGTTACGAAAGCGAATGCGCGGATTTTGAGTGGGATCGCATCATGGAACTCCAACAAGTCGCCATCACCAGCCCGAAATTCAACGACGAAGAGCTCCAAAGCGAAAAAGGCAACGTCAAAGCCGAACTGACTGGCTATATGAACGATTATTGCCGCCTGCTTTGGCCAAAATTACAACAAATGCTCGGCGAAAACGTACCAAATCTATCCGAACGTATCAAAACTATCCCCAATATCGAGCTCAAAGACATTCGCGAACATTATCGTCGTACTCATACCGCCCACAATATGCGTTTCATCATCGCCGGCAATCTCAAGCATCGCAAACGCAAGATTATCAGAATGTTAAATAGTTGGGACCTCAAGCCCGGCGAAAGATTTGAGATCCCTTACGACGAGCTCCACGACGCTAATCCCGTCCTCATTCGGCGCAAAGACGCTAGCAATATCACTTTTGCTTTTTCCTGGATCATTCCGCGCAAGCTCACCCCGCCCGAAGTCTATGCTATGAGCTGTCTCAACCATATCCTGACTGGCACCATGAGCAGTCGTATTCTCGGCCAAGCCCGCAAACATGGTCTAGTTTACGGCATGGGAAGCGATATTAATAATACTTGGCATAATGCTTCGTGGGACTTTGATGGCGAAGTTAATGCCGAAAGCGCAGAAAAATTATTTGAGCTCATCCATAAAGAAATCCAGAAAATCCTCAATGGAGACATCAAGGATAGTGATATTGAAACCGCCAAATCTTACGCCACCGGCCGCTACCAGATGGGCGCGCAGACTGTCAACCAAATTTCCGACTACTACGCTGATGGTTATTTCACCAACGGCACCCTCGAGCCATACAGCCGTATGCCCGGGCTAATTCGCAGTATTAATAAAGAAACAATCGTACGGCTTGCTCAAGAATTTATCAAAAGTAATATCCATGGTCTCGCCGCTGTTAGCTCCGTCGAAAAAGCCCTGATTAATGAGCTAGATACTAAGCTTAGTTTTGCTGTCGAGAGTCAGGAGGCCTAGTTAGTTAATATGTCGAGCACAAGTCAAAAACAACTTACCAGTCTCCGCGCCGATTTAGAGGACGCCTGGGAGAAACTCAAGCTCGACCAGAAGCTCGCTCGTCTCGGTGAACTTGAACGCCAAGCTGCTGAGCCTGAGCTCTGGCTCGATCCAGATCACGCCAAACAGGTCAACGCCGAGCTCGTACATCTTACGAGCGAAATCGAGCCCTGGAAGTTACTGCGTACCCAACTTAGCGATCTCGACGAACTCTTACAGCTCGCCGACAGTGATCTCGAAGCCGAAGTTAAAGCTCAGCTCGACGCGCTCGAAACCCAACTCGGTACGCTTAAGCAGGCTCTTAAGTTTAACGGTAAATACGACCATCTTAACGCTATTCTCCGCATTACCTCGGGCGTCGGAGGTACAGAGGCAATGGATTGGGCGAGTATGCTTGAGCGCATGTATCTCCGCTGGTGCGAACGTAAAGACTTCAAGGCGACTTGCCTCGAACGTACTACGGGTGAAGAAGCTGGTATTAAGACCGCCGTCTACGAAATTCAAGGTACAAATGTTTATGGTTTGCTTAAGAGTGAGCATGGCGTCCATCGTCTGGTCAGACTTTCGCCTTTCAACGCCGACAATTTAAGACAAACTAGCTTTGCCCTAGTTGAAATTATGCCCGTTGTCGAAAACGATACCGACGTCAAAATCGATGACAAAGATTTACGTATTGACGTCTATCACTCTGGCGGTCACGGCGGGCAAAGCGTAAATACGACAAACTCCGCCGTACGCATTACACATTTGCCGACTAATACCGTCGTCGCGATTCAGAATGAACGTTCCCAACTCCAAAACAAAGAAAAAGCCATGGAAATCCTGCGCGGCAAACTCATCCAAATGCAGCAAGAACAACATGCCGAAAGCATCAACCTCTTACGCGCTGGCGAATCTGCCAAATGGGGACAACAAATCCGCAATTACGTCTTACAACCCTATAAACTCGTCAAAGACACACGCACTAAATACGAGGACAAAGACCCCGACGCCGTGCTTGACGGTAAGATCGACGGCTTTATCGATGCCTTTCTTGATTTAGCTCCCGACGAAACAAAATAGCTCATTGTCAGTCCATTCAGCTTGTGGTATTATAAGGATATGATATTGCTTGACCGTATCACAAAGACCTATCCCGGCGACGAAGAACCAGCTCTCGATAATGTCTCCTTACATATCGAGCCGCATGAATTCGTCTTTTTAGTGGGTAAATCCGGCGCAGGCAAGTCCACACTGATTAAAATGATTACGAAGGAAGAGCAGCCCGATTCTGGCAAAATCGTCGTCGGAGGCATCGACCTAGATTATGTCAAAAAACGCCACATTCCGCATTATCGTCGCCGCCTCGGTGTCGTCTTCCAAGATTATAAACTCTTGCCGACCCGCACGGTTTTTGAAAATGTTGCTTTTGCCCTCGAAATTGCCGGCATGAGAAACCGCGAAATCATTAAAACCGTTCCCAAAGTCCTTGACTTAGTCGGTCTCGCCGACAAAGCGCACAAATTCCCCGCACATTTGTCCGGTGGCGAACAGCAGCGCGTTAGTATTGCGCGGTCAGTCGCGCGACAGCCAAAGATTCTCATTGCTGACGAGCCGACTGGGAATCTCGATAAGCTGACGCGCCAAGAAATTATTGAATTGCTTCAGAGAATTAATGATTTCGGTACGACTTTACTCGTTACGACACACGACGAAAGCATCGTGAATAATCTCAGTAAGCGCGTTGTGACTTTGAAATCCGGCCGCGTCGTCGATGATCAGAAGATGCATGGTGTCTACAAGCTTGATGGTGAAGCCGTCGAGGCGCCAGTGCGGCCTTTGGTCGTTCCCGGGATGTTCATGGGCACGCCGGAGCGGCAGGAAATCGTACGGAAAGTTACTCACGCAAGCGAAGAAGCCAAGCTCAAAATTCAACATTCTGGTCATAAAGTTGCTAAGCCTGCTACTAGTAGTAATGCGAAGACTAGTACGAAAAGCGCCACGAAGAAACCTGCTGCGAAAAAGACCCCCGCGAAGAAACTTGCCCAAGATTCTGCCAACCAATGGTACGCCGCCAGCCGACCGCTCAAAGCTGCTCCGAAGCTCAGCGATTTCAGTCTCGGACAGACCGTCAAGCTACGTCCCGCCCCTAGCATGAGCAAGTTCAGCCGATCGAGACCGGTCGCGCGTACACAAACCAAACGAGTAGTTTAGAGAACAAGGGTGGAGAGAAATGGCAACAACGAAAAACGAAAAAACGAAACTTTCACGACGCGAGACCAAAGCGCATCTTAAGACTTTGGTCGAGAATAGCAACGTCAGTCACATGCGCAACGCTGGCCGCGTCATGAAATACGGCGTCGCTAGCTACACGCGCAACATCTGGCTCAGTATCGCCGCCACGCTTGTCATGACGATCACGCTCGTTATCTTGATGATTACCGTCTTTGCGAGCCTCATTCTCAGCGCTACGGCCGATACGATGCGCCAAAAAATTGACATTACCGTCTTCTTTACTCCTGGCACTGACACTGCCGCGCTCGAAGCTATGGCCGACAAGATGGAAGCCGAAGACAATGTTACGCACGTCGAAATCGCCGACTCCGAGACCGAATACCGCAATTTCATTGAAGATAATAACGACAATGCCGAGCTCATGGCAGCGCTCCAAGATGAATCCATGTATGCGCTCATGCTGAGCACCATGCAGGCCACTATGCGTATCAAAGTCGCCGATCCGAACGATCTCAGCGGCGTGCGTTACTTGGTCGAGCATGATAGCGAATTCCAAAATCACCTCGATAGCGAGAAAGAACCGACTTATAATGTCAACCAAGCCGAAATCGAAACCATCAATTCCTGGGCAACAATCGCCAAAAACGGCGGCCTCGTCCTCGGCGCAGTTTTCCTCGTTATCTCCGTACTAGTTATCTTTAATACCATCCGTATGGCAATTTTCTCTCGCCGCGAAGAAATTTACATGATGAAGCTCGTCGGCGCCGATATTGGTTTCATTCGCGGCCCATTCCTAGTCGAAGCCGAAATCAGCGGCATCATCTCCGGCCTATTAGCTACTACTCTCGCTGTTGTTGGCTTCCGCTTCCTCGAGCCACACCTTTCCGGCTACGGGATCGACGTCTCAGCTGTTTCCCAGCTCCTCGAGTCCAACCTCCTTGTCGCAGTCTACACCATCATGATCGTCATCGGCATGATTATCGGCACAATTTCCGCCCGCCTCGCCATCAAAAAATATCTAAAATAGCAACCGCCGGTTTACTTTTAGGGCTAGTTGTGATATATAATAATTATGGTTATTTTTAAGCATAAAACTTTTGGCCTCCGTGGAATCATCACTTTTTTAGTCCTTACTAGTTGTTGTGGCCTTGGCCTGGCGTATCTGATTGCTCGTAGCCAAGATGCTGCTAATGCCTATGATGCTCACTGTGTTACCCAAGCTTGTCGTGAAGCTGCCGATGCCGCTGCTGCTGCCGAGCAGAATGCTGCCACCGCTGCCGCCAACGCCCAAACTCTCGAGGGCGAAGTCGAACGGCTAAACGCCGAAATCGCCGCCCTCGAAGCTGACATTGCTGCGAACCAAGCCATCGCTAATGACCTAGCCGGCCAAATTACCGTCAACGAAGAGAAACTCAACCTCCAGCAGTCCGCACTCGCGAAACTCCTCGTCAATATGCATTTTGAAAACGAACCCGATGCGATCTTGTTGCTTGCGGGCAGTAGCTCGCTTGGCGACTACGCCGAGAGACAATCCCGCCAAAACACCGCGAAGACCCAAGTCGCCGCCTCCGCCGAAGCTGTCCGTGAGCTCAAGGAAGAGCTCGAAAAGCAAAAAGCCGCCGTCGATAGCCTGATTGCTTCGTCTGAGTTCATGGCCAACGAAGCTACGACCAAGCGCAACCAGCAGAGCGCCCTCAAAGAAAAATACCAAAACGATAGCGAAGCTTATAGTCGCGATGCGGTTGCTGCCCGTGAGAAGATGCAAGAAGAAATTCGCGCTGAAATACGCCGCACCCAAGGCAACGGTACCGTCGGCTATGGCAATAACACTTATCCTTTCGCCGGCAATTGCCCAGGCGACGATTCAATGTATATCGTCATTGGCGGCTATGTCTGTCAATGTGTGAGCTATACCGCTTGGAAAGTCCAGGAATTCTGGGGCATATACATTGGCAACTGGGGCAACGCTTCGGATTGGGGTCGCTACGCCGCCGCCAACGGTTACGTCGTCGACAACAACCCGACTCCATTCAGCGTTGGCTATAGCGAAGCTGGGTATTACGGCCATGTCGTCTGGGTCGAAAGCGTCAATGGCAACGGTACGATCAATCTAACCGAATACAACAACGCCTACAGCGCCGCCAGCGGTATGTGGGGAGATTTCGGCGCCCGCAACAACGTTCCTGCTAGTGGTTTCCGCTATATTCATTTCGATCAGCGTACAAGATAGCCCTATCTCTCTATTATACCACACATAGTTTAAAAAGTCAATAGAAAAAATCCCGTCTCCGGCTCCAGGCTGTGTTACAATAGTCTTATGGCAAAGAAATGGGAAGAAAAACAAGTTAGCTTAGGCGGCACAATTATTGCTGGCGTTGCGACTCTAATTATTGGTTTCTTTTTAGGGATGAACTGGTCGAACCTTGCTCCGAAGTTCCTACCTTATCTCGGCGTCCGCACGCACGTCACGAATGATTGGTCCGAACTCGACGACGTCTACAGTATGCTCGTGAGTAATTATGACGGCGATATCGACCAAGATGCGATTATTGAGGGCGCCAAAAAAGGTTTAGTAGCTGCAGTGGGCGACGTTTATACCGAATACATGACTGCCGAGGAGGCAGAGGCTTACCAAGCCGCGCTTCATGGCGATGTCGGCGCGGGGATTGGCATTGAAATGGGGCTACGCGACGGCTACGTTCGTGTCCTCCGTACTCTGCCTGACAACCCCGCCCGCAAAGCTGGCGTCAAAGCTGGAGACATTATCTACAAAGTCGACGACGAAGAAGTTTACGATAAAACGACCGATGAAATCTCCCAAAAATTACGTGGAGCCGCTGGTACGAAAGTCAAACTTACCGTCGCCCGCGACGGGGAAGAAAAGAGCTTCGAGCTGACGCGTGAGACGATCAACAACGTCTCCGCCTACGTCGACTACGACGGATCGACCGCAATTATTACCGTCACGCGCTTCGATAATGATACGGGCGCCATGGTCCAAAAAATCGTCAAAGACGAATTCGCCCAAAAAGGTGTCAAAAAGGTCATCCTCGACTTGCGCAACAATGGTGGTGGCTACGTCTCCGCTGCCAAAGAGCTCTTGTCGCTCTGGATTGACGGCGAACCGGTCTTAGTCCAGAAAAGCAACAACCTCGCCGACGAGACCACGCGCGCCAATCGCGGCCAAGCTAAACTCGCCGACATGCCGACCGTCGTCTTGGTCAACGGCAGTACTGCCAGCGCCTCAGAAATCGTCGCCGGCGCCCTCAAAGACTACGACAAAGCGACCATCCTCGGCGAAACCAGTTACGGCAAAGGCGTTGTCCAGACACTCCTTGACCTACCCGAAGACACCCTGCTCAAAGTCACCACTGCCAAATGGTACACTCCGAAAGGTAATAGCATTAACGGTGAGGGTATCGAGCCGGACGTTAAAGTTGAGTTGACTTATGATGATGCTAACCACGGTCGCGATCCGCAACTCGACGCCGCGAAGAAACTCAATCCATAGTGTGTTATAATAAGACTATGATTAAAGTTTATACTACCCAAGTTTGCCCTTACTGCCACGCCCTCATGGATTGGCTGGATCAGCAAGGTGTCGAGTACGAAGAAGTTGACGCCGCGAACATGCCCGGTATTCAGGCTGTCCCTGTCACCGAGATTAATGGCGAGCGCATCGTCGGTTTTGACCGCCCCGCGCTGAAAAAAGCGCTCAAGGCTCTGGCAGACTCCGACGAAACTTCAGAAGATCTGGCCAATGCCGCCTAAGGCCACCGTAGCAGGTTCGAAAAAACCAGCACTAATGCTAGTTCACGGTTTTCGCGGCTCACCGCTCGGCTTAGATGCAGTCGCCGCAAATTTACGAGCTGCCGGATACAAAGTCTATACTCCCGCCTTGCCGCCTTTCGCCGGCGCTCAGGTTGAGCATTATACGCCTGCGGCTTACGCTAAATATCTGCGCGATTATATTCAAGCCAATGGACTCACGCAGCCAATTCTCATCGGGCATTCTATGGGCTCGATTGTCGTCACGGCCACTGCCCAGCATTACCCTGAGCTCGTCAATCAAAAGCTCATTTTGCTCTCGCCAATTTCAACCAAACCCGCTCACTTCATTGCCGCCATTTCGCCCCTTGCGAACTACCTACCGAGCCGAATGGTTGACTATGTGACCACCCGCTTCCTGTTCGTGCCCCACGATAAGACTTTATTCCGCCAAGCTCTCACCCTCACTCACCAGTGCAGCAGCGATCACGCTCCGACGAAAACCGAGCTCTCTGGCGCCATGGAATTCTCTACAAGTTATTCTGTCGCCGACTTCCTCGAGGGTTTAGATAAAGATCTTACTTTTATCGCCGGAGCCAAAGATCGCCTCATTGCTGCGCGAGCTACAGCGAAACTCGCCGCCCAGTACGCAGCCAAAGTCAAACTTATCCCCGATTCGGGGCATCTTCATAATTACGAACGCCCCGGCGAAACCGCACGGCTGATCCTCGAAAGCCTAGCCGAGAAATCGTAGCGCTGAAAGCCATCCACCTTGTCTCTGCCTACTGCCTCAGCCTAGCCTCGCCGCCACCACTTCTTACGTGGCACTTTCCGCCCCTTGAGCTTAATCGCTTCCTCATAAATCTCTTCAAATCGCTTCAGCGTATGATTCAAATCATGCTTTTTCGCCACCTCTAAGCTATATCTCCCATACTTCTCCTGCAACTTTTCATTCCTCAGTAGCTTCACCACGGCCTGCGAAATCGCATTCACATCGCCAGGATAGCACAAAATCCCATTTTTTCGGTTCTGACACAATTCTCGCACCGCCCCCGCATCGACCGCCACGATCGGCAACCCAATCGCCGCCGCCTCAATCAAGACAATCCCCTGGGTCTCCGTCTCGCTCGCCGTCACGAACACCGTCCCCGAACGATAAACATCAATCACATCTGGCGGCATCACCCGACCGAGGAACTTCACATTCTTCTCCAACCCCAACGCCTGCGTCAAGTCCAACAAATGTCGCCGATCCGTCCCATCTCCAACGATCACCAACTCCGCTTCTGGCACTTTTTCCAGCACCCCCGCAAACGCCGTCACGACGCTACTAATGCTTTTTTCCGGATCCACACGCCCCACATATAATACTCGCGGCGTTTTCGGGTCTAAATGGAATTTCCGCATAACTTTCGCGCTCGGCTTACCCGGCGTGAACTTCGCCAAATCCACCCCATTCGACAACGGCTCCACCGTCACGTCGAAGCGTTTACGCTTCTTCGGCACCAAATCGTCAATCGCCATCTCAGTCGGCATCGTCGCATATTCCGAATGTTTGAGAAAACTCGCCATATATGTTCTCAAAACTGCATCCAGCGGCCGCTTCAGCGGCTTCAGGACTCTCAGCTGACTGGTAATATTATCCGGATAAGCATGTCCAGTGCTCACCAACGGCACGTCATATTTTTTCGCGTAGCGCCGCGTCGCAATCGCCACCATCTCCGCCGTCTGCAGATGAATTACATCCGGATGAAACTTATTCAAGGCCTTTTTTAGAGCCTGATACGGGTCGACCGTAATCCAAAGTCCATAGCGATACGCCAACCGCGGCAGCGGCAACCCTAGAAATTCCTTACCATTCGGCACCTCATTTATCTGGTCCGGATAAAACGGGAACCGTATCGACCGCAAATATACCGTCGTCACCCCGTCCTTTTTCTCTTTATACGGCTTCCCCTTGAAACTCGGGCAAACCACTAATACTTCATGCCCCTGTTTCGCCAACCCTTTCGCCAAATTGTGCGCAAATACCGCCACCCCATTCGACATGGGATAATACAAATCCGAAGTAATCGCAATTTTCATTTTACTCATTATACCATATCTCAGCGAATACCTCTATAAATGTGTTATAATGAGAGCATGAAAAAGTCCAAAGCTCCTGCCAGTATCACGACCAACCGCCGCGCCCGTTTTGATTACCATCTTGGCGACGAGCTCAGCTGCGGCATGCTCCTTAGCGGCCCCGAAGTCCGTCTCATCCGCGATCACCATGTCCAGCTCAAAGGTTCTTTCGTCACGCTAAAAAACGACGAGCTTTGGCTCAACAACCTCACGCTTGGCGCCGACACCGAACGCAATATTAAGCTGCTCACTACCCGCAAACAAATCGGGCAACTCGCCCGCGCTAAACAAGATGGCTTTCAACTCGTCCCCGTACGCTTGCTCGCTGGCGGCCGCTATATTAAGCTCATTATCGCCACTGGTAAAAGTAAGAAAAAATACGATAAACGCGAAACTATTAAGCAGCGCGATATCGATCGTGGGCTGAAGCGCCAGGGGACATTTTAGCCTGCGCGCCGCCACTGTTCGACGTCGAGCGCTGAAATGTACCGAAATACTTGACAAAAATTACATTCTGTGCTACAATAGAAGTATGGGCCTTGCCCAAATCAAAAATTTAGGAAAGGGGGATGATGTTATGCAGACATTATTCCTAAAGAACTTTAACGGAATGACAAAGGAGCAGTTAGCGAGCGCTTGGACCAAATGTGGTGAACCCGAAGTTACCTCGCGCACTTTTGGCGAGCTCATCGGTCGCAACTATACCGATATCAAAGAGCTCAATCTCCTGACAGAAATTTTAGACGAGTTTAACGCCGGACATAAACAGCTGGGGTTTCCTGCGATTGTTTTACTGCGTCTCGAGTGCGGACGCGGCGTTACGCCGGCTACTAAATTACCCGAAACCGTGTTGAGTTATTTACTCAACACCCCGTACGACGTCGTACGCTCGGACTATGCCGCCATGGTAACTCAGGTTCGCGAAACTTTTACCCAACGTCTGTCAGAAACTGTCTAATTCATCATTCCTACTCAAGTCGCGCTCTGATTCTCTACAGCTATCAGAGCGTTTTTCTTGGCTTCGCATGTTATAATAAAAGCATGAAAATCTACTCCTGGAACGTCAACGGACTACGCTCCGTCATCAAAAAAGGCGCGCTCGCTGAGTTTGTCGATACCGAACATCCTGATATTTTCTGTCTCCAAGAGACCAAGGCGAAACCTGGCCAAGCCGAAATCGACCTGCCAGATTATTTCGAACTCTGGAACAGCGCCGAACGCCCGGGCTATTCCGGCACCGCAATTTTTACCAAGCTCCAACCGCAAAACGTTTACAACAATCTCACCGAAGATCTCGCCATTAGCTACAACTGGCAAGACGATAAATACGGCAATCCTTTGAGCGAAGGCCGTGTCCAAGTTGCCGAATTCCCAGGCTTTTATCTCGTCAACGTTTATACGCCGAATAGTAAACCCAATCTTTCGCGTCTCAAACTCCGCGAAGACCTCTGGGATCCGGCTTTTCTACGTTTTCTCAAAAATCTCGAGCAGCATAAACCAGTCATCGCTTGCGGCGACTTCAACGCCGCTCATACGCCGCTCGATCTCGCCAGACCAAAAGACAATGAGCGCAGCGCCGGTTTCACCGAAGAAGAGCGCCAGGGAATTAAAAACTTAGTCTCAGCTGGCTTCGTTGATACTTTCCGCTATTTTTATCCCAGCCTCCAGCGTTACACTTGGTGGTCACACTGGTCACATTGTCGCGAACGCAACGTCGGCTGGCGGATTGATTATTTCTTCATTTCTCCTAGCCTCCTACCTTATCTCAAGTCCGCTGAAATTCATGAGAATATCATGGGTTCCGACCACTGCCCAATTTCGATCGAGCTCGACTTCAATCCAGGAGCAAAAACATCATAATGGCTTTTGCTCCTATTAACTCCGACCTCTCGTATTGGCAGAAACAATCTACACCTCTCTATCCCGACCTCGCCTGGAATATCCCCGAACGCCGCACCGGCCACGTCGCCATCATCGGCGGCAACGCCCAAGGCTTCTCTAATGTCATCCGCCTCTCTGAATTCATGAACCAAACTTTTCCTTTTGCCCGACTGACGACCATCCTCCCAGACGCCCTCCGCGCTAAGCTCCCCAATCTTCCCGGCATCGAATTCGCCAACTCCACCGTCAGCGGCTCCTTTGCCAAATCCGCTCTCCTCCAGAGCGCTTTCGCGACCAGCGACGCCGTCTTACTTGCCGGCGACCTTTCGCGCAATTCCGAAACCGCCATCGCGCTCAGCAATCTCATCGATCCAAAATCCACTACTCCGCTCGTCTTGACCCGCGACAGCGTCGACTTGCTAGCCCCGACCGCTACGAATTGGCTTCTTCGCCCGCAGACTTTCATTATTGCCTCGATGCTCCAGCTACAAAAGCTGTTTCGTAGCGTCTACTATCCACGCATGATTCTCCTCTCCCAGCCCTTACTACCCGTGCTCGAAACTCTCCACAAGTTCACCCTTACTTACCCGACTACGCTCCTAACTTTTCATCAAGACAATATCATCGTCGCCAGTGCCGGCCAGATTTCCACCACTCATCTCGTCGACACCGAATATAGCCCCATCGGACTCTGGAATGGACAACTCGCCGGACGCGTGCTCGCTTTCAACCTCTACAATCCCGGCCAAGCCTTTGCCGCTACAACTGCGGCCGTGTTACACGAATAGACTTGACATTATCTATAATTTTTAGTATAATTAGACAGTTCAGCCAAGTTCTTCAAGACTTTGATTGGAGGTGCATGTTTATGAAGAAGTATCATTTAGCTGATGTATGTACAGGTTTGGAGTGTATCTGTGCTTTTATCATCATTGGAATGGCTTGGTACCATACCAAGCCAGAATACGCACTGTGCGTATTCTTTATAGGGGAAATTTGCGATGCAATTGATGGCCCATTAGCGCGACATTTTCATTATCCCGACGACGGCAAATACCGCTGGTGGCGCGAATATGCGTGGTTACTGGACCAATTTTCCGACTTACTCCTCGGGGTGACGACTTGTATCTACGTCGCTGCCTGCCTCAATCCTGCCATCGGCCTCGGAGCTCTCATCATCGCGACCGCTACCGGTCTCATTATCCAGACTTTGGCCTACGATTTTCCACCGGTTAGATTGAATTGGCTCAAAACCCGCCCAAAGTTGGGTAATATGGTAGTCCTCGTCCGGCGCTGGCTCTACGTTGCGCTCATCGCTTTCGCAGTTGGACTTTTACTCTGGAGTACCGCGTGGCCTTTGGCCGCCAAAATCATCGTCACGGTCATTCTCTGTACGATTGGGATTTTTCTCTTTGTTTGTAAGCTCAATCGCCTTACTGAGGTCAAAACCGAATTGTAATTTCATCATCAGACCCCAACAACCCCAGCCATTCCAACCCAAAGGCAGCTCACGCTATTTTGAGCTGTCTTTTTTCATCGCCTGTTTATATACCGCCAACAACTTCTTTACTTGCTTCGATTGTAAAACTTGCTGCCGGCTTTTCAGCATTTTCTGGCTCATCTTTGCCACATTTTCGGCCGGCAAATTTTCTAGAGCAATCGCCATTGCCTCCGGCTCTCGCCCGCCCGCAATCACAAAACTCTCGCGCGGCACAATCTCCATCATCTCCGGATCGCAGAAGAACACCGGCAGCCCCGTTGCCTCCGCTTCCAACAAAGTCATCCCCTGAGTATCAAAATTATACGACGCCATTACGGCCAAATGCGCCTCTCGCATCTTCGCAATAATCTTTTTTCGCGGGCATTCGCCATAAAATTTCACTTTCAATCCATGTTTTTTCGCAAATCTCTGCGCCCGCCTATAATCATTACCATTCCCGTAGACATATAATATATATGGTCGCGACAACATCGCCACTGCCCGCAAGAACGGCATGATACGTTTTTCATGTGACAATCGCGAATTCCAAATCATCTTCAGCACCGCCCCGTCTTCCAACTCACGCTGCGCGAACTCCGCTTCGACTAGCTCATCCGCTACACCGTTTGAGACTACAACTATCGGTCGCTCGACGCCATAATGTTCCAGCTTCTTCGCAAAATGATCCGACGGCGTCGTGACGACATCAGCCTGACTAGCATGATTCACCATCAGCTCCCACATCTTCGCCCGCGCCCGTGTCGGCGCCTGGAACTTATCCCGTCGCACTCGCAACTCATGCGGCAAATATTTCCGATGCATCCGGCTCAACCCGCTTGCTACCAACCACTTCCACGGATGCGGCACGTTCACCGCAATCGCCTGATCCTCCCGCCCGTGCATCGTCTGCACTAGCGGCAAGTCAAATTTACGCGCCAACCTTATCCCCGCCACGCTACAACCGCCCTCATAATGCACATGTACGACATCAAACTTATTAAAGTCTGGCACCTTTTCCAGCACAAACGCCTCGACCACTTCCGGACTCTTCGCTAATACCGCCCCATTCACTTTCACATGCCGATAGCTCGGCACCGTCACTACATTTTTCTCCCGCGCCTGAAACCCCGGGCAAAACACCGTCACTCGATGTCCCAGTTCTTCCAACGCATCTTTTTGCGCCCTGACTGAAGCCGCAATCCCACCATTGCTCCAAGGTGCATAAATGTCCGTAAAAATCGCAATTCTCATGATTATCTCCATTATAGCACGCCCCGAAAGATTGCGGATATGTTATACTGAAGCTATGGAAGAATATACAATTTATCGTACCGCCGAAAGCGTTTCGCCGGGACACCCTGACAAACTTTGTGACCAAATTTCTGATGCCATCCTTGATGCTCATCTCGCCGCCGATCCCGACGCCCGCGTCGCGATCGAAGCTTGTGGTGGTCATGGTCAAGTCTTTATCACTGGCGAAATCACTTCCGCCGCCCCAGATGTCGACATCCCTGCCATCGTTCATCGCATTGCCGGTGATGATCTCAAAGTAATTCAAAACGTCGTCCAGCAAAGCCCCGAAATCGCCCAAGGCGTTGACGCCGGCGGCGCGGGCGACCAGGGAATTATGATTGGCTACGCTTGCGACGAGACCCCCGAAATGCTTCCGCTCGAAGTCGTCCTCTCGCGCCGCCTAAACCAATACATTTACACGAAACATCCTTTCGACGGCAAGACTCAAGTCACGCTTTTCGAGGCAAAGTCTGATTCTGCGCAGACGAATCCTGATAAACCGGCTCCACATTACGTCAGCTCAATCGTCGCCAGTTTCCAAAATACCTCTCGCGAAGAACTCGAGGCTCTCGTCCAGAGCTTCATCAACGAACATAGTCTCTCCCCCGTTCCCGGCCAGGCCGCTATCGAGTTGCACCTCAACCCCGCTGGCGACTGGCACCAAGGCGGATTCGAAGCCGATACCGGACTCACCGGTCGCAAGCTCATCGTCGACAATTACGGTCCCCGTATCCCGATCGGCGGCGGAGCTTTCTCCGGTAAAGATCCATCAAAAGTCGATCGCTCCGCTGCCTATATGGCTCGCCGCGTCGCCGTCGACTACCTCCGCGCCCGCAACGCCCACGAAGTCTTCGTCCGCCTCGCTTACGCTATCGGCTACGCCGAGCCACTCGAAGCGACCGTCATCATCGACGGTCAGACCGAGCAGATCCAGGGCTACGACCTCACTCCGCAGGGAATTATCAAAGCCCTTGACCTCAAGCGCGCGATTTACGAACCAACCGCCCGCTACGGTCATTTCGGCGAAGGTTTCGACTGGGATAAGTAGATCCGCCCAAGACTGGACAGAGGCTCACCCAAAGCTACACAGAGGCCAGCCCAGAGCTGACCTCTTTTATTGACTTTTTCTAAAAAGTGTGCTATAATGGAAGTATGGGGTGCACATTACTAATCTGTTGATAGTTTGCGCGCCGACAATTTTCTTTTTAGGAGGTATCTTTTATGAAATATGATTATAGTGTACGAAAGGTTTCCCTCGACGACAACCTTGCCCAAGTAGCTCGCTTGATTTACCAAACCGATCCTTACATTTATCCGTTCTGGCGCTCAGAAGAGCAGGACTTTGTGCAACTGATCAAGCCATGGCTCTGCGCCGAGGGATTTCTGTATCACTACAAGAATTTTTACGTTATCAGTGAACGCAATGACCGCTACCCTTTGGGAATTATTGGCGGGCTAGATGCGAATGAGAGACCGGCTTTCAATTATAACGTCTTTGATGACGAACGTTCCGAATTCGTCATCAGCCATTACATCCGTGACGTAATGGCTGAACGGGAATCTATTCCGAAAGACAGTATGCTCGTGACCAACCTTTGCGTAGATTTTGCAGTCCGCGGACGCGGTATCGGCCACAATTTATTTGAACGCTATATTGATATCATGAAAAAGCGCGGGTATAACAGCTTTCGTCTGGATTGCCTGGAAGACAATACCCCGGCACGCCAGATGTATAACAAATTAGGGTTCACAAAAATCGGCGGCGGGTACGGCTTTGACGGTACCGATTCGCCGCAGAACAAAATTTTGCATTTGCTGCTGGAATTCTAAACCTAACTCGCTACCCTGTAACTATCAACTTCACCTGCCGCCACAGCACCATCGTGGCGGCTTTTTACTTTTCTACATAATACGCATAATATTCATCAAATGTCAGACCTTCACGCACAATTTGTTGCGCCGCCGCCACGCCGACATAGCGATAATGCCACGGCTCATACGAAAATCCCGTGATATACTCCAGCCCATCCGGGTAACGCATAATAAAACCATATTCCGCCGCATGCTCTTGTAGCCAGTGATACTCCGCCGTGTTCGCAAAGCTCACCTCCACCGAATTAATATCAGTCGCCAATCCCGCCTGATGCTCCGAATATCCTGGGCGCGAAGAATAAGTATCCGCCAGCGCATATCCATCCTGCGCCGCATAATTATTATAGAGCCAATCTTGTAGGCTATAGCTTCGATAGCCTGAAATATTCATCAAAGTCAGCCCCTCCGCGCGCGCCGCATCCGCCATCTTCGTAAAAGCTTCCGCCGCTTCGCGCCTAAGCATCGGCGCCGTCCCATTCGTATAACCCTCACCCAGTCGTACTAAATCCTCCGGCTCATATGTACCCAAATAATTATATTTATTCACCATCGCCAGCACCCCGTACGACAAATCCGCATTTTTCACATCGACATAGCGCGTATGATCAAGGTTAGAATTCACATTGCGCACCACATCTCGCGCCCCGAGCTCCGGATTCGCCAGCGCATATGCCACATAACGCTCTAAATTTTTCGCCATATAATAAGTCTCATTCCGAATCGCCGCCAGCCGTTCCTGCCCAATCGTCTCCTCCTCCGCGTCTTGCGGCGTCTCAATTTCCGGCGCCGCCTCGACATACGCCCGCGCCGTCCGGGCATCTCTCTCATCCGTAGCTGTCTCCCCAGACTTACCAGACTTTGACATCACTACCACAATCACTACACCTACGACTACCGCTAGACCTATCCCCAGTCCAATCCACTGTCTCCGTCGCACAGTTTTCAACTTGCGCGCTCTAGGTTCATCTACGCTCACTTTCGTCTCTACTGTTTGCTTTTTCATTACCTATATTATACTACTAATCGCATTTTCTGGCTTGACTTTCTGCCGCTCATCCTATACCATTGTATTAAGAAAGTAATACAATAAGACAATATGTACAATTTTAATTTTTCCAACAATCGCCCGATTTATCTTCAACTTGTCGAGCAGCTCGAGCTCTATATTGTTTCCGGGAAAATCCCGCCTGGCAGTAAATTGCCGTCCGTCCGCGACCTTGCTCTGGTTTCCAAAGTCAATCCCAACACCATGCAACGCGCCCTCGCCGAGCTCGAAACGCTCAAACTAATCTATACCGAGCGCACTACCGGCAAATACGTCACCACGAACGAAAAACTCATCACCAAATATCGTGAAAAATTCGCCAACGACCAAGTCAAATCTTACCTCAACGCTATGAAAAAACTCGGCTTCGACGCGAAGTCCGCGCTCAACTATCTCAAAACTAAAGGAGGAATCAAATAATGCCCAAAAACAACTCTCAAACCAAACAGAAATCACCGCTCGTCGCATGTCGCAATCTGACGAAAGTCATTAGCCATCACACCATCCTGGATAATATTAATTTAGAAATTCCGCGTGGTAAGATCGTCGGTTTACTCGGTCGCAACGGTGCCGGGAAGTCGACTCTCCTGAAAACTTTCAACGATCTCATCGTCCCCACTTCCGGCCAAGTCTTAATCAACGGTCAGCCCGTCGGCGTCGCCAGCAAACGCGCCATTTCTTATCTTCCCGAGCGTACTTATCTTGACAAAACGATGCGCATTCGCGAAGTTTTCCAATTTTTCCGCGAATTCTATGCTGATTTTAATCTCGAAAAAGCTGAGCGTCTCCTTCAAGATCTTGCGCTCGAGCCAAACATGCGTATCTCAACCATGAGCAAAGGCATGCAAGAGAAACTCCAGCTCATTCTCGTCATGAGTCGCAAAGCCGAGCTCTACATTCTCGACGAACCACTCGGCGGTATTGATCCCGCGACGCGCGATTACATTCTCGACACCATTCTTTCTAATTTCGCCGACCATGCGACTTTGTTAATCTCTACTCATCTTATCGCCGATATTGAACGTATCCTTGATGAAGTCATTTTCATCGATCAGGGCAAGATTCTTCTCACCGCGACCGCTGACCAACTCCGCACGCAGCACCACGCCTCAATCGACGAAATCTTCCGCCAACAATTCAAACGCCAAAATCCGTAAATTCGTAATCGCCATACACAAATTCGGATTAACTTCATACAAATTTAAGAAAGGAACAGCAATGCTCACCAATCTCATCAAATACGATCTCAAATTCATTTTCAAAACTGTCAATATTTACATCCTCTTACTACTTATCAACGTCATCCTCCATAACCTCACTTCCTACGGCTATACGCCTACCGTACTCGACGCCAACGGCCAAGTTTTCGGCGGCGACCCTGACGCTCCCGTCATCGTCCAACTTCTTCATACTATCTTCTACAACGCCATCATCGCCATGCTCATCGGTCTCGTTCTGAATGCTATCATCCGGACTTGGGCACGCTTCAAATATAATATGTACGGCGATGAATCATATCTGACGCATACTTTACCCGTCAGTCGTCAAACTCTCTGGCTTTCAAAATTCCTCAGCCTCGTACTCGTCATTCTCGGCGTAATTGCGACAATCGCTCTCAGCTTCTACCTCCTCAGCCTTACTCGTACTGGCAAAGGTTTAATCGGCAGCGTAGGTATCAGCGAAGCGATGCCTACTTCTTGTACTATCGTCTACGTTTTCACGATTTTCACCGAATTCCTTTTCATGGGACTTTGCGGCATTACCGGTCTCATCCTCGGCTATCGTACCACTCGTCGTCGCGCGCTTCATAGTATTATCTACGGTTTCAGCGTTTATCTTCTCAGCGTCCTCCTTTTATTCGGCTTTATCTTCCTCTGGTCGCGCTGCGATCCCAGCCTGAACGCACTTTTTTCCGACCAGAGCAATAACCCAGCTGACATTTTCACCTTTGCCTTCATTACCAAAATCTTACTCGGCATCAGCCTCGTCTATGCCGCCATGTCCGCGCTCCTCACTTTCATCAACGGCAAACTCCTCGCGCACGGTGTCGACGTAGATTAGACTTGTAAAATCGCCCCCTCCCCCGTGATATAATAGACGAAACTAACCGAAAGGAAACTATGTCTGGATTAATCCTCAAAGACGTTTCAAAATCTTTCGCCGGCAAAACTGTAGTCGACAAAATCTCTTTCCAGCTCGAGCAGCCGGGGGTCTACGGTCTTCTTGGTACTAATGGCGCCGGCAAAACCACCACCATCCGCATGCTACTTGGCATCATCGCCAAAGATAGTGGCACAATTACTTGGAACGGCGCGCCAGTCGATCGCAAACTCGTTAATTTCGGCTATCTTCCAGAAGAACGCGGCGTCTATCCCAAAGTGAAAATTCTCGATCAACTTCTATATTTTGCCGAGCTTAAAGGTATGGACAAAATCTCCGCCACGGCGTCAATCCGAAAATGGGCGAAACGTCTCAGGGTCGAAGAATACCTCAACCTCCCCGCCGAAAAACTTTCCAAAGGGAACCAACAAAAAATCCAGTTCATGACCACCATCATACACGACCCCGACCTCATCGTTCTCGACGAACCTTTTAGTGGTCTCGACCCAATCAATACTGACATTCTGAAGAATATTATTATCGATCTCGTACGCTCCGATAAATTTGTCATCATGTCTGCGCACCAAATGGCCACGATCGAAGAATTTTGTAGCGACATCCTCATTCTTAATCGCGGCAAAACCGTCCTCCAAGGCAACTTGCGCGAAATCAAATCTCACTATCCGGCCAACCGCGTCCAAATTAATACCGACCAAGATATTACCAAATATCTTAAAACTTTCACCGTCGAAAACTCGCACGATTTCGATTATACTCTGAAAATCAAATCCGAAACTTCCGCCCATCAACTCCTGCAGAAATTAATTGATGATCAAATCACTGTTAATAAATTTGAAATCATGAAACCCACGCTTAATGACATTTTTATCGAAAAAGTAGGAGCCTCACATGAATAATTTTAAAGATATTCTTACCGTCACAAAATTCACCATGCGCGACATGGTCGGACGCAAATCTTTCCGGATTTCGACCCTTATCGTCGTTATTTTAATCGTCCTTGGTTTCAATGTGCCGAATTTCCTTAGACAATTCGATAATTCTGCCGACAACACAGTCATTTTCGTCGATCGTGACGACCTTTTTCAAGGTGCACTTGATTCGCTGCAGACGCTTCCTAATTTGAATTATGAAGCCGCTATTAGTAACGACGACGATGATGTCATTAAAGCCAAAATCGAAAACGGCGAGGCAAATTCTGCTTTCATCATCGAGGAAAACGGCGAACAGCCCAAGCTACGCTATATTGTCAAGAATACTGCAACCATTACCGAACCGCCCCAGACCATTATCGACCAACTCAGTACGCTCTACACTTCTGTCCATCTCAGCCAGCTTGGTCTCAGTGAAAAGCAGCTTGCCAACCTGACACCAAATTTCGATTTCACGATCGAACAAACCGAATCCGAAGTCGTCGGCGGTAATATTTTCGTTATGATGGTTCTGTCCTGTGTACTTTTCTTTGCAATTTATTTCTGCGCTTTCCAAGTTTCCAGCTCCATCACCGTCGAAAAAACTTCCAAGATTATCGAAACCCTCGTCACTTCTACCAGTCCTCGCAGCATCATCCTCGGCAAAACTATCGGCATTGGTCTTGTCGGGCTTGGGCAAATGTTGCTCTTCGCCATCGTTGCCATCCTCAGCGCCTACAGTTTCCTCGACCCTGAGCTACTCAGTACCATGCTCGACCTTTCCAATTTCACACCTTACCTTGCCTTTATCACTATCCTCTATTTCATCCTTGGCTACTTCGTCTACGCTTTCCTTTACGCCGTCACCGGCGCTACCGTTAGTAAGCCCGAAGATATCCAAGCCGCTAATACGCCAGTTGTAATTCTCACGATGATTGGCTTTTATCTCGCCTATTTCACCCTCATGAACCCCACCGGCGAACTCAACGTTTTCGCTTCATTATTGCCTATTTCTTCGCCTTTCTGTATGCCTCTGCGCGTTATGATGGGCGTAGCGAGCGTCGCCGAGGTTTGCTTCTCGATTGCTATCCTCATCGCGACTTGCGCCATCATCGCCCACGTCGCGATCAAGATCTACAGCAATGCGATTCTTAATTACGGCAACCAACGCGGCATCAAAAATCTTTTCAAAATCTATAAGGAAAAATAACATGTCTCAAAACTCCACCCCACTAAATAACTCAGACCAAAATCAATTAGTCATTCACGGCATCTACCGTCATTACAAAGGTGACTATTATATCGTCGAAGGCGTTGCCACCCATAGCGAGACCGGAGAAGAGCTGGTGATTTACCGCGGTCTTTACAATGGCGAAAAATTTGGTCAGCATCATCTCTGCGCCCGACCTAAAGACTTATTCCTCAGCCGCATCGAGCCAGAAAAATGCGCCCAAGGTCATGTTCAGACTTACCGCTTTGAGCTCCAAGACATCAAAAGCGTCGCCGAGCACTAACTTAAACTAGTAGTGAATCTAAAACTGTTGTAATTTTTACAACACCTATTCTGCGTCCTTACTTTCGACATTCAATACCTCATATTCCGTGCTCGGTTCCTCCGTAAAATACCCTCGCTCGCGCGCCACCCTATAGGCTTCATTCAACAACTGCGCATTATTCTTCCCGAAAATCTTCACTTGCGACAATTCCTCCGCCGCAATCTCTCGCGGCGCCAGCGTCCTACCATAAATCCAATTCTGTTCACGATCCGGGTCGGCTTTCGCTGCGCCAATTTCTACTACTCGCACCACCATTCGCGCCCACGCCTCCTTGCCATCCTTGTCCTCAACCTCAACTCCGATCGTCTCATAGTGCCCCCGCCGCTCAACCTCGATATATCCCAAATAATCACATTTATCGATTTTACAATTAATTTCCTCTAGCAGCTCACGTTTCAGCGCCGCCTCTAAATCCGTATCTTGCCCATCAATCCTTCCGCCCGTCACCCGCGGCTCACCATTTTTATAACGCAGCAAAACTCGTCCATCCTTTGTCAACAATATCGCGTGCACTCGACTAAACTTGCTGTCCTCCGGCACTTTTCCCAAATATAATTTCGCCTTTTCCAAAGCCAACTTCATCTCATCATTCTCCATAGCTATATTATAATATACTTAATATTATGGAGAAAATTTACGCCGCGATTGATCTAAAATCTTTCTACGCCTCGGTCGAATGTCGCGAACGCGGACTCGACCCGCTCACTACCAATCTCGTCGTCGCCGACCAAAGTCGCACCGACAAAACTATTTGTCTCGCGATTTCACCCTCCCTTAAATCCTACGGTCTGCCCGGCCGCGCCCGACTTTTTGAGGTCAACTCCAAAGTTCGCGAAATCAACGCCGAGCGCAAAGCAAAAACTCCCCTCGGTATCTTTCTTGGCAAATCCTCCGACAACCTTAAACTTCAGCAGAATCCCAACCTCGCCCTCGACTTTATCATCGCGACACCCCGCATGCAATACTATCTCGACTACAGTTCCAAAATCTACAACATTTATCTCCGCCATCTCGCACCCACAGATATTTTTGCTTATTCAATCGACGAAGTCTTCTGCGATGTCACCAGCTATCTCAAAATGTCCAGCCTATCACCCGCCGAATTTATCACTCAGATTATCACCGAAGTCGAACGCGAAACTGGTATTACTGCCACTGCCGGTATCGGCACCAACATGTTCCTCGCCAAGGTCGCCATGGACATCCTCGCCAAACATGCCGCACCCAACACCGCCGGCGTACGCATTGCCGAGCTTAACGAAATTACTTTTCGCGAGCAACTCTGGCACCATACGCCGATTACCGACTTTTGGCGCGTCGGCCGCGGCTACGCTCGACGTCTGGCTGCACGCGACTTATACACTATGGGCGATATCGCGCGCTGCTCACTTGAGAATGAAGACCTACTCTACGGACTCTTTGGCGTTAATGCCGAACTTCTCATCGACCATAGCTGGGGTTGGGAACCCGTCACTATTGCCGACGTAAAGCATCATCACCCCGAGCATCAGAGCCTCAGCTCCGGCCAAGTTCTCTCCGAACCTTATACTTTTCCAAAAGCCAAAGTCATCGTCAAAGAAATGGCCGACAACCTTTCGCTCGACTTAGTCCAAAAAGGTCTGGTGACGAAAAGTATTGTTTTAGTTGTCGAATATGATCGTGAAAATCAGTCTCAAGATTCTGTCGTCGACCGCTACCGACGGCGCGTACCCAAACCCGCCCAGGGAACTTTACAACTCCCAAATTATACTTCCTCGACCAAAGTCCTTACTGACGGTTTTCTCAAACTCTACCATGAGAAAGCTAATCCCAACTTTACAATTCGCAAAATCACTCTCGGCGCTAACGATCTCGTACCCGAATTTGTATCGACCCATTCCGAATTTGAACTCACCCAAACCGATTTCTTTACAAACTATATCGAACTTGCTCATCAAAAAGCGATTCAGCTCCAAAACCAAAAACGCGAACGCCAAGCCCAAAATGCCATTCTCAAAATCCGTGAGCGCTACGGCAAAAACGCCATCCTCCGCGGAACGAATTTTGAAGACGGCGCCACCGGCCGCCAGCGCCACCAACAAATCGGCGGGCACCGCAAATAATAATCATATGTAATACGTACATGAACCAAGATTACTCCGACCTCATCCACCTCCCTCGACACATATCGAGCAGACATCCACCCATGGATATTAATAGCCGTGCCGCTCAATTTGCTCCCTATGCCGCCCTGACTGGGCACAAAGATATCATCGCCCGTGACGAAAATCTCGCCACCGAAAAGACCGACCCAGACGACACAGTTAGCTTCATTCTCGACAACGAGTCTTAACATTTTCTAAGAACTTATGATAATATATAAGTATGAGCGAAACCAAAAATCAATTAAACCCACCTCAGAATTCGGGTGCCGTTAACCCGAATTCGACTATAGTCGATCCATCTAAACCAGTTTCGCCGAGTCCGGAAACCAAGTCCCAACCCGCGCAAAGTACGCAGGCGACTCCGGACACTAATTCTCCAATCGCTTTTCATTCCGCCGCTATCGGCAAGCAGACCGCTCGACCGAAAGATTATTTCGCCGAGCAAAATCAAGAGACCCTCACAAAAAAGCAAGCTCATTCTACCAGGATCAGGTGGTTACTGATCTTTTCTTGTGGACTTGTGGGGGTAGCACTTGTGGTCGGGATTATTTGGTTTATTGTGTCAAACATAATAAATAATGAATCGCATAATGATCCAACAACATCAGCGCCCGCCCCGACAGTTCAATTTAGCGAAGATACAGTTGAAGAGGATATGACAGAATTACAAAATTTGGCAAATACAGCCTTTGATGTAAAAGTAACAGAAAACGAAAATGGCGATACTGTAACAACCGGAGACCTTGCAGCCGCTGAATCAGTTTTTGAAGAAACACTCTCCGCGCCCCACAATGCGGCCTACATTAGCCAAATCAACCTAGCCAAACTCATATTCTATGTAGAAAATGGTGAATACGAGAGCGCAATTGCTACGATCCCCAGCATCGAAATCGATAAACTTAGTGGCGAGCAAAAACTCAGTTACTACAATAATTTATTTATTGCCTACACTGGCCTCGGTGACGATACGACCGCTGATGACTATCTAAGATTACAAACTACAACTCAAATCGAAATTGGTGGAGGAGGACAGGGATAATGAAACATCGTAAAATTATTTCACTTTTACTTGCTATCGTCGTAGCCATACCACTACTATTGATATCCACGCACGTAGTATTAGCAAATGGCGCTTCTGGTGGTTCTGAAAGCGGTACAAACCCAAACCCTGGGTGTAACTCAACTGACTGGCATAGTAGTCATTGCGTTGGTATCGGCTGGAAATATTATTTAGTCACCGATCCAGTGTCCGGCAAGCCTGGGTATGAAGGAAATAACAGTGACCCTAACAACATCGTCGTCCCTGGCGACAATTTTACAACCGGCGGCACAATCAGCGGCTGCGCTGAAGTTGGCGGTTATTACCGACTTGGCTTCGTTTACTATCGTGACGATGGCAACGGCAACATTCTGGAAGTGTCACCTATCCAACGCGGGTTGCAGAACGTAGATGCCAGAGTCCATTTTGAGGGTCACGGTTTTGAAAATTGGAATACCGTGCACGATAAATTCCTCCAAGCCCAAGACGCAGGTGTCACGAGCACTACATGGGGGGGTACATCCTATTTCTGCTACAGTGATGATATTGTAAGTAAAAAAGGCAAAGGCGATTTCTATTCGACCTCTACCGTCACTGTGAATGACCCCGACATTACAGGCGGCAAGACCGTCACATCAGGAAGAGACGGAACAGCCTCCATTGAATTTAGTACAGATAAAGCCACAGTAACTGTAGATTTTAGCCATACCATCGGATACGACCATGGGAGCTTCACTATGAACAGTAACGATACTACAAGTGGAGACACTGTAACTTCAAACTGGTCAGTTACCGATGCTTATCCAGTTGGCAGTACTAGCTGGGGAGCACTACGCCCGGATAGCAACCATACCACTACGCCCGACAGTGCTAAAAAATCCGTCCCTATCACCCTTGAACCGGGAGAGACCAAAACGAAATGCAGCAAGATTAAATATGATCATAAAAATGTAAAATTGAAAGGAACGTGGGTATGTGACGCTCGTAACGCATACGGTAATTGTATTTCAAGTCACTACGACTACTCTGCTAGTTACAGCGGGAACGGTTCCTCCAAAGTTTGCGTTACAGTTACACGCCCCGACTCTCCCGGTGGCGAACCTAAAAACCCTGGTGGTGATGCTAATAGCAAGATCATGTTCGCCGGCGAAGACACCAGGCTCTGGTGGGATAGTATTCATGCGAAAAGCCAAGAAACTCGCCGTCTCAGTGGTTGGAAATCTATCAAGTTCCAAGTCAATCAAGCCGCCGAGTACAACGAAAACAACTTCAAAATCGACTCCAATAGCAAATCTGATCCTTGCTCAATGTACCGCGCGCGCTTTGGGGGTACTTTAGCCGAATGTAAGGACCACGAATCAGGCAGCTGGAATACAACCTCCAGCAATACCCACGATCATACATATAGCAAAGATGCCAGCGTCAAAGTACCAGACTACGTCGGACACAAATATTGTAACTCTTTCGGCTATAGTTTCGAATACTGGTACAATATTGAGGGTAGCAACGATAGTAGCCTGAATGGTTGGCACCATGATACGCCCAAAGATTACTGGTACAACTTCGGCGCCGCTTGTCGCACTATCGCCAAGAAGCCTACCACCGCCGCCTGGAACGGCAGCGTCATGACAATGGGGAATATCGTTACCTCGCTCGCTAGCCGCCATAATAGTATTACTTTTGGTGAAAATGCCAACAATGACCGTACGCTCTATGGCTCTTGGTCTGAGTATCTAGCAATCGCCAACGTCAATCTCAACTCCTCGCGCACCATGGCTTCCGGCTCTGCACTCAGCCAAGGTTCAGCTAGCCTTAAGCTCTGCGATGGTCAACCTTGGGCTAGTAGCTCATCGCTCACGATCTCAAATTTCTCCAGCGGCGATACAAACGTCTGCTCACTAACCGCTTCCGGTATCACCAGCAACACGACTTTTATGACCCGTCTTTATGCTTACCTCCGCGACGTCCGAGATAATCCCAATATCACGCAAGCCAATAAGATTGACGAGCTATATGGTGGCATCAACGGCAATGTTGTCCTAAACGTCAACGGTAATCTACAAATCAATAATAATATTACTATTAATGATTCTACGCGCTACAGTATTCACGACGTCCCACAAGCCGTGATTTTCGTAAACAATGGCAATGTTGAAATCGCAGAAAATGTTGATCGGATTGATGCTTGGCTCATCGTTACCGGCAACAAAAGCACCAATACCGGCACAATTAATACCTGCTCTGGCTTCACGCCCGGCGCAGACAGCAACAAAGATGTATCCAGTGACGGTTTCGGTTTCAATGGTAATCGTTGTACTAAGCAACTCGTCTTTAATGGCCCAGTCGTTGCTCGTGCAATTAATCTCCAACGTAGCTATGGATCTGACCCGCTGATTAGTCGCACCGGCACTTTCGGCACATCCAGCTCTAAACAAGCTCCCGCCGAAGTCTTTAATCTCCGTGCCGATAGCTACCTTTGGGCCTACGCACAAGCTGCCCGCTATAGCTCGAGTTATAGCGAAGCATACAGTCGCGAGCTCGCCCCACGTTACTAAGCTCAAAAGCACACATAGTATAACTCCGCTCTAATCGCGGAGTTATACTGTATCAGTAGATCGGCACCGAAACGGCAGTACTCCAGCGGAGGGGGAAACCGTACCAACGATGGTTGTTGTTTGACGGATTGACCCCCGTAGGGTTGAAGTTCAGGTAGTAGGCGTTGGTAGACGAACTAGCCGTACGCGACCGACCGTAGCCGTTGTTGCCGACGTTGTATACCTTACCATCTTCCGTATTGACGTTGCCGCTACGGACAAAAGCCAGAACAACGTCAGAGTCCAAAACGCACAAACCCCGCTAGCAAAGAAGCCTACTTTTTGCAATCTGAGCCTTAGCTAAGACCAATTCTCCAGTCTCCATCATTTTCCTCAAATTTCGGAGAGTGACTTCACGATCTATTTAATCCGAGAACCCTAAGCAGTCGGAGCTTGACCTCATCTACTGCTCATAGCATCCCATGGACTATCTATCCACTATTATATTATAACAAGCTGATTGGTGGGCGAGGAGGGACTTGAACCCTCACTCGATTGCTCGAACAAGATTTTGAGTCTAGCGCGTC
>CAZFZV010000005.1:0-52279 GCA_964523355.1 uncultured Candidatus Saccharibacteria bacterium | reverse complement strand
GAAAAGCTCTCTTTCCTCACTCGCTACTTACCAGGGTAGAGGCAGCGGAGGGAGAAACCGTTCCAACGGTTGTTGCTATCCGACGGATAGACGACAGTAGGAGTGAACCACAAGGCGCGGCCGTAGGTAGACGAGCTAGCGGTACGCGACCAGTAGACCCCGCCCTGGCCCAAGTACCACATCCTACCACCGTTAACATCCACCGCATTGCTACGGACAAAAGCCAATGGTAGTTTAACGATATTGGTGGCGCCGGATTGGGGTAGGAGGAGCGACAGGGAACTAGATTTTTCTTTGAAAAATCTAGACTGTAGGGCGTCGGCTCGAAAGAAAATATAAATATTTTCTTTGCTCGCTTCCTGCTACAGACGAACCTACGGTTTGTTACCTGTCGCTACTACAACTAAAAAGAAGCCCATAGGGCTTATTTTTAGTTGGCGGAAGCGACAGGTAAAGTAATCTCGCTACGCTCGATAACGAACCTGGGCTCGAACCCTAACTTTTCTCCGAAAAGTAAAATATCTATACAAAAGTATAGATATTTTACTTCCTGGCGGAAGCGACAGGATTCGAACCTGCGAAAGGCGTGAACCTTTACACGCTTTCCAAGCGTGCGCCTTCAACCACTCGGCCACACTTCCACTATTCATGATTATAACACAGAAATAATAGAGAAAGAAAAATGCCTCGTCGCGAGTGCGACAAGGCAAATTCCAAAGTACTAAAATGGACAAATATTAAGGCCGATTACTCGAAGACAATCTCGTATTCAACGTTATTGGCGATACTCAGATCGATTTTCTTGATGCAGGCGTCGGCATTAGGATCGCAGGCGGAAATGATGCCGCGTGTCCAGTAGAGAAAATTAGCCTTCACCCGTTCGAGGTCTTTTTCGTCATAGGCGTTGATGTGCCGCTGAAGCATCTTACAGGTCAAGAGCTTGTCGTTAAGGCGAGGAGCAATGCGCTCTAAGTTTATGCGGTCAAAATAGGTAACACCGTGTGGCAGGATATCTTCTAATAACCCAACGCATTCACTGACTGTAGCGACACTGCGGCTGTCATCATGGAAACTCTCGTTAGTCATGAATTCGACGAAAGTGACGATGGTTTTCATCGTGGCATTATCAGTGATACACGGGATGCCGGATTTTTCGAGCGGGATTCTTTGGGCATTAATCGCTGCGGTGAGATCCTGTTTGATCTTTTGCCAAAGTTCATTGCGCAGAAACTGCGGCAGATTCGTGCGACCGGTATAGAGCCGAAGAAATTCGCCCATACGCTCCGACAACGGCATATTGATGTGTGACTGTACGGGATGATATTCCCACAGAGATCTGGCTTCCGTTTCTTTGGTAACCGTCAGTAGCAGTTCAAGTAAATGCTTCAAGCTATCTTTACCGATTGATTCGAGCGACATGTAGTCGTGCTTGAGATTATAAAGCAGCTCTGAAGTGATCTCGTCGAGTAATTTCGGGCGATTATGGAGTGTCCAAAATAACTCTTTTGCTTTGTTGCCACCACCGACGTGCATGAGGCGTCCGAAGCCGTGCGATGTGTCGTAATACGTGTGCATCGGGTCGTTCTGACCGTGCGGTTGACGCAACAAATCGCGGATGATCAGGCGACGAACGCCGTTGCGGTTGTTTTCGTCTAACCAAGCGTAAAACATCTGATCGAACGAGGAGTAATTACTCCTCTGGAAGATTCCAAAATCTTCCCCGGTGACAATAACTGGTCCATCTTTTGGAAAATTTAAGTTGCTCATGCTAAAACCTCCTTTTTGAAATTTTGTGGCGGAAAACCACGATTGTTAGCATGTATCATCTTCTATTGTATCACAGATTCTACTAAAAGTCAATTCTTAGAGTGGTAAAATAAGAAATTACTAGAGTGGGCGAGGGATGTTGCTTGTGGTATGATAAGATTAAGAACAATGTGGGTGGGAAAAGGAGGTACCACATGCGAAATAAAAATACAGAAAAAAGTTGTAAATATATTTTTGTGACCGGCGGGGTGTTGTCGGGAGTCGGTAAGGGAATTACGGCGGCGTCGATCGGGGCGATTTTGAAGGCGAAAGGTTATAAGGTATCGATACAGAAATGCGATCCGTATTTGAATGTCGATGCCGGGCTGTTGAACCCGGTAGAGCATGGGGAATGTTTCGTGACGCACGACGGTAAGGAGACGGATCTTGACTTAGGGCATTATGAGCGGTTCTTGGATTTTGAGACGTCGAAATATTCGAGCGTGTTGTCGGGTGCATTGTATCAGGAGCTGATTGATAAGGAGCGAAATGGTGGGTTTCGGGGGAAGACGGTGCAGATGGTGCCGCATTTTACGAATTTAGTGCAGGAGAAGATTGAGAAAGCGAGTGAGGGGTCGGAGATTCATATCGTAGAGATTGGTGGAACGGTCGGAGATTATGAGGGGCTGAGTTTTATTGAGGCGATTCGGCTGTTTGCGAATCGGGTAGGGCGAGAGAATTGTCTGTATGCCCATGTTGTATACGTGCCGTGGATTAATACGTCGAAAGAATTGAAGACGAAGCCAGCGCAGAACGCCCTGAAAGATTTGCGCGGGTTTGGGATTATTCCGGATGTGGTGGTCTGTCGGACGGAGCGGCCGGCGCCACGGGCGATTTGCGAGAAGATTGCGGCGTTTTCGGGGATTGATAAGGAGGCGGTGCTGAATTTGCCGGATATCGAGAGTGTGTACGATGTGCCGTTTAATGTCTTGAAGTCTGGGGTGTTGGAGATTTTGAATCGGTTTGTTGGCGATGAGGGTGAGCCGGATATGAGTAAATGGAAGGAATTTTCGAGGCTCAGGGGGAAGAAATGGGCGAAGACGGTACGCGTGGGGCTGGTGGCGAAGTATGTCGGAAATGATGACGCGTATATTTGTGTGACAGAGGCGCTGAAAGCTGCGGCGGCTTGGGAAAAAGTGAATATTGAGATTGAATGGCTGAATGCGGAAGAGATGAGTGATCGCGAGAAAGCTGATATGGATATGCTGGATAAATATGATGGGATTGTGGTGCCAGGTGGTTTCGGTGATCGTGGCGTAGAGGGGAAGATTCGGGCGGCGAAATATGCGTTAGACCACGATAGGCCGTATTTGGGGTTGTGCTTGGGAATGCAGGTGGCATGTATTGCGGCGGCGAGAATGGGCGGGATTAAGAATGCAAATTCGGAGGAGTTTGGCGCGAGCGAACAGGACGGTAATAATGTGATTTATATTATGGAGGGGCAACAGGGTAAGGAATCGACTGGAGGGACGATGCGGCTGGGGGATTACCCAGCGAAGCTCGTGAAGGGGAGCAAAGTCGCAAAGGCGTATGGTACGGAAGAGGTTGTCGAGAGACATCGGCATCGGTATGAGGTGAATCAGAAGTTTTTGAAGGAGATTGAAAAAGGGGGATTGGTAGTGGGCGGAACGTCGCCAGACGGGGAGTTGGTGGAGTTTGTTGAGGCGCCGGGTTGTAAATTTTTCGCGGCAACACAGGCGCATCCAGAGTTTAAGAGCCGGCCGCTTGAAGTGCATCCGTTGTTCCGGGAGTTTGTGAAGAGTTTGAAGTAGATGCGTAGTGGAGAAACGTTAGGCGGGGGTGAGAAAGGAGAACGTGAGCGCGACGATGAGCGTGAAATCGGTGCGCAAGTATTGCGGTTTTCGGATGAGGTGGCGAGCGA
Source organism: uncultured Candidatus Saccharibacteria bacterium (assembly GCA_964523355.1). GTDB lineage: Bacteria > Patescibacteriota > Saccharimonadia > Saccharimonadales > Saccharimonadaceae > Nanosyncoccus. The sequence goes on along the minus strand of CAZFZV010000005.1, from coordinate 48,591 downwards.
GAATTTGCCAGCGGAAGATGATGAATCGGAACGGACCCGACGGTTGAATGATGCAGTGTTTGAGAAAGTAGATATATTGGCGGTGATTGAGCGGACCTTGAAAGCCGCAGAGAGGATTGATCTTGGTAAGCTGACTGAGCTAAGAGAGGGATTGAGAGAAAATCCCGAAATTGGCGCTATGCAGGCGGAGAATTATTTTGCTGAGGTGCTGAATTTGTCTGTAGAGCCTTGGCTGAAGACGGATCAAGCACTGGACAAGGGAACGTTGGGCAGTTGTTCGAGCGATGGCTTAGGTGTAGACCGGATTTCTGTAGATTTAGCGCAGCATAAGGGCGATATGGATAGCGTGCTGGAGACCTTGGCGCATGAGAATTGGCATAGTTATCAATATGATGTGGTACGGAGAGTGAAGCATGGCGGGGACGATGCGGCACTGCCGGATGAACTAGTTGAATTAGCGAAGTTGTATGAGCATAATGATAAGTTTTATATAAAGTCGGACTTGGATTACATGGGCTATCGGAAGCAACTCTGCGAGATAGAGGCGGAGACCTTTGGTAAGTTTGTAAAGTTCAGAATCGAAAAGATTAAGGCAGAAGAGGCGGAAAGGGCAGATTTCATTGCGGCACATCCAGAGGTATATGGTGATGAGAATTGGGTGGGGATTGAGAAAGAGATTGACGGCGTATTACATGGATTAGATGTAGATGATTTATTGCGAAAGGTGGGCGTACAGAGCTTAGATGACTTGTGGGAGGCGGATAAGAATGAGCAAATTACGGAGAGGTATGCGCGAGCGTTGTCGGAGTTGGTGGGGTTGAAACGACCGCTGGAGGTGAGATTTGAGGATGAGTTTGAGAATGGAAAACGAGCCCGGATAGATTACAGGCAAGGTCGAGTTACAATTAGCCGCAAAAAGATGTGGGATTTCCAGCCATTGGCGCGGCTGCCGGAGGTGGCTTGGAAAATGCGACAACGCGAAATAATGCGTGATGACCCTGATGGCGAGAGAGGTCGGATGTATCGGCTGAACTCTAAGACTTTTATCAAGGATAGTTTCACGATGCGAGAGGTGCACAAAAGTCAGTTGCTGGTGCGGGAGGTGGATTATTTTAGAGAAGAATTTTTGAATATTTTGGATGAGCAAGCAACTGAGGAAGCAATTGCAGCAATGTCGCCGGAAGAGAGGGAGGAGGTCGAAAAAGAGAAAGCAGAGACGGGGTGGGAGCCGGTAACAAGCCAAAAATATGAGATTAGGAGGAGTTGAAGTCGTGGAAGAGAAAGTTGAGCGATATTTGCGGGATGAGAAAGGGGTGAACTCGGAGGTCGTAAGGGAGAGACTGTGGAAGAAAGTGGCAAAGTATGATGATATCTTGCGAGAGTTTGAGAATTGGTTGGAGGTAAGAGAGTATGCGCCGGGCGTGACGATAGAGGGGTACGGTGCGCAGCGTATTTATGAGTTAGCGCCAAGGTTGGATGGGATTGGCGTGTTTAACTTCTTGGTAGATTTACGAGACAACCCTGACGAGGCGAAGCAGACAATAGCAGATGGTTTTAGAGTGAGATAGTGTGGTAAAATAGGGAAAATAACTTGGAGATTTTATGAATAAGGCGACAAATTGGTTATGGGGAGGAGTGTTGATTGCGCTCGGGGTGATTCTGGGGATTAGCGCATTAGGAATTGTGGAGATTAATCTCTTCTTTCCGGGGTGGTGGACGTTGTTTATCATCGTGCCATGTTTTATTAGCCTGTTTGGGAAAGATGACGATAAAACAGGGGATTTGATTGGGATTTTGATTGGCGTGTGTTTGTTGCTGGCGTGCCAGGGAGTGATTCGGTTTGATTTGCTATGGAAGCTGATTGTGCCAGTGGTCTTGGTGATTGTCGGGCTGTCGCTGATTTTTAAGGATGCTCTGAAAGGCAAGGTACTAAAAGAAGTGAAGAAGGTGCAGGGGAAATCGGGTGAAAAAGAATATTGGGCGACCTTTAGTGGGCAGAATTTGAATTTTGCGGGGGAGAAGTTTGAGGGATGCCGGCTGGAGGCAGTATTCGGCTCGATTAAATGTGATCTGCGTGAGGCAAAGATTGAGAAAGATACTTTGGTGAAAGCTTGCGCAGTGTTTGGCGGGGTGACGATCTATGTGCCGAAAGATGTAAAAGTGAAAGTCGTTTCGTCGTCGATTTTTGGGGGCACAAGTGATAAACATAAGGAGATGGACGATAAGGCGGAGAAGACTTTGTATATTGATGCGACGAGTGTGTTTGGTGGGGTGGAGATTAAATAGATGAATGGAGCGCAGAAAGCGATCAAGGGCGCAGCGATTGCGCTGGCGGTGGTGATAATGGTGAGCATAGCGTCGGCGGTAGTCGGCGCGGGAGTGATTGTGAGCCGAGTGTTTGGACCGGGTGAGTATAGCGATTCGGAATGGCAAGAGACAGTGATGGGCGAAAAATGGGAGTTTTCGGAGTTAGTAGTCGAATTAAAGAGCACGAGCCTGAGAATTGAGCGGGGTGAGGAGTTCCAGTTGGTGGCGGACGATGAAGTCGTAGAGGTGCTATGGATGGGCGATAGGGTTGAGATTAAGGAAAAGGATTTTGATTGGTGGGGTCAATGGCATAAGATGGGCGGGGAGGTGAAATTAGTATTGCCGGAGGATTTGGAGCTCGACAGGCTGAAATTGGATATGGGCGCGGGGACGCTGTATGCGAAAGATCTGACAGCGGAGGAGATGGAGCTTGACCTTGGGGCGGGGCGAGCTGAGTTTGCGGGGTTGAGAGCGAGGGGAGCTGCGAAGATTGACGGGGGAGCGGGGCTTTTGATTGTGAATGACGCGGAGCTGGGGAAATTGGAGCTTGAGATGGGCGTAGGTAAGGTAGAGCTGGCGGCGAGATTAGAGAAAGATAGCAAGATAAGCGCAGGGGTGGGGAAATTGGAGCTGACTTTGATTGGGGAGGAAGATGATTACCGAGTGAAATTTGACCAGGGGATTGGGTCGCTGAAACAAGAGGGGATTAGTCTGGATAATCCGGAGGGGAAGACGGTAGTGGAGATTGATGGGGGCGTGGGGGCGATTGATTTGAAGCGACGTAGTAATCTCTGAAAAGTATGACACAATAAGAAGCCCGAGCGAAGAAATATCATTTGATATTGCTTCCGAGGTGACGCCGTTAATTCCTTAAGTCGAAGGTTTATGATATAATATATATCATGGAAAATGTCAGAGAGCGGTTAGGGGAGCTAGTAAAGCAAATTTTTGGTGCTGAGATAGAGGTGGAGCTGACTGTAGCGCCCGAAGAGACTGGTGCGGATTATGCGAGCAATGTGGCGTTAAAGTTGGCAAAAGTCGCGCATAAAGCGCCGATGGTGATAGCTGAGGAGATAAAGCAGGCTTGGCAGGAAAAGGGAAATGAGCTGACGGTCGAAGTGGCGGCGCCAGGTTTCTTGAATTTTATATCACCAGATGAATATTATGATGAGAAAATTGGAAAAATTGCGCAGAATAAGGACTTTTTGCGGGAAAATATAGCACTGGATGAATATAATGGCAAGACGGTGGTGGCGGAATTTTCTGACCCAAATCCGTTTAAAGTTTTACATGTAGGACATTTGTATACGTCGGTGGTGGGGGATAGTATTTCGCGGTTGTTGGAGCTGGCGGGGGCGAAGGTGGTGCGGGCGAACTTCGGGGGAGATGTCGGGCTGCACGTCGCGAAGACGATGTGGGCATTGAGGAATGATAGTGTGTTGCCGTCGATGACGATTGAAGATATTGCGCGGTGTTATGTACAAGGAACGCGGGCATATGACGAGGATGAGGGGGCAAAGGAGGAGATTGGCGAGCTCAATAAGATGATCTATGCGTTAGCGGAGCTGGGTGAGGAAAAGTGCCATGAACGCCTAGAGTTGGAGAAAGTCGCAGAAGATTTTGAGCGACCGACAGCAGAGATCGTACAGTTGGCCGAGTTGTATTGGCGGGGGCGAGAATTGAGTTATGAATATTTTAAGGACTTCTATGCGCAAATTGGGGTGAAATTTGATAAGTTTTATCCAGAATCGAGTGTTGCGGGGAGGGGGCTAGCAGAGGTGAAAGCGCATGTTGGGAGCGTGTATGAGGAGAGCGAGGGGGCGATTATTTTTCGGGGGGACAAGGTAGGCTTACACACGCGGGTTTTCATCAATGCGCAGGGTGTGCCGACTTATGAGGCGAAAGATGTAGGGCTGATTTTCACGAAGTGGGATGATTATCATTTCGACGAGTCGGTGGTGATTACGGGGAATGAGCAGACAGAGTATATGAAAGTGGTGCTGGCGAGTGTGAAAGAATATGCGCCGGAGTTGGTTGAGCGGACGCGGCATTTGACGCACGGTATGGTGAAGTTGCCGGGGAACGTGAAGATGTCATCAAGAAAAGGGAATTTCTTGAAAGCGGTCGATGTGATAGAGATGGTGGAAGAAGAGCTCGGGGGAGACGATGCAGACCGAAAAGTAGCCTTGGCGGCTTTGAAATATGCGTTTTTGAAGTACAAAATGGGGGGAGATATTGTCTTCGACCCGAAAGAATCGGTCGCGATGAATGGGAATTCAGGTGTGTATTTATTGTACTCGGCAGTGCGGGCGAAGAAGATTTTGCAGAAATTAGACCAGAGCGAGCTTGGTGAGCAGAAAGAACTGAGCGAGACGGAGCGGAAATTTGTGCGAAAGTTGAGTAAAAAACTTGTTCAAGGTGAAGAAGTGGTGGTTGAGGCGGTGCGTAGTAAAGCGCCGTATAAGATTTGTACATATTTGTATGAGCTAGCGCAGGAATTCTCGCGATTTTACGAGCAGGTGCGAGTCGTAGGGGGTGGACATGAGGAGGAGACGGCGAAATATGTCCAGGCGTATGTGATGGTGATGGAAGAAGGATTGGGGTTGCTGGGGATTGAGGTGCCGGAGGAGATGTAAGGACTCTTCTAACCTTATTCTTTATATATCCCTACTAGCCCTTAGATACCGGTATATAGTATCCTTAAGCTTTACCTGATGGTTTGTTACTTTTCACCAAGGGAACGCTCTCGTCATTAGCGCGCTTTGCGCGCTAATTCCGACCCGCGTTCGCCTGAGGAGTCAAGCTCCATGGTTCAAAATAACAAACCATCAGGTAAAGCCTCAAAGTTCTTCTATAATACCTATAGTCTCTAAGGGCTAATAGGGGGGAGGTTAGCAGAATGAGCTTGGTGAGGTAGTTAAGTGCTAGGTAGAGCCAGCGGAGGGGGAAACCGTTCCAACGATCGCGGTTGCTTGACGGGTAGACCTCGCTAGGACCAACGCCTAGGCCGTAAGCGTTGGTAGTAGACCTAGCCGTACGCGACCAGCCGTAGCCGTACTCACCGACGCGCCGCGCCTGACCGTAGGTGAGACTTACGCTCCCGCCCCGGACAAAAGCCAATGGTAGTTTAACAATATTGGTGGCGCCGGATATAGAGGCAGCGGAGGGAGTAACCTGCCCAACGCCCGCTACCGCTAGAGGGATTCACATTGGCGGGTCCTAAGTTCAAGCGATAGGCATTGGCAGATGAATGTGACGTATGCGACCAATTGTAACCACTGTAGCCGACATAATCTATAGTATTGCTAAGAGCGACATACCCGCTACGGACAAAAGCCAATGGTAGTTTAACGATATTGGTGGCGGTGGATGAGATGATTTAACCTGTTGCCTACTTTAGCGGTAGCTATTTTGCTGATCTGGTGGTATAATATAGAGTATGAAAAAAGCGAAGCTATTATGGGTTGACTTGGAGATGACAGGGCTGGATCCAGAGAAGGATCGGATTTTGGAGTTGGCCGCGATTGCGACGGATTGGGAGCTGGAAGAGTTGGGGCGAATGGAAGCGGTAGTGAAAGTGCCAGAGGCGCTGATGCATGAGCGGATGGTGGGGGAGTTCTGGGAAAAGAATGCGGAAAGCCGTGACGGATTGATGGCGCAGAACGCGCAGGGGGAAGATGTAAAGGTGGTCGAACAGAAACTGTTAAAATTTATTGATCAGTGGTTTGGGAATGAAGTAATCTTAGCGGGCAATTCGATTCATCAGGACCGTAAATTTATTGATTGCGAATGGCCAGAGGTGAGTAAAAGATTACATTATCGGATGTTGGATGTGAGCGCTTGGAAAGTCGTCTTGGAGGGGAAATATGGTAAGCGATTCCTGAAGCGCGAGGCACATCGAGCACTAGACGATATTCGAGGGTCGATGGAGGAGCTGAAATGGTATCTGGGAGGAGCGAAATAATGGATGTGAGCAAAATATCCGGAATCGGTGAGTATACGGAGCAAGAATGGGAGGATGGAGATGAGACCAATCGGCTTTATTTAGCAGTGGGGAATGAAAAAGTCTTTTTAGTAGTGCGACCGAAGACGATTGAGGTGCGGTGCGAGAAGGAGCTGGGAAAGAAGTTGAGAAATGATTACGAGAGTGTGATGGAGAGTCGGTATTTTGGGCGAGGCGGAATAGAGGTCGTGCGCTGCGGACAGCTGGAAGATGAGGAAGTTGAGGATTTGGTGCGTTTGAGCTATAATTTGACGCTGGCAGAGTAGGGTATAGGAATGAGCGAGGGAGTATCGAGGTTGAGGATTACAGATAAGCGGCCGATGGTGGTGGCGATTTTGATGTTTGTCTTGACGACGGTAGTGACGGTGGCGGTGAATAGCTATTTGCTCAGGGCGTTCATGCCGGGGTACTCGATTAGTCGTTATATTGGAAGTGAGACTTGGAGCGCGATAGTGTTTGCGTTGGCGAATTTTGTGGTGGCGTTTTGTGCTTTGACGTACTTGTATCGCGTAGGCGAGAGGTGGCGGTTTGCGCCGGGATATTATTGGGTGGTAGTGCTGATGGCTGTGGGGCTGGTAGGGCTGTCGGTGTGTCCGATTGGGTATTTTGACTTGCCCGGGTCGGAGTATGCGACGAGTGCACCGAGCCATATACATGAAATTTGTTCAAGATTGATGTTTGTTTGTATGCTGATGGTGGCGGCGATAATTTTGTTCTGTAAGCGAGCAAGTCGTTTGACGCGGATAGTGGCGGCAATGTACGTCGCGTATGGCGTGGTCTGCGTGTTTGGTTTTATGACCGAGGCGGCGTGGTTTATGCGTCATGTGTTGCTATTCGAGTCGTGTTATTTGTTTGGGTTCTTGGCATTTTGTCTAGGATTACAAGGAAGAAAGAGTAAAGAAAGGGAATATGAGTAAGAAAGAAGAGGTTCCGCCGGTGAATCTGGTGAAAAAAGTGACCGATAGTCAGTTTATTAAGGAATTTAAGGAGTTTATTAACCGCGGGAATGTGGTCGAGCTGGCGATTGGTGTCGCGGTCGGGGGTGCGTTTACGACGATTGTGAAATCTTTGGTGGACGATATTATCATGCCGATTACGAGTCTTTTGGCAGGGGGAGCGGACTTCTCTGCGCTAGCGATTGATATTCCGAACATATTTGGGGCTGATACGACGGCGCATATTGCGTATGGGAATTTTCTGCAGAATGTGGTGAATTTTCTGATTATTGCGTTTGTAGTGTTCATTATCGTGCGATTTTTAAACCAGATGAATACGAATGTGAAAAAAGCCGAGGAAGAGGCGAAAAAGAAGAAAACAGAATAGCTCTACGGGTTAGTCGCCGGGGTTGGAGTAGGCTTCGAGGTTCTCGTGAATGGTCGTTAGGCTGCTATGGAGCGGCTCGACGATAGCAAGGAGTTTTTGGTCCTTGGTGCGAGAGATGATCTCTGATGTGAGGGAGAGCAGGAGGGAGACTTGGAGGTTGATTTGGTTGTCGTAAGTGCGGTCGAGGATGCCGTTGAGCTTACCGTGTTCAAGGGAGAGGTTGAGCTGGGAGATGAGAGCTTCTTCTTTTTCGCCGGTCTTGCCGGTGAGTTTGAGGTCTTCGCTTTTGACGTTTTTGTTGCTGTAATATTCTTTGAGCTGGTTTGAGGCGCCGGTGAGGACGGTCTGGAGCGAGGAACCAATCGCGCGGAGGCGCGAGGATTTGAGGGATTTATTGTAAGTGCGGAGAGTCGAATTGACTTGGTCGGTACGGAAATAGAGCTGTTTGGTCGTATTGCCGACCTTGCTGCTGAGATTGCCGAGGAGGCTACCGAAAGCGATAATAAGCACAAAAAGGACGATGCCGCCCGCAGCGATCTTGATGATTGTAGTCTTGGAAGCCTCGCCGCGAGGTTTCTTCACTGGGCGGTTCGATTTGGAGATTTGGTTGAGGTATTCAAGACTATCCATAAGAGTATTGTACCATATAAACGTAAAAAGCCCTTAAATCCATATTACTCAATCAACGGTAAAATTTTTCTCATCTAAAGAATCGAAAAATTTTAGCCAAGACGTCAAGCGCCATGATTTCATAATATGGATTTAAGGGCTTTCATAGTTGTATAGTGGTATACTAGAGGTAGTATGGAAGACGCGAAGGAGGAAATTCGGGCGCGCTTACCAATTGAAGATGTCGTGGGTCAGTATATTGAGTTGAAGCGCGCGGGGCGGAGCCTGAAAGGGCGATCGCCTTGGGGTGTGGATAAGACGCCGTCTTTTATGGTGTCGCCGGAGAAAGGGATTTGGCATGATTTTTCGGCAAATAAGGGCGGCGATATTTTTAGTTTTATAATGGAAGTGGAGGGGGTTTCGTTCCGTGAGGCGATGGAGAAGCTGGCGACACAGGCGGGAGTGGAGCTGAAGCGGTATAAGGGGGGCGATCGGGCGGTGACGGAGAGAAAAAAGCGAGTACGAGAATTATTGGAGCTGAGTTGTCGATATTATCAGTTTTGTTTGACGAAAAATGAGAAAGTTTGTCGGTATGTTTTCGAGAAACGGAACATGACGAAAGGAACGGCACAGACTTTTCGGATTGGTTATTCACCGAATCAGGGGAAAGCGCTGTTACAATTTTTGATCAAAAGGGGATATAAGAAAGCGGAAATTGAGGCGGCGGGGCTGCTGAATCGGTTTGGCGGGGATTTGTTCCGGGGGAGGATGATGGTGCCATTTATTGATACGAGCGGGGTGATTGGCTATACGGCGCGGATTTTGGAACAGGGGGAGCCAAAATATTTGAACACGCCAGAAACTTTATTGTTCAATAAGGGACGGTTTATTTTTGGGCTGGAGCAGGCAAAGGAAAGCATTCGACAAAATGGATATGTGGTGATCGTGGAGGGGAATATGGATGTGATTTCGTCGCATCAAGCGGGGGTGCGAGAAGCGGTGGCGACGAGTGGGACGGCGATGACGGAGAACCATTTGAAGATTTTGTCGCGACTGACTCCGGATGTGCGGTTGGCGTATGATGGCGATGCGGCGGGGGTGAAAGCGACGGAGCGGGCAATCATGCTGGCGGGGGATTTGGGGATTAATTTGAGCGTGATTTCGGATTATCACGGGGCGAAAGACCCGGACGAGTTGATCCAGAAGAGTGAGAAGCTGTGGCAAGAGGCGGTACAGAGTTCGCGACCAGCGGTGGATTGGTTGCTTGCTAAATACGAGGAGAATCTGGACCTGCGGACGGGAGTAGGGAAGCGTGAATATGCGGACGTAGCGATGAAATTGCTCCGGAATGTGCCGCATGCAGTCGAGCGCAAGCATTATGAACAACAGGTGGCCAGGAAGCTGGATTGTAGTGTCGAGGATTTGTTGGAGCAGAAAGTGGTCGAGACGCCGAAACGTTTGAAAAAAGTCGAGGCAGAGACGGAAACTGATGCATTACAGGGGATTAAGGATAGCTTGCAGGCGATTGTCTTGTATGGCGGAGTGACGGAGATAAAAGGCGTCGAAGTGACCGATAATGAGGTTAAAATGGCGGAGCTTGAGCTGGTGTTTGATACGCGTTATCAGGGGTGGACGAAAGAGGCGCTGGAGGGGGAGGCGCGGGAGTTGCTGCGGCGGCTGAAAGCGGAGAACGCAAAAGTAGAAGTCAAGAGGTTGAATGCGGAGTTAGAGAAACTTGGGGAGAGCGAGGAGGATCAGAGGCGACAAGAGGAGATTTTGCGGAAGATTATGGTGTTAAAAAGGGGGTAGGCGGGGAGCCATAAGCGTGATATAATAGGGGTGTCCTAAACAATTTGTACGACTATACTGGCGCAGTGTGTTTTAGTATGGTTTTTGCGCTTTTAGTAATGTACGGTCCGAAAGCTAGGGCACTGCTCCCGATCGGACACTATGTTGCTTTAAAAGTGCATAGCTGCGCTTGTCGTGAAAAGGTTGTTTAGGACACTACCGAGCAGTGTCCTATTTTGTATGAATGAGGCTTAGACGGTTGTAAAAAGCGAAGATTTTAGTATAATGTGATGTAATGGATGAAGACGCAGAAATCTTAAAGAATAAAAATACTGGACTTGACCTTGGAGAAGCATTGAATGACCCGGGGGAGGATGAGTTAGCAGCAGAGGACGAGCTTTCGGATGAGGAGCTAGCGATTACGGCGGACAATGTGGATGCCTTTGCGGATGATTCTGTACGGATGTATCTCCGGGAAATTGGTAAGATTCCGCTGTTGACCCAAGAGGAAGAGTTGGAGCTGGCGAATCGTGCAGTGAAAGGTGATAAGAAAGCGAAAGATAAGCTAGCTGAGGCGAATATGCGCTTGGTCGTGAGTATTGCGAAGCGTTATGGCGGGCGCGGTTTGGATTTTTTGGATTTAATTCAGGAGGGGAATACTGGTTTGCTCAGGGCGGTGGAGAAGTTTGACCCGGACAAAGGTTTTAAGTTCTCGACGTATGCGACGTGGTGGATTCGTCAGGCGATTACGCGGGCGATTGCAGATCAGGCGCGGACGATTCGGATTCCGGTACACATGGTCGAGACGATTAATAAAGTGTTGAGAACGACGCGTAGGCTGACTCAGGAGCTGAACCGCGAGCCGACGAATGAAGAGATTGCCGAGGCGATGGGGATGGATGTCGATAAGATTGAGTATGTGATGCGGATCAAGCAGGATATTGCGAGCTTGGATGCGAGTGTTGGTAGAGATGGGGATGATGAGGAGTCGGTGTTGGGCGATTTTGTCGAGGATAGCGAGCGGGATTCGCCGGAGGATGCGACGGCAAATCAGATTCTTAAAGAGCAGATTGCGGAGATTTTGACGACTTTGAGTGAGCGGGAGCAGAAGATTATTCGTTTGAGGTTTGGGATTGGTGGGGGTCGGCCGCATACCTTGGAAGAAGTGGGGAATGAATTTTCGGTGACGCGGGAGCGGATTCGACAGATTGAGGCGAAAGCGTTGTCGAAGCTGCGGAAGCATAAGCAGACGAAAAAGTTACATGGGTATTTGAAATAGGAGGTAGGTGGTGAAAAGGCTGAATGAACTACGAGCATGGCTGACGGTGGGGGTGATGACGTTTCTGCTATGGATGACGACTGGAAGCGCATATGCCGATGCGCCAGAGGGTAATGTTTTGAAGAATACGCATAGTATTGAGGATTTGTTGAGCTTAATTGTAAATATTCTCCTCTATGGTCTGGGGGCGGCGGCGACGCTGGGTGTGGTGATTGCAGGGATTATGTATCTGACGGCGCGAGACAACCCGCAACAGGTAGCGAAAGCAAAAACGCGTTTAATAGAGATATCGATTGGTTTGGCGGCGTGGGCGATGTTGTTTGCGTTGCTACAGTTCTTGTTACCTGGGTTTGACGGTATCTAGATAGGCGGGTCATGCTGAAGAAGCTGATAGTCGTCTATAATCCGAGAAGCTCAAAACATGCGGCGGTAGCGCGCGAGGTGTTGGCGCCGGCGCGGAAGCTTTCGGGGTGGCTGGTGGGGAAATATGAAGCCAGGGCAATGGGGCTACATGAGAATGCGGACGAATTAGCGAAGATTCTGAACGATGGCGATTTGGTCGTAGCGGCAGGTGGTGACGGTACGGCGGCGATGACAGCGAATGCGGTAATGCGTTCGGGTAAAGACGTGGTTCTCGGGGTCTTGGGCTATGGGAATTTTAATGATTTAGCGCGGATGCTGAAAGCTAAGCGAGCAGTCGAGTATGGCGGAGAGTTTGTTGGGGGAGTGACGGAGATTGCGGAGCGCTATAGCGCAGGAAAAGTGAAAGAAATTTATCCACTAGAGGTAAAAGTGGACGGGGAACATTGGCGTTATGCGCCGTGTTATTTATCGTTGGGCTTGTTTGCGGAGTCGACGGCGGTGTTTGATGAGCCGAAAGTACGGGAAAAGCTGAAAACTGGCAAAAAGAGTCTGATTTTTTCGGTATGGACGCTGGCGAAATGGTATTTTCGGAATCGAAAGCGGGAGTTTTTGCCAGAGGGGAAGATGGTGCCGGTGCGCGATGTTGTAGAGGTTAGTGCGGAGGTAGAGGCGGAAGAGGAGGTTGGGCTAAAGGAAGAGCCGAAAAAAGTTGAGATAAAAGACGAGAAGTCGAAGCAGAAAGAGGAAAAGCCGGAAAAAGCGCCTGCTGTAAAGAAGAAAGAAGTTAAGGCGGGAGCTCCAGAGAAGAAAGAAGCGAAGCCAAAGACAAGAGTAAAGGTACCGAAGAAAGTTGATGCGTCTTTGGAGCAGGAATTTGAGATAGTGAAGACAGAGCAGGATGCGGAGCGAAAGAAATTTAAGAAGTTGCTCAGGGCGGCGAAGAAGCAGCAGTTGCTAGAAATGAAAGCTGGGGCGCGAGAAAAGATGCTTGAGGCGGGGGTGCAGACGAAAGCGAAATTAGTTGTGGCAAAGGCTGGAGCGCAAACGAAATTGCTAAATGTAAAAATGAAGACGCAAGACCGCGTGGCGGCTTGGAGTGAAAAGGCGTGCGAGAAACAGAAACATGAGCAGGAGGCGCCGGAAATTATTATTGAGGGGGCGGAGGCGGTTGAACGTCGTAAGAAGACGAAGAGTGAGAAGAAGAACGTGGCATGCGCCACCGAGAAAGATGTGTCGAAACAAATCAAGGAGGGGGCGACGGATTATATTGCGGTGAATGGGCCGACGCTTGCGAAAATGATGCGGGGCGGTAAATATTATCGGAAGCCGGGTGAATTTCGGAGTGCGACGGTAAGGTTGTCGAGTTTTTGGCGTTTGGTAGGCTTCATGATGCGCAGTATTTTGATAAGGGTGCCAGGTAGGCGGACGCGAGGGGATATAATTAAGTTTAAACAGCGGGGGAATGTGATGATTCAGGCGGAGGGGGAGTATGAGACACTGGAGGGGGTGAAGAAGATTGAGGTGCGAAAGGCGAAGCGGGGGTTGAAAGTGGTGGAGATGTAGAGGCTGTTTTTCTATAGCCATCCTCCTAGTCCTTAGAAACCGGCATATAGTATTCTGAAGACTTGACCTGATGGTTTGTTACTTTTCACCAAGGGAACGCTCTCGTCATTAGCGCGCTTTGCGCGCTAATTCCGACCCGCGTTCGCCTGAGGAGTCAAGCTCCATGGTTCAAAATAACAAACCATCAGGTAAAGTCTCAAAGCTCTTCTATAATACCCATAGTATCTAAGGACTAGGAGGGGAGGTACCTTAAGATTAGCTGAAAGACATTATCCCCCTCTTTCCTCACTCGCTACTTACCAGGGTAGAGGCAGCGGAGGGAGAAACCGCTGTAGCGAATGACGTTGAATGACGGAGTAACGCCACTTGAATCCGTGTTCAGGTCATAGACGCGGGTAGACGAACGGGACGTACGCGACCACCAGTTGCCGACGTAGCCGACGTTGTTAGCTTTGCCGGTACTAGTGGAGACGCCCCCGCTACGGACAAAAGCCAATGGTAGTTTAACGATATTGGTGGCGCCGGGTGGTATTGTCATAATGATTGAACTACAAAAATTATCAAGCTACTGCTTGCTAGTCTTGTTCTTTTTGTGCTAGTGTAGCTTCAGGGCAGCAAAGAGTAGCTTAATTTCTTGATCCGGTGGGAGAAAGGAGGTTGCGGATGGTGATTCGGATTCGTTTGGGTCGACTTAGACTCGATACTGGTTTGAAGCTAAAAATTACTTTCGCTCGCAAACGCAAGCGAAAGTAAAACCTAAAACAATTTCCATTCTACTCGAGTTTTATTAAAAAGTCAAATTTGCTGCTCCATTGCTGTGGGCGTTAAAAATTAATGGTTCTCAGGACGGTTTTTATATGATCTTGGAGATTTTCTATGCTGCTGTCATTTAGGATGAAATAATCGGCCATAGCGATCGGGCCGCCTTTTTCCATATTCTCGATTTCGCCGTAGTCGCGCTCGCGGATGGCGTTTGTGCCAAACGGGCGATCGGGGCGCTTAGAAACGCGTTCGTAGCGCATGGCTTTCGGTATGACGATGGCGAGGAGGGTGAGGGCGCCGGGAAATTCATGCTGAAAAGCGCGATACTCGGTCCAGGAATAGAGGCCGTCGAGGACGATACGTTTTTGGCCGGCTTTGATTAGATCTTTGGTTTCGGCAATCGCCTGGCGCGCGACCCAATCTTTGCCCTCGGTTTGGCGAATCATTTCCCGGAAAGCTTTTTCGCTCTTGCCGTCAGGGGTGCGCTCGATGCCACGTTTGGCCATTTCTTGATAAATCATGTTGCCGAAGTGGACTTTGGGGTATCCGAGTTTGGTAAGATATTCAACAGCGACGGATTTACCGCTACCGCTCATGCCAACAATAGCAAGAATTTTAAGGTCTGATGTCTTCATAAGGATAATTATAGCATAGAACGTGATATACTGAATCTATGAAGCGTTTGGTACTTATTGACGGGAAATCAGTTTTTTATCGGGGATATTATGCGATGGGGGCGCTTTCGACGAGTGATGGGACGCCGACGGGCGGAATTTATGGGTTTGCGGCGATTGCGATGGAGATTGTGCGTCAGCTGGATCCAACGAAAGTGGTAGTGGCGTGGGATTCGAAGAGTTCGACAGCGAAACGGAAAGAGATTTTCAAAGATTATAAGGCGGGGCGGGTGAAGCCGGGTGATGATTTCTATGTGCAGATACCGTACTTAAAAGAATTAGTTTTGGCATTGGGGTGGAGTTTTGTAGAATGTGATGATTATGAGGCGGATGATATTATTGGCACGCTGGCGTTGCAGGCGGATGAGGAGGGGGATTGGGATACGATTATTGTCTCGTCAGACCTTGATATGTTGCAGATTGTCGATGAAAATACGCGAATGTATCGGATTTTGAAGGGTTTCTCAAAGCTGGAGGAGATGGACGTACCAGCGGTGGAGGAAAAATACGGTATTAGGAAGTCGCAATTCTTGGATTTGAAGGCTTTGAAAGGGGATGCGTCGGATAATATTCCGGGAGTAGCAGGGGTGGGGGAGAAGACGGCAGCGAAATTGTTGGCGGAATTTGGGACGCTCGACGGGGTATATGCGCACCTAGATGAGGTTTTGCCGGCGACGCGACGGAAGTTGGAGGCGGGGAAAGAGAATGCTTATATGTCGTTGGAGTTGGCGAAGATTATGACTGACGCGCCGGTGAAATTGGATGATTTGGCGGATTTGGAGTTGAATCAGGAGCGGATTTTGGAAGCGCTGAATAAGCTGGAATTTCGATCGTTGGCGCGGAAGTTTTTCACGAAACCACAAGCGGAGAAGAGAAAAGCCAAAAATGCCCAGAAAGACGCTCAGGAGGCTCTAGGAGAGCTCGGGGATGTAGAGGGCCTACTGGAGGCGGATACGGAGAAAAAGGCCTCTACGGGGCGGAGAAGGGGAAAAATCGTGGCTTTGGGCCCAGATTTGAGCCAACAGACGCTTGAAGTGGTACAGGAGCTGGAAGATGGGACTTTGGTCTCTTGGAATGTGAAAGATTTGATGCACAAGAATGAGGCGGTGGCGAAGAAAGTGCTGGAGGGGGAGAAATTTTGGGATTTGGGACAGGGTAGGTTTTTATTGGAACCGTTGGCGCGGAGGATTGAACAGGGGGAGGAAAGGGCGGAATATGAGGCGCAGCAAAAGGAGTTTGCGAAGTATCCCGATCTGTATAATATTTTTGTTCAGTTTGATCTACCTCTGATACCGGTGCTTTATAAGATGGAAAGCTACGGGATGTTGATTGACCGGGAGTATTTTGCGAAGTTGAAGCAGGAGTTTGAACGTGAGGTGGGGCATTTGGAGCATGAGGTGTGGGATTATGCGGGTGAGCAGTTTAATATTAACTCGCCGGCGCAATTAGCGAATGTTCTATTTGTGCGGTTAGCTTTGCCTACGAAAGGAATCAAAAAGACCGCGCGGGGGTACTCGACAGGGGCGAAAGAGTTGGATAAGCTGGAGGGGGAGCACGGGATTATTGGGGCGGTGAAGCGATATCGGGAGGCGGCGAAATTGTTGTCGACGTATATTGCGCCATTGCCGGAGCTAGCGGATCGACAGGGGAGGATTCACACGACGTTTAATCAGAATGTGACGGCGACGGGGCGCCTGTCTTCGACGAATCCGAATTTACAGAATATTCCGGTACGGACAGAGGTGGGCAAGCGGATTCGGACAGGATTTGTTGCGCCAGAGGGCAAGATTTTGGTGAGTGCGGACTATTCGCAGTTTGAGCTGAGGTTGGCAGCGGCGTTGGCGGGTGATCAGGACTTGGTGAACGATTTTAACCAAGATTTGGATATTCATACGAAGACGGCGGCTGAGGCATTTGGGGTGTCGATGGATGAGGTGACAAAAGAGCAGCGGCGGGCGGCAAAGGTGATTAACTTCGGTATTCTGTATGGGATGAGCGTGCGTGGTCTGGCGCAAGCGGCGGATATGTCATTTGCGGAGGCGAAGGAGTTTATTGAGAATTATTTCGAGTTGAGAAAGCCGATTAAGCTGTATCTGGAGCAAGTCTTAGAGAAAGCGCGAAAGGAGGGCTACGTCGAGACGATGTTTGGCCGGAGGAGGCCGACACCGGATGTATTATCGAGTAATTTTGTGGTCAGAACAGGGGCAGAGCGGGCAGCACAGAATATGCCGATTCAGGGGACGGAAGCGGATTTGATGAAAAAAGCGATGATAAAGGTTGATAAAGTATTGCCGGAGGGGGCGAAGTTGGTGATGCAGGTGCATGATTCGTTGATTGTGGAGTGCGATAAGGGTACAGAGGAAGAAATCGGGCAAATTCTGAAAGAGGAAATGGAGGGGGTGGCGCCAGAATTGCCGGTGAAGCTGGCGGTTGATGTGACGATGGGGAGGAATTGGGGGGAGTTGTAAGGCTTGTTCTCTGGTCTTATTCTTGTATAGTTACTCTCCTATCCCTTAGTCTGCTATTTTTCATCAAGGGGACGCTCTCGAAATCGAGCCCCTCCTGTGGAGGGCCGTGATTTCGACTCGCGTCCGCCTGGGCGTCGGAGCGCCATGATTCAAAATAGCAGACTAAGGGATAGGAGAGTAACTGTCTAGACTAAGTTTGGAGAGGCAGCGGAGGGGGTAACCGCTGTAGCGATCCCAATTGTACGACGTACCGACGTCCGTAGGGCCGAAGTTTAGGTAGTAGGCGCTGGTAGCTGAGCCCGCCGTACGCGACCAGCCGTACCCGCTGCTGCCGACATTGCGCACGTAGCCGTAGTAGAGATTGACATACCCGCTACGGACAAAAGCCAATGGTAGTTTAACGATATTGGTGGCGCCGGATTGGCCGTTGGTTACGGTAGTAAGAAGTCAGTATAGATAACATTGACGCCGAGGGACCGGAGTTGATTGGCGTAGGCGAGTTGATTGATGGTATGAGCGGCGATTTGGATATTAGCCGGCTGCCAGAGCTTAGCGATGTCGGCGGTTACCCAGGATCCCCACATCGTGATAAATTTGACACCAGATTGCTTGCTGAACTCCAAGACGTTTTCGGGCGTCCACTCGGGGTCATTATAGAGGGTATAGATGACGGATTTCCAGGGGTAGATTGCCATGACTTCGGCAAGCATGTCTGGATTATAGATTTGCACAACGAACCGGTCGAGTAGCGCTAAGTCGACTTCGGCAGCTGCGGAGCGAAAAGCGGAAAATTGTTGCTCGACATGCTTGGGGTCGGAATATTTTGTATCGGTGACGATGTAAATATCAGGGTGTTCTTTCATGATTTGGAAGAGTTGAGCCAGATCGACAGGATGATATTTGCCAAACCAGAGGGAAGACATAAAATTGTCATAAGTAAAAGTTTCGGTCTCGAGAGCGGGGTTTTTAATATCGGAGTCAGGCGTTACATTGGCTTTGTGCGACCAGCTTCCGGGGTCATGCGCCGCAACGGTTTTGCCATCATCAGTAATTGAGAAGTCGACCTCAAACACGCGGTGACCGAGCTGGTAGTTGAGTAGGAAAGCTTCATAGGAATTGGTGTAAGAATCGCCAAAAATGCCTCCAAAGGCGTGAGCGATGTATGCGTTGTCTCTTGCCCAGCTGTAGTCGAAATTATAGGGTGGCTCAGAGCCAGGAACATCGTCTACTACCGCGATGTCCCTAGAAGTATCCTCATTATGAGAAAGGAAGATGAGGGCACTAGTGATACCGGTAATGGCGAGGATAGCCAGAAGAACAATAATGATAATGTTGAAAATGTGTTTTTGAGTTTGAGATTTCATGGGTCAATTATAACATGCGGGGAGGGAGAGTGGTATAATAAGGGTATTATGCCAGAGTTACCAGAGGTAGAGACCGTGCGGCGCGGGTTGGAGCCGTTTATCTTGAATAAAAAAATTGTTCAGACGATTCCGGAGCCCGGGAAGTGTTTTCAGGGGGAGGTGTCGCAGATAGACGGTGCGACAGTGATTGGGATACGGCGTCGGGGGAAGGCGTTGCTGATTGATTTGGATAATGGGGGGACGTTGATGATACATTTGCGGATGACGGGCCAATTAATCTGGAGAGACTCATCATTGGAGCGAGCTGCGGCGTTGAGTTTTCCAGTCCGCGGAGGCAGTACGATTAGTACAGCCTCCTTGCGGGCTTCAAACTCGCCTAGCATCTCATCTCCACTGATTTCGTCTCCAGACAATTATGAAGCGCTAATGAAACACCAGTTTGCGGCGGGGCATCCGAGTAAAAATTTTATGGATGCGTTGCCGAATAAGCAGACGCGAGTAACTTTTGTGTTTGAAGAGGGTAAATTGTTTTTTAATGATCAAAGAAAATTCGGATTTGTAAAGGTAATTCCGACTACTGAAGTTGAAAAGGATAAATTTATTGCGGAGTTGGCAAAAGAACCCTGGGAGATGAGCGCGGAGGAGTTGTTCACAAAATGTCAGAGGCACGGAAAATCGCCGATTAAGGCAGTGCTTTTGAATCAAAAAATTATTGCAGGCCTGGGTAATATTTATGCAGACGAATCGCTTTTTTATGCGAGTGTGCATCCGGCGAGTTTGGCGGGGAGCTTGACGCAGGCGCAAGTGGCGAAGATCTTGGAGGGGGCGTGTAAAGTGATGCAGGCGGCGATTGACTCGGGAGGGTCGACGATGGCGACTTATGTGCGGCCAGACGGGACGACGGGTGATTATCTGGAGAAATTCGCGCAGGTTTTTCGCAGGGAGGGGAAGAAATGTGTGCGTTGTGGTACGGTAATTGAGAAAACGCGGTGCGCCGGGCGAGGGACGCATTTTTGTCCAAAATGCCAGGTCGTATCGGGTGTAAAAATGCCCGGAGAGGGCTCTAAAAGGCGCTAGAAGGTTATGCTAAGAGTTTTTGTGGGTGAGGATAGGTTGGCGGCGGAAAGTGCCTTAAAACGCCTGATAGGCGGCAATTATGAGGTGTTTGAGGGGGAGAACTTGAGCGTTGGTGATTTGCCGAGTATTTTTCAGGGAACTTCGCTATTTGAGGTCGGAAAACGCAAGATTCTGTTGAAAAACTTGAGTGAGAATGCGGCGGTTTGGGAAAAGGCTGCGGATTATGCGGAGACCGAGCATGAGGTGGTGGTGTGGGAGCTGAAAGCTGATAAACGCTCGCTGGGCTATAAAAATTTGAAGGCTGCGGGGGTGGCGATACAAGAGTTCGCTCTGAAAGCGAAGCCAGAGGCGAGAATGGTGTTTGGCGTACTAGATATGGCGTTGAGAGACGGGAGACGGGCTGTGGTTCAAGTAGAACAGATTGAGTTGGAGCAGGATCCATATATGTTTTTTGGGCTGCTAGTGACGCAGGCGTTGAAGAAATTTGAGCAGCGGGGCGGGAGTAAAGAGAAGCGGTTGCTAAAGGAGCTGGCTAAGCTTGATATGGAGATGAAGACGACTGGGTTGGAGGCGTGGATGCTGATTAAGGCTTTTCTGCTCAGGGCGAAGACTATATAATATATGGTGTGGTTGGGGGTAGTTGCTAAAAATGACCCCAGTTTAGCTAGGGTCATATGATGGTTTATTGATTAACACTAAGCTTTGGCTGCTTTGGCAAATTTAGCAAGGGCAGCTTTGCGTCGAGAAGCGGTATTTTGTTTGAGCAAGCCTTTCTTGACGGCTTTGTCGTATTCGGACTGGATTTTTGCCATGGTTTCGGCGGTTGGAGAGGTTTTGAAAGCTTTGAGCGCGGCTTTGATGTCTTTTTTGATTTGTTGGTTGTGCGCGGTACGCTTTTCTGCCTGGCGGGCAGCCTTTTTCGCAGATTTGATAATCGGCATTAATATTTCCTCAAGGTTAATTAATAAAATAGTTACTTTTGATAATTATAACTGATTACAGAAAAAATGTAAAGAGGGAAGATGTAAGAGCTCTTCTAACCTTATTCTCGTCTATACTCTCTCCTAGCCCTTAGCCTGCTATTTTTCATCAAGGGGACGCTCTCGAAATCGAGCCCTCCTATGGAGGGCCGTGATTTCGACCCGCGTCCGCCTGGGCGTCGGAGCGCCATGATTCAAAATAGCAGGCTAAGGGCTAGGAGTTTATCTGTCTAGAATAAGCTTGGTAAGGCAGGAGTGATAAGTGGTTGGTAGGGGCAGCGGAGGGGGAAACCGGCCCAAAGGTCATCCTCATTTGACTCTGAGTCGACATCGGAGGGGTCCATGTACAAGAGGTAGGCATTAGTAGACGAGTGGGCGGTACGCGACCAGTTGTAGCCGCCGTCGCCGACATTAAATACGATGCCGAAGTTGAGATAGACATACCCGCTACGGACAAAAGCCAATGGTAGTTTAACGATATTGGTGGCGGCGGTTGGAATTCTGTGACGCTTTGTACTATTTGTGTCTGTTTTTGATGGATTGTATAATAGCCATGACAATAATTACGAATGCGAGGGCGGGGAATCCAAACCAAAGGATTAAGCAAGTGAGGATTGGGAAACCGCCTGGTGTTGAGAGTGTTGTGCAAATATCTATAATGATGAGCCCGATAAATCCGCAGACGATGCTTAGGAGTATTTTGGCTGACGGTTTCATGTCTTTTAGTCGGTTATTTGCCATATATTAGTTCCTTCTATTGTTCGATTTTATTATAACATATGTATGTGTTACCACTCACTTTTGTCCGTAGCGGTGCGGTAAATCTTAACGGTGGTATGGTATGGGTCTTAGGTCAGTACGGAAGCTACTGGTCGCGTACGGCCTATTCGTCGACCAACGCCTACTACCGGGACTTCTACCCTCCGGGCGTCACTCCGTCACGCAGCTACAATCGTTGGGCCGGTTTCCCCCTCCGTTGCCTCTACCCAGGTAGTGCCTAACAATGCAAACAGGTGAGAGAAAAGAGAGCGTAAGCTCTCTTTTCCGAGACTGTGCAGCATTGGAGCCTACGTTAGTAGGCGATTTGGAGGAAGAGGGTTACGTATGAGAGTTTGAATTCATTTGGGTTGCATTAAAATCAAAACTGATTTGACGGAGTAGGGTAATATGCGTGGGGTGATATATTTTATGGTGGGCCGGTATAGCGATTTTACGGAGGGGCGCTTTCTATGGTAGCTATGACGACGAGGAGCGAAGAAATTGCGAAGCAATTTCTTCCCGCAGTCGTAGCGTCCAGAATGAAAACAAGTTCTTCATTTTGTCCTACGGCCACTCCTGCGTTGCGAACCCAACGCTAACGCGTTTTGGGTTCGCAACCTCGTTCGTAACGTTACCATAGCAATAAGTAGAGCTTCGGCTCTACTTATTGCTATGGTGGGTCGCGAGGGGCTCGAACCCCCGACCTTCTCGGTGTAAACGAGACGCTCTAGCCAACTGAGCTAGCGACCCGCGGATATCTGGGTCTAGGTTAGTTGGCTAGAGGTCTTGAGCGAGACGCGGTCTTTGACTGCTCAGGCGACAAGCGCCTTCGACATCCAACTGAACTAGCGACCCATGATGTCGCAATTATAGCATATTCTTTGGCAAAGAGTAAGTCTTGTTTTTCAGAATTCGATATGGTGTACTGAGGGGAGGTGTTCAAAGGAGGCGCCTCGAAAAAGTTCTTTAAAAAGGAGGTAATGTTATGATGCATATGAAAGATGCGATTATGAAACAAAATCCGGATTTTGTGGGGCGGATTGTTGATGTTGAGCAGACGATGCTGTTCTTGCGAGCATGGTTTATGGGCAAGGGAATGAATGAGAGTTTGCGAGCTTTGGGGTATATGAAGGCTCACCATGAGGGGCAAACTCGAAAAGATGGGCAACCGTATATTATTCATCCTTTAGCTATGGCGAGTCATGCGATGTCAATCAACGATGACAATATTACGGATGATTTGATTGCGACGTTGCTGCTACACGATTTGCGGGAAGATGCGCACGTGGCGATTGCGGAAATGCCATTCAACGGGCGGATTAAAAATGGCGTAAAGTATATGTCGTTGATCCGGTTTGATGATGAATCGAAGTATGAACTAAAGAAACGATATTACAATGAATTACTGGAGAGCAAGGAGGCGACGATTGGGAAAGGATTTGATCGGTATAATAATTTGACCACTATGTCAGCGTCATTTACAGATGAAAAAGTGCGCAAGAATGTCGTAGAAACGGATTTACTGCTCTTGCCGACTTTGAAGAAAGCGGAAGATTTGTGGCCGGAAGCTTCGAATTTATTGCATTTACTGCGGACAAGTATTCGGGGGATTAATGATATTTATGCCTTGGCTTACAAAGTGCGTTTGAAAGATGAGAATTTTGTGAACGCAAAGGATGCTGAAGATTATACAAGTTTGTTAACACAGGCAGTGTAACGTTACACTCTGGGGAGACCGGTTCAGGATGCGAACCGGTCTTTTGTAGTATAATAGTGCTTATGGAATTGACAGCAGTTTATATTTGGTCGCAGATTTTGACCGTGGTTGAGTACGCTTTACTGGGGGCATCGTATTTGGCGAAGAAGCGCAAGGCAATCGTATTACTAGATATCGCGTCGATGGCGACTGGCATAGTAGCGTTTATCTTGCTGGGGGCGGATTTGGGGATGGCTATGTCGGTGGTAATATTATTGGCGAATTTTTATTACTTATGGGATGAGCATGACCAGGGGAAGAGTAACAAATTAACTTTGCGAGATTATATTGTTTTAGCGTTGGTATTGGTGGTGATTGCGGCGCTTGCGGTGTTGACCTATGATGGACCGTTGAGTTTATTATCGGTGGCGGCGACAGTAATTTATGAAATTTCGATTTTCTGGCAGGGGAATACGCGGGTGTATAAGCTGCTCGGGGTGCCGGTGGCGTTTTGTTGGATGACTTATAATGGGTTCGTTGGATCGATTTTTGGGGTGTTGTGCGAGGCGGTGATGTTTGTGACGTCGATTGTGGGGTATGTGCGCGAGGTGAAATCGGGGAGAAAGAAGGCACGGAAGCGCAGGAAGTAGGCCCGCCGTTTTTATGGTTAACATGTTATACTTTTGTATATGAAGAAGTCTGCATATCCTAAGGCGGTCAATTTGTCGAAAGCTAGGATTAACAAGTATGGCGATATTTTGAGGTATTCTGATGAGAACCGGGGTGTTTTCGAAGAAGCTTTTGATGGCGTGAGTGCTTGGAGGGCAGCACATTTGTACCCGCTAAATACGTTTAGGTCGACCTTAACACGTAGGGCTAATAAACTGAGCCCATTGGACCACCCGATTGTTGCACAGAGGCTAAAACGCATGCCTACGATTATTGATAAATTAAGGCGTAATCCAGAAATGGAACTTTCGAGGATGCAGGACATAGGCGGGTTGCGGGTGATTACGAATGATTTGAAGGATGTTTATTCTCTAAAAGCATATTATGAGAATGCTCGACTTCCGCACAAGCTGGTGGGGATGAAGGATTATATTGAAAGTCCGAAAAACGATGGATATAGGGGAATACACTTGGTGTTTAGATATGTTGGTTTAAACACTGTTGCTAAGACGTATGATGGTATGTTGGTCGAATTGCAGATTAGAACAAAGTTGCAACATACTTGGGCGACTGCAGTTGAAGTCGCTGGTTTAATGCTGCAACAAAAATTAAAGAACGATGATGGCGATAAACTATGGTTGGATTTTTTTAAGGATGTTTCGGAGGCTTTTGAGATTATTGAGTATTTGGATAGTGGAAAAAGATACATCAAGTTGCCTGATGATTTAGACGTCACTAAATTATATAAACAAGTTAAGCGTTTTGATCAAAGAAATAAGATTTTGGAGAGATTAGAGGCATTCTCTAGAGCGATGAATCTTCTAAGTTCACATTCGATGGTACGGGGAAGTAAGTATTTTTTGATTGTATTAGATCCAGAGAAGAAGAACATACGTATCTGGGGCTACAGCGAGAGAGAATATGAGGCGGCGATCAGCGCGTACAAGGATATGGAAGAAGAACATGCTGGGACTGTGGTTGACCAAGTTTTAGTATCAGCAGGAAGTCTACAACAATTAAGAGTGGCGTATCCGAATTATTTTGCAGATATTAGCGACTTTGCACAAAAAGTACGTTCAATAGAAACTTATATTTAGTTTTATAAATAGATGTAGTATAATATATGTTAATAAACAGATGAGAATATCACATGAACCAAAAAAAATTTGATAGGTTGGTAAAAAAGAGTATAAAGGTATTTGCTAAGTAGTTTTTGTTGCCGACTAGTATGGTATGAACATGCTGATAGTGTTGTTTATGTAGGTATTATTTTATGGTGTTGTGACACCAGAAAGGATAAAGCTATGGAAGCTTCGAGTACTCAAGTCGAAAAAATGCGCCACAGCCTGAGCCACGTGTTGGCGGCAGCGGTGCGGGAGCTTTATCCGACAACAACTTTTGGGATTGGCCCAGCGATTGATAACGGATTTTATTATGATATTGATTTTGGGGGTGAAAAAGTATCAGATAGCGATTTGCCGAAGATTGAGAAGAAAATGCGGGGGATTATTGCGCGGGGGTGCGAGATGGTACGGAGGGAAGTCTCTAGGAAAGAAGCATTGGACTGGGCGCGCGCGAATGGCCAGAAGTATAAGGTGGAATTAATTGAAGAGTTGCCAGAGGACGAGCCGATTACATTCTATGATTTGAAAGATCCGCGTAGCGGGGAAGTATTGTTTAGCGATTTGTGTAAGGGACCGCACGTAGGGAGTTTGGAAGAGATTGGGGCGTTTAAGCTGGAACGAATTGCAGGGGCCTATTGGCGTGGCGACGAGAAGCGTGAGATGTTGACGCGAGTTTATGGTCTGGCATTTGCGACTGAGGCAGAGTTAGATGCGTATGAACAGAGGCAGGAAGAAGCGAAGAAACGTGATCATCGGAAATTGGGTAAAGAGCTGGATTTGTTCTGTTTCTCGGAGTTAGTAGGGTCGGGTCTACCGATGTTTACGCCGAGGGGAACGATTTTGCGCGATATGTTGAACGAATTAGCACAAGGCTATCGCGTACGCTGTGGCTATCGGAAAGTTTGTATTCCGCATATTGCGACGGTGGATCTATATAAGACTAGTGGTCATTATCAGAAGTTCCCGGAATTGTTGAAGTTTATTAGCCAGGAAAGCGGCGACGAGTTGGCGCTGAAGCCAGTGAACTGTCCGCATCATTCGCAGATTTTTGCCAGTGCTCCGAGGAGCTATAAAGAATTGCCGGTGAAATATTTAGAAACAACGATGGTTTATCGGGATGAACGGAAAGGCGAGCTTGGGGGATTGTCTCGGGTGCGCGCGATTACGCAGGATGATTCGCATGTGTTCTGTACGGAAGATCAGGTTGAGGGTGTATTTGGGGAGCTGATTGAGAGTGCGAAAGATTTGTACGCGCGCGTAGGGATGAAATTGACGCTAAGGCTGAGTTTCCGCGACGACGGAGATGGTTATATCGGCGACGAGAAGATGTGGGAAAAGGCGCAGGCGGCGATTGAACGGATGGCAAAGAAGTTTGAGATGGAGTACTTCATTGGTATCGGTGAGGCAGCGATGTATGGGCCGAAGATGGATTTCATGGCGGTGGATGCCTTAGGGCGAGAGTGGCAGCTGGCGACGGTGCAGCTAGACTACGCGATGCCAGAGCGATTTGGCTTGGAGTATACGGACAAAGACGGCAGCAAGAAGACGCCGATTATGGTGCATTGTGCGCTGATTGGGTCAATTGAACGGTTTATGAGCGTGTTTATTGAGCATACGGCGGGTTGGTTCCCGTTGTGGTGTGCGCCAGAGCAGGTGAGGGTACTGACGGTGAATGATAAAGCTGAGCATTATGTGAAAGAAGTCGAGGGGGTGCTGAAGAACGTGGTATTAGAGGAGCCGATTAAGGCGAATCAGCTACGGTACGAGGTAGATCGGAGCGACGATAGCTTAGGTAAGAAGATTAAGCGGGCGACCGAGATGAAGATTCCGGTGGTTTTGATTGTGGGAGAGAAAGACGCGGTAGATAAGGTAGTGAGCGTGCGTACGAGAGACGGAGAAGAAAAGATTAAACTGGACGAGCTTGAGGAGTGGCTGAAAAGCAGATAGTAGCTATGCTGGAAAAAAATGGCTCTGTGGGCACATTGGAGGCTCTACGGGGCCATTTTGGTGATGTTTTTGATATAGATATTGTCTTAGGATATGATTTTGAGGATTTTTTTGAGTTTTGCCAGTATTTGTGCTGCGATGGCTATAAAGCGGATGGTTTTGCGGGGCGGTTACAATCTCCTGAGGAATTGGTACGCCATCATGTAGGGAATTGTTGGGATCAGACAGAGTTGCAGCGGGAGTGGTTAATAGGCATGGTTATAGGATAAATGCGTATCTGTTGTATTACTATCTGCGTGATGATTGTTGCCCGTCGCATTCGATTTTGACGTATGAGGAGAATGGGGCGTGGTGCTGGTTTGAGCCGATGTTCTGCGGGACGGCGGTAGAATATTCAGGGGTACGGAAGTACGCCAGTATTGTCGAGCTGCTGGAGGATTTCAAACGAGTATTTGCGCTCAATGGGCAGAAGATGGGGATGCTACCGCAGGATTTGGATGAGAGTAGCTGGTCGCTATATGAGTATGATAAACTGATGTATGGGATTAATGATAAAAAATTTTACGATTACTGTCGGTCGGGGAGAAAGATTTGGTGAATTCTGAAAACGTGGTAGTGATTGTCGGGCCGACGGCGAGCGGTAAGACTGGGGTGGCGATAAAGATTGCGCAGGAGATAGAGCGGCGAGCGAGACAGTCGACGAGTGGGGATTTTTGCGGTTATCGAGGGGCGGAGGTCATATCGGCGGATTCGCGGGCGATTTATCAGGGCATGGATATTGGGACGGCGAAACCGAGCCGTGAAGAGCAGGCTGGAGTGCCGCACTGGGGAATTAACTTAGTAAAACCGGGTGAGAGATTTACGGTGGCAGACTGGAAACGATATGCGGAAGCGAAAATAGCAGAAATTCGCACCAGAGGTAATTTACCTCTGGTGGTCGGCGGGACGGGGCTGTATATTGATGCTTTGGTCTATGATTATAGCTTTACAGAAGAGGGGAAGCAGAGACAAACTGACCGACGGTCAGTTTGTGCACAATATTTAACCATAGGCGTAAAATGGTCGGCAGAAGATTTGCGATCAAGAATTGAACAAAGGGTGGATAAATTATTTGTTCAAGATTTGTTTGAGGAGACAAAAAACTTGGTAGCGTTGTACAACTGGAATACTCAGGCAATGAAAAGTAATATTTATCAGTTTGCTTGGGGTTATTTACAGGGGGAATACGATTTGGCGCGGGCGAAAGAATTGTGTACGTATGATGATTGGCACTTAGCTAAAAGACAATTAACTTGGTTCAAACGGAACAAAAATATAGTTTGGTTGCCACTTGCGGAAATAGAACCATATGTGATAAAATGTATACAGGATGAGCAAAGAAGATAGCGCGCCAATCGAAAAATTGTTCGGATCGAAGACTCGGGCGAAGTTGTTGGATTTGTTCTTTTCTGATACGTCGAAATCATATTACGTGCGTGAGATTACGCGGCTGATTGAAGAACAGATTAATTCAGTGCGACGGGAGCTGATTAATCTTGAGGGAATCGGGATTGTAAAAAGTGAGACTTACGATAATAAGGTTTACTATTCAGCAAATATGAAGAGTCCGTATGCGCATGCTTTTCAGGAGATCTTTTCGCCGCGCAAGGTGTCGCTAGTGAATCCGGGTGCGAGCCCGATTGAGGTGCACCGTGTATTGAGGCGGAATAATAATGATTGGGGCCAGGTGATTAAGCCGGTGGCGAAGTATTTAAGTGGTTTGATTGTGATTAACCGGTTGCCGGGTCAAGAGGGGATTGATATGCTGATAGTCGGTGATGACCGGACGAAGAAGTTGACGCGTTGGGCAGAAGTCGTAGAGAAGCGTCAGGGGCGGCCGATGAATTATGTGATTATGGATCGTGAGGATTATTTGTATCGTAAAAGTGTGCGGGACAGGTTTATCAATGAGCTATTAGAGATGGAAATTACGGAATTGTATGACCCAGAGAAGATGATAAAGTCAGAATAAGCGAAAGGAGAGAAAATGTTTGAAATTGAGAGTAAAGACCCGGATGAAGTAGTGATTACTACTAAGACGAAGACGATCAAGTTTAACTTGGCGAATGAGACGATTGATGCGGATTTGCCGGTGGGGAAGATTGTCGGGCCAGGTGAGTTTGAAATTGGCGAAGCGGCGATTCGAGGAATTGCGGTGTGGGCGGACCGGACGATTTATGATGTGGTGATTGGTAATATACATGTGGGGATTATCGGGGCGGTAGAGGATGCGGGGGCGCTGGATGATCTCGGGGTGGCGAATATTCTTTGTACTAGTAGCGTGCGTGCGGTGCGGGAAATCGAGCCGCGAGTGGTGGTGGCGTTAGGCAATATTGACGGAATGGCGACGGAGCTGAAAGTGGCAGCACGGGCGGAGAAGAAGTTGAAGGTGAAGAGCTTGGATAGTTTGCCGATGACGCTAGAAGTAGTGGCGTTGACGTAAGGAGGATTATGATTAATCTGACGGCATTATTGATAGCGTTTATCATTGTATTGGTGTCGATGATTTTTCATGAGCTAGCGCATGGGCTGGTGGCATATTGGCTGGGGGATGATACGGCGAAAGAAGAGGGGAGATTGACGCTAAATCCGATGAAGCATCTAGACCCGTTTTTGTCGGCACTGTTGCCGTTAATGTTGGCTTTGTCGGGTGGACCGATTTTTGGCGGGGCGAAGCCGGTGCCGGTCGATTCGCGGAATCTGAAGCATGGAGTGTGGGGGATGGCGCTCGTGGCGATTGCGGGCCCATTGACGAATTTCTTGTTGGCTTTTGTGGCGTTTTTGATTGGGTTTTATACTGGGGCGTTTGCGGATGGAGCGGGGATTTGGGCGGAAATCTTGGGGGATGTGGTGGCGATTAATCTAGGTTTCGGGGTGTTTAATTTGATTCCGATCCCGCCGCTGGATGGTTCACGCGTGTTGTATGCGATTGCTCCGGATGGTGTGCGCGAGGTGATGGCGCGGATGGAAAATTGGGGGATATTACTGGTGATGATTCTGGTGGTGTTTATTCCTGGGCTGGTGAATACGGTGATGGGCGGGGCAATTAGCGGGATATTGAAAGTGTTTTATTGGGTGGTGGGGATTTGAAATTGCGCAGCGTAGGAAGTGTGTTATAATGGAATTAGCCTTGGTGGCGGCATGATTTTCCTGAATAATCATGTTTCGGGATTTCGTGGCTTACTTCCGTGGAAGTATCGCATAAGATTTTACCCACCTTGTACATACACAAGGGAAAACATCGCCCCAAGGTTTTAAGAGCATTCTTAACAGCCATTACTGCGTTGAAAATTGCGCTACTCCCTCGTCGTACGCAAAGTACGCCTCGGTCCGTTGCTCATTTTCGCCTTGTACTGACTATTAATAATGCTCTTAAATGCAAGTTGATAATATCGTCAAGCACAATACAATGTATGTACGATGCAATGACAATGTAATGTAAATGTAAGACAATGATGAAGGATGGTGGGAAGTAACCAATGAAACAGCGAGTGCGGGTGGTGGCGATGGTGCGGTCTGAGGGGGAGACGTTGATTATGCGCAAGAGCCAGGGGCGGAGTGATTCGGCTCCGTTGTGGGAACTGCCGACAGGTAAGATCAGGTTCGGTGAGCAGCCCGAAGAGGCGATTGAGCGTACCTTGGAAGAGTATCTTGGGGTGGAGCTGACGAAGAAGACCTTGTTGCATGATGTAGTGACTTTTATGTCGCAAAATCCGGGTTCAGGGGCGAGTCAGCTGAGTAATCTATATATTATATATGAGGTGAGATTGGGGGAGAGCGCGAAGATTAAGGCGAGGGAGCGGTACTCGGCATATAAATATATCAAGCCGGAAGAGATGGGGAATTATCGCTTGGATGAAGCGAGCGCGATTGTGCTGGGGATGGAAAGTCGGAGCTATGCGCGGGCGAATTACAAGGAAGTGGCAAATAGCGCGACGGTCTATGTCGATGGGAGTAGCCGGGGGAATCCGGGTCCGTCGGGAATTGGGTATCATATTGTGGGGGAGAATGGGCAGATTCTGCGACAAGGCGGAGAGTTTATTGGCTTTGCGACCTCGAGAATTGCGGAATACTATGCTTTGAAGGAGGGATGCGAGCAGGCAATTGAGCTGGGGCTCAAGACGGTGCGGTTTGTCAGCGATAATTTAATGATGGTGAATCAGATGAACGGGATCTATAAGGTCAAAAATCGCGATTTGTTACCGATTTATGATGATATTCAGCGGTTGTTGACGAATTTTGAGGCGTGTGCTTTTATGCATGTGGCGCGGGAGCAAAATACTGAGGCGGATGCGCAGGCGAATTTGGCGATTGATCGGCAATTTGCGGAGTAAAGTAGTGTTTGTAAGGGGGGCAGCTTGTGGGGAATGCGGCTAAGGTTTTGCGTTTTGGGAGATTTTATGATAGTATGAAGAGGAGCCCGAAAGGTGGCCGCTTGCTTCGCAAGAGGAAAGTCCGGGCAGCATAGGACATGGTAGTCGTTAACAACGACCGTCCGTGAGGATAGGGAAAGTACCACAGAGACAATGTTACCGGGCATCCGGCAAAAGTGAAAAGAGTGGGGTAAGAGCCCACAGCGCCATGTGGTGACACATGGCGGAGGCAAACCCTACCAGCTGCAAGGAGTGCTAGTAAACCTTGGTCCGAGGATGCACGCTCACCGCTAGAACCAGAGAGCAATTTTTGGTCTAGATAGATGGTCGCCAGTCTTCTCGAGAGAGGAGCCTACAGAACCCGGCTTATTGACGGCTCATAAAAATATCACTCCGAGGAGTGATATTTTTATATGATCTAGTATTTAACTATTTCTTGATTAAACCTTTTTTCTTCAAAGTACGCAAGGTCGAAGTGGCGACGTTGACACGAATTTTCTTGCCGTCGACAATCAGAGTACGTTTTTGAACATTGGGTTTGAAGACTTTGCGGGTTTTGTGTTGCGAGAATGAGACATTGTGTCCGTACATCTTGCCTTTGCCGCTGATTTCACAAACTGCCATTATTTTTTCTCCTTCACACTCTTAACTACTGCTTCAAAGGCTTCTTTATGATTCACAGCGAGCTCAGCGAGAATTTTGCGGTCAATCGCGACGCCTTGCTGTTTGAGTCCAGCCATGAGCTGTGAGTAAGAAATCCCAAGTTCGCGAGCAGCGTTGTTGATACGGGTGATCCAAATTGCGCGCAAATCACGCTTGCGATTACGGCGATCACGGTAGCTGTAGCGCAAGGACTTGATAACGCCTTGCTTAGCTAAGCGATAGCTGCGGGTGCGATAATGTTGCATCCCCTTGGCGGAGTTCAAGATTTTCTTATGTTTCGCCCGAGCGGGCACACCACGTTTTACTCTCATGTTTAAACTCCTAATGCATTCTTAACGTTTTTTGCAATTTTGCCTTTGACAAAAGCAGCAGTTTTCATGTTGCGTTTGCGGGCTTTAGATTTTTTGGCAAGAATATGGTTGCCATAGGCACGTTCGCGGGCGATTTTACCGGAACCGGTGATTTTGACGCGTTTCGCGGTGCCTTTATGCGTTTTCAGTTTTGGCATATAGGTTTTCCTTTAGTTAATGATTCTAGCAGCCTAAGTATTATAGTGCTAATGCCTAGGTCGTGCGGGAATCGGTTAATATTAACAAAGTGCGACTAGGGAACCGTAGAAGTAGGAAATTACTTTTTCCGTATCCACTCTAGTATTTGCGTAGATTAGTGCTATTTCTTACGAACACTAATCGAGAGGTTGCGTCCCGCAAATTGAGGTTTACCCTCAACAACGATTTCCGTCTCTTCGGAGATGCGTTCGGTGATTTTATCAACCATGGCCTGTCCAAGCTCTTTGTGAGCCATTTCGCGGCCACGGAAAATGACCATAATCTTCACGCGGTCTCCGTCTTCAAGGAAACTTTTGATCTTGCGGACTTTAATGTTCAAATCGTTGTCGCTAATCTTGAGGCCAACTTTCATCGTTTTAAGCTCGGATTGTTTTTCGCGGGCTTTTTTGCGATTTTTAGCCTCTTCTTTCATCTTTTGGTACTGGTATTTGCCCCAATCGATGATTTTGACAACGGGTGGGTCGGCGTTAGCCGCGATTTCGACTAAGTCAACTCCTTGTTCGCGAGCGAGAGCCTGAGCGTCTTTGCTTGACATGATACCAAGCTGCTCTCCATTAGTACCAATAACGCGGACAGAAGGGTAACGAATTTCTCCGTTGAGTTTTGTGCGTGCTGTTCTACTAATGGTTTGATTCCTTTCGCTTAACTTTGAACTGAGACTATTGTAACAAATTTTACAGGGAATTACAAGTGGGAAATTGTTAAGGTAATGATGGACGACTTAAGCTGATTGACTTCTAAAACTGAGTGCTTCGGCGATATGTTCGGGCAGGATGAGGTCGCGAGAGGAGAGGTCAGCGATAGTCTGGGCGACTTTGATAACTTTAAAATAGCTGCGCGCGGAAAGATTGAGCTTGTCGGTAGCGGTTTGGAGCAGTTGCTGGGCGTCGTCCGAGAGCGTCAGGAGACGCTGGATTTCGGGAGATGACAGGGAAGCGTTGTATTGGTACGGCGCCTGATAGCGCTCGCGTTGGCGCTGACGGGCGGCTTGGATCTGGGAGCGAGCTTTACGGTGTTCGGTATCTGTTGTAGTATTTTTGACAACGTTTGCGGTAAGATCTTGGGTAGAGAGTTTTTTGACGTGGAGAATGAGGTCGATCCGGTCGAGGATGGGACCAGAGAGACGTTTCTGATAATTTCGAAGTTGAGAGGATGAGCAGGTACAGGGGTGACTAGGGTCGCCAAAATAGCCACAAGGACAAGGATTCATGGTGCCAATGAGCATAAAATCGGCAGGATAAGTAGCATGTTGGTGTGTGCGGGTGATGGTGATGTTGCCGTCTTCAAGGGGTTGGCGTAAAGCTTCGAGGACGGGGCGAGCGTACTCAGGCATTTCATCGAGAAAGAGGATACCGCGGTGAGCAAGAGAGATTTCTCCCGGTAGGGCGTGCGGACCACCACCGATGATGGCGGTGGCGCTGGCAGTATGGTGGGGTGAGCGAAAGGGGCGCGTAATCGGAATAGAAGTGTTAACAGAGGTGAGATTATGCAGTTTGGCGATCTCGATTTGCTCTGCGGGCGTGGGAGGAGGAAGAAGATTGTGTGCTACCTTAGCGAGGAGGGTCTTACCAGAGCCAGGCGGTCCGCTGAGTAGTAGGTTGTGGTTGCCGGCTAGGGCGATAATGAGGGCGCGCTTGGCAAGGGTTTGGCCGCGGACCTGGCCTAAGAGGTAGGTAGCGGTAGTGGGTTTTATCGTCTCTGTTGTCTCTGTTGGAGTATTTTTCACAACGGCTTCGGAATAGCGAGTGAGGTCGATGATACTCTCATCTGTTTGAGTTTTTCTTACAACGGTTGGGCGAGCGCAGGAACTGTTGGCTGAGCGTGGAGAAGTTTCGTCTTCTACCCCAGAATAAGTATTTTTCACAACACGGGATATAACAGGGGTAGAGGGACTTTGAGCACTAAAATTAGTGTTCGGAGGATGATTTTTGTATACAGGAAGAGGTTTAGCGCCTTTGAGATGGAGAAAGAGCGATTGTAGGCTGTCGACGGCGATAATTTTAGCATTGGGGACGAGAGCGGCTTGGTTGATATTGTCTGCGGGGACATAGATTTCTTCAAAACCGGCATTCAGGGCAGCTTCGATTGTATTAATTATGCCTCTGACGGCCTTTGTCTGGCCATTTAAGGACAGTTCGCCGACAAAAAGCCTGTTGACTAGGTCTTCAGCTAAAAGTTGCTGAGAAAGCACGAGAATGGCCAATGCAATCGGTAAATCGAGGTGTGTGCCGTCCTTGGCGAGTTCGGCTGGAGCGAGGTTAATTGTAATTCGTTTGTCAGGGAAGCGGAAGCCAGAATTGACGATCGCGGAGCGGACGCGTTCGCGGGCTTCGGAGACGGTTTTGTTAGCCATCCCGACAATATTGAGAGCCGGTAGGCTACGGCTAGAATCACCCTCGACCTCTACGAGGTGGCCGTTGTATCCTTGGGGGATGGCGGAATATACTTTTGCAATCATGAAGCTAAGTTAGAGGAAAATCGGGATTTTTACAACCCCTACCCTGCGTATATCTGTAATATTATTTTTTACAACAGGTGTATAAAATAGTTAATTATAAGCAATATATATCTGTTGTAGTATTTTTAACAATATGAATAGTGGTTGGGAGAGGATGTCTATGGAGTGATATCTATAGCAGTTTTTCTTACAACGATTTTAGGTAAACCTCTTGCGCTTCTCTGGGATGTGTAGTAGAATGGGGGTAGTTGGGGCTGACAAAGCTTAGACGAATTATTAACAGATATCAGGCACGTCGATTGATACCGTAAGTATTATTAATAAGTGCAAAGAACACTAACAAGCATGTGCTTTACGCACCTGCGTTTGCTTAAAGTATAATTTTTAAGCTGGTCTGAGGTTGAGTCTCCGTAGACCGAGGATTATTAGATTACGGTGATAAGATGAGAGAATGATCGGCTCGATTCTGACAATTGAGATCAGGGTACTCGTAGTTTCGTCTATTGTAGCTACGGGAATATACCGACGAAACAGTAGACTAAGCGTGTAGAATGGTATCATGGAGGTTTTTCGGACCCGGAGGCAGTATCCGGCAGCTCCACCATGAAGATAATGTATGAGAAACAAGGACTTCGCGAGGGCGGAGTTTTTTGTTGGCGGGGGACTAAATGTGGCAAAATCGCGGAAAGTGGTTTGGAAGAGAGGCGAGAATTTGCCTGTGGAAAACTTTAGAAAAAATTATAAAAAAAGTATACAAAAAGTAGTTGACGTAAGCGTTTCATCGACATATAATAGGGATAGTTCCTGAACAAAAATGTTATACAAGGAACCAAACACAAACATATAGCCAAAATAACTCCACACTCTACGAAAGACCGGTTTTCCTCGCAGTTACCGGTCTTTCTCTTTTTTGGTTTTTGAATACTTTAGAGGGATCTAAGGGAGGGAGTAAGGAGCAGGGAATATATGTTGTAAAATTCACAACATCGGGAAGTGAGGGTATTAACAGATACGAAATACGATATGTTGTAATAAATACAACATAATTTTGGCAAATTGTATTGAAATTTTAGCATAAGCGTGCTATGATGAGGACAGTTCAGAAAGAACACAAAAACGAAAAACAAACGTAGATTAACAAAATATCATAAGACGCTAAGCGATTTTAAGAATCTCGATAGCGTTCCGCAGGCGAAAAGGTAATTTCTAGCCATAAATTACACTCTTAGGAATTACCTCAAGCTTGCGGAATTGCCAAAGGCGGTTCCCCTGAGGTACTATATCTCAGGGTCAGCAAGCGACCTTGGGGAGTGAATAGGCTAACCCCTATTAACTTCACTAGGGCGATCGTTCGCCGTCCTCCCGTGTAAAAGCGGTAATGTGGGCGAAGGGCGGGGTCGTCCGAAAGGAACACTCTACACCCTTTCCAGAGCCTGCAGGGACTAGCTGATACGATCGCCCCGATGGAACCGAAAGACTACCGTCTTGGTAGCCTTGAGGCTCCTAGGGGTGCCCTAGCTGAACCATGAATTGTCAGAGGTAATCAATCGTAAGCGCGTTGGAATCATCCACTGTTCGTACATTGAAATTAAATATAACAGGGAATGAGACCAATCAGGACGTATGCCCCACGATATGTGGAGCGGTCAACAATAGAGGATGGGCAGAGTTGTGGCCCAAAGTAACAATGTTTTTAACGCCAGATAACTCACCCATTCTCGCCCGGAATAGACACAGCGGACTCCGTGAGGAAGTGGTGTGTCTATCCGAGAGTCTTTTTGGGGTAGGATAGAGAGACTACCCCTAGCAAACCAGGCGGGTAGACCTGGGGAATTTGGGAGAAGTAAGCATCATGCAGGTGTTGTCGTAATTACTGGAACTGATACAGTGGCGGTTTGTGACGAAAAAATGAGGGATTTACGAAAGATGGTTACTTCGACCATAAGGCTTTGTGGTATAATGAGCTTATGCCAAAACACTTAGCGTCGGTCATGAGTTTGTTTGCTGCAGTGATTTTGTTGGTAATGTTGAATTTTACAACGCCGGTGGGAGTGGGACCTTTCGGGGTTTTAGTATTTTTTACAACATTTTATATTCTGATGTTTGGGATCGCACTGGCTCTGGTGCGGTTTTTTGCGCGGTTGACGCGGTCGCAGCATAGTAAAAAGGAATATGTTTATGCGGCGGTGGTGGCGTTTGGGCCGATTATGCTGATGCTGGCACAGTCAATGGGGTCGATGAGTTTGCTGACGGTGGGGTTGACGGTGGCGTTCGTATTACTTGGATGTTTTCTCGTTAGTAAGAAGTAGGACTCATTCTCGTCGGTTATTGCGTTGTCGACGGTTTGCGGTGCGCGGAAGCAGGGCGCTAAGCCCAGCTTCCTTGCGTTCCGCACCGTCTCCTAGCACTAACTCGACGATAACTTCGCCCTAGGAGTGCTTGCTTTCAACTAATTCCACGATAATCTCGTCCTTTGGATTTGATGAAAATGGTTTTGAACACTTATTTTATGGTAAAATAAGCACATGGATAATGGTAGTCGAGGTCAGGAGCGGGTGCGAGCGCGGGATTTGACGGCGGAAATCAATCAAGCGACCGATAAGGAGCAGACGACTGGCTGGGAGCAGCTGCAGCAGTTGGGTGAGCAGGAATTGGCGCGCGATGAGCGGGAACTGACAGAAGCGCGGGAGTTTGTAGGGGAAGAAAGTAAGATTCAGACACGAGAGCGTTTGGCGGATGATTTGGAAGATGCGCGGAATGAGGCAGGAATGGGCTTGGCTTTTGAAAATCGGATTGTCGCGAAAAATCAGGAGGGCGTGGCGAAGATGGTGGCGCCGGAAGTCGACAAGCTGGTAGGGCAGAAAAGTTTTCGGCCGAGCGACCTAGAACGGCTGTATCGGCAAGGGGTGAATACAACGCTGGGAGTATTTAACCGGAAGATTGGAGACCGAAACTGATGTTTTATGCGATAGTTGTGGTCGGGGTGGTAGTGTTTGTAGCAGGGATGTTTTGGGGTGTGCATTTGAACAAAGAGCGACGGGCGAAGAATTATGAGCGGGGGCTGAAGATGGTGCCGATGCTAATTCATTTGCCACCGTCGACGGATGACATTCAAGGCGGGGGTAGGGATGAGCGAGACGTGACGAACGAGGCGTTGAGCCAGGCGCAGGTGATGTATTCGATTATTGCATCGACGTTGACCAAAGGGTTTAGGAGTAAGGTTTTTGGTCAGCGACACATTGCTTTTGAAATTGTGGCGACGAACGGGCTGATTAAATATTATGCGATGGTGCCAGCGGTGATTACGGAGACGGTAAAACAAGCAGTGATTTCGGCGTATCCGTCGGCGCGGTTGGAGGAGATTGAGCAGGACAGTATCTTTGCGCAGGAGATTACGACTGAGCAGATTGCGGGCGGTGAGCTGCGGCTGAAAAAGGAGTTTGTATATCCAATTAGCACATACGAAGATACGCAACGCGACGCGAGTTTGGCGATTTTGAACGCGATGTCGGTGACGAAGAATGGTGAGGGGTTGGCGATGCAGATGTTGTTCCGGCCGACGGATGGAGGTTGGACAAAAAAATCGACCGACTGGGTACAAAATATAAAAGATGGGAAGAAAAGCGTGTCAGCGGGCAAGAAAATCGCGACGGGCGCGTTGATGGTGATCAAAGATTTTGTACAGGCTTTTGTCCATCCGCCGGAACATGATGAGCAAAAAGAAACGTTGACGAATTTACAGCAGGAAGAAATTGGTGCGATTGAAAATAAGACAAAATATCCGGGGTTTGAGACGTTGGTGCGGGTGGTGGCAAGCTCGGCGACGAAAGAACGTTCGGAGGCGATGCTGTCGGGCTTAGTGGCGGCATTTTCGCAGTTCGATTCGCAAAGTTATAATGGTTTTCAATATGATATGTTGAAAGATCCGCGAAAATTGGCGGTGGATTATATTTTTCGGCTTTTCCCGCAGGGAACGAAGGAGAATATATTAAATAGCGTTGAGCTGGCGTCGATTTTTCATTTGCCGGCGCAGAATGCAATTCCGACTTCGCAGGTGCAACGCCAGGCGACGAAGCAGGTCGATGGACCGGCGAAATTGGTAGATGAGGGAGTTTTGCTCGGGGTGAATGAGTTCCGGGGAGTACAGAAAGAGATTCGGTTGAGCGAAAATGACCGGCGGCGGCACACGTATGTGATTGGGTCTACTGGTATGGGTAAGTCGGTCTTGCTGACAAATGTGGCATATCAGGATATGTTGGACGGGCGCGGATTTGCATTTATTGACCCGCACGGGGATGCGGCGGAGCTATTGCTGTCGAAAGTGCCGGAGGAGAGAATTGACGATGTAGTGTATTTTGAGCCGGCGGATATTGAGCATCCGATTGGGATGAATATGTTTGAGTATCAGACTGAGGACCAGAAGGATTTCATCGTCCAAGAGGGGATTTCGATGTTGACGAGCCTGTTTGACCCGAATAATCAGGGGTATTTCGGCCCGCGGGGGCAACATATGTTCCGGAATGCGGCGCTGCTGCTGATGGCGGACCCGAACGGGGCGACGTTTATCGATATTCCGCAGTGTTTTACTGATCCGGAGTTTGTGAAAAGTAAGCTGAAATACGTCAAAGATAAGGCGGTGTATGATTATTGGACGAAAGAATTCCCGGCGAGCCAGAAATCGAATGATGCTGGGGAGGTGATTACGTGGTTTTCGTCGAAGTGGGGGCCGTTCCTCAGTAATACGATTATGCGGAATATCTTGGGGCAGGCAAAGAGTGGGTTCAATGTGCGCGAGATGATGGATCAGGGGAAGATTTTCCTGGTGAATTTGTCGAAAGGGAAACTGGGCGATATTAACAGCAATTTGCTCGGTATGATATTGGTGATGAAATTCCAGCAGGCGGCGATGAGTCGGGCGGATATTCCAGAGGACGAACGGAAGGATTTTTGTCTCTTTGTCGATGAGTTTCAGAATTTCGCGACGGAGAGTTTTGAGTCGATTTTGAGTGAGGCGCGGAAATATCGGTTGAACTTGTTCCTTGCGAACCAGTTCATGACGCAGCTTACCGATAAAATCCGGGAGGGGATTTTGGGGAACGTCGGGACGATTATGTCGGGTAGGCTGGGGGTAACGGATGCGGAGCTGATGGAGAAAGCGTTTACGCCGGTGTTTAATGCGGAAGATTTACATAAGCAGGGGAATTATCAGGCGATTGCGACGGTGATGATGTATAACATTCCGAGTGCGCCGTTTACGATGAAGTTGTTGCCGCCGATGGGGGAGCCGAATGCGCAGCTGATGGAAAGTATGAAAGCTTATACGGCGGCAAGGTATGGGCGATCGCGGGCAGAAGTCGAGCAAGAGATCCAAGAGAGGTGGAAGACGCGACCAGCGGCGCCAGCGCCGGAAGCGGGTGGCGGTTTTCTGGAGAGTTGGAAGAAGAAAAAGGCAGAAATGAACGCTGACAAGGAGGAAGAGGTTGAGCTTGAGGAGGTAGAAGCGGACGAGATTCTCGAGCCAAAGGCGGATAAGGTGGAGGAAAAGGCGGATGAGACAGTGTTTAAGGTGAGGTAATGTAAGACATTGTATGTACAGTGTAATGCAGATGTAAGACATTTGTCATAAAAATAAAAGTAGAAAGGAGAAAAATGGAAAATACAGAAAAGAGCGCAAAGGTAGAAAATGGAGGCGGTAGCAGCGCGGAGGTGACGACGAGTGTGAAAAAACACTCGAAATTGGTGCGTAGGAGGCCGTATGTGGTGGCGATCGTGGTGTTGACGGTATTGATGCTGGCTGGAGCGGGATTTGGGGTGTATGGAATGGTAACTAGAGGGCAGGTAGATAATAAAGCAGTGACAGAGGAAAAGGCGGAGATTGTTGATGAAGCGGGGGAGACGATGACGGTAGTGGCGGAGAAAGACGGAGAGAAAGAGGAACAGGTAAAGACTCTGTTGGCGGATTTGGCGGATCAGATACCGGATTGGTTTGATATCAAAAATGAAGTTGGGAATAAGTTGCCGCCGGAGATTGTAAAAGTCTATGATACGACGGATGGATTTCCGATAGCGTATCAGCCAGAGGGGATGAAGATTGCAGTGCCGTTGGAGCGCTATTACGGTCTGAGCGTAGGTCCGAATGCGTGGGGGAGTACCGAAATGCCTCATCGAGATGAGTTTATTGATGTGATTTTATCAGATTTACCGGGCAGGATTGAAACATGGCTCAAGGAGCGGGGTTTTAAGCAGCGTGATGGTCGTTTAGAGTTTATGAATGATGACGGGATGATCTGTGCGTTGGGTGGTTCGTATCCGGGTGCGGCGATTAGCTGCTCATGGACGACTTGGTTTGACGCAAAGACGGCGGAGTTCTCGAATCGGGTGGCGTTGGAATCAGGCTTCCCGGAGGGAGATACTTTGAGCTTGGATCCAGATAATTTGGATATTAAAGACAGTAAGAATTCTCCATATCAGACTATGACTGGCGGAGTTATCGGCGCGGTAGGGTTGTGGTATCGTGTAAGCCCTGATGCGCCGTGGCAATGGTTTAGAGCGACGCAGATGGCATTGGAGTGCGATGAGTATAATACGGATGATTTGAAGAAGGCATATGAGGGGGAAGTCTGTGTGGAGGGGCAGGAGTTGAGTGAGGTGAGGTTGTAGGGGGCTCTGACCTTATTCTTCTATAGCCATTCTCCTAGCCCTTAGAAACCGGCATATAGTATTCTGAAGACTTGACCTGATGGTTTGTTACTTTTCACCAAGGGAACGCTCTCGTCATTAGCGCGCTTTGCGCGCTAATTCCGACCCGCGTTCGCCTGAGGAGTCAAGCTCCATGGTTCAAAATAACAAACCATCAGGTAAAGTCTCAAAGCTCTTCTATAATACCCATAGTATCTAAGGACTAGGAGGGAG
Organism: uncultured Candidatus Saccharibacteria bacterium; assembly: GCA_964523355.1. GTDB lineage: Bacteria > Patescibacteriota > Saccharimonadia > Saccharimonadales > Saccharimonadaceae > Nanosyncoccus. Next base: position 6,822 of record CAZFZV010000005.1, on the reverse strand, counting down.
GTTTGTAAGGTAAGCTTGTAGAGGCAGCGGAGGGAGCGACCGACCCAACGGTCGCCGCTGACGGACGGATCGACGTTGGTAGGGCTTAAGTACAGGAGGTAGGCGATGGTAGCCGAGTTAGCGGTACGCGACCAACCGTAGCCGTTGTTGCCAACGCCCCACACTGCCCCAGACCCAACATTAACCCACCCGCTACGGACAAAAGCCAATGGTAGTTTAACGATATTGGTGGCGCCGGATTGGCCGGTTCAATTTGTACGCAGTATACAAGTTGGTGATACTGATACTAGATACAAATGTTTCAATATGCCTCTTCATTTGTGGTAGGGTGACTATATGAAAAAATGTCAGGTGATTATTCCTGTAGATGTACACCCTTATCCAGAGACACACGAGCTGTCGGCGGCATTGATCCTGGCGCACTTCTTTGAGACCAATGTGGAATTTATACGGCGCACAATGACGATAAAAAGCGCAGATGTGAAGATTAAAAATGTAGAGTAGGAGTTGAAAAGCCCGATTGGAAATGGAAAGAGGACGTTTCAGAATAATTTACGTAAGGCGGGAGGTGGTTGTAATAAAATAGCATTTTGATATAATTTTGATAGAAAGGGCGTGCGCGATACTGAATTGAATCAGACGCGCCTTTTTCTTGGGTAGATTAGCTGAGGGGGGAGACTGAGCCAACGGAAGACGCTACCCAACGATATTGGTGGCGCCGGATTGGCTTTTGTCCGTAGCGGCGGCGTCGATATCAATACCGGTTCTACTAACCTCGTCGGCTTCGGCGGCTACGGTTGGTCGCGTACGGCTAGTACGTCTGCCTGGGCCTACTACCTGTACTTCTACCCTACCGGCGTCGGTCCGTCCGACTACGGCGTCCGCTACTATGGTCGCCCCCTCCGCTGCCTCTACCCTGGTAAGTAGCGAGTGAGGAAAGAGGGAATGGATGAGCCGCTTTTTTATAAAAAGCATAAGAAGTGTGGTATGATAGTAGCAAATAAATAGAGTGTGAGGAAAACTGAAGATTGCTGTCGCAGGCAGTGATGTTTAGTGAGTTTGATGCACTGACATGGTAGGTTGGTGAGTTTTTGGTGCGAAAAATTTGTTCAGAAACATAAGAATTTTGCGAGGAAATGCTGTAAGACATTATTAGTATTTTGTATGTACATATGCTATAATTTGTATGTAGAATGTATTAACATTGTATGTATGGGTGAGAGGCTCTGAAAACAGTGAAAAATGAAGTATGTAAGACATTGTATGTACAATGTATGGCAAATGTAATGTATATGTATTGTAATTGTATTGACGATGTATTATAATTAGAAAAAGGGAAGGAAGAATTAAGATGGCGAAAAAGACTAGGGTAGAGACAGGGGTGGAGGCACAGCCGCAGGAAGTGAAGAAAGTGGCGGCGACGGAAAAAATGACGTCGATAACTTTTCGGACGCGGTTGGTGCAGAAAAAGAAAGCGGAGAAAATTTTTGAGGATATGGGTATTAGCATGAGTGGGGCGTTGAACATGTTTTTGGCGCAGGTGGTGCGAGATAAGGCGATGCCGTTTTTGCCGAGTACAGTGAGGAAGAATGGTGCGGAGACGGGCGCGAAAGAGGAGGGGGATCCGAATGCGGGGTTTATTGCCTTAGAAGAACTTTGGGACGAGCTTTAGACTTGCCATTTTGGGCTACTACTGCGTTAAAGTCTGCGGCTGTTCAGTCGCGGTATGTATAATACCGCTCCTTCCGCTGCTCGACTTTGCCTTGTATTAGCTCCAAACTGGCGTCGTCTATATTCCTGAATCGTTTATTTCGCTTATGGGGGTTGATTTTATAGGGAAAGTGCGGTAAGATATAGAGGTAAATAAGTTGAGGTAACTCTATGTCGGCAAAACAAACAAGTGATGGGCACGAATACGATAGTTCACAGATTCAGGTGTTAGATGGGCTGGAGCATGTCCGGGTACGGCCGGGGATGTATATTGGTTCGACGGGTTTTGATGGTCTACATCATTTGTTAAAAGAGATTGCGGACAACTCGATTGACGAGGCGATTGCTGGATTTTGTACGCGAGTTGATATTACGATTTTGGCGGATGGTGGGATTCGGGTGGACGATAACGGGCGCGGGATTCCGGTAGATATTCATCCGAAGACGAAGAAGTCGACGCTCGAGACGGTGCTGACGGTCTTGAATGCGGGCGGTAAATTCGGTGGGGGCGGATATAAGGTTTCTTCGGGGTTACATGGTGTAGGCTCGAGCGTGGTGAATGCGCTGAGCACGAAAATGATTGCCGAGGTGCGCAAGAATGGTAAGGTGCACCATGTTGAGTTTGAGAATGGTGGGAAGACGGTCGGCGCAGGGCTGGAAGTGATTGGCGAGACGAAAGGGACGGGGACTTCGATTACGTTTTATCCGGACGCGGCGATTTTTAAGGAGACGACGACTTTTGATTATAATTGGATTTCAAATTATGCGCGGCACCAGGCGTATTTGACGAAAGGCGTTCTAATTACGGTGCGTGATGAGCGAAATGGCGCGCGCGAGAGTTTTTATTTTGAGGGCGGGATTCGGAGCTACGTACGGCGGCTGAATGAGGGGAAGGAAGTCTTGGCGGATGATATTTTCTATATTGAGAAGAAGATTGAGGATTCGGAAGTCGAGGTGGCGCTACAATATAATGATACGTATGCGGAGACGATTAAGCCGTTTGCGAACAACGTCTTGACGCCGGATGGGGGGATGCATGTGGTCGGTTTCCGGACGGCGATGACGCGGGTGGTGAATGATTACGCGCGGAAGAATGGTTTGTTGAAAGAGAAAGAACCGAATTTGACAGGCGACGATATTAAGGAGGGGCTGACGGCGGTGATTTTGGTGAAGCTGCCGGACCCACAGTTTGAGGGACAGACGAAGAATAAACTGGGGAACCCAGAGGTGCGCGGATATGTCGATAAGGTGATGACGGAGTATTTCGGGTATTATCTCGAGGAGAATCCGGCGATTGCGAAGAAGATTATCGGTAAGGCGACGCTGGCGGCGCGGGCGCGGAAAGCAGCGCGGGCGGCGCGAGATAATGTGATTCGGAAAGGTGCATTTGAGGGGCTGAATTTACCGAGTAAGCTGGCGGATTGTTCGAGCCGCGACCGGAGCGAGTGTGAGCTATTTATCGTAGAGGGTAACTCGGCGGCGGGTAGCGCGAAAGAGGGACGCAATCCGAAGATTCAGGCGATTCTACCGCTTCGCGGTAAGGTGTTGAATACAGAACGGGCGCGGTTGGACAAGATGTTGGCGAATCAGGAATTGGTGAGTTTGATTAAAGGACTCGGAGTAGGGATTGGCGATCAGTTTGACCTCGGGGGGCTAAGATATGACAAAATTGTTTTCATGACGGATGCCGATGTTGATGGTTTGCACATTGCGACGTTGCTCATGACATTCTTTTTCCGATATATGCCGGAGGTGATAAAGGCGGGGCATGTTTATCTGGCGAAGCCGCCGCTGTTTGGCTTGACGAAAGGGACGGGGAACAATCGGAAGATTGATTATGTTTATGATGAAGTGGCGCTGGAGAAAAAATTGAGCGAGAAGATTGATGAGAGGGTGAAGAGCGGGGTGAAAGTTGATCCGACACAAGAGAGATTTAAGCAAGCAGGGTATACGGCGCAGAACCGGTTCAAAGGTTTGGGCGAGATGGATGCGAAGCAACTTTGGGAGACGACGATGGACCCAGAGAATCGGATTCTGGTACAGGTGCATATTGAGGATGCAGAGAAATGTGATGCGGTGTTCACGAAGTTGATGGGCGATCAGGTCGATTTGCGTAAAAACTTTATTCAGGCAGGGGCGGCGACAGTTGACCTTGATGAGCTGGACTTTTAAGGAAAGGAGTAAGAGATGGCAGATGGTGTGAAAGATGAGGGAATGAAGCCGGAAGAGTTGGATGCGGACGCCAAGAAAGATTTGACGGTGGGGGGAGAGCTGGTTGAGGGGGAAGTTGTAGACGGTATTGAGAAGCGCGATGTCGAGAGTACGATGGAAAGTTATTTCTTGCGCTATTCGATGTCAGTGATTATTGACCGGGCGTTGCCAGATGTGCGGGATGGGTTGAAACCAGTGAACAGGCGTATATTATATGCGATGAATAAAAATGGCTGGAAAGCGCCACATGCAACGGTGAAGTCGGCAAGGATTGTGGGTGAGGTGATGGGTAAGTATCATCCGCATGGCGATTCGTCGATTTATGATGCGATGGTGAATTTGGCGCAGAATTGGAAGATGCGCTATACTCTGGTCGAGGGGCAGGGTAACTTCGGCTCGATGGATGGTGATGAAGCAGCGGCGTCGAGGTATACTGAGGCGCGCATGGATAAGGTGGGCGCGGAGTTGCTGACGGACATTGAGAAAGAAACGGTGGATTTTCGGGATAACTTTGACGGTAGTGAGCAAGAGCCGGTGGTATTGCCGGCGGCGGTGCCGAATATTTTGCTGAATGGGCAGATGGGGATTGCGGTTGGGATGGCGACCAATATTCCGCCACACAATATGACAGAGGTGATTGATGCGACGATTGCGCAGATTGATGATCCGGAGATTAGCCTGGATGGGCTGATGCAACATGTCAAGGGGCCAGATTTTCCGACGGGGGCGGAAGTGTATGGTGGTGCGCCGATGAAGCAGGCTTATGCGACAGGGAAAGGGTCGGTGACGATTCGGGCGGTAGCAAATATCGAAGAGAAGAAGAATGGTCGGTATCAGATCGTGATTACGGAAGTGCCGTACGGGATGAGTAAGGAGGGGTTCATTGAGAAAGTACGGGAGCTGGTCTTGGCGAAGAAACTTGATCATATTGCGGATGCTAGGGATGAAAGTGCGCGCGGGAAGATTCGGGTAGTGGTGGAATTGAAGAAAGATGCTTTCCCGAAGAAGATTTTGAATCAGTTGTATCGAATGACGCAGCTACAGACGACGTTCCATTATAATATGTTGGCGTTGGTCGATGGGGTGCAGCCGCGGATTTTGGGTTTGAAAGAAATTTTAGCGGAATTTATTAAACATCGGCAGAAAGTAGTGCGTCGCAGGACGGAATATGACCTCCGGAAAGCGAAAGAGCGAGCGCATATTCTCGAGGGGTTGAAGATTGCGCTGGATAATATTGATGAAGTAATTAAGACGATTCGAGAGAGTTATGATGACGCCGATAAGCGTTTGATGGAACGGTTCGGGCTGTCCGAAATCCAGGCAGCAGCAATCTTAGCGATGCAACTTCGCAGACTACAGGGGTTGGAGCGCGATAAGATTGAGAATGAATTGAATGAATTGCTGAAACAAATTGCCGAATATGAGAAGATTTTGGCGAGCGAGAGTGAGATTTTGCGGGTTGTGAAAGAAGAATTGATCGCGATGAAAGAAAAGTTTGGCGATGCGCGGCGGAGCAAGATTATTAATCATGAGGTAGGGAAGTTCTCGGAGGAAGAGCTGATTCCGGATGAGGAAAGTGTGATTCTGATGACGCTTGAGGGGTATACGAAGCGGGTGTCACAAGGCGATTTCAAGCGGCAGAACCGAGGTGGTAAGGGTAAGCGCGGGATGACGACCAAAGATGAGGATGTGATTGCACAGATTGTGACGGCGAGTTCGCATGATTATTTGTTGTTTTTCACGAATCAAGGACGAATTTTCCGGATGAAAGCCTATGAGGTGCCGCAAGCGTCGTTGACCGCAAAAGGTACGGCGGCGGTGAATTTGCTCAATATGCATCCGGATGAGAAAGTGACAAGTATCGTCAAGCAGGGGGCGGATCCAAGTGGCTATCTGTTCATGACGACAAAGAAGGGAACGATCAAGAAAACGGCAGTGAAGGAGTTTTTGAATTTGCGCGCGAATGGGATGATTGCGATTAAACTCGACCCGGGCGATGAATTGATGTGGATTCAGGAGACAACTGGCGAGAATGATGTAGTAATTTCGACTTCGGCGGGGCAGGCAATGCGCTTTAATGAGAAAGATGTGCGTAGTATGGGGCGGAGTGCGAAAGGCGTGAGGGGGATCCGCTTGCGGCCGAAAGATGAGATTGTCGGGATGGATATTGTAAGAGATGAGGGGCAGAAGCTGTTAGTTATGTCGGCTAACGGTTATGGTAAGGCAACAGAGGCGAAGAACTTCCCGGTACATAAGCGCGGAGGGGTAGGCATAAAGGTGGCGAGTGTGACGGCGAAGACTGGTCCGATTGTTGCAGTGCATACTTTGGATCCGGCTGCTTCGGAAGTAATCATGATGTCAAATAAGGGGCAGGCGATACGGGTGGCGGTGAAAGAAATTCCGACTTTGGGTAGAGCGGCGCAAGGAGTGAGAATTATGCGCCTGAACGATGGTGACTCGGTGGCGAGTTTGGGGATTGTGCTACCTGATGAGGAAGAAGAGAAGTAGAGTTTTGCCGCTTTAGCGCGAAGTTGTGTGCTATAATATAGAGTATTAGGAGAGGTACTCTATCTGGAAGACGCCGTTGTGCGTCTTCATTCCCCTTATGGCTAAAACGGCCCTTGGTTAAAATTTATTTTAACCAAGGGCAACTACTACCAATATAATACTGCTACTGCGGGGACTGGGGCGGCGCTCACGACTGATGGTGAGAACGCGTCTGCATCTATCTGTCCTGCTGGTGCGGATACGGATAAGAACTGGGTATTGCCCCTGTCTGGAACAGCGAATAATGGCACTAGTGGAAGTTTCTACAACTTACTATCCAAGTATGGTGCTGAGACCGGCCAATCCGGCGCCACCAATATCGTTAAACTACCATTGGCTTTTGTCCGTAGCAAT
>CAZFZV010000004.1:0-59770 GCA_964523355.1 uncultured Candidatus Saccharibacteria bacterium | reverse complement strand
GAAACGGCGGCGGCGGAAACGGCGGCGGCGGAAACGGCGGCGGCGGAAACGGCGGGATTGACGCTTTCAACCACGACCTCATCCAGTCCAAATACGCCGACGGCTACACCGTTGATTACAACACGGCTGCGCAAGAACTCATGTCTATCTTTGAATCCTCTAGCGACCTACGCGAAATCTGCGCCAGTGTGAAGCTCTACTTCCAGAACCACAGTCCACTCTCCGACTATGGTCCTATGAGCGACCTTGAGCTTGCTATCGACGAAGCGCTTTCCGACAATTACCATTCCACCTACGACGCGATTAATGACGTAACCGACCTCGATGGCGATCTCGAAGCCATCCGCGACTTCTACGAAAACGTCATCGCTATCACAAACAGCACCTATAATATCTAACCCCAAACCTTGACTTTTCACCTCCCCCCCGTGTATCCTATACCCCATAGGGAGGTGAAATTTTGGTGGGCAAATATCCTCATTTTGCTCATCGTATGATAAAATAAAAGTATGGCTAGTTATAAGGTACCGCAAGATGTCGAAGCCGACGATAAGCTGCTCGGTCCGTTTTCTTTTCGACAATTCATCTACCTTATGATCGTCGGTGGCGCGATCGTTCTTGCTGTCGCCCTCTTTCAGGTTTTCCCGCTCCTCGCTATTATCCCGGTGCCAGTTGCTATTTTCTTTGCTATTCTCGCGCTCCCTCTTAAAAAAGACCAACCCATGGAGACCTATCTCGCCGCTATCGTCTCTTTCTATCTGAAGCCTAATCGGCGCTTCTGGATCCCTGGCCAGAGCGAATCAACGATTCTCATTACCGCCCCGAAAAAAGTTGAAGAAAACCGCGTCCGCGACATTACCCAAGAAGAAGCCAGCCATCGCCTCTCTTTTCTCGCCAATATCGTCGATACCGAGGGTTACGCTATTAAAAACGCCAATTCCCCCATGCGCGATGAATTCTACGCCGAAGCCTACAATACGACCGATATGTTCGACCATACCGGTACAACTCGCCTCAGCGATCTCATTACGAAAGAGCAGCAAGAACATCATGCCGAAGTTGTCAATCAAATGCGCACTGCTATCGAAAACTCTTCCTACAACCCCGACCGTCCGCTCGCTCCGGCGCAGATCGGTGGCCAAAAAGTTATCCAGCCTCTCTCTCCTAATCGCCCCGAGTCAGACGTCATCGTCCAACCCACTATTCCTCCTGCTGCGACTGCTCAAATGACCGAACTTGCCAACAACCCCGATTTTTCCGTCGAAACTATCGAACAACAAGCCGATCGTATCCGCAAAGAAAACGAAAGTGAAGTCTATGTACCATTACATTAAGGAGTATTATGAATCCACAAAATAACGCTATCCCAAGCCCCACCCCACAAGTCCCGCCTACTGGTCAGCCTCAAGCTGTCCCCGGCGCTATGCCTACTCCTCAACCTATGCCTGCAAATATGATGCCGCCCCAAGCCCCAGTCCAGACTCCCGCAGCCGGAATCCAACCGGTCGCACAGCAGCCCGCCATGTTTGTCAATGGACAACCAGTTATGATGCCACAACAACCTGCTTATGTAGCCCAGCAGCCTCTTCAGCCTGCCGGACAGCCCGCTGCACCTGCTGCCCCTGAAGCCCCCAAAGTCATCGAGACTCCAATTTCTACCCAAGCTACCCTCCAATTTTCCGAGCTTCGCGACAGTCTCGTCATTATGAAAGATGGTTCTTTCCGCGCCGTCGTCGCTTGCCAATCTATCAACTTCGACCTCATGTCCGAGCAAGAGCGCGAGGGTGTCGAATATAGCTACCAGAACTTCCTCAACTCGCTTAATTTCACCGTCCAAATCCTCGTCCGCTCGCAACGCGTCGACATCGGCCCGTATATCGAAAAACTCACCAAGCTCCGCCGCGACAACGACAACATGTTGCTCGGCGTCCTTATGGACGACTACATCAACTTTATCGACATTCTTTCCCAAGAAGCTAATATTATGGACAAATCGTTCTTCGTCGTCATTCCATATTATGGCTCAGCCGACCTCGAGCGCGCCGTCGAGCAAACCAAAAACCTCTTCAAAGCTTTCGGCAAGAATAAGAATCCCGGCGTTACCCGCATCAACCGCGATACTTATAATAAAGCGATCGACGAACTCAACAACCGTGTCGAATCCGTCATCTCCGGTCTCTTCCAAATCGGCATCCAATCCGTCCGTCTCAACACCAAAGAGCTCAGCCAGCTCTTCTACAACTTCAACAACCCCGATACTGCCGTCCGTGAGCCTCTCGTCGATTTTAGCAAACTAGCAACCACCTATGTCAAGAAGGGAGTCAAATAATATGGGACGAAAAGCTAAAAGAGCCGCCGCGACCGATGCCGCTGCTATTGCCGCACAATCACAAGCCGCCGAAGAAGCCGAAATCCAGCGTGCTTTCGAGCAGGGAATTACCACTCTCCGTGATCTCATCTCCCCGAGCAGTATTGAAATTCATTCGAGTTATTTCCGCCTCGGTACTAAATACGGTCGCACGATTTACGTCTATGGCTACCCCCGCACCCTTTATACCGGCTGGATTTCCGGTCTGATCAACATCGACGAAGTTCTCGATGTCTCTATGTACATCTATCCTGTCGAAACCACCGTCGTCATGAAAAACCTCCGCAAGAAGGTTACCCAGCTCGAGGCTAGCTATAGCGTCAACGCCGAAAAGGGTAAAATTCGTGACCCAGAGCTCGAAGCTGCCATTAGCGACGCAGAGGAGCTCCGCGACAAACTCCAAGTCGGTGCCGAGAAATTCTTCCGTTTCGGTCTCTATATTACGCTCTGGGCCGACTCTCTTGAAGAGCTCAGTTTCGTCCAGCACAAAATCGAGACCCTCCTCGGTCAACAAATGGTCTTTAGTAAAGTCGCCAGCTCCCAACAAGAGCAGGGAATGAACAGTACCATGCCGCAATGTACCGACCAGCTCCAGATTCGTCGTAACATGAACACTGGCGCCATCAGCACCAGCTTCCCATTCACTTCTGCCGACCTTACTCAAGAAAACGGCATTCTCTATGGTGTCAACATGCATAATAATGGCCTCGTAATCTTCGACCGCTTCAGTCTGGAAAATGCCAACCTCGTCGTCTTCGCGAAGTCTGGTGCTGGTAAATCTTTCGCTGTCAAGCTCGAAGCTGTCCGCTCTATGATGCTCGGCGCCGAGATTATCATTATCGACCCAGAAAACGAGTATCAAAAACTCTGCGACGCCGTCGGTGGTAGCTATATCCGCCTCAGTCTTAACTCCGACGTTCGGATTAATCCTTTCGATCTGCCAAAAGTCGTCGACAACGAAGATGCCAATGACGCCCTACGCGCTAATTTAGTCACTCTTCATGGTCTCTTCCGCCTCATGCTCGGTGGTTCCGTCGCCGGCCAAGTCGGTCTCACCGCTAACGAGGAAGCCGACCTTGACCAAGCCCTGATTGATACTTATGCTCGTGCTGGTATTACTAGCGATCCGCTTACCCACCAAAGCACCCCTCCGACCATCATCAATCTTTACGATACCCTCCTCCACATGGGCGGCACCGGTCCACAACTCGCTCAGCGCTTGCGCAAATACACGACTGGTACTTTTGCCGGCATCTTCTCGCAACAGTCCAACGTGGACATTAATAACAGCATGGTCGTCTTCAATATCCGCGACCTCGAGGACGAACTCCGACCCGTCGCTATGTACATTGTCTTGAGCCACGTCTGGAACGTCGTCCGCGCCGAGCAGAAACGCCGCCTCCTGATCGTTGATGAGGCCTGGCAGCTCATGAAATACGACGATTCCGCCAACTTCCTCTTCAGTCTTGCGAAACGCGCTCGCAAATACTATCTCGGTCTGACTACCATTACCCAAGACGTTGAGGACTTCATGAGTAGCAAGATGGGACGCGCAATCGTCGCCAACTCGAGTATGCAATTATTACTCAAACAAAGCGCTAGCGCCGTTGACGTCTTGAGCGATGTATTTAAACTCACCGACGAAGAGAAAAAACGCCTCGCCAACTTCCCAGTCGGCCAAGGCCTCTTCTTTGCTGGCGCTAACCACGTCCATATCCAGATCATCGCTTCCGAGACCGAAGAGCAACTCATCACGACCCGTCCAGGAGATAAACGGTAAGCTATGCCCGCAGAAACCGCATTACGAGAGGCTGAAAACAGCGCCATTTCCAGTGGCGAACAGTCTTACTATCGCGGTACCGGTCGATCTAAGGAAGATACGAAAGGTAAGAAACAAAAAGGCGGCTGGCTTCTCGCTCGTAAAAAAGGTTTTGCTGGTCTTATCCTTACTCTCGCCCTCATGACCGGTGGCGGCGCCTTTCTTAGCGGTACAAACTCCCTCCTTGCGCCCGCCTTTAACGAAGTTGTCACTGAAATGACAGACCTACAATACGCCTCTGATTCTGCTAGGACTACCCGTCTCGTCAAATTCATGATGAAAGGTGATGAAGTCGTCTCTACCTCATGGACTGGATCCAAAAAATACGCCGCTATGACTGGCACATTCAAAAACAATCTTTCCCGTAATGGTATTGAAGTCGAAGGTCGTGGCAAAGGCCGCGTTCTGAAATTCGATGGCGAAACAATTGAGGCAGATGATTTCGCAAAAGTCTACAAGGACAACGTCGAATTCCGTGACAGTTATAATCGCGCTCGTCGTGGACGCATCATGGGATTCTTCGACAACATCGCCAATAAAATTTACAGTAAACTCGGTATTAGCCGTAACGCTTTCAAAGATTACAAACAATCCGGAGATGCCGAAACTGATACCAAACAATTTCGCGAGACTATGACCGAAGAATCCGATATTAATAGTAAAACCGACACCGATACTAGCTATAAAGAAAGCGAAACCGAAAAATATACCGACCCAGAAACCGGGGAAGAAAAAACTAGACCCGTCGAAAAACGCAAAACTAATAGTACATCTAGTAGCGGCACCGATGGCGACGCTCGCAGTAAGGCTAAAGATTATATTGATAATGTTGCTGGTAGTAGCAAAGTCCAAAAAGTATCCAGTATTATCAGCCAAGCCACCCAGTGGGGCTGCACCTTTATGAAACTCGCCAATATGATTTCTATCGCTGTCGCTGCCAACGAAATATACCAATCGATCAATTACTTCATGGGTCTCGCAGAAAACCCCAGCAAAATGAAAATGGGTTACGGTAGCGAATCCGGCATTAATAGTATGCTAAACTTTCTCACCACCGACGCAAAAGACGCAAAGTATACTGATTATAATAACGCAAAAATAGTTGGCGACATTACGACGGCCGAAGAGAATAGCGGTTTTCATGTTGAGGTTGATGAAGATAAAAAAATCAGTGGTAGCCCCATCGAAGCAAACGGAATGCAAAAAATTATGACCGGCATGAGCGTCGATACAAAAATGGCCAACAACTTTTCTCTTGAACGCACTATCAATGTACTCGGTGGTGCCGTAACTACCACTGCAGCAGCTTTCCATACTTGCGCCATCGCACAGACTGGTGCTGCTGTTGTTTCAATCGCTGTTACTATTGGTACACTCGGTCTCAGTACTATTGCTTCATACGCTCTCAGTGCCGTCATAGGCGTCGCAGCAAACGCTGCTTTCAGCCTTGCCCTCAGTTTTCTAATCCCGGCCGTTGCTCAAGCTTTCTTTACTAATATCTTCGCGAACGCCATAGGTATTCCTGGCGGAGAACTCCTTGCTCGCGGCGCTTTCGCTTCCAATACGCGCATTGGTCGCACCGGCAGCGCTCAAACTCCATCTTCCGAAGAAGCTATTTTAGCTTACAACAAGCTTAACAATGATGTAATTGCCATGGATGCCGAAGTCGACCGCTACAATCGTAGTCCATTCGACATTACATCAAAAAACACTTTCTTAGGCAGCATCGCTTACAAATTCGGCACCACCAGCTCAACTAAATTCGTTGGCAAAGTTAAGAATCTCATGCGCACCACTTCTAGCTCTATTGCCAATATCACCGGAAACGCCTTTGCCGATGGGGAAAATACTTACATTCTCACCTTTGGCGATTGCCCTCTACTTGACAGTATTGGTGTCAAGGGCGACATGTATTGTAACCCAATTACAACTACTGACCTATCTACGTTAGATATTAGCCCAGACGATATTAACTATATTAATGCTATTAAAGATCAAATGGATTGTGACGAAGAGGGGAACTGTAAAATCCATAAAAACGGCGATCTTGCCAAATTCGTTACCTATTGCGATGATCGCGACTCTCCTTATGGAGCTGTTGATGCTGGTATTCTTGGAGATCTCCAAAAAGGAGGCACCGTTACCATGATTCTTGGCTCATTACCAATTATCGGAGAATTAACCGATATCTACGATGCTGCCCAAGATGAAGCTCATCTTAACTGGGCAAACGGCCAATATTGTTCCAACACTCCACAAAATCCATACTGGGAAACATTTAAGTACTATCAACGCTACGTTCAGGATCAACGCCTCCTCGAACAACTCGGAGCTTACGAGGGATCACAAAACCCTGTCCTTAGCTACCTTGAAGAATACGAAGCCGAACATCCTCTCGACAACACCCCATCCGGCTACCTCGCCCGCATTTCTGGCCTTAGTAAAGATGATGCCCAACTCGTCATGGATGTAGCTTGGTACTATAATTACCTCAACGAATACGATGCCAACACGCGTATTGCTATGGATGGCACCGCTTCTGATACGCTCAGTGGGGAAGCAGTCATCGCTAAGCTCGATTACGACTTCCGCTACAAAGATTTCGAGAAAAACTTTGAGTCCGACAGTCACGCCAGCGAAGCCATCATCGCCGAGTACGTCATCTACGCCGACGTTCGCAACCGGAGCTATGCTGTATGAACCTAATCAAACAAAAACTAAAGATCAGTCTTTCTGTCACCTTTAGTTTCATTCTCGCGCTCCTAATCACTATCCCGACTTCTGCCTACTACATGCCAGATGCTTATCTCAACGATCTTTATGCGAACGGTGTCTACTATTACAATCCCTGCGGTAGCTCAAGCAGCGGTAGTAGCTACAATAGCTCTACTGGTACCGTAAGTGGTAACAGCAATGAAGACAAAGTCTGGAATTACTTTGTCAGTGCCAATATTTCTGGCTTCTCGAACAACGCCGCCGCCATTGCCGGAGTTATGGGCAACCTCTCGACAGAAACTGGTGGCTCTTTCAACCCTTACGCCCACACCGCAGGTAAAAACTATTATGGTCTCGTACAATGGGGTTATCTTTATAATGGTCAGCGTACCGCCGAAGCTAGTATGATCGACCAAGTCTCTGCCCTTGGCGACTATTGGGGGCAAACAGCACCCGCCGACATCAATGATCAAGCCATTAAAATTGAGCTTGATTACCTAGTGAAACAATCCCGCTTCTCCACCTTCCTCGATGGCCTGAATCGCACCGATAATACATCTGGCGCTGCGGGAGCCGCGAGCTATGCTGATTTATTCTTAGTAGAAGTCGAAGTCGCCGTCGGCGGTTCCGACACCATCATAGATTCCTACGCCCAGCAACGCGCAGGTTCCAGCCACTATCAAGCCGCCGCAGACCGCCGCAAGAATGCTGAAGAAATTTACGAGAAATATTCAAAAAATATCAGCGCTAGCCCTAACACTGGTAACAATAAAGGTTCAAGAGATTTTGCTAGCATCATGAATGCCAAAAACGCCGACAAACAATATACCGATTTCGATCCGCCCGGCGCAACCTTTAGCGATACCGACACCGCCTCAATGAAAACTCTACTTGAGAACTATGGTGACTTGGCTTATCAACTCGGCAGCGTCGTCGGCGCTCCCTATGTTGCCATCCTTGTCCAGATGCGCTACGAGGATCCTCATAGTGTTTGTGGTAAGAACAACTTCTGGGGTAACGGCTGCCCTCCTGGGACCGGAGCGGGCGGAGCGAGTATCCAAGGCGCAAACCTCGGCGAAGGCTTTCAACAGTATGGCAAGACTTTAACTAACGGTGTGCACGATCAAGCTCTCGGCATTACTGACGCCAAGCAGTATCTCGAAAAAATCGGACCGACTTGGGTTCAAGGGAATATCAATGGCGCTGGATATGGTAGCATTGGTGCTATGAAGAATTCCGTTGACGCCCTCCAAGCTTTCATTGATACCCCAGAAGGACAAGCTATTGTCCAAACTTTTGGTAACTATTCCGCCGGAGGTTCATCCTCTAATATTTGCGGCACCGGAGATTCTAATACTAATGCTACCAATGTCGGTGAAGCTGCTGCCATTCCGTACGACGACCGCCTAAACTGGCTCTTCCCAAATGGAGCCCCTACTAGCCCCAGCCAAATGCAACAATATCTCACCACCGTTGAAGTCCCAATCATCAACGAATCCGGCCAACAAACCACCATGAAAATCACGGTACACCAAAAACTCGCCGCCGAATACACCGCCGCTTTCCAAGACATGGTCAACGCTGGATTCAAAATTAAGACCGGTACTACTGGTGCCTATGTTTGGAAACTTCTTCCTAGCGGCGCCCCCTCTAAACATGCTTGGGGCCTAGCAATCGATATCAACTGGGGCGACAACCCCGCCACCTCCCCAGGTCGTCAACCTGGCAACTACGCCGGCTCTGGCTACAACCCAGGCACTAATGAGTATGCCGTTACTGACAACATTATCAAACTCTGGGAGGCACACGGTTTTCACTGGGGTGGTTACTTCAGCAATCTTTTCGATCCAATGCATTTCAGTTACCTCGAAATCGGTCAATACGAGCCAGGCGCATATCAATAAAGAAAGGGAATCACTATGTCTTGGGAGAACACAGCTCACAAACAAAAACTTATCGTTCCAATCACGATCCTGGTTGTAGTTTTGATTATCATCGCGGCTTTCTCTGTCATCACTATTCTTAGTCATTCCGGTAAAACCAAGGTCAATATCGCGATCGAACCTACGAATGCGCAAGTTTTTATCGACGGCAATAATAAAAATCTCAACAATTCCGCCGTCTATCTCACCAATGAAGATCACGTTTTCTTCGCCTTTCTCGATGGCTATATCTATCAGATTATCAACATCAATATCAACGAATACAATTCCGAAATCATTACCCAACTCACCCCAGTCAGCGAATCTGGAATTTCAGCTAATACTCAGCATGTAGTTTCTGACGAAAAAGAGCTTGACGCCGAGAAACGCACTCTCGCCAAGCTCCAGGAAAGTTTTCCCATCATTACTTATCTCCCCTATAACCCCAACAATGGCCTCTTCGGTATCACCTATGATTTTAATTCCGACTACACTCAGTTAAATATCAACATCAACCCCAAAGAAAAAGATAACGCAATCGCATTAAACACCGCCTGTGAGACTCTAAAAAACTTCAATCCAGACCTTTCCGTCAGCCAATACAATATTATCTTCAATAATTTTACTAATATTCTAGAAGATCATTTTCAAAACAACAACGAAACCGACCCCGTTAATTTCCTAAAAACCGGATTCAAGACGGTACCCAATCTTAAAGTCCAAACCGGCAATAGCGAGGGAGACTATTATTACACCGTTATCGAAAATACCATTCCTCTCCCCGGAACCGACAAGACTGATTATCTCCCTTATCGCGCCGTACTCAAGAAGCAAAACAATTCCTGGACACTTATGGGTACACCTACCCTACTTCTCACGACTTACAACACTCCTGATACTCCCCAAGCAATCCTCGATTTAGCAAACCATTATAACAATCGGAGCCAAGATGAAGAAATTCGCTAGTTACAAACCACTCATTATCATTACGACAATTATCGCCATTGTAGCCATCACTGCAGTAGCTCTTGTCTACTCTTACCTCCATTCCTCCACCCTCGTTATCCAAGTCGCCCCTACCAATGCAACTATCACCATAAACGACAAAACCTATCAGAATAGCATTTTCAAGACCAAACCTCAAGACCAAGTTACAGCTACAATCTCAGCCGACGGATTTCAGACGAAAACTATCAACCTGCCGTTAGAGAAACACAAAATCAACCAACTTTTCACCTATCTCGTCCCAACCAATGATAACTGGGAATATTATGAAAAAGCCGAAAACCAAGAGTCGCTTTCTATTTTACTCACAAACTCCGGCTATCAATCTTGGGATCTAATTAAAGTTAATTCAAATCTCACCACCGACCAAGACAATTCAGCAGACGCACTCATCAAAAAATTATCCATCGAGACTATTACTCCTATCCAATTTTCCATCTGCGGTGAACCAGCCACGCGGTCAAACTGTGATTCTATATCCATCAACTACACTTATTCCTCAGAATGCGATAATCAACTCTGCTTAGCTATCTCTGGACGCAGAGCAACTCTCACCCCTGAGACTCTCAATACAGTAAAAGCCAAAATGGCCGAGAAAGGCTACAATCTCGACAATTATTCCTATTTCTATCAACAAAACGACAATTAATTCGTTATTCTCCTAACCTCACGCACCCCTCACCCTCATCCTTACTAGCCGTACTAGTGAGGATGACTTGATTCTCTCTAAAATTCCGTACCAAACATTTCTGTCGTGCATCGTCCAATTCCGAAAACACATCATCTAATAACACTACTGGGATTTTACCGGTCTCTCCCGCCACCATCGCCGCCTCAATAAATTTCAGTGCTATTACCATCGAGCGCACCTCACCCCGGCTCGCCGAACCATCCGCCTTTACTCCGTTAAACACAAACTCATAATTATCATGATGCACCCCAAAACTCGTATGCCCCAATACTCGGTCTCGTTCAAACCCCTCCTCTAGTTTTCGCAAAAACTCACTCTCATTTTCCACCTCGCTCACATACCGCATCCCTACTTCATCAACATTTTCCGCAATCGAGCGATACACCTCAGTCAGCTTCTCATCCACCCTCCGCACGAATTCCGCCCGTTCAGCTCGCAACTCCGCTCCATATTTTGTCAACATCACATCCCAAGAAAACACATCCCCATTACTTACTACTTCTTGCTTCAGCAACTCGTTGCGCTGCTTCAAAGCTTTATTATACCTTGCGAGTGCCACACTATACTTCTCTGATAGCTGCCCAAACATCCGATCAAAGTAATTTCTCCGACTCGTCGGACTGCTCCCTACTAAATTTAAGTCATCAGGCTCAAATAATACTATCGGGTACTTATTCTTCTTCGACAGCCTCCGTATTTTCTTATCTTCGGCACAAAACTCCTTTTTCTCAGCTTTCGCATCATAAACCACCGTCACTACTCGCCCGTCTTCATACTCCAACTCCACTCGGTAAAATTCCGCGCCCCGCCGCACAATTTCCCGATCTACCGCCCGGAAACTTTTCCCCTGCATTGCTTCATAAATCGCTTCTAATACCGAGGTTTTCCCACAACCATTTTCCCCCACCAGTTCCATCGTCTTCGGACCGCATTCCAACACGAAGCCCTCATGGCTCCGAAAATTCGCCAGCTTAATCCTCCGAATCACCATACCAGAGAATTATCCCTTCAACGGCATCACAATATGGATATACTGCGTATCCCCTTTTGCCCTTAAGACAACCGGATCCAGCTTATTCGAGAACCCAAACTCTACTTCGCTCCCATCTAAAACATTCAGCGCATCCAGTAAAAACCTTGAATTTAACGTCACTTTACCATCCGTCGCCACCTCAGTCTTAATCTCTGAATTATTTTCTCCTAATTCATTCGCCACCGACGCAATCGAGAAACACCCGTTTTCCACGCTAGTTTTACACACTACCGACCCCCCAACTTCTTTCGCAAACAGCGCCGCGAGTTTCGTCACTCTTACTAGTTCATCCCGCTTTAAGTCTACGCTAATTTCCGTTTCTTTCGGGATCAACTGCCGATAATCAGGGAACGAACCGTCAATCAGCTTCGACGTCACTTCAACCTCACCCACTCGGAAACGCACCTGAGTCTCATCAAACAACATCTCCACCTCGGCCACCCCATCATCCAGGCTTCTTAGTACTTCTTGTAAGCTCGAAGTCGGGACAATCGCCATCACTTCCGATTCTACCTTATCAATAAATTTCCGCTCCGCTAGTCTATATCCATCCGTCGCCGCCAAATACAACGCCCCCTCGAACGTGTTAAAATACACACCTGTCAACGCCGGCCGAGTCGTGTCGTTACTCGCCGCAATCGTCACCTGCAACAACCCCTCCTTAAATTCCTCCACCCCCATCTGGAATTTCACCGCTTTTTTATCATCCATCTCTGGTAGCTCCGGAAAATCTTCCGCCAAAGCCCCATTAATCGTCGAAGTATATTCACCGGCCTTAATTGTCACCTTATCATCTTTACCCACAATTTCCACCACTTCACCTCGTGGCAAATTACTCACAAACTCCGCCATCAACCGCGCCGGCACCGTAATTACTCCATTTTTACTTTGGCTAGCCGGTAAATAGCTCACTACCGCCATATCAAGATTGGTGGTCGTTAGACTTACTTTCCCATCATCTACTCTTATCAAGACATTGTTAAGTATGGGCAAAGTGGCTCTTGCCCCTCCCGCTACTCGGCTGACATTACTCAGTGCCTTTGCTAATTTTTCTTGTAAAATCTTAATTTCCATCTTCTTCCTTTCTATATAATTAATAGTCGTAGTAATAGGCTATGTGGAAACTGTGTAAAACCCTTACTTTTATAGAGGTAAAACCATGTGCAAATCCACCCGCAAAACTTTTCCACTCTTGCTGTGTAAAAAGATTTTATTCCACCATTTTGACGCCAAATTCCACGTCTACGCACTTTTACACAATAATTTCCACAATTTTCCCACCGCTTTCCCCACAAGTTTTCCCACATCTTTTCCACAAAATCTACCGAACAGTCCGAACAAGATTCCCGAACATGTAAACCCGAACATCCAGCCAAACCCGAACACGCTTTTTTGTTAAAAAACCCGAACATCCGTGTCTCACCCCTATAATTATCCATAAATCTTCTCCCGAATCGCCGCAATTTGGTCTCTTAACGTAAAATTCAGCTTCAGATCGCCCTCTATTTTCCGAATCCCGTGCATGACAGTCGTATGGTCTTTCACGCCCACCTCAAGCGCAATCTTCGGCGTGCTCATACTTAATTCTTTCGACAAAAGATACATCGCTACTTGTCGCGCATTCTTAATATGTGCCACCCGACTTTTACTACACATTTCCTTTGGCGTCATTTGATAAAATTTCGCCACTCGTTCAATTACTTGTTTCGGCGAGACAGCCTTATTATGGGTGTTTTGTGCTGTATTAATATATCCCTCATTAATCACTTCTAGCGGCGTCATATTCTTCAAATCTGCTACCGCAAGTAAGCGGTTAAACTCACCCTCAAGATCGCGAATATTTGTGCGTACATTTTCCGCCAGATATTCAATCGCCTCATCCTCAATCTCTACGCCGATAAACTCCGCCTTTGCTTTCAAAATCGCGCATTTATCCTCGAATTGTGGCAACTGCAAATCAAACGTCCCGCCCCAGACGAGCCTCGACGCCAGTCTCTCGTCTACTGACTTAATCTGATTCGGTAGACGGTCCGACGTTACGATAATTTGCTTATTCAAGCCGTATAACTCATTGAAAATATCAAAGAATTCCGCTTGCGAGCGGTCCTTATTCATGATCATTTGGAAGTCATCAACAATCAATACATCCAGTTTCTTGAATTTCTGATGGAACTCATCACCCTTATTACTACGCACCGCATTAATAAATTCCGAATAAAAGCTCGACATCGGCGCATACAAGACTTTCATTTTTGGATTGCGCAATAATAATTCATTACCAATCGCCTGTACTAGATGTGTCTTACCTAGCCCTGGTCCGCCATACAAGAAGAACGGGTTATAGTTCGCCCCTGGTTTTTCTACAATACTCTGTGCTACGCTGACTGCTAGTTCATTATTTGAACCAATCACAAAATTGCTCAAAGTATAGCGCGCATTTAGCCCCGTCTGGAAGTTCTTACCCCGTTCGAAGTTATTTTTCGCCACATCTGCGACTTTTTCTGGCGTCGTCTTGACCGAGACCTCGCGCGATCGCACCTTTGGCTTCGTATTACTTTGAACTATGTATTTTAATTCACTCACCTCAGCATTATTATTCCGGAATGCCGTCCGTAATATTTCAGAATATTTTACCTGGAGTTGTTTAATTTTGAAGATATTTGGCACCCCAATCGTCGCAACGCCATCCTTAATCTCTAACAACTCAGTACCAGTAAACCAGGTCGAATATTGTTCACGCGGGATCGTCTGCTCTACTTCGGCCAGCACATTTTTCCACACGTCAAACATAGACCCTGAACTCCTCCTTAACTTACCTTAATTATACCAAACAACCTCCGACTTTTCCACAGTTTTCACCCCTAAAATAAAACATGTTATAATATCACTCCTAGCCTACAGAGGTAGACTTTTCCACAGCTCAACACCTACTAGTATATAAGATGTGGAAAACTTCTTGAAAAATGTGGATATCTGGGGTATACTAGAACAAGTATTCATTAATATAGAAAGAACCATTATATGCCAAAACGAACTTATCAACCCCACAAACGTCAACGTAAAGCTGAGCATGGCTTTATGAAGCGCAATAGCTCAAAGTCTGGCCAAAAAGTCTTAAAGCGTCGCCGTATCAAAGGCCGCGCTCGTCTTAGCGCCTAGTGCTATAATATATACATGCTAGCGCAAAAGTACCGTTTCCATTCGCGTGGTGGTGTTAGATATACTTATCAAAAGGGAAAGACGATTCGGACCCCAGTCTTGTCATTGGTTTATGCGCCTAATACCCACCACCATCAACGTTTTGGTGTCGTCGTTTCAAAAAAAGTTCTCAAATCCGCTGTAGGACGCAATCGTATTCGTCGTCGCATCTACGAAGCTTTACGCCTCGAATTGCCTGAATTCACCGCACACCAAGACTGTCTTTTTGTCGTTTTCAATAAATCCGTCATCGAAATGCCTTTCCGCGACCTGCGTCGCCTCATCCACGAATTACTAGAACGTAGCCTCCTAACCTAAACAACTAATAATACCAATATATCGTAGCGGTAAATACTCTTATTTTAGAGGCTAAAAGAGCGCTGAAGCTCAGCGCGAAGAGCGAGCCACCCGTAAAGACGGGCTGGCGAGAGGGGCTCTATAATAAGAGTATCTACTGCTATATTGTGAGTTGTGTTATAATAATGACATGTTTGAGTTAATTGACCTATTGATCGTCAGACCAATTACCAACATTTTGTTTGTCATTTACGGCTTCGTTGGTGATTTCGGGCTCGCGATTATTTTATTCACTGTTTTAGTTAAAATTTGTATGTGGCCTCTAGTGAAGCGCCAGCTCCATCAAACTCGCCTCATGCGCAAGATTCAGCCCCAACTTGCCGAAATCAAGAAGAACTGCAATGGTAATCGTCAGCTTGAATCGCTCCAGATGATGGACTTGTATAAACGTAACAACATCAAGCCTTTCCGCTCGATGTTGACTTTATTTATCCAGTTGCCGATTTTTATTGCTCTCTATACAGCGGTCCGCGTCATGGTTCAGCCGACCTTGTCAGACAATCTCGACAAACGCGCCTACTCTTTTGTTCGTGAGATTGATAATGTCAACCAAGTGATTGAACTCCAGCAGCCCTATCTTAGTTATCAACAGACGGTCCAAAATATCCGTAATGACAGTAACCTCAGCGACGAAGAAAAGTCTCAGAAGTTAAACGACACCCCTACTGTATCTTATGACTTCCATCCTAAACTATTCAATATTCTCGACCTTGATGCTCGCCCTGGATTTAATTCAGTCAACGCTTTCATCATCTTGCTCTTCGCTGTTGCTTCCGCTTTCTCGCAGTATTGGATTTCTCGCCAGCAACTCCCGTCGAAAAAGTCCCAGAAATCAAAGACTTTCCGCCAAATTATGAAAGAAGCTGCCGATGGTAAGGAGCCAGATCAGACCGAGCTCAACGCTGTTATGTCGGGCCAGATGTCCAAGATGATGCCAATCATGATGTTTCTTATTATGATTAATTTGCCCGGAGCGCTCGTTTTCTACTACTTTATTAGCAACATGATGACTGGCGTACAGCAGAAATATCTGCTTGGCAAAAAGACCGAAGAAATGGAGGTCTCGGCCGACAAGAAAATTATTCGCGAGCTTAACAAGATTGAAGAAGGTCAAGTTGTTAAGGAAAAGCGTGATGGTGCGAAAATTACCAAAATTACCGCTAAAAGTAAGAAACGTGGGCACAGGAAGTAAACAGGAGAAATTTATATGAATAAAGATGAATCAATTCGCTTCGCTACCAAATATCTCGAAGATCTATTGTCATTTTTCGGCATCAATGTGGCCGTCGACTCGACGATTGATGATGAGGTAATCCAACTTGCTATCCCCTCGACCTCAATGAACTCTCTCCTCATTGGTCGTGAAGCTAATAATCTCCGCGCCCTCCAGCATATCGTTTCTATGGCGCTCACTAGTCGTAATGCTGAGCTGACGCGGGTGAATGTCGACGTAGCCGATTATAAGCGTCAACGCGCTGAGCATATCGCCGAGCAAGCCGAGGAGTGGATTCGGATCGTCCGCCAGACTGGGGAATCACGCCGCCTCAACCTCAACGCCGCCGATCGCCGCGTTGTCCATAAAGTCGCTACTGATTACTCTGATATCGCTACTCATTCTGAGGGCGAAGGGCGTGAGCGTCAGTTAATTATCGAAAAAATCTCAGTCCAATAAATTACAACTCTAAGCCCAAAATCTCCGCTGCCTCCTGCAGAACCTTTGCTTCTTCAGGAGTCGCTGTAATCATATAATGTTTGAACAACTCTACGGTCTCCGGATGCGTCAAATCGACCACTTCCAGAGAACGCGCCGCGCCAGGAACTTTTTTCAAGGCTCGTTTCGCTACTAAATTATCAATATGCTCCGCTACTGCCGAGACGGATGATAATCCTAGCGCCGTCATAATTTCCCGATACGTCGGAGAAACCCCGTGCGACCCCGTATAATCATTAATAAAATCAATAATAAGCGCTTGTTTTTTCGTCAATTTGGTCGTCATATGCTAAAATAGATTATAGATTATAAGCATAAAAAGGTCAACGGGAGTAAAATGGCTAGAACCTCAATTGATGGGCTAACTGTGCGTTCGTCGCACGCGTCCAAAGCACCTAACTTAGGTGCCACTTCCGCACGCTCCAAAAAGAAAGCTCCGGCCCGCTCCAAACGTGTTACTGACATTACGAAGCCAGTCAAACGCTCAGCGCCGACTTCTCGCCAAACTCTACTCGGAGAAGATTTTCTCGGTCCTAGCGAAAGCCTAGGCTTGACTGCTACCGAAGAGCAGTTTACCGATGCTAATAATGACGATTGGTCAAAACTTCTGAATGAATTTAGCGATAAAAAATCCGCCGACGAAGAGCTTGGTCTTGCCGATGAGGATATTTTTGGTGACGCAAAGGCTGAAGACTCTAAAAAGCCTTCCAAACGCTCCAAGAAAGACAAAAATGCCAAGAAAGGGAAGAAAAAACACAAAATTCGTCGCCGTATTCTACTAACACTCTTTTTATTGTTAGTCACCGCCGGCGTCATCCTCTTTATCTGGGGAGATAGTATTATTTCTCGTCTCACGAATGGTAATTCTGGTCTCTGGGATATGTTTGGCGCTGTGATGTCAGATACTATACCCTTTGAGGTTGACGAACATGGCCGTACTAACGTGCTTGTCTTCGGCACTGAGGGTTACAATATGAACGGCGACGTTGGTGAGACTCAGCACGAAGGTGCCGATCTGACTGACTCTATCATGGTGGTAAGTTTTGACCAAGAGACAAAAGACGTTGCACTTCTGAGCATCCCTCGTGACCTGAAAGTTTCTCAAGCCTGCTTCGCCGGCAAAGTCAACGAAGTTTATACTTGTAACAACCCTAATGCCGACAACGAAGCGGCTGGCGCTGAAGCCCTAGAGGAGCAACTTGGTGAAGTTCTTGGCATTGACTTTCAATATTGGGCACATGTCAACTGGGGATCGCTGACTCAGATCGTTGATGCGCTCGGCGGTATTACCGTCACGCTAGACGAAGATATTGCTGATTATTATAATACAGGTATTGTTATCTCAGCCGGCGTTCCAACCCAAGTTGATGGCGAGACGGCTCTAGGGATCGCCCGCGCCCGTTATGGTACCCAAGGTGGCGACTTTACGCGTGGTAGTAGTCAGCAAAAGATTGTCGAGGGAATCATCCAGAAAATGATTGATAATGGTCTTGGTCTTACCGAGGCGCTCAATCTGCTCAATATTCTTGGCGACAACTTACGCACTAACTTTTCTACCGATAATATTAAAGCCGGTTTGAAGTTAATGTCTGACTTTAACCCTGCGGATATCCGTAATGTGTCGCTGGTAGATTACGACAATAATATCTATTACGTGCAGACTGCAGACATCGGTGGTGTTTCTTTCGTCGTCCTTAGCCTGGGTGTCGGGATGTACCGTGATATCCATGCTTACGTTGACAAAATGTTTAGTAGCAACCCGGCTGTACGCGAGGGTGCGACTATCGCCGTCTACAATGCCACAGAAGTCTCGGGCGTTGCGGGCGCCGAACAGGCTAGACTTGAGGAAGAGGGCTACACTATCAGCGAAATTGGTGATGCTGCGTCTGGAGATTGTGCTGAGAAATACTGTGTCTTTATTCTGGATGAATCGAAGACCGCTACGAAGTCTGCTCTCGAAAATTACTATCAAGTTTCTGCGAAGTCTGCTTCTGAGCTTCCGCAAGACATTTACCCGGGTGACGCTAGTGTTGTGGTTATTATCGGTGTAGCGGAATCTGAATCGTAAGCTCTTCTCAGGTTTTTCTTGAAAACATCACGCTATTGCTTGCTTTCTTAGCTATCGGTCTGCTATACTCTGGTTAACAGGGAAGAATACGCCTGTTGATCAAGATAAAATAAATGGAGGTTGACATCATAGAGGTCTTTGTTAAAATTAAGCCAGGAGAAAAAGGTTATGACAAAAACAAACAATAGATCATCAAATATTACTCAGCACCGTTTACCGCTGTATCGACGTGCTTGGTTTTTGGCGCTCATAGTAATTATCATTATCGCGGCTATCGTTTACCTAATCTTTGCTCTGGTCAAACCTCATCAAAACTCTGACTCTAGCGCAACAACCGCAAATAATACCCGTCCGGAGTCTACAGAATCTGTAGACAATCAGATTCCTGACGGCCAACATAGCGACACAGATGCACCTTATTCCGACCCTGATCAGATTACCGTTCAATATGAAGGCGAAAATCCGAATCGTGCTAGCGATTTAAGTGGCAACATTACTTATACTAACTATAGTAACGGCGTCCTTTCAATCGGTACAATGATTAATCAATACCTTGGTGACGGCACTTGTGAGCTAAAACTTACTGGTAATAGTGGCAATACATACAGTGCGTCTTCGCAGATTTTCGCTGCCGCCTCAACTTCAGCTTGTGAGGATTTTAATATTAATGTCTCTCCAGATACGTATCAGATTGAAATTTTACTTAACAGTGGCGAAAAACAGGGAATTATTACGGGAGAAGTTAGCCTATGAGTTTGAAATTAGACTTCAAAACTTTAAGAATTTACCGCCGTACGGTATTTGTCGTCTTCGTCTTCTGTATGATGGCCAGTTTTTCTTTCCTAGCTACGCGTGGGATGCGCGAAACCTCGGCGGCTTCTGCTGCGGGGTTCCGACCGGGTAACATTATCAGTGATGCTGCTATGGCGAATTATAACTCCATGTCTAAGGATGACATTCAGCGTTTTTTGACCTCAAAGAATCCTTGTAACGACCGCGATTATAATAAATATCTTCGCCTCAAGTCTTCATATCCAAACAATGATTGGCACTTTGAGAATGGCCATTTCATTTGCCTTTCGGAGGAACGTTTCGGAGATGGCGAGACGATTGGTTCTGGCCAAACTGCCGCCGAAATCATCTACCAAGCCGCCCAGGACTACAAGATTAATCCTCAAGTTCTTCTTGTGCTTTTACAGAAAGAGCAAGGCCTAATTACGGATAGCTATCCCAACAAAGTTCAATATCGTGCTGCGACTGGTTACGGTTGCCCAGATACCGCACCTTGCAGTGTTGAGTATTATGGTTTTAAGAATCAAGTCCGCAAAGCTGCTGCCATGTTTCGTAATGTGCTCGGTGGTGGATGGTCCAACTACCCCGCTTACAAAACTGTCCATGTCCAGTACAACCCCGACCCATCGTGTGGCGGGACAGATGTCTATATCGAAAATCGTGCCACTTCTGCGCTCTATCGTTACACCCCGTATCAGCCCAATGCCTCCGCCCTGAACGCCGGCTACGGCACTGGTGATGTTTGTGGCGCTTACGGCAACCGTAATTTCTACTTATACTTTACAGATTGGTTTGGAAGCACCCAAAATGACGATGTCTTAGTCAATTCTTCGACTCTTCCTAACGGGGTCTACGAGCTGACATCAGCTCTCAGCGCAGCTCTTGTTTTGGATGGAAGCGACGATCCCGCACGCGATGGCGCCAATGTTAGCATTCGTGTCAACGAAAGTAAACTTTCACAAAAGTGGAAGCTAATCTTCAACAGCGACGACGGCACCTATCAAATTACCAATCTTGCCTCTGGTAAAGCTCTCGATATTAGTAACGCTTCTAGCGATAGCGGCGCTAATGTCCAGTTATACCAAGCAAACGGTACTGCCGCCCAATCCTGGCATATTTATAAGACCAAACAGGGAACCTACTATCTATCCCCGGGGTGCGCGACCAGTAATGTCTTAGACGTCTATAATGGTTCAGCACGCGACAATACTAATGTTTGGTCATACGCCAGAAATGGTAGCATGGCTCAGCAGTGGCGCATTACCTCGACCAGTTCTACCGCCGGTCAGCCTCTACAAGACGGCACGGTTTATGAGCTCCTTTCACATCTTGACAATAATTTTGCCATCGATGTCGGTGGTACGACTGATGGAACAAACGTGCAAGTTTATCGTTCTAACAGTAGTATCGGTCAGCGTTGGAAAGTCGTTAAAAATTCCAATAAGACTTACTCAATCCTCAATGCCGCCTCCGGCAAAGCTCTCGACGTAGAGAATGCCTCGACTCGATCTATGGCGAATGTCCAGCTCTACAAATCACATTCAACTTGCGCTCAAGAGTGGTATATTACACCTAATAATGACGGTACATACACTTTCATCTCTTCATGTAATACCAATCTAGCCATTGATGCCCAAGGAGGAGCTAAGAATGGCAACAATATCTGGGTCTACACCGCCAACAATACTGCAGCTCAGAAGTGGAAAGTGGAAGTTTCTCAAGATCAATCTTTTGGGCCTAAGCAGGCTAATTTCGCAGATGGAGAATATGCAATCCTCTCCTCTCTTGACTCAGACTATTCTGTAGACATCGGGTCCACATCCGACGGCGCCAATGTCCAAAGCTACAGCTTCAATCGCAGTGTGGGACAACGCTGGAAAATGACACGCAATTCTAACGGTACATATTCTATTAGGCACGCCGCCTCCGGCAAAGCTCTCGACGTAGAGAATGCCTCGACTCGATCTATGGCGAATGTCCAGCTCTACAAATCACATTCAACTTGCGCTCAAGAGTGGTATATTACACCTAATAATGACGGTACATACACTTTCATCTCTTCATGTAATACCAATCTAGCCATTGATGCCCAAGGAGGAGCTAAGAATGGCAACAATATCTGGGTCTACACCGCCAACAATACTGCAGCTCAGAAGTGGAAAGTGGAAGCACTATAGAACAACCGATAAACAGCATGAGGTCGTCAATATCCTTGACGACCTCATAATCACTCAACAGTCTCTAAATCTTAGCTAAATACTTCGCCAACTCGCTCTTCCATCGTTCCTCCCAGAATCTTTTCTGGAAAGCCACCTTTGCCACCTCTTCTCCACGTTTCGCCAATAATTCGCGCCGCTTCGGGTCTTCAATGAGATCAACTATAGCTCTCTCAACTTCATCGCGCGAGGGCTCAATTAATATCCCGTTATAATCATTAATGATTAAATTCGGTAAACCTCCAACCGTTGTCGCGATCACCGCCGCACCCGACGCCATCGCCTCAATACACGACAAAGATGTCCCTTCAGAATATTTGGTTGGAATTACTACGATATCCGCTTCAGCGTAAACTCTCGGCATCTCCTCGGGGCTGAGTTCGCTATGCTTGACGTTCTTAGGGTATTTCTTGACTAAAGTCTCCACAATGGTTTTTACATCGTCATCATTATATTGCCCAACAAAAGTCAAATCAACTTTATCCCCATAGCGCGCAAAAATCTCTTCAAACGCTTCCGCTACGAGATCGGCTCCGCGTGCTTTATGTAATCTACGCGGGCATAATATATGGATCTTGTCATCAGTCTTCTTCGCAGGCTTAAATAGTTTCGGGTCATAATAATTTGGAATATAATGCAGTTTTTTGCTCAACCGATATTCTTGCGTTCGCATCCAGTTAATAAAATTCGTATCAACACAAACGCAACTGTCGGCATTTTCTAAAGCTAATCTACAAGTCCAATAAGTCGCCTTATCCAAAGATTCAAAACTCGTTGTCTCTGTATCGTATATCACGCCATGGTTAATTGCAATAATCGGCCGATCAATATCTAAACTACAAGCAATTTCTAGTGGGGAACTAATCACTAATTCAGCATCTTCGACATATGGACCGAAAGTTGCCGAAACCGCTTCCACAGACCTCTCCTGCATCTTAATGCCTATAACGTCAATTTCGTGGTATTTTTTTGTAAAGTCAAAATCTGCACCTTGTAAAATCCTCGGTCTATACCCCTCAGACTTTAGCAATTTCGCCAAATCAAAAACATATCGTTCCGCCCCGCCCAAAAACATTTTCTCTCCATCCCAGCTAAAAAAATTCAAATTAATAATATCTACTCGACCGCTATCAACCTTGGTTTCGGGTTTAGCGGGAGCATCTTCAACTATTGGAGTATTATTCGGGTCATTCGCATTCTCAAGCGGCGTCTCGCGCGTAGGCTGGATCTTCTTTTTTAAGTTATATACTGAATCTACAATGGCATCAATAGCCTTGTAACGTTTTGCCTGTAATTGCTTTTGCAGATACTGCTTTTCATCCTGTAAAACACGGTTCTCATCCTGTAGTTGTTGTATTTGCTTCTCATACCGAATTCGGATGCCGTCTTTCATATCCTTAATTATATCATCAAAGTTGCCCCAAAGTTGCGAGTATGAATTATAATATAGAGCATGAAGCATTCACCATCAAAGACCCAATCCAAACTTACAACCAGTAAATTTTTTTATATCGCTTGCTATGCCATCGTGCCGCTCTTTTTTGCTATTTTCTATATTTTTATGACCAAAACTTATGAAGATCTTCTTCAGACCCATTCCAACTATCGTCAGTCGATGCCAGAACTTTTCCACGAGATTTATCACTACATTCCGCGGCTTGGTGAATTCTACCAGCGCATCGCTATGCAACTTACCACCACACAGGTCAGTTTTGGCACCGATTTACTCTTCCGTCTCATCACCGCAGCAATTTCAGCCGGTTTGATCTATACTCTGACCATCTTTGTCCTGCGCCGTCGTCCAAAACTCCAGC
Source organism: uncultured Candidatus Saccharibacteria bacterium (assembly GCA_964523355.1). Taxonomy (GTDB): domain Bacteria; phylum Patescibacteriota; class Saccharimonadia; order Saccharimonadales; family Saccharimonadaceae; genus Nanosyncoccus. The sequence continues at coordinate 36,061 of CAZFZV010000004.1, read as the reverse complement.
TAAAAGACGTTATTGTCTATCTTGGGCTTTTCGTAGCATTGATGGGCTTTGAGGTCGCCGAAGCTTTTCTCGGTCGTTTTTCTTATGTCCATAATTATATCCTTGCCTCCCTTACTTTGGTTGCTTTTCTTCTGCCGTATCGACTCGCCTGGCGTTCAAACCACCCGCTCGCCTACGCTGCTATGATCATCTTAGGCTTCCTATTTGGTATCTCTACCGAAATCACGCCTATTGCTATTCTCATTGTTTTCATAGGCCTTGCCGTCTACTTGAAGCTCTCCCAGCATCTCTCGCTCAAGGCATTCTGGCAGCGTTACCATCTTCAAGTCATAGGCGTGGTTGGCATCCTCCTCGGTTTAGTCTTTTTCTATCTTGGTGCCGGCGTTGGTACTCGCATGAGTGGTCCTTATGGTACAATCTATGACTATGTTTCTCTTGGTGGTATCCTTTCAAACCCAATCAGAACTATCGGGAAGCTCCTCTGGCATGCCTGGTATAATATTCGTTATATCACCTTTGGCCTGATTTTCATTCTCTTCATTTTACTTCATGAACTTGTTCAGGCCAACAAAACTCATAATTATGAACGTTTCGTATTGCAATTAAGTATTTTTGCTTTCGATGTTCTCTTCGTCGGAGCCACATCATTAATCAAGGTCCACGACGATCTTTATCCGCGGTTTATGATGCCGGTTTATGTCGCCATCTTTGTCAGCATTGCCATCTTCTTTTACCAAAATTATCTTGATTTTAGTAAAAAAGTTCCAAAAGTCTTCACCATTATCGGTGTTGGGCTTGCTATTGTCTCCCTCGTAATGACTATTGATATGTCCTATGGTGTGATTTCATATTTCAAAGCTCTTCGTCCGATCGTATCCGAAAGTGTTGATATTGAAGCAGAGACTGATTTTATTCGTCCCGGTCTCACTAACTCTTACGACATGACCCCATCGCCGCTCTTTAAGTTTGTTCAGTTAACTCCGTTCAACTGGGGGCCAACGCAGTATCATCTCAAATATGGTACTGAGCCTGGGCGCTTTTGCCACAATCTCCCCTCTTGTGCTATAATGAGGCAATGAGAAAAGTTTTATCCATCTTTGGCACTCGCCCCGAAGCAATCAAAATGGCTCCGGTAGTCAAAGAGCTCGAGCAACGTCCTGAGATTACTTCCGTCGTCTGTGTTACAGCTCAACACCGTGCCATGCTTGATCAAGTTCTTGAAATCTTCCAAATTACACCCGATTATGACCTTGATATCATGAAACAAGGGCAGACCTTGACCCATATTACCGCATCTGTGTTGCGCGGTATTGAGGAGGTCATTATTAAGGAACAGCCCGATCTTGTTCTCGTTCATGGTGATACTACTACCGCAATGGCTGCCGCCCTGGCCGCTTTCTATCAGCAAGTGCCAGTTGGGCATGTCGAAGCTGGTCTGCGGACTTATCAGAAGTATTCGCCATTTCCAGAAGAAATGAATCGCCAAATCATTGACCGTATCGCCGATTATCTTTTTGCGCCTACCAGTACTAGCGCAGCGCATCTTGAAAAAGATTTGAATCAAGGCCAACAGATTTATATCACGGGCAATACCGCGATTGATGCTTTGAAGACTACGGTACGCCCCGAGTATCAGCATGAAGTTCTAGATTGGGTAGGGAATGACCGCCTGATTTTGCTCACGGCGCATCGTCGCGAGAATCTCGGTGAGCCAATGCGACATATCTTTACCGCCGTGAAACGCCTCGTCGATGAATTTGACGACTTAAAAGTAGTCTATCCGGTCCATCTCAACCCCAAAGTTCAATCTGTGGCCAAAGAAGTTCTAGGTGATAGCGACAAAGTTCGCTTGATTGAACCGCTTGATGTGTTAGATTTCCATAATTTTATGGAGCGTGCCTACTTCATTATGTCGGACAGCGGCGGCGTCCAAGAAGAAGCCCCCTCGCTTAGTAAGCCAGTCTTAGTCTTACGCGATACGACCGAACGTCCGGAGGGCGTCGAGGCTGGCACCCTCAAGCTCGTGGGGACCGATACAGAAGCTGTCTATGCTGCTGCTAGGGAATTGCTGACTGACGCCGCATCATACCAGGCAATGTCTACCGCTCAGAACCCTTACGGAGACGGCACGGCTTCATCTCAAATTGTCGATGCAATATTAAAAGGAGAATAAAGTATGGTTAAAGCCAAGACTACTACTGACAACTCAAATAGCAAAGACGAAAAAGCCCAGCATGAGCTTAAGGCTCTTCGTCAAGAGAACGAACAGTTGAAACGTGAGATTAAGTATCTTCGTCGTATGACTTCATCCAAGCGCTATCGTTTTGCCGACAAGCTAGGGAACGGATACAATCAAATTTTTCCTCTTGATACGCGTCGCCGTCGCGCGATTTCTTCTATCGGCAAAGTTTATCAAAAACATCAAGCCCACCAAGAACAGCGTCGTATTGCAGCAAAAGCCAAAGAATTGGCCGCACTTGCTGATGGCTTTAATCATGTTATTGTCTTAAATAGTATTAATTATGATACCAAGCTCAAACAGCGCCCGCATCATCTCGCCGCCGAACTTTCCAAGCTGGGGTATTTTGTCATTTATCTTGAAGAGCAGAATCCCGTTAATACTATGCGCGTCCTTAGCCCGAATTTTGTTACAATTAACTCCCATGAATACCTCTCTCGTATTTCTGCGCCGCATAAGTTTTTCTTGTCGCCCAACAACATGCCTACTCCACTTGACACTCTCAAAAAGGTCAAATCTTGGGGGTTTGAGTTCATTTACGATTACCTTGATGAATTCCACGAAGACATTTCTGGCGATTTGTCTATCCAACTTGAAGTTTGGGAACATCTTGACGATTTGGCCCCAATCCTTTGTCTCGCGACCGCTCAGCGTCTCCGCCGTCATCTTGAATCACACCTAAAGCATCACTGCCCAGTTATCATGGCCCGTAATGCTGTCGATCTTGACCACTTTGATTACAAAAAACAAACTCCAACCATACCAGAAGATTTGAAAAAAGTTACCAAAAGCCAAAATCCTATTGTTGGATTCTACGGTGCGCTTGCTCCTTGGATTGATTTCAAACTCATCAATGAAGTTGCAGACCATCACCCTGAATGGAATATCGTTCTGATTGGTATCGACTACAATGATGCTATGTCAGCCTTGAAACCTGCGGATAATATTTATTATCTCGGGTCTAAAAAATACGACGACCTTGCGAAATATTCCCAGCACTTTGATTGTGCAATTATCCCATTCTGTATTGGCGAAATCGCCAAAGCTACATCCCCAGTTAAACTCTTTGAATATATGGCCACCGGTCTACCTACTGTTTGTACTCGTGACCTCGATGAATGTAGGGGCTACGACTTTGTCTACATGTCGTCAGACAACCAGAATTTCGAAGATAACCTTGCGCAAGCCATAAAAGATAAAAAGTCCAAGACCGCTCGCGCTCGTCTCTTTGAACAGGCCGCCGAAAATACCTGGGCAAAATGTGCGTCCTCAATCGTCGACGCTTTGCCGCAATAGGCGCGAGGTAATAGTTTACGATTTTTTCTGGGCGCGTTTCTGTGAACGATAATGCGAGACGCGCCACCTCAGATTAATTAACTGCAGTAAGCCTCTGGTTTTTAATGTTAGTCGCCCCTCTATTTTCTGTGCCCAATCATAAAGATGTTGATAGCTTCTTTGCCAATTTTCCCAACTTAGTGCTGAGTGCTTCACCGTACTAGTTTCAGTGCCAAAATTATACCAATATAACGGTTCAAGGATAAAATCAATCTCTCCATTCGCTGCCGCCAGGTAATCTAAGACAAACTTTGTATCTTCCGCGAAATTCCAATCTTCCGCGAAACGCAGCTTATGCTTCCTAATTACATCTGCTCGGTAAATTTTGTTTGTCACACTATACATTCGCCCATCAAGCAACATTAGCCAAATCATATACGTCGCTAAACTTTCGTTCGCACGGCGTGCACGTCGTGGCAAGACGCAAGTAAGCTTAGTAGTGTGAGTGTTTAAGTCACTGTATCGTTTACCTGCCACCACTAACGCAATTTCTGGCTTACGGCCAATCCTCTCTTCTAGTTTCACTATCAGTTGCTCATCAAAATCATCATCCGAATCAATGAAACAGACATAGCTGCCCTTTATTCGCTCAAGCCCATAATTTCTTGCCGCGCTAGGTCCCGCATTTTCTTGATGATAAACTTTTAAGCGTGCATCGTTGAGCTCATCCCGTAACTTTTTTAGTTGTTTCAAGCTATCATCGGTCGAGCCGTCATCAACCACTAGAAGCTCAATCTGGGCATAAGGCTGACCTAGTAATTTCTTGATAATTTTTATTGCAGAATTACCCGTATTCCACACCGGAATGATGATCGAAATCAAAGGTTTTCGTTGCTGCTCCATTTTACTATTTTACCATATTCATGGTATAATCATCTTATGAAAATCCCTCAGGTCTGGAATAAACGCAATCGCGTCCTTCTGAAAGAATTGACCAAAACCGATTTCAAGCTTCGTTACCAGGGTTCAGTCCTCGGGTACCTTTGGGCGCTTTTACGACCGCTAATGCTTTTTGCGATTCTTTATATCGTTTTCGCACAGCTGCTCAAGATTGGTGGTGATATTCCGCACTATGCCGTCTATCTCTTAACGGGCACTGTTCTCTGGAACTTCTTTGTCGAATGTAGTAATCAAGGTATCCAAGCCGTCCTTGGGCGCGGAGATTTAATTCGTAAAATTAGTTTTCCGCGCTACATCATCGTCGTCTCTTCGACGCTCACCGCTGTTATTAACGTCTGTATTAACTTAGTCGTCGTCATCATTTTTGCTTTCCTGAACGGCGTCACTCCATCATGGGCATGGCTTCTCGTTCCGTTTTTGATTCTAGAGCTGTATCTTTTTGCGCTGGGAATTTCTTTCTTGCTTGGCTCAATCAACGTCAAATATCGAGACATCGGTTCAATTTGGGAAGTCCTAATCCAAGCAATTTTCTACTGCGTTCCAATCCTTTACCCAATTTCCATGGTTGCAACTACTTCAGTTTTCGCGGCCAAACTCCTCCTTTTGAACCCGATAGCACAGGTTGTCCAAGATGTTCGTTGGAGCTTAATTACGCATGAAACCGTCACAACTGCGAGTTTCGTAGGCGGTTGGGGTGTTATCTTTTCCGTATTGCTGGTGCTTGGCGTCCTATTACTAGGTGCGCTTACTTTTCGTCGTCGTTCACGTTATTTTGCGGAGGAAATCTAAATGTCTAAGCCCAAAATTGGCCAACGTCGTGAGCTTGTTGATCCAAGTTGCGACATCGCGATCCAAGTCCAAGATCTTCATAAATCTTTCCGTCTCCCCAATGATCGTGCTTGGGGTCTAAAGCAGGCCATTTTTAATCGTCTGAAGGGTGTCAAGGGTTACACTGAGCAAAAAGTATTAGATGGTATTAGTTTTGAAATCAAAAAAGGTGAATTCATCGGTATTGTCGGCCGCAATGGTTCTGGTAAGTCTACCTTGCTCAAAGTTCTTGCTGGCATTTATTATCCGAGCGCTGGCAAAGTCATGGTCAACGGTACGCTCGTTCCGTTCATTGAGCTTGGCGTTGGGTTCAACCCCGAGTTAACCGGGCGCGAGAATACATATCTTAATGGCGCTCTGCTAGGCTTCAGCAATACTGAAATTGACGCTATGTATGACGATATCGTCGAATTTGCCGAACTTAAAGATTTCATGAACCAAAAACTCAAAAATTATTCCTCTGGTATGCAAGTTCGCCTCGCCTTTTCGATTGCTATTCGCGCAAAAGGTGACATTCTGATTCTTGACGAAGTTCTTGCCGTCGGCGATGCGGCTTTCCAAAAGAAATGTAATGATTATTTCAAATCGCTCCATGGCAAACAAACTGTGATTTTAGTGACACACTCCATGGAAAATGTCCTACAATTCTGTGATCGCGCAATTTTGATTGAGAAAGGCAAAATTCTGAGCGAAGGTGATACTAAAAAGGTCACCGACGCCTATTCTGGACTCTGGAGCTAATCCCTGATATAATTGACCCATGAAGAGAGATTTTGGGCTGGTTTTTCACGTTTTTCTCGTTCTAGGTGACGCTTGCGCTATCCTCTTGTCTTTTCTCGTGGCCTACCTCGCTCGCACTCACCTGGATCAGCGTCCTTTCTATTTTGAAGCCGAACCGCTTGAGTTCGCCTTTTCCATGCTCTGGCTTCTTCCGTTATATATTATCGTCATTGCGGCTTTCGGGCTTTATCGTAAGTCGATTTTTACCAAAAAGGCACGTTGGTCGGAAATCTGGCGGCTTTTTCTTGCTTCAGTCGTCGGCATGATGACGATTATTACCTATGATTTTTTCTTCCAGATTGATATTTTCCCGGTGCGCATCATGGCGTTTTACGCGGTTTTCTCCTGCTTTATATTTCTTTTTCTTTTCCGCAGCTTAGTTCGTTTTGTACGAAATCTGATTCTAAAATCTCGCCGCGCTACTCTTCGAGCCGTCATCGTCGGTAGCACGAAAAACACTGAATATCTCGCGAATTATATTTCCGCCTTTCCCGAATCTGGCTTCTCGCTCGCCGGCGTTGTTGCCTCTGCGAAATACATCCCTAAGGATCTGCGTCGCCGACAGTATTCTTCGCTCAAAGAAGCCATGAAACGCGCCAAACCTGATGTCATTTTCCAGACTGACGACCGCCATACTGAATATATCCATCGCCAAGCCATCAATCGCCACCTCTTATATTATTTCGTCCCGACGAGCACCATGTTGACCGCGCAGATGGGTGAGCTTGAGTTGATTGGCGATACGCCAGCGATACTGGTCCAAGTTACGCCGCTTGCTGGCTCAGCTCGCGCGATGAAGCGCGCCTGTGATATTGTCCTTAGCCTATTTGCGCTGATTTTCGCGATTATCCCAATGCTCATTATTTGGATTCTCGAAAAGGCCGCTGATCCTAAAGCCCCTGCGATTTACGCCGATTCTCGTCTCTCGCGTTACAACCGTCGCGTGAAGATTTATAAATTCCGCTCCATGAAACCCGAATATTCTGGTATGACCCCCGAGGAAGCTTTTGAGAAAATGGGCAAACCTCAGCTCATTAAAAAGTACCGCGAGGGTGGTGACATGCTAAAAAACGATCCTCGGATTACCAAGTTCGGCCATTTCTTGCGTTCGACCTCTCTCGATGAGTTACCTCAGCTTTTCAACGTCCTACGCGGCGACATTTCGCTAGTCGGGCCCCGCGCCCTGCTCCCCGGCGAACTCCGCCATTACGGTGACCGTTCCATGATCCTCTCGGTTAAGTCTGGTCTCACTGGCCTTGCTCAAGTTTCTGGTCGCCGCGATATTAGCTTTGAAGAGCGGCGTGCCCTCGATATTTATTACATCCAGAACTGGTCTCTTGGTCTCGATTTCCGCATCATCTTCCGCACTATCGGCTCGGTGCTGTTGCGCAAAGGAGCGAAGTAATATGACAGAGAAACCTAAGGTTGCCCTAGTTTGCGACTGGCTGACGACTCCCGGCGGTGCCGAAAAAGTCTTACTTGAGCTCCATCACATGTATCCGGATGCTCCGATTTACACTTCCCAATATCGCCAGCGGGGAATTGACTGGTTTCGCGACGCGACCGTGAAAACCGGCTGGCTGAACCTTTTTCCAGCTTGCCTACGTAAATTTCTCGGACCGCTGCGCCAAATCTATTTCTCACACCTTGATCTCTCTAGCTATGACGTCGTCATTTCCGTGACCGGTGCCGAAGCCAAATCCGTCAAAACCCGTAAAAAACCTCGCAAGCGGCGAACTTGTACAGCCTGTACAAGTTCGGGCGCTTACCACCTCTGTTATTGTCACGTTCCGACCCAGTATTATTGGCAAATGTACGACAAATATCTCGAACATCCCGGCTTTGGTCCTCTTGACCCGCTCGCGCGCTTCGGCATCAAATGCCTCATTAAACCCTTGCGCAAAGCTGATTTTCGCGCCGCTCGCCGCCCCGACCAGTTCGTGACGATTTCCCAGTATGCGGCGGACCAAATTCAACGTTATTACGACCGTGTCGCCGAAGTGGTGGCGCCTCCGGTAGAGGTTGGTAAATTCTCCCAAAGTCACCGTCGCCCGAAGTTATCCACAGACTTTTCCACAGGTTACTACGTGATTTCTTGTCGTCAAGTCCCCTGGAAACGCGTTGATCTTGCGGTGCGAGCTTGTATGGAGCTCAAAACTCCCCTCTGTGTGATTGGTGATGGTGCCGAGCACGCCAATCTGGTCAAACTCGCCGCAGATTCTCCATATATTAAGTTCATTCCTTGGATTGACGCCAGCGAACTCTCCGCTTACCTTGAGTATGCTTCCGGATATATTTTCCCCAGCCTGGAGCCTTTTGGCATCGCGGCAGTCGAAGCTCTGGCGGCCGGATGCCCCGTCATTGCTTACGCTGAGGGCGGCAGCCGCGACTTCGTCTTGCCGGGGAAGAACGGCTTACTTTTCTCCGAGCAGACGGTCGAGTCGCTCGTCAGCGCTCTTCGAGAATTTGAATCTCAGAAATTTGACCGCGATGCAATTAAACAGTCTGCCCTAGATTTTAAGCCTCAACGCTTCCAGAAACAGATTAAGGCTCTCGTCGCCGATGCTTTGGCCGCCCGCGCAGAGACCAAAGATTCAGAGGGAACCGCATGAAATATCTCCGGCGTCTCCTCATCTGGCTCGTCTACCTCCTCCCGGCCGCCCTGTGCTGCAGCTACTACCCGATTATCAAGCTAGGCGAGTCCAGTTCGATGAACTTCGAGCTCTCCCTCCCCCTAGTGTGGCTCGTCCTCTTTGACATAGTGTCCTTTGCGATCCTGATTAGTCTTGTGTGGCGTAAGCCGCCGAAGTCAGTTGGGCGAGCGGCTAAAAAAGCGAGCACGCGTGCAGCGAAGAGCGACAGACCCGTGCGGACGGGCGCTGGAGCGGAGCGTTCAGTAAACTGGTTTCGACGGTTTACAAACTTACCGGGGCTATCAGACCGCAAATTCTTCCTTTTCTCCCTTTTCCCGTTTTACGCCACCTTCTCAATCTTCTGGTCAGCAAACCCCACCCGTGCCATCCTCACAGCCGGCATTATTTGGCTCATTTTCTTTGCGGTTTTCGCGCTAATCTATGTTTTACCTCTCCTCGAGCTACCTAGTAACTTCCGCTCAAACTGCCTCCGTAGCTTTCTGATCTCTAGTGTCGTTATTTGTCTTGTTTGCTGGGTACAATGTTTTCTCGATATCGCCGGAGTAGAGCGCGAAGCGACGCTGATGTGTCGCGGCTGCACCTATCTTTCGTTCGGATTCCCCCACCCTTCCGGTCTCGCCATTGAGCCCCAATTCATGGGCAATCTCCTCCTCGCTCCTACCTTAGTCGCACTCTATCTCCTGATATTCCACCCTGGCGGAGAAAAGAGCAGCAAAATTTATAGCAGACACATTCTACTTATTATGGCTGCTCTTTTCTCCGCCACCCTCTTTTTGACCTTTTCCCGCGGCGCTATTTATGCCTACGCCGTCGCCCTCTTCGTCATGCTAATTTTCGCCTTTCGTCGCCATGTTTTCCGCCCCAGCCTCATTATCATCCCCGTTGCGACCTTTATCTTCATTGTCACCGTCCAGGGCATTTTTACAGTCATCGGCCCCACTCACGGCAGCTTTCTCGCTGGCGTCTCGCGCTCCATCCACCAGCTCTCGCTCGGCATCATCGACATCCGCCCCCAGACTCCCCAGAATTCCCAGGACACCCCAGACTCTCAGAGTTCTGAGAGTTCCGCAAGCTCAGAGGATCCTAAGAATCCAGAGACATCCTCTCCGAGCGGTCAAGACGAAAACGGCAACTCAGGAACCTCAGACGCAACGCCAAGCAAAAATCTCCCCGCCGAGCCATTTTTCGAGGGCTACGTCCCCGAATCCACTAATGTGCGCCTCGATCTCAATCAAGCTGCTATCGACACCTGGCTCTCCGCCCCCGGCTATCTCGAGTCTCGCCTCAGTGTCGGCCTGCGTTGCTTTAAGTTTGGCTGCTGTCCTTGTACCGGTTCAGGCTACCTGACGCCCACTACGGTTCTCTTCGGTGTCGGTCTCGGTGGCGCCGGAGTTGCTATGTATCGCAACTCTTTCATTACGCATATTTATTCACCCAAAGAAATCGTCCAGCACCAGGGAATTAGCCTCTTGCTCGAGCTCGGGCTGGTTGGTATCACACTCGCCCTTTTCGGCCTCTATCTAGCATTCTTCTCCCGCGACGCGCGCGCCCATCTCCGAAGTCATCCCATGCTCCCGCTTCTCACCTCTCTCGTCATCGCTTATCTTGTCACGCTCAATTTCTTCTCCGGTCTCCCCAATGCGCTCCAGATTTACCTCATGCCCCCTCTGCTGTACATGATCTTCACTGATGCCCGCCTACCAAAGTCGAGCCAAAATCCGAAAAAACGCAAAAAATCATTGTAATTATCCCCCAGCCATGTTAAAATAAAGCTACGTCGCGGGATAGAGCAGCCTGGTAGCTCGTTTGGCTCATAACCAAAAGGTCGTTGGTTCAAATCCAACTCCCGCAACCAAAATGGCGTACGTTCTGCCCCCCCAGACGTGCGCCATTTTGGTATTCACGATAAAACTCTTGACATTTTACACAAGATGATATACAATGATAGCATCACCAAGCCGGGCAGTAGCCTAAGGTTTCGACCGACCGCGAATACCGGCATTTTTCGTGCCTCACCCTTACCGATATGATAACTCTCAGCCTAGTGTAGAAGATGGAATTTATATTACGATTTCGTACTATTGTCCAACTATGCAGTATGGTATAGACGGTTATCAGTACGCTACTAGCGAACGGTCTATGACAGCATCAAATGCTGAGCTAATCGAGCTTGGCGAAGCCTACGACAAAGTAGGTGACTCCATCGCCCAAGGGAGGATGGACTATGAGGTGTATGACCCCGAAGAAGCTCGCGACATCGTCGCGCTCTACTACACTCAAGACAAAATTGAGGTCGTACGGCAAGAAGACCAGCATACGAAGGTCGCCTGTCAACCTAACCTGAAACTCTCACAACCCGTAAAAAAAGAAGTCAGTTTCGGGTCAATTTGCCCCTAGTTGTCTTCGCCCAGGCCTAGCCTGGGCATTTTTACGCACTATGGACCCCCAGCTAAGCTAGGGGTCCAATTTTGTAAACTCAGGCAAGCCAGCTCGGCGAACTTACTCTTCTCCACCTTCCTCTGCCTCATCCGTCTCGCTCAACGCATTCAACAGGGAATCTTCCGCATTCTTGCGTTTCTTCTTTTCTGGTGTTTTCGCTAGCTCAATATCGAGGTCGTAACCCGTCAATTTCGACGCTAGGCGCACATTCTGCCCCTGACGGCCAATCGCAATCGACTGCTGATCCTCCGTGACAAACACTTTCGCTTTCTTCCCATCGATTTCGACTTTCATGATTTCCGCTGGGCTCAACGCCTCGCGAATATACTCAGACGGATTATCGCTCCAGTTGATAATATCAATTTTCTCCCGGTCGCCAATCTCATTCATGATTGCTTGCACCCGAATCCCGCGTCCACCCACGAACGTCCCGACTGGGTCCACCCCTGGCACCGTCGACATGACTGCAATCTTCGTGCGTCGCCCCGCCTCGCGCGCAATCCCCCGAATCTCGACCGAGCCATTCTCCAGCTCCGGCACTTCCTGGCGGAACAGATACTCAATAAACTCCGCACTCCCGCGCGACAGAATCAGCTGCGCCCGCGCATCATCATGCTCAACGCCCTTGATATAGACTTTCAGCCGCTCACCTGCAGTATAATATTCACCATCAATCTGCTCGCTGCGCGGCATAATCCCGGTCGCTTTCCCGAGGTCGACTCGCACCACTCGCGGCTCAACTCGCGCCACGACCCCCGTCATGACCGTGCCGATTTTATCCTCAAACTCCGAGAGTACTGCATCGCGCTCTGCCTCGCGTAGTCTTTGTACGACGACCTGCTTCGCCGTCATTGCCGCTACCCGCCCGAAATCTTTCACCTCTTCTTTTTCTTCAATTAAATCCCCAATCTCCGCATCTGCTTTGAGCTTTTTCGCCTCTGCTAGCGGGATTTCCGTCGCCGGATTATAGGCTACACCGTCCTCAATCACTTCGCGCTCAATATAGACCACCGCCTCGCCGGTTTTCGTATTCAACATTGCGCGCACGTTCATATCTTTATCGCCGTTATCCTTACGCCATGCCGCCGCAATTGCCATCTGGACGACGTCCAGCACCGTCTCTTCTGGCAACCCTTTCTCCTCGGCAATCACGCTCACCATCGCGCTTAACTGTTTGAGATCCAAACCTTCCATTTTACTCCTTTCAATAAAAATCCGCCCCCTTTCGGGTCGGTCAATATCTGTATACCCCCATTTTATCGCAAATCTTCGCCTTGTCAACCCCCACTCCTACCCAGTCCCTCTTATGCTTGGTAATAATTTTCAAAACTGCTATTATAGCCCCGTGATCAAAGTTTTCATCGACGAGTCCGGTAATCTCGGCCGCGGTGGTCGTTATTTTGTCCTCGCCGCCACTGTTTTTCAGACTGACAAGGCCGCCCAGCGTACTAAACGCGTCATTCGTAAGGAGCAGCAACATCTCGCCTCCGCGCATCATCTGCGCTCTTTTCCAGAAATCAAGTCTTGCGCCCTCTCCTTTCCCGAACGCCAGCGTATCTTGAACAAACTCACTGCGCGCGCCGATGTTGACCTCTTTTATCTGGCGATTGATAAGAGCCACGTTTCGCTTCTCCGCCAGGGAAAGTCCAAAAATCTCGTCTATAATTACTTCGCTAAGCTCCTGACTGACCAGATTTTCGCGCGCTACAACGATGACTTTCATGTCATCTTCGACCAACGCTCGACCGCTGTCAAATCTATGAACTCGCTGACCGATTATATCACCCTCAGCGCCTACACTCAGCACAACCACGTCACGAAATCCATCGAAGTCAAGCAAATGGACTCAAAGACCGCCTACAATCTCCAGGCGGCCGATGTGATTGCCGGCACGGTTTATCGCGCCTACAACTCTGGCAACCCGCATTTTCTGAACCTGATCCGCCCACGCGTCGTCAAGGCTGATGAGTTCCCCAGGTACAATTTCGAGGGTCGTCTCTGGCTCATCTAGCCTTAGGGGTGGGTTGCTTTTTCTGAGATTACATGGTATTTTTATGACAGGCGTCAGCCGTATGGTGAGCTTCTGTGAGTCTAAGTGGCGTTTCCGTCACCGATCCATACGCTGCCTCTCGCACCCTTCGGGGTGTTTTTTGTGACCTGCTATATTGACAAATTATCGAATCTATGCTACAATAGAAACAATCCTCTCCGGAGGACAGGATTTTGACGACCCACCGTTTCAAAACGCGTTTTGTCAAATCCACCTAGCACATTTACAGATTGAGATGATTAAATCTTGTGGTGTGCTCTACTATATTCCGGCAAAATGCCGAGAAAGGGGGACTATGAATGTCTCAAATAATCATACCAGAAACCCAATGTACTGGGCTGACGCAGGAAATCGCAAGGTGGCTGCATGCTAAGTTTGGCCCAAACCCGGAATACGATTCTGCTAAGGAGCGTGACATCAGCCAGTGGGGTTTACCATGGTTCAGAGCCGGCGCGCTCGTTATCGATGAGGACAACAAGATACTCATGATCCATGAAGGACGCGTCCATATCAAAAAGGTTCGGGATGAGAATTACAAACAGTGGTTAATCGAAACGCACCGTTGTGACGCTGGAGGTTGGGCAGACGGCGATGGCGGCTGGAATATCCCGGCCGGGCGGCTTGCTCTCGGAGAAAGTTTTGAGGAGGGCGTGGTTCGCGAAGTCAAAGAAGAAAGTGGCCACGATGTCAAGGTATTGGGAATTATCCATGTTCGCTGGGGAAAAGATTATGTCATGCCGACATTTCTGGCTCAAAATCTTTCATGGCCGTTACAGTGTCGTGTCAAAGATCCGAAAGAAGTGATCGGTATTTGTAATTTTTCCGTCGAAGGAATTCGTGCCTTGGACGATGCTGGCGTTCTCCGTAGCCCGGAATCTGTCATGGATACCATTGACGCTTACGAGGCGTATCTGTAGGGTAAAATAACCTTAAACCACATCAATCCTTGGCCCAGCGACAGCGAATAATAATCATCTTGCAATCTGCGCATCCGGATGCGGTCAACCTATGGATAGGTTGACCGCGATTTTATTTGCGAATACTCGCTACACCCTCGGCCTCATCGTTATTTTTATGATATAATAACCCCAATGAAACAGTTAGCGACTCCTACCAACGCCCTTAAAGCTCTCATCTCCGTCTTCGGGTTTCTCATGCTGGTTGGCTGGCTCCTTGCCCCCAGCGCCTGGCCCAAACCTCTGAGCTATATCGCGACTATTATTCTACCGTATGTTCCGGATTTATTTCGGAGCTTCAAGGTCGAATTCAGCACACCTCTTACGCTCGCCTACGAAGTGTTCCTCCTTATTGCCATGGTGTTCGGTATCGATCTCAACTGGTACAGCGAAATGCTCGTCCTAGCCAGCGGCGACTCATATTATGACAAAATTGTCCATTTTGCTTCCGGCGCATTGGTCGCCGTAGCGGCACAAGAGCTTTTCAGCCTCCACGAACGCCGAAACAATCCCCAAAATCCTCAAAAATGGTTCCAAATCCTCTTTTTACTCGGCGCCGTCGCTCTCGTCGCGGTGGGCTGGGAATGCTTTGAATTCCTCTATGACGAACTTTGTGGCGGGCATATGCAAGAATTAGTCAAATCCGGCGTCGCCGATACGATGTGGGACATGATTGCTTCTCTCATCGGGGGTGGGATCTGTATCGCATGCCTCCTCCAGCTCCCCAACCCAGCAAAAGATTAACACTCTTTAGCCAAGAAAGCGAGCTCAGCAATACTACTATTCTAGCACTCTTGACATATGAGTGCCAACCTGCTATCATAAGAGGTAATTAGCAGTCTTGACAACCGACTGCTAATGATATAAGATCAATTATATAGAACGTTGATAATTTGCCATAAATGCCTTGCAGGATTGGTTCGGGTTTATAAAGACTTTGAACCCCATAGGAGATAAAAATGTTTAAGAAAAGTCAGCGCGGTTACGCCCGCGGAACTTTTCTGACGGCGTAGCCGTAAACAATTTTTATATCCTATGGGCGCGATAAGTCCCAAACCCGAACCAAACCTGCAGGGCATTATGGGGAATAATTAAAGAAAGGAAATTATATGTCAAAAATCATTGGTATCGACCTTGGTACAACCAACTCTGCCTTTGCCTACATGGTTGCTGGCAAACCAGAAGTCATTACGAACAGTGAAGGTGACCGCACGACTCCTAGCGTCGTCGCCGTGACAAAGAAAGGCGATCGTCTCGTCGGTAAAGTCGCTCAGCGCCAACGCGTGACGAATCCGAAAAACACCATCTATGGTATTAAGCGTCTCATTGGCCGTAAATTTGATGATAAAGAAGTCCAACGCGACCTCGACATCATGCCATACAAGATTGTCAAGAAAGGTAATGGCGTTGCTGTCGAGATGGATGGCAAGGAATATACTCCAGAGGAGATTTCTGCCATGGTCCTTAGTAAGATTAAGGCTGACGCCGAAGCTTTCCTCGGCGAGCCGGTCACTGAAGCCATTATTACCGTCCCGGCCTACTTCGACGACTCTCAGCGCCAAGCTACGAAAGACGCCGGCAAAATCGCTGGTCTCGAAGTCAAGCGTATTATTAACGAGCCGACCGCTGCTGCTCTCGCTTACGGTCTTGAGAACAAGAAAGATCAGCAAATTGCTGTCTTCGACCTTGGTGGTGGTACTTTCGACGTCTCTATCCTTGAGCTCGGCGATGGTGTCTTCGAGGTGAAATCGACTAACGGCGATACTCACCTCGGTGGTGAAGATTTCGACAATGTCATCGTAAACTTCTTACTTGATGAGTTCAAGAAAGAGTCTGGCGTCGATATCCGTAACGATGCTGCCGCCATGCAGCGCGTCAAGGATGAAGCCGAGAAAGCCAAGAAAGAGCTTTCCAGCGCCAAAGAAGTTGAAATCAACTTGCCGTTCCTGACTGCCGACGCCGACGGTCCGAAGCATTTCGAGTACACGCTAACCCGTGCCAAACTCGAAGAGTTGGTTAAACCATTGCTTGAGCGTCTCGCCGGTCCGGTCGAAAAGGCTCTCAAAGATGCCAAATTGACCGCGAAAGATATTGACGAAGTCGTCATGGTTGGTGGTATGACCCGCATGCCGGCCGTCGTCGAAGAAGTTAAAAAAATCTTTGGCAAGGATCCGATGCAAGGTGTGAACCCTGACGAAGTCGTCGCCGTCGGCGCCGCGATTCAAGGTGGTGTCCTCCAGGGCGATGTGAAAGATGTGCTCTTGCTTGATGTCACTCCGCTTTCCCTCGGTATCGAGACCATGGGTGGCGTCAGTACGAAGCTCATCGAGCGCAATACGACTATCCCGACCTCGAAGTCGGAAGTCTTCTCGACTGCTGCTGACAATCAGCCACAGGTAGAGATTCACGTTCTCCAAGGCGAGCGCGAAATGGCTGCCGACAACAAGTCTCTCGGTCGTTTCATCCTCGATGGTATCGCTCCGGCTCCTCGCGGTATTCCGCAGATTGAAGTTACTTTCAACATTGACGCCAACGGCATCTTGAATGTCACCGCGAAAGACAAGGGAACTGGCAAAGAGCAGAGTATCACCATTCAGAACTCTGGCAACATGAGCAAAGAAGATATCGAAAAGGCCCAGGCAGAAGCTGAGGCTCATGCCGAGGAAGACAAGAAGAAGCGTGAAGCGATTGACGCGAAAAACCAGCTCGAGAATGCTATCTATCAGGCAGAAAAGATGCCCGATGAGTACAAGGACAAGATTTCTGAAGACGATACCAAGGCGATCAAAGACGCTGTCGCTGAGGCGAAGAAAGTCCTTGAAGACTCTAGCGCCGACAAGGAAAAGCTCGAAGCTGCGGTTAAGACGCTCAATGATGTCTTAATGCCGATCGGCGCTAAGATGTATCAGTCTGCTTCCTCTGACAGCGCAGCCGCCGATGCGTCCAGTGACGCTAAGACCGACGATGGTGATGCCGTTGAAGGAGAAGTCGTAGACAAAGAATAGCCTAGTCGCAAACATAAAAATAGCCCCACATGGGGCTATTTTTTAGTGGGCTCTTTCTCATGTTATAATACTAAAAAGGAGTTATTTATGGAAAAGCTATATCTAGTCACTAACCCCGGTTCGTCCTCGCGTAAGTACGCCCTCTATCGCGACGACGAATTGCTCTGTTCGCTACATTTTGAGACTGAAGATAAGCAACTAATCTGTACATTTCGTCGTGCCGATGGTTCACGCAAGAAGATTACCGAAGGCTTTAAGCGCATCGGCGATACGATTCGCTATACTTACAACATCCTTGATCAGGAGGGATATCTCGGCGATAGCGTGAAGATTAGCGCTGTTCTCGCCCGTGTTGCCGCGACCGGCGAATATTTTTCTGACGACCATATCGTTGACGCCGAGTGTCTCCGCCGTCTCGAAGAGGAGAAGCGTCGCGCGCCGCTCCACGTCCCAGTCATTGCCGCGGAGATTTCTAAATGCGTCGAGACTTTTCCCGAGACTCCGGTGATTACGATCTCCGATTCGCATTTCCATCACACTCGCGACGATGTCCATAAATACTATGCGATTGATACCGAGCTGGCCGACCGTGCCGAGATTAAACGTTACGGTTATCATGGCCTCTCCATGGGCGCCGTGCGTAATTATATGCGCGATACGGAGATTCTTGAGCCACGTGTCGTTGCTTGCCACCTCGGTTCTGGTGCTTCGCTCACTGCCATCAAAGACGGATATTCTTACGATACGACCATGGGCTACACCCCGCTCGAGGGTGTTATGATGGCGACGCGTTGTGGCGATATTGACCCTGCCGCCGCTAGCGCTATCCAGCGCGAAATGGGCTTCAACGAAGAAGCGGTCGAAGAATATCTCAACCGCCAATGTGGTCTCCTCGGCGTCAGCGGTAGCACCGGCGATATGCGCGAAATTCTTGATCTGCGTGCCGACGGCGATCCTCGCGCTAAGCTGGCTTACGATATGTATATTTATCGCATTCAGCGTGCCGTTGGCGAAATGGTCGCCGCTATGCAAGGCGTCGATGCTCTGGTTTTCACGGCCACGATTGGCGAACGCAACGCCGAGATTCGTCGCGATATCGTCGCGGGTCTAGATTATCTCGGGTTCAAGATTAACGACACTAAGAATGACGACGGTCTCGGTGATGATCAGCACTGCCTCATTTCTACCCCGAGCTCGAAGCCGATTTACGTCATCGCTACCGACGAAACCGCCGCGATGATCCGCCGCGCGAAAATCCTCCTCGGCGAAGCCGCTTAGTCATCCGGTATAAACCATGAGCAACGACCAAGTCACCCCTGCCGAAACCTCAGAAATCCTCCGCCTCGCTGAGAACTGCCTCTCTGTCCCGGGCGATTTCGTCGAGCTGGGCTGCTATCGCGGCGACACCTCGGTCTTACTTGGCAAAATGCTCCAAAAATCCACCCTTGCTCACCCCGAAAGCTCAGAGTCCGCCTCTCCCTGTGGAAATCTTGTGGAAAACCTGTGTAAAACTACCAAACATCCTGTGGAAAATAAGTGTAAAACTCCCACAAACCCGTGTAAAATTTCCACCAATCTGTGTAAAACCCCGCTAAATCTGTGTAAAAACCTGTGGATTTATGATTCATTCGAGGGTCTACCCGAGAAGACAGCCGAGGATAATTCTGGAGCCGGTCAGAACTTCCAGAAAGGGGAATTACTCGTCTCTAAGCGCGAAGTTGTCGAAAAACTCCGCAAACACGGCCTCAAGACTGCCAGCCACCTCAATCTCGTGGTTAGTCCAGCAGCCAATTCCGCCTCGGCTACTCCTCCGACCAGCCTCGTCATCGTGAAAAAGGCTTGGTTTGACGATCTTCAGCCTAGCGATTTACCAGCCGAGATTGCCTTTGCTTTTCTCGACGGCGACCTCTATAGCTCGATCCGAACCAGCCTCGCCCTTGTCCTTCCGCGCCTCGCCGCCCGGGGAGTCATTATCGTCCACGATTACAACAACCCTGAGCTCCCCGGCTCTGCCCGCGCCGTTGACGAATTTCTTCGCGCTCATCCTCAGTTCCAACTCGTCCAGAAGCACACATTAGCACTTCTGCGGCAGAAGTGCTAATTTCCCCATTGTTTCTCGAGAAGTAATGTGTTAAAATAAAACAATAGTTATGGCGAAAAAAGATTATTATGAGGTTTTAGGAGTTTCAAAGAACGCTTCCGACGACGAGATTAAGAAAGCGTATCGCAAGCTCGCAGTCAAATATCACCCCGACAAAAACCCTGGTGATAAGGCTGCCGAGGAGAAATTTAAAGAAATCTCCGAAGCCCACGAAGTCCTCGCGGATAAGCAGAAACGTGCCCGTTATGACCAATTTGGCCACGCTGGTGTCGGCGGTGCTGGCTCTGCCGGTGGCAATCCTTTCCAGAATGGCAGCTTCAATTTCAACGGTCAGAATTTCAACTTCGACTTCGGTGGCGGCGGTGGTCTCGACGATATTTTGGGCTCAATTTTTGGCTTCGGCGGTGGCCAACGTCGTCCTGTACGCGGGGCTGACTACCGCACGACTGTGACTCTCAGCTTTGAAGAAGCAGTTTTTGGTACGACGAAAGTCATCAGCGCCGATGGTAAAGACCTCAAGGTTAAAATCCCCGCCGGGATTGACGATGGCATGTCGATTCGTCTCAGCGGCAAAGGTGGTCCAGCGCCCAAAGGTGGTACAAAGGGCGACCTCTACGTCTTCGTCCGCGTCAAGCCGCATAAGCATCTCACCCGCGAGGGCAGCATTATCCTGTCTGAAATTCGCGTTTCCATGGTCGACGCCGCCCTTGGCACCGAAGTCGATGTCGAGACCGTCGATGGCGACGTCCGCATGAAAATTCCCGCCGGCACTCAATCCGGCACTCCGTTCAAGCTCTCTGGCCATGGTGTTCCGCTGATGCGCAGCGACGGTGACCGTGGTCCTCATATCGTCACCGTCATCGTCGAGACCCCGAAGAATCTCAGCAAGCGCCAAAAGGAAATCCTCGAAGAATTCCGCGACCCGAAGAACAGAAAGCGCGGCTTCTGGAACTAAATCCCGCGCCACTTCAGCCAGACTCTTGTAAGCATTATCTTATTGACAAAAACGCTCATCTGTGCTATAATGGAATTATGAGCACACGCAAACTCGAAATTATCGGCAATAGCGCCCTTATTACGCTTCAGGGAATTAAGAATGTCCC
Source organism: uncultured Candidatus Saccharibacteria bacterium (assembly GCA_964523355.1). Classification (GTDB taxonomy): domain Bacteria; phylum Patescibacteriota; class Saccharimonadia; order Saccharimonadales; family Saccharimonadaceae; genus Nanosyncoccus. The sequence goes on along the minus strand of CAZFZV010000004.1, from coordinate 15,671 downwards.
GGCCAAGATTGATACCGGCGCCGAAAGCTCGTCCGTCTGGGCTAGCGATATTACTATGGACGCCGAAAATCAGTTGAGTTTTTGTCTTTTTGCGCCGGAAAGCGAATTTCATACTGGCGAACGCGTCGTGACGAAAGATTACAAAGCCATGCTCGTTCGCAATTCTACTGGCCAGGCCAAGGTGCGCTACCGCGTTCGCCTTTCGGTGGAAATTGGCAAGAAGCGGATCAAGGCTGGATTCACCCTCGCCGATCGCAGTAAAAATAATTTCCCCGTCCTGATTGGTCGTCGTCTTCTCAAAGATCGTTTTCTGGTCGATGTTTCCCAGCTTGAGGTGCCTTACCCGCCGCGAGTCCAAGATATGGAGCTCAATGAAGAACTCGAGCAAGATCCGCAAGCCTTTCATAAGAAGCACATGGAGAAGCAATAAATGTCCGTTCGTTCCTATTACTACGAGCATTTCAATGAGCTAGCTCCGGATAAAAAATTCCATTTTGCTACCCGGGTTAAAAATTATTTTCACTGCGACGATTTTCAAGATTATTTTGCCCACAATATGCCAAGTACCGATCTCAAGGTTCTCCTGGAAAATAATGACTTCTCGCATGTCAACAACCTTGAAGCCCGCCGCCCCTATTTCCTCAAATATGATCAAATTTATGGTATCGATCTAGCCTTATTCCGAGTCAATCATCTCTTAAACGAATATAATGTCGATCTTCGTGCTGATCTTCTCAAGTTGATACCACTAGAACGTCTCTATCGTTTAGCTGACGACTTGATGGCGGATGACGGTGCTATCGTAACCCTTTCGACCTGGGCGGTCAATGTCATTTGTCTAATCGAGACCCTGTTTCCGCGTCATCAAAATGTTGTCCAGATTCTAGCCGAGAAATCTCTGACGTTTGAGACAAAGTTTCGTCACGCTGATCCATTGCTATTGATCTACCTTTATACACATATCATCCTTTGCGATTCAAACTTCTACACTCACCCTATTACGGAGCGCCTACTTGCGCAAAAGATGCTCGAACGTTGTGCGCACCTCATTGAAGAGCATTTTGATCAGCTGATTCTTGATGTTCGCATTGAGTTCTTGGTATGCTCAAACATGGCTGAAGTGAATTATCCTCAACTACGTTCCCGCATTGCCGCCGAATGCTCTCAGAATCTCCAAGGCAACTCCTATCTAGTTGATCTCCGCCGACCCAAGAGCTATCATTCACTGAATGGTGCTGAGCATACTAACGTCCTATTTATTATGAGTGGCCTGGACTCAGAGCTCGATTAACCCGCGGATCACCTCCGCTTTGGCATCCGTGAATGCCCCCGAAGCAAGCTGCGGAGTACGATTGACTTCCAAAACGCTATACTTGCCAGTCTCCTTATTTTGTAGAATATCCGCCCCAGCAATCTTAATATCTAGAGCTTTCGCCGCTTCGGTCGCGAGTTGAATGATCTTTGGATCCAATTCATCAAGCGGGACCAAACTCGCTTCGCCTCCTAAGGAGGTGTTGTTGCGAAAATCCTTACCATTCGCTGAACGATAAATTGCTAGTTGCGCTTCAAAATTCGTTACAATAACACGATAATCGCCATCATTCGGAATATAATTTTGCAGAATATAACGCGTATCCGGATCCCGCTCAACTATCTCCGCAATCTCTTCACCCGAGTGCACCAAATAGTTATCATGTCCCTTTGTGCCATTCACGGCTTTCAAAACCGCTGGGCTCCCGAATTTTTGTAAGATTTCTCCCAGAAAACTCGCCGGGCCAAACGCGGTCTTCGGCACGTCCACCCCCTTTTCCCAAAAACGCCACATCGCATAAAGTTTACCATCACTATTTGTAAAGCTATCGTCCAACACCTCAATACTATATTTGCGACAATAACAAGCTAAAGCGCTAAAAATATAATTTTGCGCATGATAAAGCGAAGTAGAAAGGACCAAAATCTTTGAAAAATTGCGTAAGTCCTCGCCCGTTCTACAATTTACAACTTTCGCCTCGTCCCCATCAATCAAGAACCCTAGGTCATTATAAGCCGCAACTTCCACGCTGATTTCTTGGCTACTTAATCTCTTCGCCAACTCTAAAAAAGTCTCTGGTTTTCTGGCTAAAATCAAAACCGTTTTCATGGACAGAGTATAGCATTACGATATTGAAATGTCAAGGAATATGTGGTAAAATAAACTCATGAAAATAGCAATCTTATCTAATGGTAACGCCAACTATTCTACGCGCCGTCTCGTCGCCGAGGCTGAGCAGCGTGGTCATCAAGTGCGCGTGATTAAGTACAAAGATTGCTATCTCTCGCTAGACGAAAAGCACCCCAATATCTTCTATCGTGGGGAAAAGCTCAGCTCGTATGACGCTATTATTCCGCGCATTGCTAATAGTATGACACGCTATGGTTGTGCGATTGTACGTCAGTTTGAGATGCAAGGCGCTTGGACCGCCTCTAGCTCAATTGCGATTTCTCGCGCTCGTGACAAGTTGCGTTCCCAACAAATCCTGACCAAGGCTGGCATCGACACCCCGAAGACTCTCGTCAGTCGCAATACCGCCGATATCGATGACCTGATTGAACAAATCGGCCTCCCTGTGATTATTAAACTTGCGACCAGCACGCACGGCAACGGCGTGGTGCTCGCCGAGACGAAGAAAGCAGCTAAATCCGCCCTCCAGGCTTTCTACCTCTACAACGAAGACGGTACGAACATTTTGCTCCAAGAATACGTCAAAGAGTCGGCCGGAGTAGATATTCGGGCTTTCGTTGTCGGTTCGCGGGTCGTTGCCAGTATGAAACGTCAGTCTCTCGATGATGATTTCCGCAGCAATCTTCACAAAGGCGGAGAGGGAACCAGTGTCAAGCTCACTCCTGAGGAGAAACGGATCGTTGTCAAAGCTGCGAAAGTCATGGGCCTCCATATTGCTGGAGTTGACCTCATGCGCTCCGAACGCGGTCCGCTTGTACTCGAAGTGAATGCTTCGCCAGGGTTTGGTATTGAAAAAGTCACCGGCCGCAACGTCGCCGAGAAAATCATTGAATACATCGAACACAACGCTAGTCGCCGCAATTCCAAAGACCGAGTTGGCGCCTAATCTTGAACTAGTAGTCAGAAATTAGCAAGAACGGAATCCTACTCTTGCCGGATTGTCAATAATTTGCTATAATACTAGACAATAACCGGCAGAGTTATTGGAAAGGTGCGAGGGAACTAGTTTAATGCGAGAAAATCAATTTCTCGGTGTCCTAGCACTCATTTTGGCGCTAGGAATGCCGCTCCCATTTGAACTTTTCGCCTGCGTAATTTTAGTGGCGGAAGGCAAGATTTTTGACGCCGAAATCCGCACTGAGACTGAACTCCTCGCCGCCATTAAAGATCCGAACATTCTTCAAATTACTTTCTGTAACGACATTGTGACTACTCGTAGCCTCGAAATCTCGCGCAATCTTATTCTCGATCTCGGCGGTTTCAATTTGACTTCGCTCAAAGCTAACATTTGCGTCGTTGATATTAAATATGGTAGCGTTTTTCTCACCGGCAAGGGTAGTATCGTCGCCTACGGTCTCAAAGGTACGGCCGTTCGTATTAAAGGCGCTACAACTTCTGACAATGAGAACTACTCTGAAGTCCTCATCGACGAAACCATTAAGCTTTTCGCCCCCAATTATTACGGCCTACTCATTGCGCCAAATTTCAAAGCTGCTTATGGTGTGACGGTCGATTTCCGCGGCATCATGGTTGCGCAGGATGGTTTTTGTATCAGCGATAGCGTTCGTGGCCGTGGGAAGAATATTCCTTTGATTAAAATTGCGGACCATACGCGCATCACGGTCGACGAGAATTCTGGCGTCGCTCTTCATGCTGCCGGCTACGGGCGCTGGGAAATTGGTGCCTCCGAGATTACCGGCGCGACTGGCATCGTCGCCCAGGCTGGCAACCTTACCTTGAACGGTACCAAAATTATCGCTACCGGCGCATATGCTGAGACCGACTCTGTCGATGATGGTCTTACGATAATTGGCGCGGTATTACAATCCGGCAAAGCCGTCAACCCGAGCCACGCTGTCGAGGTTACTGTCAATGGCGGCGAATATACGAGTCTCCGCAGTTACATTTTCGCCGAGACTCGTCAGACTAAATCTAAACCCGCCCTCCAGATGCTCGTCATCGAAGCTGGTGAATTTGCAGGCAAACTTGGAACATTTTACGGACTGGCGCCGCGCAATACTGAGCATGCGGTCACTGTCGTTTATGGCGGTAATTTTACCGAAAATATTCAAGATTATATTTCTTCAAGTTGCCATATCGATAAAGTACGCGGTCAGGGAATTTATCACGTCATTGAGGACAAAATCGCGGAAGAAATCGACGAAGCGACCCGTCTGGCTCGGGCCGAGGGCCAACTTCAGGCTCTAATTGAAGAATCTGCAGTTTATACGAATGGCTATGCTTCTGGCGACCTTGGCAAATGGAAACCAGTTGCTACGAAAGCAATCGCTTCAATCAAGCGTGCGATTACCTTAGGCAAAAAAGCTCTCAAACAACATCTTGAATACGAGCGTATCGTTTCCGCTGAGCAATCTCTCCATCGTGCTCTAGGCAACCTCGACCTTGTCAATGACGCTATGCGCACCGAACTTGCTGAGTCGATTGCTTCGGTTAACGCGATTGACCCGCAAGATTATACAAAATATAGCTATCAACAGCTTACGACTGTCGCAGATTCCGCCGCAGAACTTTTACAGCGCGACAATGCCTCACTCAAAGATCTGTACTCAGCCTTACTTGATGTCGAAATCAATATTGACCTCCTGGATGGCATTGATGAAGTCCCTGCCGAAGAACTCGAAGATTTATTTGAAGCGGAGCCCGCTCCAGTCGCTCTGCCTGTTCCTGCTGAAGCTGCACCCTTACCCGTCGCAGCCCCTGCCTTATCAACGGCTGAGCTGACTAGCCTATCAGAGTTTATCGCCTCACTCTTTCTCACGCAGAGTGCAGCTTTCTTCGCGCCTGAGCCTATGAGCTCTGCAACACCAGTTGCTGCGCCGTTTGAGACGCCCGCTTCCGCTCCGGAAGTTGCCGCTCCAATGACCTCGAACCCAGTCGCACCTACCGAACCAGTCGTTTCCCCCGAGAATGACGCCGCTTATATCTTGTCGCATAGCGTTGACTATCCGGCCGAGGCTGCACTCCTCGAAGCCAAAGGTAATCTCTACTCCATGCTTGAAGCTGTCCAAGATTTGACCTTAAATGATTACGAAACCGAATTTGCCGAACAATTCGGTGAGCTCCAGGTCGCAATCGTCAAGGCCCGTGCTATTTTGTATAAACCGAGTGCGAATTTTGTCGAACTCATGTCGGCCATGGACGAACTCGCCGAGAAAACTACTGGCTTGAAAGGTCTCACTCCGGCGCAACCGGAAGCAGCGGAGCAAGAGCCAGAAATGTCTAGCACTGAAACTGCGCTCGAAAAAGTCGCGGAAGTCGATTGGACTGGACTCGGCGAAGTTGTTCGGGAAATTTCCCAACTCGACCCGAATGATTTTACCGCTACCAGCTATGCTCGCGTCCTCACTCAGCTCGAAATTGCCAAATCCATGCTCGCTAGCTCCGACGCCACTCAAAATATGGTAGAAGATTTAGTTTTCGAGATTAACCTTGCTTTGCTTGCGCTTGAGCGCGCGCCCCAACCGACCGAGACTATCACCGCTGCGTCCGCAGAGCCAGCCGCCGTCTATACGCCGCCCGTCGTCGAACAAGATCCGACCGTAACTCCGAACTGGATTATGAGCATGCTCGCTGGCGCTTATGCCGGCATGGCGACTTATCGTCGCAGTCGTCTCATCGCTAAGCAGCAAAAACATTCTGCCGTTTAAGCTTGTGCTTGTAGATTTTTCTCAAAACGTGCTATTCTCCTTTCATGCCGCGCATGTCTTCTGTTTTTCGGACCCAAATTCACCCGTCTCGGATTTTTTACGCCTCAGTTTGGGGAATTATCGCCGGAATTGTTGCGAGTTTAAGCCTAAAGCTGCGTATTTTTGATAATTTGTTTTGGCTTATTATTGCCGTCAGTATTTTGATTTTTGCTCTGCGTCATGCTTCTATTGTGATGTTGATGGTCGCCTTTTGTTCGGGGTTAATCATTGGTAATTATCGTGTGCTGCCGGAAATCGTTAGTCAGAACCAATTTGCCGCTCTGGTCGGCCAAACTGTCACCTTGAGAGGGAAGATTACCGAAGACCCTACATCCTCGGCCGGTCAAATTAAGCTTCGCCTTAGCGAATTAGAGCTTGTGGAAAAACCTGTGGAAAACTCCCAGCATCATGCGCTTGCGCTTGCCGGAAATGTCTATATTCAATTAACCAATTCAAAAATCGCACTCGAACGTTCTGACAAAATCCAAATTCGAGGCTCCGTTGGCGCTGGCTTTGGTGTCTTCGTGGCGACTTTTTATCGTCCCACGCTGCAAAGCGTCACGCGCCCGGAGGCGGGCGACATCTTCGCCCGCCTCAAAAGTTGGTTCGCCCAGCAAGTACGCAATTTCATCGCCAGCCCTACCGTCGATCTCGGCTTGGGCTATCTCGTCGGCATGAAGTCCGGTCTCCCCGAAAGTTTTTCCGATGCTCTGAGCGCCGTAGGTATGACGCACGTTGTGGTCGCTTCGGGCGCCCACCTCGGTATCTTGATCGGCGCCGCGAAAAAGCTTTTTGGTCGGCTTTCCAAGTTTTCTGGTCTATTATTCTCACTCCTTCTAGTTCTAGGATTTGCTTTGACCGTTGGTTTTACTCCCTCCATGACTCGCGCCGCATTAGTTACTAGCCTTGGTCTGCTCGTTGGCTACGTTGGGCGCAAATTTACGCCGTTTCGCCTGCTCAGCCTGGTCGCTGCTTTGACCCTACTATTGACTCCGACCAACTTTCAGAATCTCGGCTGGCAGCTCTCGTTCGCCTCATTCTTCGGCATCATGATACTTGCGCCGCACTTCCAAAAATTCCTCTACGGCGGCAAAAAGTTACCCTGGCTCGCCAGTATGCTTATCACGAGCATCTCCACCAGCCTCGTCTGCGCCCCAATTCTAATTTACAATTTTGGCAGCCTTTCTTTTCTCTCACTCGTTGCTAACCTCATCGTTCTCCCGACTTTACCCTATGCGATGTTGCTTGTTTTTCTCACTGGCAGTTTTAGCTTCTGCGCCCCACTAGCACAATTGTTCGGACAGCTCGCGACCTATCTCCTCGATTTCCATATTACCCTTATTAATTTCCTCAGCGAGCAGTGTATGCTCATCCTCGAGCTCCCCTCCGGCGACCCTCGAGTTTATCTTCTGTATTTAGTTGTATTAGCATGCTGTTTATGGTGTCGACATAAGGAAGAAAAGTTATATAATAAAGAACATGAAGATTAATTCCGAATCAGCAATGCTCGATCTTGGCCAAAAACTTGCGTCACGTCTTGAGCTTCCTGCCGTTATTGAACTCGTCGGCGACGTTGGCGCCGGGAAGACTACCTTTACGCGCGGTCTCGCTCGTGGTCTTAGCGTGGCTGAGCCTGTTACCAGTCCCAGTTTTACCATTTCTAAACGTTATACCTTTCCGCTCCCAGAGAAGTGTTGTAAAAATTACAACACTTCTACCGGTGAGCTAGTCCACTATGATTTTTATCGCCTCGGTGATCCTGGCATTATGCGCGACGAGCTTGCTGAGACCTTACAGAGCCCGAATACGGTTATCGTCGTCGAGTGGGGTGGCGATGTTGCAGATTTACTACCGGAAGAGCATTTGCGCCTTGATATCACGCTGGATGATGCCGGCAATCGCGATGTTACGCTTAATCGCCCCGAACTTCTCGAGGAGCAATCATGAAACTCTACCTCGATACTTCTACTGATACCTGCATTCTTCGCCTGGACGATCATGAATATTCGCGGGTCGGACGCTATGATTTAGCCGAACAAATTTTTAGTTTCATTCATGACAAACTTCAGGAAAATGGCGCCGACTGGCCCGATATTAGTGAAATTACTTTTTACAGCGGCCCCGGGTCGTTTACTGGGTTGCGGATTGGGGCGGCCGTCGTGAACGCTCTCGCTGATGAGCTCCAAATTCCGCTTTACGACCATCATGGTGCCAAACATCAAATCATTCTCCCCGATTATGGCCGACCTGCCAACATTTCTACACCGAAGAAATAGCCTTGCCCTTTCCTAATCTCTCCTAGTATGCTATAATCAAACTAGAATTTTATTAATTTTAGATTTATTTGTTACCCCGTCGGTATAGAGAAAAATATCGACACAACAATTAGGAAAGGTGTGGAAGATGAACGTCATAGGAGTAATTATTGCCCTCGTCCTCGGCATGGGCGTGGGTGCCGGTGTACTTTTTGCGTACAATAAAAAGAATGAAAATGGTGGGAAGAATAAAGCTGATGACCTCGTACGCAAGGCCAAGAATGAGGCTTCAGACATTGTCTTAAAAGCCAAGACTGATGCTGCCGAAGTTGCCTCGAAGTCGCAGCAAGAAGAGACAGAGCGTCGTCGCGAATGGAAAAAAACCGAATCTCGTCTCACTGAGCGTGAGGCAAATCTTGACAATAAGCTCGACCAGCTCGAACAGAAAACCGAGCGTCTCGCGAAGCAAGAAAAGGAGCTTGACGACCTCAAGAATGAAGTTCGCGATATCCGCAATCGCCAGCAAGAAAAGCTAGAAAAAATTGCTGGCTTATCAAAAGAAGCTGCGCGCGAGAAGCTCATGCAAATGACCGAACGCGATATCAAGCAAGATCTCGTCGGTTTAGTCGCGAAAGAGCAAAAAGAAATCAAACATGACATTGATGAAACCGCCCAAGCAATTTTATTGACGGCGATGGAACGCATGTCTTCTGAAGTCACGGCCGACCGTACGGTCACCGCGCTCAAGCTTCCTGATGACGACATGAAAGGCCGTATCATCGGCAAAGAAGGTCGCAATATTCAAGCTTTGCAGCGTGCTACTGGGGTTGATATTATGGTCGACGATACTCCTGGCATGGTTGTTTTGTCCAGCTTTGACCCGATTCGTCGCCAGGTTGCGCGTTATGCGCTTGAGCGTTTAATGAAAGATGGTCGGATTAATCCTAGCTCCATCGAAGACGCCGTTGCGAAAGCCGAGCGCGAGATTGAGAAAGAAGTCATGCGCGCCGGTGAGGATGCTGCGCGTGAAGTTGGTGTCGTTGGCATTCCGCGCGAGCTGATTCATTTGCTTGGTGAGCTCAAGTTCCGCACCAGCTATGGCCAAAATGTCTTACTTCACTCCGTTGAGATGGCGCACATTGCCGGTATGATTGCCGAAGAAATCGGTGCGAATAAGCGCGTGACTAAGACCGCGACCCTGCTGCACGATATTGGCAAAGCCGTGACGCATAAAATCGAAGGCAAGCATGCTGAGATTGGTGCTGAGCTGGCCAAAAAATATGGCATGCCTGACGATGTAGTTCATGCTATGGCGGCGCATCACGACGACATCGAGCCGACTACGCCCGAAGCCATCATTGTTAAGATTGTCGACTCGCTCAGTGCGGCTCGTCCTGGAGCGCGCAATATTTCCGCCGAGAACTTCGCTGAGCGGATGCGCGATTTGGAGAATATCGCGACGAGCTTCCCAGGTATCGATAAGGCTTATGCGATTTCCGCTGGTCGCGAGATTCGCGTCATTGTCGAGCCAAAGCAGATTGATGACCTGAGTGCTCTGAAACTTGCGCGCGATATCGCAAACAAAATCGAAGCCACGATGTCCTATCCTGGCGTTATTAAGGTTAACGTCATCCGTGAAACCCGCGCCGTTGAGTACGCTAAATAGTGTAGCCTAAGCAGCTGCTCTTAGTATTTAAGTCTAATATTCATACAGCAGCGGCAACGCCCGTAGCTCTGCCAGGCTTTTCATCTCGCGCATGAACTCCGGCAATAAATATTTCGCATTAGGTTGCTTCGCATACTCGCGTAGCTCATCAAATGTTACCGTCATAACTTTGATTTTCTCGCCCGCGTCTAACTCTTGCGCACTTTGCTCAATCAGGTCAGTCGCCACAAATGTATAAACCAGCCAATCAATTTTCGCAAACGGCTGATGAACTTCCACCAATTTCCAGTTCTCAAAACTCATTCCCGTCTCTTCTCTCATTTCGCGTTTGGCTGCTTCAAGTTCAGTCTCCGCTGGGTTATCATGTCTCCCGCCTGGATAATCATAAAACCAATCTTGGTGTGGCTGGGTTTGATAAGTGATGACGACCTTATCTTCACCCATCTCATCCTCCGTCACTCGCCCGAGACGCTTCTGATCTTCTGCGGTCAGCAGCCCAATGATTACTACCGTGTCTTCCCGCCTCAACATCTCAAAAGTCGCCATCGTCCCGTCGAATAGCTCCTGCGGCCACTGGTAGACATCAAATAGTTCTCCGCGGAATTTACATTCCGCCTGCTCCGGAATCAACTTTACATTCTCAGGTATATATTTTCGCATGAATCTATTATAATATACTTAGATTATCTTTAGCAATTTTGACGGCACAGCATGAACGAAACATTATCAAAAAATCCTGAGCATACGGGAGCACAATCATCAGAATGGAACGAGCTGGCAGAACTCGGTAGTGTTAATTTTGCTGCAGAAAAACATCCAGACAATCTAACACTCGCCGAGACCTCCGACCAACACTTAGAGAAAGTTGCCGCTGCCGCTGCAAAAGTTAAAGCCGCCTATAAAAATCCCGAGGACGTTTCGCCTTTGAATTTATCGGACGCGGAGCAAAATAATCAGAGTCAAGCTCAGCCTCAGCCGACAACATTTGCCGCTCAATACGATCTCGGCGAACGCGACCGTGTGGATAGAGTTAAATCTGAATTGGACTTTCTGAATATCGACCGTTATGAAAGGCAAGCTATCGCCACGGAGCCTGGCGATTTCCGAAAAACGCTCAGATTATTTGCGGATAAGCTAGGCATTAGGACAAAACGCAGCGAACAACGTCGTGAACGTGAGGCGATGCACGTTGCTCTTACAGAGTACCGAGCAGAAAGAGCGGCCAGGGAACAAGCCTGGCAAGAGGCAGAAAAACGTAGAACTATGGAGCAAGCCAGACGGCAAGCGGAGCTTGAAGCAGAGCAAAAACGTCGCGAGCAAGAAGCTTTAGCTCGCGATATGATTGATGCCCGCAAAGTTATAACATTCAACCAGCACGAACGTTTGGAGGGGCAGCGTGCGCAGGAAATTATCGAGCAAGATTTGAACTCGCGTTTGCTCACGGTTGATAGTCTGGAGACAGCAATTTTAGCCGAAGATCCAGAAATTCAAAAACGTTCAATCGTTTTTGAAGATGCGACGATCCCAGTCTACGATCTACGCGGCATGCCATTCTCGCTACTTTCGACTACTATTGACTATCGAAAAGCCAATAAACCCGGCGATATTGGCACGGAAACCTATAAAACCGTCATGGACAATCCTGCGGTCTGGGCGGAGCGACGTGATCAGGCGGAGCAATCCGCTGGTTTTAGTACGAGAAATAGCAATGCGCGCGGAGACACGATTTCGGCGTCCTATTATAACTCCGAGCACAACATTAATAGTCGGGTACCCGGAGACCTTATTTATGGTTTTGAAAAAGTCGATGCTGACTCAATTATTTCAATTAGCAACGGTGATGGGGCAACCAGCAATATGGCTGGCAAAGCCGAGACGAAGTTAAGTAAACACATGCTGGATATCATTCCATCTCTTGAAGGGGCTAATGGCGCAGGAGGTTATAATGAAATTTTGTTAAGACGATATTCGGAGAATGGCGTCGCAAAGCGCCCGGACTATATTATTACCGAGGATGGTAAGATTACTGAGACGGCATTAAAACATGCTAAATTCTTTAATATTCCGATTGTGAACATCGAACGCTCAGTCTATGCTGAAAAGGCGCGACGCCGGGGTGAAAAGTTGCTAAACTCAATTAGCGAACAGGACAGCTATCTAGAAATAGATCAGAAGTTCGCCGCACTAGGCAGTATGGCGGAATACAAATATGCCCTACCTAGGCTTGAAGGTATTGGTAGAAATTATGATATCCCCCGCTTACCGTATAAGGCTAATGCCACGGAAAAGAAAAGGCTGGAAATTTCCCAAATGGAACAACTTAAACGTTTGGATTTTATCGCCAAGGTTATAAAAGATACGACAGAGCGTATCAAAACAGATGAAACAATATCGTCTGAATCGGAGCTACCTTCGCAACTTGAATACTTCGACGTTAGTCTTTCCGATGTACACAACCATCTTTTTTGTACAAAGCATAGTGATCATCGAGATGATTTCCGAAGCGCTCCCGGTAACTGTAACGAAATCAGTATTGATTTCAGAATTAAAGGTAGTTCAAGAATCGTCAAAACACGAGTTTACGATGGAGAAAGAATTTTTGAAGCAGACGAAGCCTTAGCGAGAGGGAATATAAGCAAGGAAGATATTGAAAACGCGGACAGTAGTTTTTATAATGCGTTGGAGCCAATTGTGCGGGAGTATTTTGAGGCGTGCCGCCAAGAGAGTACTTTAACTTAAACTTCCTCTTTTTCTGCCAAATCCAACAACTTATCCGCAATGTCCACACTACATGCGTGCTTCATCTTGCGAATTTCTGCTAGCGGAACCCATTTGGCAAGACGTGCATATTCTTTCTCCTCGTCATCAAATCCAGCATCCGTTATCACTCCTCCTACTACTTTGACCAAATAAAAAACCAAAATTGAATGATGGTCGGTGCCGCGTTTGTAATGATGAAAAAGACTTGTCTCGACATCCAATAATCTAATCACTTCAATCTCTAGCCCAGTCTCCTCCCTAAACTCTCGCTTGAGTGTCTGAGTTGTATCTTCGCCGATCTTAAAAGTACCACCCGGCCAATCATAGCCGTCGAATTGCGGCGAAATTAACGCTTTCCCATCTTCTACCGCAATTCCGTAAACATGAATCGAAACTTTCATGTCGTCCGGGTTTACTTCATATTTGTTGCCATAATAATCAGTCGTAGTAATTTTATCCATATCTATCTCACTGTTTTCTAGCTAACATCTTCCCGATGATCTCTTTACGTAAAAATAGCCGATTGGTTACTAGCCAATCGCCGCACTTTTCAGCATCCAACAAGTTCATAAAATATCGTTTCCAATTCTCGGAAGATGTTAAAATGTAGTTTTTGCACTCACTCAAACAAATAACATTTACTGCCCAATCGCGATTGCCCTCGGCCATGGTATTCGCTATTCGCACACATTGGGGAAGCAATTCGCGAACGTCCCAAATTGTAAGTTGCCCGAAATCTATTCTACGCTCCTCTTTTTCTAAATCTACCATCTTACAGTCAAGTAGCAAAGACCCTTCCAAATCATCTAGAATTTTACGGCTCACCTCAGAAAAATACCAGTTTGCGAACTGCTCGACAGAAGTCGACGCAACATCTGCCAAGATTCTCGCGGCTGCGTAGTCACGTTCGGTTGTGATTGTGGCATTAAAGTTTAGCGTGTTATCAAGAATTGCCGCAAGTAGTAATTTGGCTACATCTACCGGCATTTTTTCGTAGTCCCAACATTCTCCCCACCACTCGGTAATTGATGTCGCTACTGCTCCGATTGGCTCAATAATCGCCTTGTCTCCCAAGCATTCTTTCCAATATTCTTCATATCCTGGATGGTGATCGATTAGCTCTAATATCTGGTGCTCGGGTACTAATTTATTGATAGCGTCGGGTACTGAGACGTCTAATATAATCACTTCATCGCTAGGCTGTAAATCAAAAACGCCATCCTCGTAACGTTTGATCCTCAGAGACTCAGGTATGCTGTAATTCAAGGTGGACGAAGGTATATATGCTCGTGCGCATTTTCCCCGTTGATTCAATAAATCCGTATAGGCTATAATCGAGGCGTAAACATCAATATCCGCATATTTTCCTACGACGGGTAACCAAATCATGATATTAGCCCCCTACTGCTTTCTGTCTGGAAAAATCTAATCATCCTATAAAACTCTGAGAATTTGTTGGTCGGGGCTACCAGGATCGAACTGGCGACCTCACGCCCCCCAGGCGTGCGCGCTACCACTGCGCTAAGCCCCGCTAAACTAATTCTACCACGATTCGCCCCTATTGGCGTAAAATAGTGGTAATGGAGACCCAAAATTCAACCGCTTCGTCTCAGACTAAGCTTTATCAAACCTCATATAATTCTCCTCTTGGCGAAATCGCCATTGTCGCAGATGATCATGCGCTTGTCGGGCTGTGGATTGAGGGTCAAAATCACTTTGCTAAGGCCATCCAGAATCAAACTCCCGTTCTCCAGACGACGCCGATTCTTGCGCAGGTAAAATCTTGGCTCTGCTCCTACTTCCAAGGCCGTAACCCTGACCCGCACGATATCCCGCTCCGCCTTGACGGTACGGCCTTCCAGCTCACCGTCTGGCGCATTCTCCGCGAAATCCCTTACGGCCAAGTCACGACTTACGGTATCATCGCGCGCCAAGTTGCCCAAAAGCTCAACCAGCCAAAAATGTCTGCCCAAGCTATCGGTGGTGCAGTTGGTCGCAATCCGATCTCGATCATCGTACCTTGTCATCGCGTCGTCGGCGCGACAGGGAATTTGACGGGCTACGCCGGCGGCCTAGAGAAAAAGCAGTATCTCCTCAAATTAGAAAAAAGCGATTACGCTGTGCCGCCAATCCGGCGCCACCAATATCGTTAAACTACCATTGGCTTTTGTCCGTAGCGGTGCGGTATATGTTAACGATGGTAAGATGGACGGCGCCGGCCGCACCGGCTACGACTGGTCGCGTACGGCGAACTCAGCTACCTGGGCCTATTACCTCGTCTCGAACCCTACCATCGTCGGTACGTCGTACAATTGGGATCGCTACAGCGGTTACCCCCTCCGCTGCCTCTACCTAGATGAAATATTCTTTTTGACAAACTCAATTGTATCTAGCAAGATATGATAATCCGGCGGGTTTATTTCGTCTTTACTCACCGCTTCATCCACAGACAACCATTTCACAGCCAACACTTCATTCTGGTCCGGCTTGATTTCGCCCTCATAGCCATCAACTAAGAACAATGTCACTACGACATAGACTTCATCACCGTTTGGATAGAAAACATGGTTTTCCGCCCCAGCATACACACCAATTATCTTGTAACTGGTCGGAGTAATATTTAGTTCTTCTTGTACTTCACGCACCAAGGTCTGCTCTGGCGTTTCGCCAAACTCCATGCAGCCACCATGTATGCCCCATTTCCTATTGTCAGCACGCAACTGTAGCAATAGCTTATTATCATTCAAAATCAAACATGCCGCCGCCGGCATAAAAACCGGATCATGCCCCACCTTTTCCCTAATTTTAGCAATATATCCCATAATAAAACTGGTCAGGGTGATCGGATTTGAACCGACGACCTCGCAGTCCCGAACCGCGCGCGCTACCAGCTGCGCCACACCCAGACATACCATTATTCTATCATATTTTTGAGGTTTCTTGCTAAAACAGGGAAACAGAATTTTCTCTCTTGCGCTCAAAGAGGAAATGCGCTATACTAAGAACAATGGAATCGTAGCTCAGTTGGTTAGAGCGCCGCCCTGTCACGGCGGAGGTCGCGG
>CAZFZV010000003.1:0-68109 GCA_964523355.1 uncultured Candidatus Saccharibacteria bacterium | reverse complement strand
GTCTCCACACTCCACTAAACATGCAGTGGAACCCCTGTGAAGCGTACCAGCTTATACTTAGAATATAGCACAAACGCTTTAGTGTCAATGGTTTTTCGTAAAAAGTCTCAAAAACTACCGCTCACCCCTGTCCAGAGCCTGCCCATCTTGACAAAATCACTAATCTGTGCTACAATGAAGAGATAAGGCCTATCTGCCTAGCGGATAGAGTACATTCAAGGAGGTGCTAAATATGGCACAGAACGATCAAAAAGAACGTCTCGGGAGGGAACTGGCAGCCGTAGTCTCTAGCTACGCGAGCTGGCCCGCGATTGAAGTTTCTGAAGCTGGAACCTGTCAACTGCGCAGCCGACGTGGCAAGGAGCAAAGCCTCAATCGGCATTATGCCGTCAGTGGTCCGTCCATGCTCGATATTAGCCGTTCTTACCATAGTCGCGAGGTTGGCGGCCAAACTGCCCTCTACGCGATGATGGACATTATTGAGTACGGACAATACGAGGATTCGGATTGCGTCATGGGTCTCTCAACTCTCAGGGCTCAGATTAAGGTCACTCATGTCGAGTACTGTCGCAAAGGTCTTGCTTTGGGTCGGGAGCCTCAGCGCTACGTCCGAATCAAGGGGCACGTGCATTGGGTATCTGACTTGAAGCCGACGCCACTTTTCTGCTCCAATGCCGATTGCCGGGCTGCCAAAGGTGAACCGAACCATGGCATGTATAGCTGCGCCATGACCGCTGCGCCGGCAGTCGCTGCAGCCGGAGACCGGGTTGAGATTCTCTACGATAGTTTGACGGATACGGGGCGCATTCTGGCGGTGGCGCACCTCGGCAGTAAGCGCGGGGTTGAGCTTTATAGCTTTGTCCCCGAGAAATTCATTCTGGCCGGCGGTTTTGCCAATGTGACGCTGGATATCATCTGCGCCCGGGCAAATTAGCCGCGGCTAAGGGCAGTCATGAGTATGACTGCCCTGTTTTCGTCTTAGCTCTCCTGGTGCTACAATTTGACTTTACTACCAATCTGTGGCAAAATTATGGGTATGACGCCGCTCAAATTTACAATTATTTCGCTTTTTCCTGAAGCTCTCCAGCCATATTTGGATAGCTCCATGCTTTATAAGGCCCAAGCGCGGGGAATTATTAGTATTGATTATGTTAATCTGCGTGATTTTGGGCTCGGCCCGCACAAGTCAGTCGACGACACCCCTTACGGCGGCGGCGATGGCATGTTGCTGCGCTGCGAGCCAGTCTTCGCCGCGGTTGAAAGTGTGAAAGCCGCCAGCCCGGAGGCTGAAGTTATTCTCCCGACGCCGGTCGGCCAGGTCTGGACGCAGGCACTCGCCCGCCAATTTGCTGGGGTAACGGGTACAGATCCGTCTCCTGCTGGAGGCGACTGCGAGAGGCTAAAAGAGTGGGGCTTGGCGGATGCGGGACAGTCTTTCTCGGGAGCGTGTTCCGAAAAGACTGATGCTCATCCGCCACGTCACTACATCATCCTTTGCCCACATTACGAGGGCTACGATGAGCGCATTATGACCTTAGTCGACTATCCGATTTCGCTGGGCGATTACGTCCTCACTGGCGGGGAACTGCCAGCGCTGATTA
The DNA here is from genome assembly GCA_964523355.1 of uncultured Candidatus Saccharibacteria bacterium. Lineage (GTDB taxonomy): Bacteria > Patescibacteriota > Saccharimonadia > Saccharimonadales > Saccharimonadaceae > Nanosyncoccus. The sequence goes on along the minus strand of CAZFZV010000003.1, from coordinate 66,508 downwards.
TTATCGATTCGATTACTCGCCTCCTGCCCGGAGTGCTTGGCGGCGCGACCTCGGCGGAGATTGAAAGTTTCTCCGATGGCGATAATCTTGAGTACCCGCAATATACGAAGCCTGCGGAGTTTCGTGGCCTGAAAGTGCCAGACGTCCTCCTCTCAGGGCATCATGGCAAGGTCGCCGAGTGGCGGGCGCAGGAAAGCGCGCGTCGTACGGCCGAACGCCACAAGATGCTATAATAAAAGTTATGGATTTGTCGGCATCAATTGAGACGGTAAAGGGAGTCGGACCGAAGACAGCTGCGGCGCTCAAGCGCGTCAACTTGCGTACAATTGGCGATTTATTATACTGCTTGCCGCGCGTCTATGAGAACTACCAGACGACGGTCAAAATTGCCGACTTACGTCCGGGCAAAGTCGTCATTCGCGGCAAAATCAGCGATTTGCGCCTCGTGCGCACGCAGCGCAAACGTCTGACGATCACCCAAGGTGTGATTCGCGACGACACCGGCGCAATCCGCACTCTCTGGTTTAACCAGCCTTACCGCGCGAAGCAATTTGACGAGCAGCGGGAGTATTATTTCACTGGGACCTACGAATTCAAAAACGGCCGTTATCAGCTGACCTCGCCCAGCGCAACCCTCGTCCAAGACGTCGAACGCGATGCGACTGCCGGCTTCCAGCCGATTTATTCTGCCAAAAGTGTCATTAAGCCCCAAACTTTTCACAAATTAATCGACAATCTTCGCCCTGATTTTGCGCAAATTCCGGATTTATTACCTATGACGTCGGGCCGTCCCGAGTTTATTACCCCGGGAGCGCGCGCTGAGGCTTTGTACAATTCGCATTTTCCCGAAAATCCCGCCGATGCTGAGCATGGCCGGCAGTATTTGGCTTACGAAGAGCTTTTTGAGTTGATTTTGGCCGCCAAGCTGAACAAACAGGAAAACCAGCGCCTCCAATCCATCCCCTTACAGTTCGAGGCGCCGTTTATCCAGGCTCTCGTCCAGCACCTGCCTTTTAAGCTCACCGGGGCTCAACGCCGGGCGACCTGGGAAATTCTCCAAGACCTCGAGCGCAATGTCCCGATGAACCGCTTACTACAGGGTGATGTTGGCTCTGGTAAGACTATTGTCGCTGCGCTCGCTGCCGCCCAGGCTACCCGGCATAGCTACCAGACCGCCTTGCTCGCGCCGACCGCAATTCTCGCGACTCAACATTTCGAGAGTCTCGGTCAGCTCTTTAGCATGTTGGCTGGAGCGCTGCGGCGTCAGAAAGTCGCTTGGCGCATGCCCCGCATTGCCCTCCTGACCGGCGCCACGCGCGATAAGCGCCAGCTCAAAAAGCTCATCGAGCGGGGCGAAATCGACTTCGTCGTCGGTACTCACGCCCTGCTGACCGATGATACGCATTTCCATGCGCTCGCTTTCTGTATTATCGACGAGCAGCACCGTTTTGGTGTCGGGCAGCGTCAAAAACTGCTCCTCAAATCTCCTGATAATACCGCGCCGCACCTCCTCTCCATGACCGCCACGCCGATCCCGCGCTCGCTCCAGCTCACCCTCTTTGGCGATCTCGATGTTTCGCTCCTCAATGAGCTGCCGCCCGGACGCCAGCCGATCGTGACTAAGATTCTCCCGGAGCTCGAACAGACCGATGAACTGTATCCGGCCATGCGCGCGCTACTCGCTAAGGGGCAGCAGATCTATTGGATTTGTCAGGTGATTGAAGAAAAAAACGCCAACACCGCCACACCGGTCACTCAGCAGGCGAAGAAACTAGCGCAGCTTTTCCCCCAGACGAAAATCGGCATCCTCCACGGTAAGATGAAGCCGGACGAAAAAGACCAAATCATGACCCGGTTCGCCGAGAATAAGATTCAAATCTTGGTTTCGACTACCGTCGTCGAGGTTGGCGTCAATGTCCCGAACGCTAATATGATCATCATCCAAGACGCCGAGGGCTATGGCTTAGCGCAGCTCCACCAGCTACGCGGGCGCGTCGGGCGCGGCGACCAGCCGGCTAGCTGCTACCTCCTCACCACTGGCGAAGGCAAACCCTCGCGCCGTCTGCGTGAAATGGAAAAATCGACTGACGGTTTCCATCTGGCCGAGGTCGACCTTAAAATTCGCGGTCCTGGCGAAATCTACGGCTCACAGCAGCATGGCGAGCTCAATCTTCAAGTCGCTAATTTGACAGATACGAGACTTATTGCTCAGGCTAATCATCATGCCTCCGAGTTTGTCAAACATCCAGAGACGCTGAAATCCTATCCCGAGCTAGCTACGCGCATCAAAAAATACCAGCAGCTCACGACTTTGAACTAAAAGGTTGACTTTTACCAAGAGGTGTGGTATAATGGAAGTATGGGGTAGTTGCCAGACGCAACTACGCTAATTTTATCTCAGAAGAGGTTTTAGACCTCCGTAATTTTACATGATAGAAGACTTAAGAGAGGAGGGATTCTCGTGCGGTATCAGACCGCGAATAAACCCAGTTCGCTCGGCATTATCATCGTTACGCTCATCCTGATTGCCGGGACAGCGACTTGGTGCTTTCTCAATCGGGGTGACTGGCCCCAATCCTCAGGCGCTCTTAGCGTCCTGAACTCCGAGGCGGTTTCTGCGACTTCGGATATACTCAGCAATATTGACCACGGCGAGACTTTAGCTGAGGTCATGGACGGTATTCGGAGTGAGGATTTTGAAGTGACCGCTGCTTTCACCGCAGACGGGGTGAAACTCTTCGAGTACACGGATTATAGCAGTACGAGCGTAGAAGTCACTGACGCTCACGCTCGGCTCATGCGGCGGCAGGATAAGCTGATCTTTGTCCATAATCATCCCGTTTGGGATGAAGCGCCGTTTTCCAGCTCCGACCTCGAGAAGTTGGTCTACTATGATGCCAGTGTTGGGGTTGTAGTCAGCAAAGCCGACACCTATGTCATTATGCCGCGTCATGGCTGGCCAGCGCCGAACCAAATCAGCGATTTCATCCGCGAACATTCCGACCTAACAGCCACGATTTGGTTCCAGGGTGTGGATGGGACGGCTGACGATGTGCGGGTGACTACAAAAAAGCTTCTGGAATTAGTCGCGGAGGAGTTTGACCTGTGCTATTACGAATGGGATAACTCCACAGTCACTGCGGCAGAAGTAGCAGCGGCGATTCTGGACGAATGAAAAAAGTCTTCTATTAATAGAAGACAGAGGCGCGTCTTAACGGATGCGCCTATTCTCATGTTATAATGGAGATATATCATATGTATTCCACTACGACTTTAGTCAAAAATTCCAAGCTGAACGGCAAGCTGGTTGGTACTCACCAGCTGCTTGACCAGGCGGCGCGCAAGCTCCTTGCTAAGCATTTACCGCGCGGCAAATTTTTCCCCACCAGTAAAGAGATTTTACAATTCGAGGGCGCGCGCGGCCCTGACGGTTTGAAGCGCAAAAGCCCCGACGAGGACGACCCCTCGCACATGTTTGGCGAAGACCAAGGTGCCGATCTAGTGCAACAAATCATGGATCACCGCCACAATCTGATTCAGGCGCTCAAGAAACACGACCAAGTCCGCGCGGCGTTCGAGGCGGCCTGGATGGCGCATAAAGTGACCGACAGTCTGACGCCTGCGCACCATTTTCCGCTCTCCGAAGCCAAGGAGGAGCTTATGTCAAACAAAGAATTCGTGAAGATTTTTGGCGAGCCGATTAAGGGTATCATGCACGGTCGGAGCGCGCTTGAGACTGCGCGTAACAACTGGTTGTATTGGGGCGCTGGTGGTCACATGTCGAAGCATGTCGGCTACGAATATGGTGTCGCTGTGATTGCTGCGGCCTTGCCTCAGCGCTCTATCATGCCCCAAGTCTCCGCCGAGGAATTTTGCCTGGTTGAGCCGAAAAAAGTTTTATATGAAGCAATTGACCGACTCCATGTCCGTGCCGCTTACGAGCAGTTTCGTCAAGACGGCTGGACAGTTGATTTAGCAATGGCGACCAAGAATCAGCTTCTGCCGGAAATCGTCCGCGTGATTGCCTTGCTTTGGTATTCTGCTGTCGAAGAAGCTTATGGTTTGCACCGTGCGCGAAAGGCTAAGGCGTGACCAGTGAATTGCGCGTGATTGCGGGGCAATGGAAAGGCGCCAAGCTTAACTCGCCCCAAAACGCCGCTACTCACCCCATGGGCGCACGCGAGAAGAACGCCTTATTTAATATGCTACAGCCTTGGCTCGAGGACGCCGTCGTACTTGATGCTTACGCTGGCTCCGGCGCGCTCGGAGTTGAAGCTCTCAGCCGTGGCGCTCAGCGCGCCGTCTTCGTCGAGCGCTCGCCCGCCGTCGTGCGAACTTTGCGGACGAACCTGGCGCGCGCTGGGGCTGGACCTGTCGACGTCGTGACGGGTGACGTGGCCAGTGTGGTGGAGCGTCCAGAATGGCAAGGGAAATTTGATCTCATCGTCGCCGACCCGCCGTATGACCGCTTCGCGGTAGCGGAAATTATTGCCTTGCGCGATCTGCTCAAGCCAGACGGGATCTTAGCGTTGTCTTACCCGAGTAAGCTTGGCGAGCTAGAGCTGGACGGTTTTGATTTGCTCACGACTCGGAGCTATGCGGCCGCTGGCATCGGGATTTATCGGAAAAGCGAAATTTTATGTTAAGATAAAATAATAAGGAGACAATTTAGCATATGATTAAAACTACGCCTACTCCGTCGCCCGAAGCGGCGCAGCCCAAGCAAAAATCGACGTCCCAAGACAAGCAGACCGCAGACAAGAAGAAGCCTACTCAGGTCATTGCGCTAGTAGTCGCACTCATCGCTGTTGTTTTATTAATCGCGCTTTATTTTCTCAAGGGTTCCGAGGATCATAGTAACTTGAGCTCTAATCCGCCTACGGCAGAAGAAGTGATCGAAACTAAGTGCGCAATCAGCGAGTGTCTTTCTCAAATCACCACGGCTGACAGTATTGAGAAGATTACCGAAGTGATCGGAGTTGAACCCGAGACGAATGACGCTAATGGCAGCGCGAAATGGAAATTCAGCAGCAAAGAAAGTCTTGCGCGCGAGAAAAGTGGCAGCGGCTACATCCTACAGGCGACCATCGACAAGACTAAAATCGCTAGCGACGCTGTCGACTTCTCGATTTTTAGTGATCTGAAAAAGCAGCTCGAAAGCGGCGAATCTTTCACTTATGACGAGCTAGTCCAGAAATTGGGCGGCGTCGAGGGTACGCTGGCTGGGAAAACCGACACGTCCAAGCGTTATATCTGGGTTGACAAGCACGACCAGACTTTTAGCGCAACCTTTTCCGATAAGACCGGCGAATGCAGTATTATCAGCCTACGCTAATCTTCAGCATGCCTTGTGAGGCGCGTCGAAGTATGCTATAATCAGAACGTGCTTTCTGGGCCCGAGTGGTGAAATTGGTATACACGTATGCCTTAGGAGCATATGCCGCAAGGCGTGCTGGTTCAAGTCCAGTCTCGGGCACCAAGACATTTTCTCGCTTTCAGGCGAGTAAGTGTCTTGATTCTACGAAAATCGGTGCGTCGTGCCGAAAGCGATTATGTTAGAATAAAATTGTGGATTATGGTCCATGGGAACTAAAATCAGTCCCTGAGGTCAAGCTCCGGCTGGTCACGGCTCTCTTAAATCAAAGATCGTGAAGCTGCCCCTCCAGGTCTAGTAGGGAAAGATTGTGGGAGGATAGGGAATTGGCCCTGACCACGGTTGGAGCCATATGTAGGCGGCTTCTTTGTCCGTGCTTTCTAGCATATTTACGGATTACGTTTCGGCTTTTGTCCGTAGCGGGTGGGTTAATGTCAGTACTGAGAACGTCGGTGGCGTGCGCAATGTCGGCGAGAACGGCAACGCTCGGTCGCGCACGGCAGGCTCGGCTACCAACGCCTACTACCTAAACTTCAACCCTACGAACGTCAATCCGTCCAATAACTGGCACCGCTGGATCGGTCTCCCCCTCCGCTGTAGCGTTGCCGTTTCGTTGCCGATCTTTGAGCCCTGCTCGAAAACTTCCATCCAAACCATGCGCCAAGTCGCCAAGATATGTTAAAATATATTAGACCTTAACGGAGGCAATATGAAAAATTCTAAGATTACTCGTAAAATCACTCAAGGCGTCTACGCTTTAACGACGCAAGGTGGCGGCTGTATCGTCGACGCGGTCGCGCGTATTAGCGCTGGTGACCAGCCATTAATCTCGGTCGCCGTCGCCAAAACGAATCATTCGCATAAGCTACTGGCAGAAAATTCTAAATTCGCTCTTTCAGTACTTGGCGAAGACGCTGACCCAGAAATTATTCAGACTTTTGGTTTTAATTGCTCCAAAGATTGCGATAAATTCGCCCAGTGCGAGACTGAGACCGTCTCAGGCGTACCGGTTATCAAAGCTTCGCTCGGATACATGCTCTGCGAAAAAGTTGATGCCATCGATGCTGGGACGCATACCTTATATATCGGGCGCATGATTGAGGGCGACGTATTCTCTGATACTGCGCCGATGAGTTATGCTTATTATCAGGAGCATAAAGGCAAGCTTACAAAAGCAACCAGTGAACAAGGTAAAACGGCTTGGGTTTGTACGGCTTGCGGATATATTTACTACGGCGATGAAGTTCCAGACGACTACAAGTGCCCGCTATGTGGACTCGGTAAAAGTTATTTCAAGCGCAAAAGCTAAATCAAAGAGGCTCCTGTCTAGGAGCCTCTTCCTTGGCACCTCAGTATCCTAGTACCTAGGCGCCAATTCGCGACTATAGACTTCGCCATAGCTTGAATTATATCTCGCAGCTTGCATATAGCTCCAGAGATAAGCGTCCGCACGCAAATTGAAGATTTCCGCCGAGCTCTCGCGCGTTGAATATCCCAAGACGCCGTTCGTGTCTAGACCTTTGGTTCGCTGCGCTTTTGAGTCTGCGCCAAAAGTCCGCCTCAGGTCGACGTCTTTGGCTACTACCGGCCCATTGAAGACTAGCTGGTTCGCGCAGGCGCTACCATTAGAGCCGACCCCGTCGCTTGTCGTCCCCGTCCCCGGGTCTGTTCCGAGTTCAAATTCCCTACAAGTGCGAATTGTTCCTGTCGCAATGATCCAGGCATCAATCTGGGTCACCTTACCGGCAATATTAACATCTTTCGCAAAGATAATTGTCTGTGGTAGACCACGCATATTGTATGTGCCGCTATTAATGATATTGTCATCAATATCGTAGTCGCGCTCACTCGAACCCAGAATCTGTGTCCCGCTCAAACTGCCGGCATCAACTTTCTCTAGGTATGCCGTTAATCTCGTCCGAAAAGCGCTCGAGCTGAGATTGGTCCCCGCCCCGACTAAGTTACAGCCGACATTTGAGATTGTCAGTGACGAATTTGTGCTCCACGGAGCGAGTTTATTACTACAAACCACGTCAATCGTCGTTTCCAACTTTGCCCCCGTACTAATACTGGAGCCCGAAGCCAGAGCTGTACTCTTGTCCATGCCACTCCTCGACGCTGCGAGGTACTCTGACCAGGAACCATAGAGATTTTTTATATTTCCAGTTATCGCCGTTCCATCGGCATGCTGAAACTGCGTATCAGTCCACATATCACCAAAGTTCGGACCATTCCCGTTAATTAAGTTCCGTTTCGCAAGTGACATTACAATACTGCCGTTCGCCATCAAGACGCTCCCATTCCAGAACGCTGTCGTCGGTTTCTTAGCGATTGTCCGGCAGGCTGGTGTCGGCACAAAGAAGTAGTCTTTACTCGGTTCTTTATACCATGTCTCTACACCATTCTTCTTTATCATGTAGTAATATCGAAATTTCCAACCGAAAGCATTGCAATACTTCCCGCCAACATCGTCTGGTACTGCCACGCTCACCGCTCCACCAGCATCTTTCTCGTTGACATCACCATAGGACCCCTCACTGCTTACCTCCGTATCGTCCGGGCTAGGATTCTCTGAGTCAGAGACGTTATAATCCGCAGAATAGAATTTTAGGTCATAACAATTATTAGGTCTCGGGCTAAATGCCAAGAATTTTGGACACAATATGGCATTGTTGTACCGCGGATCACTTTCGTTTAGTTTGCTATTATAATCAGCATCCGCATCATAATCAAACACCCCCGCCCGCTTGCCAATCAACCTCCGAGTTTTTATACCTCTGGCTTTACCAGTGATTGATAAATTCGCAGTTTCACCAGCCAACATCACAACGTTCGACCCCGCCGAAGCGCTTAAGTCAACGTCACCCTCTCTTTTTAGTAGAGGGTCATCCTCGCCTCCGCCTACATAGTCAACTCTAACACAGATTTCTGATTTGCCGCTACCTCTTCCGCTGGCTTCATAAATATAACCACCATTATTATTCTCTTGGTCCTTAGAACTGTAGCGAAAGTTTTTATTTTTATAGGAAATTATTTGGCATATCTTATAGTACTGAGGTATATCGTCACTACTGTTGTTGGCTGGATCGAAAGTAATCGTATAGGTATTAGAAAGACCGTCATTAGACAACGCTTGACTTGATCTCACTTGAGTGTCGTTTAGGGTCCATGGTTCGGTGCTATTGCGCCCTGGGTACACTATTCCATTGCCGTCGTCCGTTACACTGCTATCGTCATACGAGCCCGCTCGATCAACTCCGTTTTTCCTCGAGCTGACTTTTTGCTGAATCTTCCAGTTCGTCGTGATTGGTTCAAAAGTATCATTAGCTTTCATGTTTTCGTTATTTACATACTCTAGCATGTGTGTAAAATCAAGCTTTACGGTAGTCTGGTCGGTACTAAAACGGTATGTATCCCCAGTCGTGTCAATATCTGTAATAATTGTGCGGTCGGTAATATCGCCTTGTCCGCGAACATGTACCTGTGATTTTGAATAGAAATAGTTATTATAGGTATCAGGATCGTCATCTTTAAGCAGCATTCGTACCGTCGAAGGGTCACTGTAGCAAGCGGTATCCAGGGCCCAGTCACCCGGATTTTCGTCTGCTGTGCCATTACCGTTCCGGTCGGATGTACTATAGGCGCCTGTAGTCGAAAAACAACGATACACGTGCACCTCCCGCTCGCAGATTCGGTCTCCTGTGCTGCCGTCTTTACATTGAGCATCAGGATTGTCGAAGAATTGGCTCGGCACTAATGTGTTTCCGGTCAATGAGCCACCGCTCGACCAAGCATTTTGCCCACTAAATGTTCCTCTAAAGAAGCTTGTGCCGCTTAACGCGATACCCGGGGCTGCTGCTGCCGTCTCGCCGGCTAACCTATTGGCAGCCGCTGAGTTTAACAGTCGCACATTAGCAGCGTAAACGTTGCCGCTACTTGTGCCGGTTGTACAAGAGTAGACTTGTCCCCAGAGCGTAAAACTCACAGCACTGTCCCAACTAGAGCCGTAGATTGTACTTTGCTCTTTCGTAGATTGGTTATTCACCCATGCCGCGCCACGGGCTCCTCCCCCGCCACCACATAGCGCACAAGCAGCTTGTACAGAGCCAACATTTGGAGCTCCACTAGCGCCGACACACCCGCTGTCCGCATGTACTGAGCGCGTACGCGTCGTTAGGAGCGGAAGGGCTAATATTGTTATCATGGCTAGCAGTAAACAAAAATGATATTTTCTTAATCTCATTTTAACCCTCTCCATCTATTATTACTTCGGGGAGCTTCTCCAGCAAATCCTCACATTCTTCTAATAAATTGTCACCTTGCCCAGTACTTTGAGCTGCGTTGTATATATAGCCGCAATACATCCGCAGCTCATCATCCGACAGCGCGTTCTTATCGCAAATTTTGCCAGCAGCATTAATCGCAAGATCTGGCCGGGCATTGTTGCTGTAAAAAATTAGCTCAGATAAAACCGCCTGGTTGCAAGCGCTAGGCGTAGCTGCTTCTTCGCGCTGGGTAGCAAAGAAGCCCTCCACTTCTTGGTCATTGCCGCTCGGTTCTTGCGGTTCGTCCTCTGCTCCCTGCTCACGCCCGGCATCATAGATTTCTTGTGCTGTTGATTGCGTATCCTTGCCTTCTTCTGTCTGCCAAAAGCCTTCTTCCGCCTCCGGCTGTTGCTTCATCACGCTCACAATCCACCAAATCCCCAATCCGAGTAGCAGCAGTGCCAAAATCACACCCAAAATAATCAGGACTCGCTTGCGAATTTTATCGTTTTGCTTCTTCTTTTCGGCAGCCCGCGCCTTATGTTCTTTGAATGGATCTTCTTGTCGCGCTACGACCGTACCAATCGCTGACGATTTGAACTGTATTGCCGGTTCCGCGCTAGCACTAGTGCCCTGTACTCCCGGCGTCGCATTTGGCTGCTGGTCGGCACCAAAAACCCGACTTTTATCAGACGGCTCGCTCATTCTACCTCCTCGAACCTTACTTATAATGGTTAAACTCATTATAATGTACTTTTTCTTGGTCGGCAAGTCTGAGTTTTAGAAAGTCATTATGCTAAAATAATTCCAAGGAGATTTTATGAAAGCAGAAGAATTTACGATCAAAAGTCAACATGACGGCCTCCAGCTTGGCGTCAGTTTGCGTATTCCGGAGCAGCCCGTTGGTATTTTACAACTTGTACACGGCATGGCCGAACATCGTGAGCGTTATCATGACTTTATGGATTATTGCGCTCAGCAAGGCTTCATTGTGCTGATCCATGACCATCGAGGTCATGGCGCGAGTATCAAATCTGAAGCTGATTACGGTTATTTTTACCGTGATGGTGTGACGGGCATTGTCGAAGATGTGCACCAGCTCACGCTTTACTTACGCCAGCGTTTTCCTGACCTGCCTCTGACACTCCTAGGGCATAGCATGGGATCGCTCGTCGTGCGTTGCTATACGAAAAAATATGACGCTGATATCGATCGCCTGATTGTCTGCGGCTCTCCGAGCAAGCGTTTCGGCGCAGGTGCTGGGCGCCTCGTCGTAAAAATCCTCAAGGCAATTCGCGGCGAGCGTCATCGTAGCCCCCTGGTCCAGCACCTATCTTTCAATGGTTACAACGTTAAGTCAGCCCGACTAGCTCGCGAGAATGGTGAAAATGTTGTTTTGGCCGAGGACTATCCGAGCGAAAATTCCTGGGTTGTCAGCGATCCTGAAGTTGTCGCGGCTTACGACGCAGACGTCCGCGACGGTTTCGTGTTTACTCTTAACGGTTTTGAAACTCTTTTCGAGCTGATGAAAAACGCTTATGCTAAGTCTGGCTGGAAAGTAGCGCGCCCCGAGTTGCCGATTCTCTTCATTGCTGGCGCGGATGATCCCTGCATTATTAGTAAACCGGACTTCCAGAAAGCGGTCGACTTTATGCGTGATCGAGGCTATTATAACGTGACTAGCAAACTCTATCCCGGGATGCGTCATGAAATTCTTAATGAACGCGGGAAGTTAGAAGTTTGGCGGGACGTAATGAGCTTCATTCGTCAGTAGACAAAAGCCCCCATCCCCCTTATACTAGGCTTATGACTAATTTCTATAATCAGACCGTAAAGGCAACCTTAGCAGAATTTTCCGTCAATGCGGAGAACGGTCTGACAACAAAGGAGGTTTTGCGCCGCCAAGCCAAATATGGCAAGAATTTCTTACGGGTCCAGGAGACACCATTGTGGCGCAAGCTACTGGAGCCCTTTCTTGATATTTTCATGATTATTCTGATTGCGGCTTTTCTGCTTTCGGCTGTGCAGCAGGATTGGATCGAGACAATCGCGATTGGCGTCATCATCGTTGCGGATGCGACTATATATTATATTCAACGTTTTTCTACTGATCGCATCTTACGTTCGCTCCAGAATAGTACTCGCCAAGCTGTCGCTGTAATTCGGGATGGCACCGAGCAAGCCTTGGACGCGAGCGAACTGGTGCCTGGTGACATTGTAATCCTACGAGAGGGTGATCGTATTCCGGCGGACGGGCGTATCGTGAAAGAGTCAGGGCTGCTTGCGGACGAAGCGATGTTGACTGGGGAATCAGAGGCCATTGCTAAAGACGCTCGCGCTATTTCTGGCTTGAAGAAAGTTTATGAGCAACGCAACATGGTTTTCTCGGGAGCTTTCGTCCTCACCGGTAGTGGGCGCTTCGTCGTGACCGCGACCGGCAATGATACTGAATATGGCCGTATCGCCTCGCTAGCGTCGTCCGTCCAAGAGAGTAGCCCGATTGCCGAAAAGATTAATCGGCTCGTACTAAAAATCGCAATCGTTGTAGTCATCCTAGCAATTATTGTCCTCGCCGTGCAGCTCGTAGACGGCATTGAGCTGTTTAGCGCTCTAAAATTTACTTTAGCGATGATCGTCTCGGCCGTACCTGAGGGGTTGCCGATTGCGATTTCGATCATCCTCGCCCTCTGCGCGAAGCGTATGGCGAGGGAACATGCTCTGATTAAAGAGCTTAAAGCGATTGAATCGATCGGCATTGTGACGACAATCGCTAGTGATAAGACCGGAACCCTAACTGAGAACCGTCTGGAGCTACGCGAAGTCTGGTCTCCAGGCAACGTTGCGAGCTTTCGACGCCAACTCGCGCGCACTGCGCTCTGCGAAGCCACGCTAATTGACGACGAGGGTGGCTCGACGCCCGCGGATCCGCTTGATGTTTCGATTATTGCTTATCTTGCAGACCACCAGATAGACTGCAACAAACTCGAACCTTTACGCTCTTATGCTTTTGACCAAGATTTGAAACTATCCGGCAACCTCTATCGTGGCGAAAACGGTGCGCTTGAGCTTGCTCTCAAAGGAGCACCCGAGACAATTATAAACCGCTCAAAGCTGACCCCCGCCGAACGCGAGAAACTCGAGCTCAAGCTGACCGAGCTAGCGAGCAAGGGGTACAAAGTCATCGCCATCGCGAGCGGAGAAATTAAGAGTGAAATCAACGAGCTTGGTCGCCTTAATAAAAGTGACAAGTTTGACTTTGAGGGCTTCATCGCGATTGCCGACGCAATTCGTGCTGAGGCTGGGCGCGCCATTAAACAAAATGCGCGCATGGGGGTCAAAACTAAAATGGTTACCGGCGATCACGCCGGCACCGCTTACGCGATTGGACGCGAGCTTGGGCTAGCGAAAGACATTTCTGAAGTTCTCGATTGTTCAAAACTCGGCAACATTTCTGACGATGACTTAGTCGACATGGTAAAAACCGTGACAGTCTTTGCGCGCGTTACGCCAGAGGATAAATTCCGCATTCTAAACGCTATCAAGCAGAGCGAGATCTGCGCTATGACCGGCGACGGCGTGAATGACGTGCCGGCGCTCGTCGGGGCGCATGTCGGGATTGCGATGGGCGACTCGCCGAGTGTCGTTCAGGATGCTGGTGACATCGTGCTCTTAGATAATAACTTCCAAAATATTACCGAAGCCATCCGCGAGAGCCGTACCGTACTTGCCAATATCCGTCGTATGTTGAGCTATCTTTTAGCTACGAACGCTGGCGAAGCCTTGACGATGATCGGTGCACTCGTCTTGCTCGGCGACCAGCTCTTGACTCCGATTCAGATTCTCTGGATTAACCTCGTCACCGACTCGCTCATGGTCATCCCGCTAGGGCTTGAGCCGGACGAAGCGAAAATTCTGCGTCAGAAGCCCCAGTCTAAAGATGCACCGATTCTCCCGGCCAGCATGATTGTACGCATGATTATTATCGCAGTATTAATGTCCGCGCTGACCTTCGGCACTTACTTTATTGCCAAAGTCATCCTCGGCTCACCTGAGCAGGCTAACACTCTCGCTTTTACTGCTCTGGTTGTTATGCAGTGGAGCAGCGCTATCTCCGCGCGCGGACTGTACGAATCGGCTTGGCAACGTCTGAGAGTCCGCCATCATAGCTTCTGGTGGGCGCTGCTGGTAGCGGTCTTATTACAAGTTTCTGCGATTTTCGGCCCATTGGCCGTGCTCACTGGTACGGTCCCGACGCCACTGCCGGCGATTATCGTGACTGCAGGCGTTGCTTTCGTGTTGCCGCTCATGGCAATCGAAGTTTATAAACGTCTCCAAACCAAGGATTAAACATAAGTGAAATCGTTGTAATTAATACAACACATTTTTCATTGACACCCCACATCTAGTGTCTTAAAATAAATACAGACACTACATATAGCGTCAGACAACAATTATTAAATTATCAAAATAAAAATATTCACTAGGTACAAAGAGGAGGTAATATTTTTTATGTTCAAAAAAATTGTAAAGCGGGATGGGAAAATTGCGAATTTTGATCCTGAAAAAATTACTGAAGCGATTGCTAAAGCCGGTCTCGTGACTGAAGAATTCAAGCACGATCGTGCCAAACAACTTTCCGACAAAGCTCTGAAACGCGCCGAGGAGACCATCAAGCAACGCACCCCGAATGTCGAGCAGATCCAAGATATTGTCGAGCAGGTTCTCATGGAATCGGCTTTCAAAAAGACCGCCAAGGAATATATCACTTATCGCCAGGAGCGCAACCGTGTCCGTGAAGCTAAAAGCAACTTAATGAGCATCTATAAGACGATTGCGATTGCCGACGCATCGGAAGATTCCGACGTAAAGCGCAGCAATGCCAACGTCGATGGCAACAGCGCTATGGGCAAGATGCTGCAGTTCGGTGCTGAGGGCGCAAAGATTTTCGCCAAGACTCTTCTCATGCGCCCAGAGTACGCTAAGGCGCACGATGATGGTGAAATCCATGTCCACGATTTAGACTTCTACGCTACTGGTACACTCACTTGCTGCCAGACTGACCCGTTGAAATTATTTGAAGATGGTGGTTTTAACACTGGCCATGGTCATTTGCGCACTCCGAATAGTATTGGCAGCTATGGCGCTCTCGCCGCAATTATCCTTCAGGCCAACCAAAACGAACAACATGGTGGCCAGAGCATTCCAAACTTTGATTATGCTATGGCGCCAGGCGTCAACAAAAGTTTCCGCAAAGCTCTAAATCGCGCTATTCGCCAATATAATCGCTTTAGTGGTAATAAAGAGATTACGGTTAAAATTCCTGAGAATCTCGAATATGGTGACGAAAAGGCTCTAAAGAAGCTCAAGCTACCGGAGGGTATCATCGAAAGTGCCAATGAAGATGTCGAGCGCCAGACTTTTCAGGCGATGGAGGGCTTCATTCATAATCTCAACACCATGCATAGTCGCGCTGGCGCACAGGTGCCGTTTACCAGTATTAACTTCGGTACCGATACAACCGAAGCCGGGCGCCTTGTCAGTAAGTGCCTGCTCGAAGCGACCGAAGATGGTTTGGGCCATGGTGAGACGCCGATTTTCCCGATTTCGATCTTCAAGGTCAAGGAAGGCATTAACTACAATCCTGAAGATCCGAACTACGACCTTTTCAAGAAGTCAATGGAAGTTAGCGCAAAGCGTCTTTTCCCGAACTTCGTCTTCATCGACGCTCCGTTCAATCTAAAAGATTACAAGCCGGGCGACTATCGTACTGAAATCGCTACCATGGGCTGCCGCACGCGCGTCTTTGGCAGTATCTTCCCCGAAAGTAACGGTATCGCGACCGGTCGCGGCAACCTCAGCTTTACGACGATTAATCTCGTGCGGCTCGGTATCAAACACGGTATCGCTCTCGGTGAACGTAAAGAGGCGGATTGGTCTGGTTTTTACAAAGAATTGGACGAGAAGATGGACTTAGTTGCCGGTGAGCTGTTAGAAAGGTACGAATTCCAAGCCAACCAGCATGTCCGCAACTTCCCATTCTTAATGGGCGAGGGCAACTGGATTGGCAGTGAAAAGCTAGGCTGGAATGACACTCTGCGCGATGTCATTAAGCATGGTACGCTCAGTATTGGTTTCATCGGGTTGGCTGAATGTTTGGTCGCTATGACCGGCAAGCATCACGGCGAAGACGAAGAAGCGCGCGAGCTAGGTCTCGACATTATTACACATATGCGCGAACGCTGCGATGACTATTCTAAGAAATATAAGTTGAATTTCACACTCCTCGCGACGCCAGCCGAAGGTTTGGCGGGCAGGTTCACCAAAATTGACCGTCGCGAATATGGTGAGATTAAAGGCGTATGTGATCGTGACTATTACACGAACAGCTTCCACGTGCCGGTCTATTATCCAATTGGCGCCTTTGAGAAAATCGAAATCGAGGCTCCTTACCACGCTCTCTGCAACGCCGGCCATATCACCTACATTGAGCTAGATGGTGATCCGTCTGACAACATCGAAGCTTTCGAAGCAGTAATTCGCAAAATGAAGGAAAGCGGTATCGGCTATGGCTCCGTCAACCATCCAGTTGATCGCGACCCAGTTTGTGGTTACTCTGGCATCATTGAGGGTGACCGTTGTCCGAGCTGTGGCCGTAAAGAAAGCGAGGGTGATGTTCCGTTTGAACGCTTGAGGAGAATTACCGGGTATCTCGTGGGCAGCCTGGAACGCTGGAATGACGGTAAGAAGGCTGAAGAGCACGATCGCGTGAAGCACGATGTAAAATGTAACTTCAGTGGCGTCTATAGCGTAGACGAGAAAGCGGAGCGTGAAGCCGCCAAAAAGAGCCGCAAATCAATGACGGGGAAGAAGTAGTGCAGATCCGTTTGTCTGGTCCATTGGAACGCGACAACATCGTCAATGGGTACGGCCTTCGGGCCGTACTCTGGACGCAAGGCTGCTGGCGCCACTGTATGGGTTGTCAAAACCCCGAAACTTGGGACTTTGAAGGTGGCGTGCTAGTCGATGTCGATGAAGTCAAAGCTCGATTACGCGAATTTAAGGGTCAAACCGGCATTACTTTTTGCGGTGGGGAACCTTTTGAACAGTCCGAGCAATGCCTAGAGATTAGTCGATGGTGCCGCGAAGAGCTAGGCTGGAATGTCTGGAGTTTTAGCGGCTACACTTATGAACAACTACAAGAAGCCGGCGGGATGAAATGGGAGTTCCTGAAAAGCCTGGACGCTTTGATTGACGGACCGTTTATCCTGGCTGAGCGTGATCTCACGATGAAATTCCGCGGCTCGAGAAACCAAAGGTTGCTGCATCTCGAATACGGCACCGGAAAGATTTTGAGGCAAGAATGATGAAAGATTTATCTATGATCGCCTGCGTCAGCCAAGATGGCGGCTTAGGGAACCGCGGCGAGTTACTCTGGCATATTCCCGAAGATATGAAATTCTTCCGCGAGACGACGAGAGGAAGTGCTGTGATCATGGGGCGCAAGACTTTTGAGAGTATCGGCCGCGCTCTACCTGGGCGTAAGAACATCGTCTTATCTAGCAAAAAAGGCGAAGCTGGAGACGTCGAATGGTGCACGCGCGCCGAGCTGGAGCAGGTTCTAAGCGATTTGCCGGGGAAGAAGTTTATTATTGGCGGCGCTAGTCTATATGAAATGTTCCTGCCCGTAGCCGAAAGCTTGTATCTTACCGAAGTTGCCGCGAGTCAGCCTGCGGACACTTATTTCCCTAAGTTCGACCGCGAGACCTACACCAAAGAAAACATACAAGTCGGCGAATACGACGGTATACGCTATCAAATTACTAAATATACTAAAAAGGACGAACATGACGCAAACTAAACGCAGAATAGATGACACAGGGTCTGAATCCGAAGAACTAAGTGAAGCAGTGATGACTGCGCGTATCGAGGAATTTCTGAGCCAATGCTAGAAAAACCCTTATACCTCGATTATGCCGCGACCATGCCAATGCTACCTGCGGTACGCAGCGCAATGCTAGGCGTGATGGCAGAGGCGTATGGTAATGCTTCGAGTTTACATGTGGCCGGACATTCGGCGCATGAGTTAGTCGAGGATGCCCGCCGAGAAGTCGCTCGCCTGATCAATGCTCAGCCGGAAGAAATTATCTTTACCTCCGGTGGTAGTGAAGCTAATAATACCGTTATGGAGATTTTTCGCGGCCAGCGTGTCGCGGCAAGTAGTGTTGAGCATCCTAGCGTGCTTGAGGCGGCGCGGGCGCGGGCCAGCGAACTCAGGCTAATTCCTGTAGACGAAGTCGGGCGTGTGCGAGTCGAGGATGTGCCGACCGACGTCGATTTGGTTTCCGTCATGCTGGCAAATAATGAGCTTGGTACGCTAGAGCCAGTGCGGGATGTTGTAGAACGTTGTAAAAATTACAACATTTATGCACATTGCGATGCTACCCAGGCCCTCGGCAAGCTCAAAATCGACGTCAAAGAGCTTGGGGTTGACTATCTGACTTTGTCAGCTCACAAAATCGGCGGGCCAATTGGCATTGGCGCCCTGTATGTGCGCAGCGGCGCTCCGTATCGCGCATTGATTCTAGGTGGACATCAAGAATCCGGCCGTCGCGCCGGCACGACCAATACCGCAGCTGCGGTCGGCTTCGGCGCTGCCGCTAAGTGGTGTTGGGATAATTGGAGCTGTAAAAAATGGGCCACAGTTGCAAAGCTCAGGGATGAGCTGCGCGCACGGATTTTGCGCGAGGTGCCATATAGTAGTTGTAATTCGCCCGCCGAGGGTTGTCTGCCGAATATTTTAAATATGAGTTTCCAAGCCGCGGAGGGCGAGAGCATCCAGCTCTATCTCGATGCTGAGGGTATCTATGTCGGTACCGGCAGCGCCTGCGCCGCTGGAGATTTGCAGCCGAGCCACGTTCTGATGGCGACGCGACACGATGCTGAGGTTGCGCATAGCAGTATTCGTTTTTCTCTAGGATTAGATACGACGTCCGCGGACATTAATCGGGTGATGGCGATGCTGCCCGGGATTATTCAGCGCCTCCAGGGTATTAGCACAGTTAAAATCAAGGAGCAACATGAGTAAAGTTAACCAGTGGGTCTATTCTGACATTGTCAAGGAGCATTTTCTCAATCCGCGCAACTTCCTCATGGGTGACGAATCGGCTTATCAGTGCGATGCTGTCGGTATCGTGGGCAATCCAGTCTGTGGCGATCAAATGAAAATGTTCCTCAAGATTAAGGACGACAAAATAGTTGACGTGAAGTGGAAAACTTACGGCTGCGCTAGTGCGATCGCCTCGACTTCAGCCCTGTCCGAGCTTGCGAAAGGCAAGACTTTGGATGAGGCGCTCAAGATTGGCCCCGCAGAAATTGCAGACTTCCTCGGCGGGTTGCCGCAGCACAAGTTTCATTGCTCAGTGCTTGGTCACGACGCCCTCGCTGCCGCAATTACGCAATATCGTCAGAAAATTTAGCTTCTGTAGTATAATAAGCTTATGCAAATATCAAATCGCACCGCCATGGTAATCTTTAACTTTATCACTGCAGCTCTCGCTGGATTAGCTACTTGGATCCAATTTCTCAGTTTCGGTCATGACGCTTGGCGGCTTTTTGCTACCTGGGTTACGCTGGCGGCAGCTATTTATTATTTTCTAGATGCTCTCGTGGGCTTATTGCGCCAGCGTCGTGCTGCTGGTGCTGAACTTTGCCCTATGTTCCAAGGCGCCCTGATTGTTTCGGGCATTACACTCTTGCTCATTCGCATCATCTGCTACGCAATGGATAGTTATATTCCGAGTGCCGGGGTTAACGTTGTGTTGTCGGATTTTATTCTACCCGTGCTAATGATTATGTCGTGGGTGATGTTCAGCCAGAAAGGGAAGTGGCGCGCGTACGAGCCGTTCTACTGGCTGGCCTTTCCGGCGATTTATGCCTCGATGATTCTAGTTTCGGGTGAATTTATGTCACACACCGCTCGTCTCGTCTACCCTTACGAATTTCTCGACTATCCCGCCATTGGGATTGATACTATGCTCTGGTGGTTCGCGATTCTGACAGTTCTAATTCTCATCGTTGGCTACGTATTCTGGATTTTGGATTTCGCCTTGAGTGGTAAGCTTGCTGAGCGTATCGTTATGCCAAAGATTAAAACCGTCATTATCGAAGAAGAAGTAGAGGATGAAGCGGACGAGCCGGAGCCGGTCGCTAAGCCCGAAGAGAAGCCGGTGAAGCTGGTTACGACTGGTTCGCGCAATCTACCAGTGCTTAAAGCCCAGGCGAAGAAGAACACAGAAATTAAGTCTAGATCGGCCGAGGCGAAAAAGCCTAGCCCGGAGGGGCCCAAGGAGAGTCTAAAATCGATGGCGGGTAATAGCCCGAAATCTAAACCGGGTAAGAAGCCAGAGGCTAAGCCGAACGGTGTCGATAAGACTGGCGCCTCGAAACAACCAGCTACCTCGAAACAAGCGGACGCGAAGCAGTCTGCGGTTCCGCCCGTGCGTATCATCGAAAAGATTGACTTGACGCCTAGTAAAAAGTTGCCAGCCAAGACTTCAACGCCAGAGCATAAAGCGCAAGCGTCTACAAAGACCGACAAGGCGCCCAAACTCGCCGAGACCAAAGAGGTCGTGATTGAAGACGGCAAAAAGTCAGTTGCGCCTAAGCCCGAAGAGATGAAGTCAAAGGCTACTGAAACGAAGCCTAAGGTTGATACGGAGCAGCCGCAAAAATCGTCAAATTAGCGATATACAATGTCACCTCATAGTCATCTTGATTTGTTAGAATGCGAGTAGAACATCTAACAGAAGGAGAATATGAAGATACTAGAAGTGGAAAATCTCGTCAAAACTTATGGCAAAGGCGAGAACAAAGTTCATGCTGTCGACCACGTGAGTTTTTCAGTCGATGAGGGTGAATTTGTCGCAATTGTCGGCGCGAGCGGTTCGGGTAAGTCAACCTTGCTACATCTACTGGGCGGAGTCGATCGCCCTACGTCCGGCAAAGTCCGTATTAACGACGAAGATATTTACCAGCTTTCGGACGACGCTTTGGCGATTTTCCGTCGGCGCCAAGTTGGCATCATTTACCAATTTTACAACTTAATCCCAATTCTGAATGTCGTGGAGAATATTACTCTGCCTTGTGATCTGGATGGTAAGCGGGTCGACAAAAAACACCTCAACAATCTTCTCGAGACTCTTGGTCTCAGCGCGCGCAAGCAACATCTTCCGAATCAACTTTCGGGCGGTCAGCAACAACGCGTTTCGATCGGTCGGGCCTTGATCAACGATCCGGCAATCATTCTGGCCGATGAGCCGACCGGCAACCTTGATTCTAAGTCGGGTGAAGAAATCTTGGCTTTGATGAAACTTTCCAATCAGAAATATCATCAAACCATTATCATGATCACTCACGACCTCGAGATTGCTAGCCAGGCTGATCGCGTAATCACATTTGAAGATGGCAAGATTATTAAGGATGAACGCATAAGGTAGGTCACATGAAAGTATTGGAAAAATTGACCGTTGCTAGCCTGCGCGAAAACAAGCGTCGTACTCTAGTCACTGTTCTTGGCGTCATGCTTCCATCAGCTCTCATTCTCGCCGTCGTCGGAATGGTAACCAGTATTCAGAAAATGATGATTGATTGGACGGTCGCCGATGTTGGCGATTATCATGACATGTACGAGTCCGTTCCGGTCGAAGATCTGAAATATATCGAAGAAAACGTCCACATCGCCAAATACTTCTATTCACCGCCGCTCACTGAAAAGGAGCTAGGCGAGGAATTCGAGACATATCAACTTTACCAGCACATACCTTACGGCACCAGCCAATATCAAGCCCTCGGGGCCCTCCCGGCAGAAGCTAAGGGAAAGTATAATATCTACGTGCGTTACGATCACCCCAAATCTTACGAGGAGGTTCGCAATAATATTCTTGAAACCCTCAGTACCAATGGCGCTGGCGATATTAACGTCCGCACTAATAAAGAGCTCCTCCGCTACGAAGGTGTGATGGGTGATACCGTGCTCACTGCGCTCTATGGACTTGCGACCATCGTCATCGGGATCATTATCGTCACGAGTGTCTTTGTCATTCGTAATAGCTTCAGTATTTCCGCAACCGAGCGTGCCCGCCAATTTGGCATGCTGGCAAGTGTTGGCGCCACTCCGCGTCAAATTCGCCACAACGTTCTCTTTGAAGGGCTAATTATAGCCTTGTGTGGTATCCCACTCGGCATCGTGCTCGGCGTAGTTGCGGTCTTAATTCTCGTCGCCGTCATGAACGTCTTGCTTAGTGGCATGATGGTGACTAGCGTGAGCTTTTCGATGCCTTTCTGGATTTTTCCGCTTACGATTGCTTTGAGTTTTATTACCGTTCTGCTCTCCAGTCTCATGCCTGCGATTCGTGCTGGTAAGATTTCGCCGATTGATGCGATTCGTGGCAATAACGATACTAAGATCAAAGCCAAGAAACTCCATACCCCCGGATTCGTCCGCAGCTTCTGGGGGGTTGGCGGCGTCATTGCTTATAAAAATCTCAAACGTAGCAGCAAAAAATATCGCACCACTGTTATCTCCATTGTACTTTCCGTAGCAACTTTCGTCGGGCTTTCCAGCTTCATCAGTTATGGTGAAAAAGCCGCCGGTACGATGTATGCCGATTCCGGTATCGATCTGGCCGTCTCGGGCGCCGATACGGATTTCTATCGTCAACTCGTCGAGCGTTTTAATCTCAAAGATTATGTCTATTATCAGAATACCAACGCTCTCGATGCAAATCTGATTCTCGTCAACCAAGAGTATTTTGAACAGTTCGCGCAATCGGTCGGGGTCAAGGTGCAGGATTATAATAAAGTCACTATTCTGAATGATCTTGGCATGGTCTCGGAAGCTCCCGGTCAGTATCGCGTGGAGCATATGTATCCCGATTTACATGAGGGCGATAGCCTCGAAAGTGAATTGTACATTCGATCAGATGAAGATGCCACCGAAACCTCGACCGGCAGCCATATTGAACACTTTTCACCTCAGGACGAGCCGCAACGCATTAAGATTCCTATTACCAAACTGACCGATCAGCGCCCCCTTGGACTTGACAATTACCATGGTGCTATCACGCTCGCTTCCGAAAATTATTACCTGCGCAATCAACTCACTGTCGATTCTGACACTTACCAACTTTTCGCCAAAAACGTCCCCGATATCAAAGCCGTCATTAGCTATCTCGACGAGGTCGAAGCTACAGGGAAATACCAACGCTTCTATTATCAGGATGTCAAAGAAACCGAAGCCCAGTCGCGCCGCATCTACCTCCTGATTAGTATCTTCCTCTACGGCTTTGTCGCTGTCGTCACTCTCATTGGCGTCACCAACATCTTTAATACCATCACTACCAATATCGCCTTGCGCGCCAAAGAATTTGCCATGCTGCGCTCCGTCGGTATGACCGACCACGAGTTCAAGCATATGGTGCGCCTCGAAAGTATCATGTATGCCGGGAAAGCCTTGCTCATCGGCTTACCTATCGGTCTCCTGCTTTCGTACGGCATTTACAAATCAGTTGCCGAGGCGATGGACTTTGGCTATATCTTCCCGTGGCCGGCAGTTGTCATCTCAATCATGGCAGTCGGTATCCTGATTGGCGCCATCATGCGCTACTCGGTCAAACAGGTCGAAAAGCAGAACATTATCGAGACGATTCGCGCCGATAACGTTTAAGCAGTGCTGTACGTTGTATGTACATTGTACATACAACGCACATACATTTGCCCATCTGAAATGAAAGTAGTACAATCATTTTATGAATATTTTGCTCGTCGAGGACAATCCGCTCACCGCTAAGGGATTATCGTATCTACTAGAGCGCGAACATTACCACGCTATGGTTGCCGATACTCTGACGTCGGCTTCTAGCTTGCTTGCGGTGCATGAGTTTGACTTAGCTCTGCTCGATGTTGCGCTGCCGGACGGACAAAGTTATGATCTTGCGCATCGGATTCGCTCTCAATATCCTCAGACCGCAATCATTTTCCTGACAGCGCGCGATAACGAAGAGGATGTTGTTCATGGTCTCGAGCTTGGTGCTGATGACTACGTCACGAAGCCGTTCCGTAATCGCGAATTGTTGCTCCGGATCAAAAATGTCCTCGCGCGCCGCCATCTGGTAGCGAACACCCTTTGTGTCGGCAGTCTCAAATTCGACTACGATCAACAACAAGTCTATGTCGACTCCGCGCCGGTAGACCTCACTGCGCTTGAGCGCAAGCTACTCAGCTGTTTGCTCGAGAACACCGGGCATGTCGTTACTCGCGAGCGTCTACTTGATGAGATTTACAATGCCTCCGGACGTGTCGTTAACGACAATACTCTATCGGTCTATCTCAAGCGCCTGCGGCAGAAACTTGGGCAGCCTAGCTTAATCCAGACCGTGAAGCACTTAGGCTACCGCCTCCAGGAGGGAAAATAATGTGGCGTCGTTTCCGTCGCATTGTTTTACCAATTGTCCTTATTCTCCTCATCATTAGCATCGTCTTCGGCGCGGTTAGCTTTGGCATCTGGCAATATCATCGTGAAGTTTCTAATGCTGAAATTGCTCGGCTGCTTGGGGCCATCTCTCAGGAGTATCCCGATGTCGATCCCGGTGTCTTGGTCCGTGAGCTAAATCAAGCCCGAGCTGGATCTCCCCAGTCTGAGGGAGCCGATATTCTACGCAGTTATGGTTATACCGCCGCTGACTTTGTTTCGCCCAGCGCGCAGGAATATAGCCATGCTCTCCTGGCTACTGGCATTCTGGTGATTACAGCTTTTGCCGTTATGGTTTCGGGTTATTGCTGGTACGATGCGCGGCGGCGTCGCGTCGAAGTCGATGACTTAGTCGAATATGTCCAGAAACTCAATAATCATATTTATGATTTACGGATTGAGGCCAATAGCGAGGACGAGCTTTCCTTACTCTCGAACGAGCTTTATAAGGTTACCGTCACTCTCAAAGAAGCCGCCGAGCATGATCGCAAGATTCGTCAAAATCTCGAAGTCGCGCTTGCTGACATTTCACACCAACTTAAAACCCCGCTCACTTCGCTCCAAGTTGCTCTCGATAATCTTGAATCGGACCCCGACATGCCAAGTGCCGTCCGCCAGGATTTTCTTCGTTCGTCCAGCCACCAAGTCGTTACTATGACTAGCCTCGTGACTAACCTCCTTAATCTTGCCAAGTTTGACAACGGCACAATCCGTATGCAGCGCCACGTCATGCCAATTGGTGAAATTCTAGAGCGGGTTCGCGCAAATTTGGAAATCCTGGCGGATCTAGAGGACGTCGGGCTGGTTATTGATGGCGATTTGTCGGCCTGGGTAAAACTTGATCCGCGGTGGCAATCCGAAGCTCTCTCGAATATCGTGAAGAATTGTATTGAGCATAGTCCGGCTCACAGCGCGGTAGAAATCACCGCTGCTGACAGCACCCTCTATACACGCGTCATTATCCGCGACCATGGCTCCGGTATCGCCCCGCAAGATCTTCATCATATCTTTGAACGCTTCTATAAAGCTAGCGGTTCAAGTGCTTCTAGTGTCGGTATCGGTTTGTCGTTTGCGAAATCAGTCATCGAAGCTGATCATGGCCAAATCACAGTCAAATCTAAGCCTGGTCTCGGCACAACTTTCATTATTACTTATTTTCACTAGCTCTCTAGGCTAGCAATCTTCCGCTTCACTCTTGCGCCGCTCCTGAGCGACCGCTTCGCGTAGACCCGGTAGCTCTTCTACTAAGACCTTAATGCATCCCGCAATCGGAATCGCAATAATCGCTCCGACTAGCCCAAATACATTCATGCCGATAATAATCGCCACTAGGATAACGGTTGCAGGCAAATTTAGCGCGCTCCCCTGAATCTTTGGTGCAATTACATTATTCTCAATCTGTGCATATATAATATAGAACGCCAAGAAGATGAACGCCGCTACTGGCGAACTGAGCAGTAGAATCAAAGTAATCAATCCGCAGCTAATAATCGGCCCAAACATTGGAATCAAGTAAAACACCAGCGCCAGCAACCCCATCGGCAAGGCTAACGACCCCGAGAATCCAAACAACAGCGCTAATACTAGAATCGCAATCGTCACCACGCACCCGTCCAAGAACGCCACCATGGCTTGGTGCGAGACATAAGTCGAAAACACATTCACCATCCGCTGGGTTAACTTCTTGTACGCCCGCAGCTCCGAATTCTTATGTTTACCCTCCAACATTGCCCAGAATGACTCGACAATCCCTGGACCCTCGAGTGAAAAGAACAGCGTTAGTACAATCGTCAAAATTACATTCGTCAGCACCTGCGCAATCGTCCCGACGCTCACTACGATCGCGTTCCCAAAATTCGACACGAAGCCACTTGAAAACGCCTGTAAGCCTTTCGTAATTTCATCTTGGAGATTGTCAATTCCGAGCGTCCGCCCGAAATTATTAATGCCGTCCCATCCCCCAAGCGTATGCTCAAAAGTCGTTGGTAATTGTTGCACAAACTGCGTCGTCTGTTCAATCACTACCGGCCCGACCAAAGCAATAATAATCCCAAGGAAACCAATTACCAGCGTATACGCAATCACGGACGAGCTTGTCGCATGATCCTTTTTTGTCAGTCGGTTAATACGTTGCGCTAGTGGACGAATCGCCACCGCGAGGAATAGGGAAATACCAATAATGATGAGCGCCGCCCAAGCTTTCCAGACGAAAAGCGCCACTAGCCCAAATCCCAAAATTACCAGCCAAAAACGCACAAACGTCTTCGTATCTACTTCAATTGCTCTGCTCATCGCGACCTCCTTTTCTCCATCGTAACACGCTTTTGTTCTTGCGTCCAGCTCCTAGCGCCCCGCATAATAGCGCGCCAAAAACTCAGCCTTATATTTTTCAAAATCCCCGTCCAGCATCGCTTGTCGAATCTCCTCAGTCAGCCTAATGATGAAGCGTAAATTGTGCGTCGAGGCCAAAGTATAATATTTCTGCTTCTTCGCCGTTTCGCCCGACCGCCATAAGGCGCGCAATCCACCCCGCGTCCAACCTGCCCGACAAGTCGCACAATCGCAGCCCGGTTCTAAGACTTCGCCCGACTCCGCCATTTTGCGCAAATTATAGTTTCCGTCGCGCGTATAAATCTTCCCGTGGCGCGCCTCTCGCATCGGCGCCACGCAATCAAAAGTGTCCGCCCCCATCTCAGCGCCAATCAAAATATCATCCGGATGCGACAACCCTAGTAGATGTCGCGGTTTTTCTAGCGGCAATTCTTCATCGCACCAGCGCAAAATCTCCCCTAAATCTTCTTTCAAAAACGCTCCCCCCAGCCCAAAACCGTCAAACCCCACCCCATCGACTTCCATCTTTGCCAGATTGCGCGCTGTCTGACGCCGCAAATCCTCCCAACGTCCACCCTGTAATACGCCGTACAAATTCTGCCGATATCCCAAATCATCCCGGTGTTTTAGATGCTCACGCAGACTACGCATCGCCCAGCGCTCCGTACGCTCCATCGCCTCAATATTATATTCATAAGTGTCTGCCAGCGAAGTCAGCTCATCAAACGCCATATGAATGTCCGCGCCAATCCGGCACTGAATCTGCATCGATTCCTCTGGCCCAATAAAATCCGGCTGATGGTCAAACGGGTCGATGAAGTTCACGCCTTCCTCGGTCACTTGCGCCAGGCGCTCCTTGTGCGCCGTGTTTGCAACCCCGCGCTCCTTTTCCATCGAAACCACCTTTCCCAACCCTGACCCCAGCGACATCACTTGAAATCCGCCGCTATCCGTCAAAGTCGGGCCTTGCCAAGGTTGATCATCCTTGCCATCCGCCCTCTCTGGAGACCATGCCGCCAGCCCGCCTGCCTGCGCAATCTCCGCGCTCTTGCGGCGCAGATGAAACCCATTCGACAACATTGCCTGCGCTCCCGCTCCGCGCAAATCTTCCGGCGTCAAAAATCGCACATAGCCCTGCGTCCCGACCGCCATGAACGCCGGCGTCTTAATCTCGCCATGCACTGTCTGTATCGTTCCTGCCCGCCCCAGGCCGTTTGCTAGCACCTTTTCAACCCGAAAATCCATATCCTCTATTATAATAGAGGTATTAAGATTCGACAACTCAATCTCGGGATGAACAAAGCCCATCCGTAGCGGATAGGCTGAGTCATAAAGTTGGAACGAGTGATTACTGAATGCGTTTTCCATGCTGAAATTTGAGCCGACGTACCAGCAATCGCGCCAGAGGCTTTGTCACAAATAGTAGCAGCAACGCCTCAATCGTAATCGCCGCGACATAGGCAAAAATCGCCTGTACGATAAACTCCTGCAGTGACAACCTCCCCCAGAAAGCGATTGGCTCAAACAGTAAAATGTCCGGAATATGCGCCAGCGCTGACGAAATGAAAGCCCGCCAGCCGAACGAATCAGTTTTCCTCTTTCGCTGTTTCTGACGTACGCGCTCGAAAACATAGTTATTCAGCATCTGGCTCGCCCAGAAGCCGGCAATACTGGCGAAAAAGATTCTTCCCGTCGTTCCAGCAATTACTGAAAATCCTGCGTTGTCAGCTCCGGGATATTCTGGCAATAGCCCGACTAACCGTATAATTACAATCGTCAGCAAACCTACATCGCATCCTACCCAAGCTACCCGGTCCGCCACGCGTCGCCCGTAAATCTCCACTAAGAGGTCACCCAACACATATGATAGCGGAAACAATAACAACCCGCCATCTATCGGCAGCCAGCTCGGTCCCCAGATTTTGGTTGCGCAGAGATTCGCCACGATCAAGGTCGTCGTCATCAGCATCGTCATGACAATCAGCAGTCTAGTCGCGCTTGGTGTCGGGCATCGCCGCAGCTCTCTTTCCAGTATCAACTGGTCCACATGATTTTCCATAAATCACACTCCTTTCAAAGTACTCACTATGCTATAAGATAGCGCCAATAGTGTTCTAGACTAGTCTAGAACAGGGATGATCAGACATCATCCCATACCTCCATTATATCACACCTTTCCGAAAAAGTCAATAGGTCCAACCTCTGGTGGTGCCGTCTTGACTTTGCTAAAAATGGGCCTTATAATGGTCAAATGCTTAAGTTGTATAAATATCTTAAACCTTATCTTTGGCAGACCTTATTGCTGCTTGGAGCGATTGCTTTACAGGTTTGGACCAATCTTCAACTTCCGGCTATGATGGCCAATATCATCAACCATGGCATCGTCCAAGGTGACCTTGATTATATCTGGAGCGCTGGTGTCGGCATGATTGGCTTTGCGCTCATCAGCTCGGCTTGCGCCTTTACGGCGAATTTTCTCTCGGCCTGGATTGGCGCTCGCATTACTCGTGATATTCGCAATGACTTCTTTGTCCACGTCTTGAGCCTCAGCACGTCGGAAATTGACGGCTTCTCGACTGCCTCGCTGATTACTCGCACCGTCTCTGACATTTTCCAAGTCCAGCAGGCGATTGTCATGACGCTGTCTATGGGGTTGCGCGCGCCGCTGACTTGTGTGCTCGCTATTGGCCAGGCTATTGCCACCGCCCCGGATATGACTTGGATTATTGCGCTTGCCGTCGGGGTGATTTTATTCTTGACCGTCTTGATTATGTCGATTGTTATGCCGAAGTTTAAGCTCATCCAGAAGCTTGCCGACCGCGTCACCTTACTCACGCGCGAGAATCTCACCGGTCTACGCGTCATCCGCGCCTTTAATAACGAGAACCTCCAGAAGCGCAAGTTCGACCGTACGAACCAGGAATATTCGCACCTCAACGCTTGGGTCGATGTGATTATGTCGCTCGAGAACCCTCTCGTCAGCTTAGTCTTCAACGGTACAACTTTGCTTTGTATTTGGATTGGTATCACCCTCATTACCCGCGATTTCGCTTACCTCGGCAACATGATGGCTTTCATGCAATACGCGATCCAAGTCGTCCTGTCATTCCTCTTCCTCACCATGCTCTTTATCGTTTTGCCTCGCGCCAGTGTTTCCGCGAAGCGGGTCAACGAAGTGCTGGATACGAAATCGAAGATCATTTGGCGTCCCGAGACTGTCGGCAAGCCCGACCTGACGCCGTCGGTCGAATTTTCGCATGTTGATTTCGCCTACAGCGGCGCAGAAGAAAAGGTGCTTCAAGATATCTCGTTCGTCGCTCGCGCTGGCGAAACTACAGCTTTTATCGGCTCTACCGGTTCTGGCAAGTCGACCTTAATCAACCTCGTTCCGCGCTTCTATGAAGCTACCGGCGGCGAGATTAAGGTTAATGGAATCAACCTTAAAGATTATGCCGAGCATGATCTGATGCGCCGGATTGGCTA
The DNA here is from genome assembly GCA_964523355.1 of uncultured Candidatus Saccharibacteria bacterium. Classification (GTDB taxonomy): domain Bacteria; phylum Patescibacteriota; class Saccharimonadia; order Saccharimonadales; family Saccharimonadaceae; genus Nanosyncoccus. The sequence goes on along the minus strand of CAZFZV010000003.1, from coordinate 36,528 downwards.
CGTCCCGCAGCGCGGTGTTCTCTTCGAGGGGACAGTTAGGAGCAACATTCTCTTCGGCGCGCCTGAAGCCGACGATCAGCAACTCGCTCTCGCAGCGCGCGTGTCGCAATCTGCCGAATTTATCGAAAAACTTGAGAAGGAATACGATTCGCATATCGCCCAAGGCGGCACCAACGTCTCCGGCGGTCAGCGCCAACGTCTGTCAATTGCTCGCGCTATCGCGAAGAATCCTGACATTTACATCTTTGACGACTCCTTCTCCGCGCTCGACATGAAGACCGACGCGAAATTGCGCCACGACCTGAAACCAATCACCCAGGACGCCGTTACTCTCATCGTCGCGCAGCGTATTAGCACGATTAAGGACGCCGAGCAGATTGTTGTGCTCAACCAAGGTAAAATCGTTGGTAAAGGTACCCATCTTGAGCTACTCAGTAAGTGTAAAGTTTATCGTGAAATTGCTCAGTCGCAATTCTCGGAACAAGAATTTCAGACTGAGCTCAAAAAGAGTGCCCAGCTCAAAAAGTCGAAGGAGAAACATCATGCCTAAACCTGGTCGTGCTACCGAAAAACCCCAAAGTCTCGGCCGCGCTTTCAAACTTTTTGCTCGTTCGCTGCGCCCGTGGATGGTGCCAATTATCTTTGCCGTTTTGCTCGCAATCGCGGCCACAGTTTGCTCGATTTTCGGTCCTAATATTCTTGGGCAGATGACCAACACTGCTGTCGAAGATTATCAGGCTGCCCTTGTCCAAGCTAGCGGGCAGATGCCAACTCCCGAGCAGCTCAGTGATGCCCTGAACTGGGAGCGCATCGGACACTTAGCAATTACGCTTATTATTCTCTACGTCGTCTCTGCTATTCTGAATTATATCCAAGGCGCGATTTTGTCGATTGTATCTGCGCACTACGCCCGCAAAATGCGTAGCGAGATTATTGCGAAAATCACCCGTTTGCCGATTGCATATTTCGACCAACACCAAGTCGGCGACACTCTCTCGCGCATGAGCAATGATGTCGGTACGGTCGCGAACACCCTCGCCAACGTCCTGACTCAGATTATTACTAGCCTAACTACCGTCATCGGGATTTTAATCATGATGATGACGATTTCGGTTTGGCTCTCGCTCATCGCGCTCGTCGCTGTGCCACTTTCGCTCATCTTTATTAGTCTTATCGCCAAAAAATCCCAGGGTTACTTCCGTACTGCGCAGGCTACCTTTGGCGTCCTGAATAGTACGATCGAAGAAGATTTTTCCGGGCAGAGTATTATTAAGGCGAACAATTATCAACAAACTGCGACTAGCGATTTCAAAAAATCCAACAACAAGCTCTGCGAAATGACTTGGAAAGCAAATTTCCTCTCAGCGCTCGCTTTTCCGATTACGAACATGTTTACCAATCTTAGCTACGTCGCGATTTGTGTAGTTGGTGGTCGTATGGCGATTGACGGTACACTCCTGATTGGTAATGTTCAAGCTTTCTTACAATATGTCAGCCAGTTTAACCGGCCGATTACTGAAGTCTCGCAAATTGCGTCTAATATTCAGCAAACTTTGGCGGCTGCCGAACGGATCTTTAATTTCCTCGCTGAACCTGAAGAAACCCCCGACTTAGATCCCGCTCTCGAAATTACTAATGTCCAAGGCGCAGTCGGCTTCCACCATGTCAACTTCTCCTACGATAAAACTCGGCCAATTATCAAAGATTTTTCTGTCAAAATTGAACCCGGTATGCAAGTTGCCATCGTTGGCCCGACCGGCGCCGGTAAAACTACTATCATTAATCTCCTCATGCGCTTCTACGATCCTGACAGCGGTTATATTACGATTGACGGCGTGCCGACTAAGGAGATGAAACGTTCTGATGTGCGCAAACTTTTCGGCATGGTCTTACAAGACACTTGGCTCTTCTCGGGCACGATTGAGGAGAATCTCCGCTACGGCAATACTAGCGCAACTCACGACGATATTGTCCGCGCTACTGAAGCGAGTAACACACACCATTTCATCGAATCTCTTTCGCACGGCTATCGTACCGTCATTTCCGAAGATTCCGATAATGTTTCCGCGGGCGAGAAACAACTTCTGACGATTGCGCGCGCCATGGTCGCGAACCCGCCAATGATGATCCTAGATGAGGCCACCAGCAATGTCGATACGCGCACTGAGCAGTTGATTCAGGATGCTTTCGCAAAATTAACTCGCGGTCGCACTAGCTTTGTCATCGCACACCGTCTTTCGACAATTCGTAATTCTGACTTAATCCTCGTCATGAAAGACGGCAACATCGTCGAGCAAGGCACGCATGACGAACTCCTTGCCCAAGACGGTTTTTATGCGGAGCTTTATAATTCGCAATTTGCGGATGCTGAGTAGCGCGAGCGGCTAGTTGCGTAGAACTGTGTTACAATAATAAATATGAGAATGCGCGGTTTTGAAATTGCTAAAGGTTGGGAGGATCGGGGCATTGAGCTGCCACGTCGTAGCACTGCGCATGCCGCTGGTTATGATATTGCTGCGGCGGAAGATATTACGGTGCCAGTTTTTCGCCCTGGAATTAAACCTACGCTTATCCCGACTGGCCTCAAAGCTTATTGTCAGCCCGATGAATGCTATTTTGTCTTTAATCGTAGCTCTGGCGCCGGGAAAGGCATTGTTCTTGCGAACGGTGTAGGCGTAATCGATGCGGACTATTACGAAAATTCTAAAAACGATGGTCATTTTCAGGTCGTAGTTTTCAATGTCTCCGATCACAACTTAGAGATCAAAAAAGGCGACCGCATCGCCCAAGTCGTATTCCAAAAGTTCCTCACCATAGATGACGATGCGGCTAGCGGCGAGCGTCAAGGTGGCTTCGGATCAACTGATAACTATACTAAGGAGGTAAAATGAATAAAAGTAAAGTCTATTTCGCACGCGAAATCTCACCAGCAGCGCTAGTGAGAGTCTACGATGCTTTAGGCGTCGAATTGCCAGGGAAAGTCGCAGTAAAAATCTCTACCGGGGAAGCTGGTAATCCGCATTATCTTCAACCTGAACTCATTAAAAGCTTGGTCGCAAAGCTCAATGGTACAATCGTCGAATGCAATACTGCTTATGAGGGTGCCCGCAATGATACTGCGACCCATCTCCAAACCGCTAAGGATCATGGTTTTACCGAAATTGCCGCAGTTGACATTATGGACGCCGACGGAGAAATTGAAATTCCAGTTCACGGTGGCAAACATCTAGCCGTAGATATTATTGGCAAGAACTTTGAAAATTACGACTCTATGCTTAATCTTGCTCATTTCAAAGGTCATCCTATGGGTGGATTTGGTGGCGTGTTGAAAAATCAGTCGATTGGCATCGCATCTGCTACGGGTAAGGCGTATATCCATACCGCCGGCAAGAGCCGCGACTTAGAGAAATTCCTCCATGCTTTTGACTCCCCGCAAACTCGAGCAGAAATGTTGCCGCCGCAAGACGATTTTCTTGAATCCATGGCTGAGGCCGCCAAGGCTGTAGCCGACTATATGGCCGAGCACGGTAAGCCTATCGCGTATATTAATGTCATCAACAACCTTTCGGTTAACTGCGACTGCTCAGCGCATCCCGAGGCTCCCTGTATGGCGGATATCGGTATTGCCGCCTCGCTCAATCCAGTTGCGCTCGACCAAGCCTGTCTCGACCTGATTTGGTCTTCGGATGATCCTGGACGCGATCATTTCGTTGAGCGCGTTGAACGCCAAAACGGCCGCTTGATTATTGACGCTGCAGGAGAGCTCGGGCTTGGATCGAAAGCATACGAACTAATCGCGTTGGACTAGCCGCACTGAGCTAGCTACGCATATAATCAGCGCCCGCTCCCGAAGACAGCGACATATTCTTCTAGCGTCAGACCGCGCTCCTGGATTTCCGCTGCCGCCTCGCGCCCGACATAGCGGTAATGCCACGGCTCGTAGCTATAGCCGGTCAGATTTTCTTTATCTTTCGGATAGCGCAAGATAAAACCATATTCGTAAGCATGCTCCGCTAGCCACTTCGCAACCGGACTACTAGCGAAGCTACCGATTGTTTCTCCGGGCGTGAAGACATCGATTGCTCTCCCGGTCTGATGTTCGGAGTAGCCTGGTCTCGCCGCATATTGTAGTGCATGCTCTTCGCCACCCTCCGCGAGATAACCGCCAAACACTTCTTCCTGCTCCTCGTAGCCGCGATAACCTGAAGTGACATAGAGCTGGAATCCGTCGGCCTGTGCCGCCGCGAACATCTCCTCAAACGCGGCATAAGTCTCAACCTCCATTCGCTCACCGATACTACCATACCGTGCATTCTGCTCGACTAAATCCACCTCAAAATCATGCTCGAGATAATAATATTTGTTCACTAGTAACAAGGGCCCGTCCTCTAGCTTCGCTTTTTCCGTCTCCGTATAATAATCATGATCTCGATTGGCGTTTACCTGTGCAATAATTTCTTCCGTAGTTAATTCCGGATTTTTCTCCTCAAACTCAAAATATCGTATGCGATTCCGTGGCACATAATATTCATCATACAGAATCGCAACTAGAGGCGCCGTATAAATCCTATTGTTATCATAATCCGGATGATTCACGAGCATTACGGTCAGCTCGGGCGCCAGTTGGAACTTGCGCTGCGCCTCCAGATAACTACTCAAATTTTCTACCCGAAAATCCGCCGGCGTTTCCTGCATTTCTAATATTTGGGTTAATTCGGGCAGATATCCATCTTCTAATACCGGTTTTAAGTCATCTTTTTCGAGCCGCGAGGTAATGACTGCAATCTCGTCTGCATTATAACCCAGCTTGCTTAGTTTGCGCTGCGTATTAGTCGCTAGCCAATAAGCCCCCACTGCGACTATCACTGTCGCCAGAGCTAAACCTATGATTACCCGCCACCTACGCATCATATATAATATATTATATATGATTTTCTAATAAATCTGGGTTCATTTTTTCGTCTACGGCGCCATTTTCGTGCTATACTGAGATAAGTAACGAGTGGGAATAAAAGGGAAAGCGTCCTTGGGCAAGACACATCAATTAACTGAGAGTGGAGGCCCCTTGCATGAGCGAGACAACAGACAAAAACCCTAAATCTGCGTCGTCTGACGAAAATATTACCAAACCTGTCCATAAAGATCGTTCTCTGACTGAACTCGAACAGCGTGTCCGCCGCCTAGAAAAGCGTATTAAAAACAACGAACGCTTTGGTAAGACTTTTGCCGACTCTTTAGCTAGCCAGGTCGTCATGATTGAGGCCGTGACCGCCGTGGTACGTCGCAGTTTGAAAGAAGATGCTGATGTTCATGCTGAGCTTAGTGCTGCCATCAAAGAATACGATCATCACAAAATTAGTCGTTGGTTCTCTGGGTTCTTGGGTGTACTTTTCCGCGTCGCCGCGCTTTGCGTCGCAGCTTTCATGGGTGCATTCCTCTATTGGGTATTTTCTGGCCAATAGACTGACCAGACTATGCTAAAATATGTAATATGACCCCAGCAGAATTACGTGCGCGACTCTTTGAGCTCGAGGACGCCGCTTACCGCGATTTTCATCTCAAAACTTGCCCGCAAGCGAAGCATGTGATTGGCGTACGCATGCCCGAGCAGCGCAAGCTCGCGAAAGAGATTTATCGAGGTGATTTTTGGCAGTTCCTGAATGAAGTGCAACCTCAGTATTACGAAGAAACCCTAATTACTGGCATTGTGATTGCTAGTGCGCCGCTGTCGCTGGCAGAGCGCCTCGATTATACTGCCTGGTTTGTACCGCAAATTGATAACTGGGCAATCTGTGATTGCTTCTGTGCTAGTTTCAAACCCAAGGCTGAGGACCTGCCGGTTTTATGGGATTTTATAAATCAGATTGGCGCTAGTAGTGCGGAGTATGCTCGACGCTTTATGCTCGTAATGTTGCTGGACCGCTTTCTCCTCCCTGAATATCTGCCCCAAATTTTCGCAATTACTGACAACTTGAAATCGGATCAATACTATGTCAATATGGCCACCGCTTGGCTAATCGCCGAGGCTTTTACTAAATTTCGTGCTGCAACGCTTGAATATCTACGACATGATCATCTCTCGACTTTTACCCATAATAAGGCCATCCAGAAAGCTCGTGAATCGCGCCGGATCACTCCAGAAGATAAAGCTTTGCTCGCTACGCTCCGGCGTTAAGCCAACTTCGCCTCGGTACAGTAGCATAGCTTCGCTCCAGTAGTATCTCATTTCAGTATTGCGGCTCAGCTACCCACAAGCTTTCCTCGAAGCTGACAAGGCAACTCGACGCTAAACTATCCTGACGCTCTTCATCGTCCAAGGACGCCATTTGTACTTCTCCGCTCGTTGCCGCTGCCCGCTCTTCTACTGCATGCCCGCCCAAGGCAATAAACGCCGCCGGCAGTACCAAACACTCCACTACGTGAAACAAGATGTGTAACCCCATGAGCGTCAACCCTAGCAGCCCAATCTTCTTTCCGCGCAGTCGTCGCAAGTGTTGGTCTATTCCGCAATGACAATGATGTTTCATGCTCCCATTATAACACACCCCTGTAGCCCGGCTGCCCCCAAATTTCAAAATTGAGTTCCCAAAAAGCGTTTTGTCTGCTAGAATGATATCAATACAGGAGGTAGTAATGAAAGGCGAATATCGACCATATCAAGAACGAACACCAGACGAACAATATAAGAACCTAATTCGCACGGTTTTAGAGCATGGGCACAAAGGTCCGTCTCCCATGGTTGATAAAGATGGCAAAGAAGTCAATACGATTGATCTTCTCGGTGCGCCGGTCATGCGGTTTGACTTGCTGAAAAATGGTGTTCCATTTCTGACTGAGCGCAGCCTCGAAAAGTTCTGGCGTGGTGCAGTCGGCGAGCTACTTGGCTTTATTAATGGCGCACATACTCAGACCCAGCTTGAAGAGTTTGGCTGTAAATGGTGGAAATCTTGGTGTACCGAAAAGAAGTGCGCTAAACGTGGCCTTGAGACGGGAGATCTAGGTCCCGGTTCCTACGGCGCTGCCTTTCATGATTTTCCGACCCGAGATGGCGGTAGTTTTAACCAATTTGCCGAAATTATCAAGCAGATGAAAGAGCGTCCAGAGCTTAAAGCGCATTTTATCTCACCTTGGATCCCGCAATATACGATTCGCAACCAAGATTATCAGCAAAAAGTCGTCGTTTGTCCGTGCCACGGCTGGATGCATTTTCGCATTCTGGGCGACAAGCTCCATCTTGTGATGTTTCAGCGCAGTTGCGATGTCCTGATTGGTTGCCCGAGCAACTGGGTACAATATTCGGCCTTACTGCTTGCGATGGCTGAGGTTCTCGACTTAGTCCCAGGCGAATTTATCCATATGATTTCTGATGCGCATATTTACGAAAATCAATTACCTTGGGTCGAAGAAATCCTTGCCCGCGAGAGTCGTCCTTTCCCGACCCTTAAAATCGCCAATTCGCATGACGACATCTTTGCTTATCACCCAAGCGACTTTGAGCTATCGGATTATAACCCGCACGAGGCCATCAAAGGTATTGCGGTAGCGATTTAGGATTTTGAACTATGGATGAGAATTGGTTGGCGAACGTCAAAATTGCTAAGAAAACCGGGCAAAAAGTCGGTTTAGTCCAAGGCTCATGGGATCTCTTCCATCTTGGGCACTTGCGCTATATCATGAAAGCGCGCGCCTTGTGCGATTTTCTGATTATTTCAATGGATAGTGACGAAAAAATTCGCAAACGCAAAGGCCCGACGCGACCCGTCATTCCGCAAAAAGAACGTTATGACTTTATTCGTCTTTTGAATATTGCTGACGCGATTGTGATTAAAGAAGTCGACGAGCCGAAGTGGCATCTTATCAAGACCGTCAAACCCGACGTCCTGATTGCAATCAAAGAGAACTATACCGACGAACAAATTGAAAAACTCGGAAAATACTGTGGTGAAGTTGCGGTCTTACCGCGCCAAGCCAAGACTTCGACCTCTGATAAAATTCGTCAGATTACCCTGTCTAGTCGCCTGCGTAAAGTTGACGGCGTGAAAGAAAACGTCGCCAAAGCGGCCGCCAATATGAAACGACGGATTCATTACTCTAAGGATATGCCTGAGCCTATCCCGCAGTTGCTCAAAGAGCTCCAATATTCGACCGATGATGTTTGTCCGACGGCTGCGACTTGCTTCTGGAACGGCCAGTGGGTCTATGGCTCGAACCAAATCGACTTTACTATCCCCGAATACGACGTCACGCACCGCACAGAATTATTCTACGGTACAGTCGAACATGCCGAAATCAACTTATTGAAAAAAATGGGGAATGTTAAGACTCTCGCCGATACTCCAGTCTATGTTACCCTTTTCCCTTGTGATAAGTGTATGAAAGTACTCGCCGACAAAGGTGTAAAAGAAATCTACTACCTCGAAGACCATCCGGAGCGCAACTGGAGCAAGCGCTCGCACGCACTGGCTGAGAAGAAAGGTATTAAGACGGTTTGCTTGATGGGGGATCAGCAGCAATGAACCAGTACAAGTATATCTACCCCCCAAATGCTCGCCACCAAGAGCAACTTGACATTATGCTGAAGATGGAAGCAGACGATAAAGATCCGATGGCAGAAGAGAATGTCGACCAGGAAGCGCAGCCGACTTTGTTCCGGACGGATTATTGGTTTGTCTCTGAGAATCGCTATCCGCGACCTGGCAGCGAGATCTCATTTTTAATTGTTGCTACAGGTCCAGTTTATACCATTGAAGAGATTTCGCCAGCTATGTGGCTCGATTTACAACAAATTTGGCAAAGGCTAGTCCGGGAGTACGGTATTAGCGGTGGGGGAATCTGCATGCGTTTTGGCGATCCGGCGAAGTCCGGCGCTTCGCTGACGCGTCTACACGCTCATATTATTATGCCGCAATCTGGCGCAAAAGTACGTTTCCCGATTGGTGGGCAGACTGAGCTCAAAGACGGATTGCATCTCTAGATTATTTGGTCGCTAGCTGGCTCCAGGTGTTATAATGGACGTATAAGGGAGAAATTATGCGTCTGTATTTTCATGGTCTTGTACTACTGTTCCGGAAATTTATCCTCCGTCAGAATACCGGCACTGTGATCTGCCATTTTGCTCTGAAAATGGGCGTAGTCTATATCAAGATGGCGCAGATTCTTGCTATGCAAAATTACGGTCAAATTTTTACTGAACAGGACCGCCGGGCTCTATCTAAAGTCTGCGACGATTGTAAACCGATTTCTTATCGTAAAATTACGAAGATTATTGAGCGCGAATATGGCTGTAAAATTTCTGATAAATTCTTGAAGATCGACCCACAGCCAGTTGGCGCCGCATCCGTCTCCCAAGTCCATCGCGCGACGTTACTCGATGGTCGCGAAGTAGCGATTAAAATCAAACGCCAAGACGTCACACGCCGCGTCCGACATGATGTCCGTCAAATCCAGCGCCTCATTCACCGCTTCGGTAAACTTACCAAGTTTCGTAATTTTCTCGGCAGCGATCAAGCATTAACGCTTTGGGCCGAATGGATTTATCAAGAAACTGATTTTCAGCAAGAACAGGCCAACATTGTTCAATATCAAGCTTTCGTCGATGGTGTGAATGGCAAGATTCCGCGTACTGCGCAGCTCAAAGTTCCGCAGCTTTTCTCAGAGTTCTGTACCGAGAATCTCATCGTCATGGAGTTTATTCACGACACGACAATCAACCGTACTCCGACTACGCCCGAAAATAAAGCTCGGATTCGCAATGGCCTGAATGATTATCTCTCGCTCTCCTTTTATGCGCTCTTTCATGGGTTGCCAGTTATTTTCCACGGTGACCCGCATGGTGGCAATATCTACCTTGATGCGGCAGGAAATGTTGGTTTCCTGGATTTTGGCTTAATTTTCGCCCTCGATACCAAAGATACCGAATTTGTGCGCGAAATTTTCCTCAACGCTTACGCCGGGCATGCTGACAAAGTTGTCCAGACGTTACTCTCCACGAGCCAGTGTGCAGAATTTGATCGTAAACAATTCGCGCAAGATATCCAATCCGAAGTTGCGAAAATTCAAGATATTCCAGTGACTCAATTTTTCGTGGAGATGATGAATATCTTTGTTTACTATAATATTTCTCCGCCTGAAATTTTCTTCAAAATGGCAAAAGCTTTTCTCGCACTCTTCGGCATTAATACTTTCTCCGAAAATTTGTCTAGCACGAAGCAGCTATTGGCCGCCCAAGTGACAGAATTTTATATTGAGCGTAGTCTGACTGACCTACATAAAGTTTGCGCACACGGTCTTCGCCTTTTACCAGATTTCTTCACCCAGGCTCTGCGCCACGATCCCGCCCGCGCCCTCGCGAATGAGTTCAGCGCGCTCGATGAATTTCGTCAAGAAATCGAGGTTGCTTGGCGCCATGGTCTCGAAGTCATGGAGCACTTTCGCTAATGGCTTTCTACGATCGATTGAATGCTGTGGTTGATTATCTTGAGTCACATCTTGATTCCGAAGTTGACTACCGCGAATTAGCTCGGCGGGCCGGCACCAATCTTAACACTCTCCAACGCATTTTTCCGCTACTTGCCAACATAACGATTACCGACTATCTTCGCCAACGTCGGCTCACCTTGGCGGGGCGTGATTTGGCGCAAACCGATCTGCGTATTATTGACTTAGCAATGAAATATGGTTATACTTCGACCGCTGCTTTCTCGCGGGCTTTTACGAGATTTCATGGCATTAAGCCGAGCGAAGTCAAGCGTCAGGCTTCAAAATTAAGATATTATCCGCGTTTAGTTTTTAGACGCCAGGCTATAGATCCCGGGCTTGAATATGAAATTATCGAGCTCGACCGATTGCAGCTTTACGGTCTCAGCATTCAGACTGATCTGGCTCATATTCGTCATGACGCTCCAACGCTTCATATCGTCGCTGAGCGAGAACATCCTGCGCTCGGTCACGCAGATTATGGTATGATTAGTTATCACGAAACTCGTGACTCGGAGGATGGTTACGAGTACTGGGTGCTTTGGCAAAAACCGGCACCCGGGCTTACTCCCTATACTGTCTCAGCGCAACGTTGGCTCAAATTCCGCATTCCTTCGCAAGAAGCCAGCGCTATTCAAGCCGCTTCCGATTTATTTTACGAGAAATTCCTGCCCACTTGCGAATATGAACTCACGCCCGAACCTGAGCTAGAGCATTATCACGACGGCATTACGGATTTCCTCATACCGATTCGCTAAGTGATTTTTCTGGCTCAGTAAAAGTCATTAAAAATTCTCTTGGATCGCTATACTATAATAATGCTGCAGCATTGGTATGAAATTTATTTAGGCTCCGACTGGATTAAATCAGAAGATTGGCAGGCGCTTTTTGCTCAGTTGAAAGTTTATTTGGGCTGGCACGCCACTTGGCGTATCTACCTCCAGATCAAGCATCACACTGTACACTATTATCTCGTTACCCCCAAAGCTCTACCCGCCAGCCTAGGATTAAAGGCTTTTCTTTTTCGACCGCTTGTTGAACCGCCTTTAACCCCCTTTACTTCTGCCAGCGTCGGGCTGCCTAATTTTCGTGCGGAGAATTTATTGCTCAGTCTTTATAAAGCTGAACGCCGGGCACACCATTTTCGCTATCTCGAATGTACTTTTGAAATTTTATCGCGTGCCCAGCTTTCGTACTGCTTCTTCGCGAGTACCCACAATCATAAAAATTATCTGCGTCGTCTCATGGTGTTATCACCTGCTCAATTTCTCAGCATTAATTTCGGCCAAGTTCGCCATCTGCGCTACAAAAAGATTCCCAAATATCTCGACAGTGAAAAAGTTTTCCGGATTACCCGACCGAGTTCGGAAAACAGTCTTCTTCTGCTCGACGCCTTTCCGTATGCTGCTAGCGAGAGCGGTATTGAATTATCCGATTTTGACTTTGCGAAACATTCACTCATCATTGGTGGCAGCGGCTCAGGTAAGTCGCGTTTTCTCAGCCTCTTTGTTAGCCAACTATGGAAGTGCCAGCCGCTGGATTACAAAGTTCTCATTATCGACCCGCATGATGCGCTAAAATACGATCTGGGCGCAGTCGAAAGTCAAAAAATTATTGATTTTCGCACACCCGAGCGTAGTGTTGACCTTTTCTGCCAAGAATTTGAAAATCCTAACGTCGCAGTCGAATTGATGCTTGAAACTTTTCGGACGCTGATTGGCGATAGCTATAACGGCCGGCTTGAGCGTGTCCTGCGCCACTCAATCTACCTCCTCCTGATCGACCATGCTTTCACTTTTTCCAACCTCCGCCAGCTTCTCTCCGACACCGCCTATCGCAACCAAGTTGTCTCACGTCTTAGCTCGCGCGCGCCGAGCAGCGTTTCGCATTTTTTCTTGACCGAGTTTCAGGAATTACGTTCCCAAGCCTACAATCAAGCTTTCGCGCCTATTATCGCCTTTATTGACGAAATGCAAATGGTCCCCGTGCTAAATCAAACCGTAGATCTGCCCAGTATTAGCAACACGATTGAACAAAATTTTCTCAGCGTCTTTTCGCTCAGTCGACTTTTCCTTGGCGATAAGCCTACTCGTGTAATTTCCGGCCTCCTCATGCAACAAATTTTTCTTTATGCGCAACAATGCACTTCGAATCAGCATTTAATGGTCATAATTGACGAAGTCGCGGTAGTCGAAAATCCGATTTTGATGCGTTTTCTTTCCGAAATGCGCAAATATAATGTTTCAGTGGTACTGGCCGGACAATATTTCGGCCAAATTAGCGCTAGCTTGCGCGCGGGTATTCTAGCCAACGTTAGTAATTATTACATTTTTCGGGTTTCACGGAGCGATGCTGATTTGTTGCGTGAGAATGTCCAGCTCAAGCTCATCGGGAGTCATGACCCCGATGATGAGAAGAAGTTGTTTACTGGTTTGAAAGCGCGCGAATGCCTTGTCCAGATTTGTCGTGATGGTGAACTCTACTCACTGGTCAAAGCGCGCACTCCAGACCATAACCCAGTGCCAAATCAAGCAATACCGGTATCTAATAAACCCGACTCCGCGCACCAATCCCAAAATTCCGATTCCACTTTTGCTTTCTCCATCGTTTCTGACTTCACGCCGAACTTAATCATGCGTCAAAATAGTACAAATCGTAAACCCTTACAGAAAGGAAAGGTCATATGAAAGACAACTCATTTCTCGAAATCACTGAACAAATTTTCACCAGCATTTTCGGGCGCAAAAGTGAACTTACGCTCGAAGCAATTCGCACAAAATTTGCTTTTGACATTAAACTACCGACCAAAGTCAAAGATTCGTTGACTGGCGAAACTACTTATTCTGCGATGCCCAATGTAGAAAGCTACATGAAGCTTAGCAATCTCGATCGCTACGATCAAGATAAAGGCTGGCTCTTGCCAAAGCAGGACGTCAGCAGTCTCGATGAAGTCATTAAAATTTGGAAGAGCATTAACTATACCACTACCGAGCGCGCCTATGACAGCGAAAATGTCGTCGCCAGCGATCCAATCTATGGTTCAGTTAATGTTTGCGCGTCTACCAACTGCGGTCAGTGTAAAAACATCTTATTCTGTGATGGAACTTACGATAGCGAGTTCGCCCTTGCTTGCCAACGCAGCACTGGGATTAACTTTTGCCTGCGCGTTGACGACTCAAATAGTTGTACAAACTCTTACAATGTGATTTGTTGTACAAAAATTAGCAATTCATTTTTTATTCAAGATGCTAGTAATTTGAATGAATGTTTATTTTGCAGTCATATTTCTGACCGCGAATATTGTATTGCTAATATGCAATTCGAGCGCGAAGAATATTTCCACATTAAGCAGCAAGTTATTAAATGGATTTTGGACTGTGATAGAATAAAATCATGATTTATGCTATTACCGTCAAGCCTGGCTCGAAAAAAGGCCCACTCGTATTACGTACGGGTCCGAGCGCATTGACGCTTTACCTCCGCGAAAAACCGATCGACGGTGCAGCTAACCAAGCCTTAATCCGCTTGCTCTCCGACCACTTTCAGATCCCCAAAACTTCCATTCAGATTAAATCTGGCGCCCGTGGTCGTAAAAAATTAGTTGAAATCCCAGACTTATAGTACAGCGAGGAGCGCTGCGACTATACAACCACAGCGAAACTGTGGTATAATTAGAAATAATTGGTAAATAACAGTGAGGTGAAAGATGTCAGAAATCTTAAAAATCAATGGCGCCGAAGTCAAAATTGGCGAAGACAACGGCGAAGTGGTGACCGTTCCAATTGCATCCCTGCAATTCTCCAACCCACAGGTTGGAGACAAAGTGGAGGTTTTCCGGGACGGTAAAGAATATATCGTGCGCCGCGAAAAAGAAGCTTGTCCAGAAGAGGAAGAGGGTGTCCGCACCATCAACAAACACGTGTTTGTCTGGGTGGGCAATTTCCTCTTTGGCGGCCTGGGGGTCGATCGTTTCATGCGCGGCCAAGTTGGCCTCGGTGTTCTCAAACTCTTACTTAGCACGATTGGCTGGATTACGATTGTCGGCGGGTTTGCCGGTTGGATCTGGACCTTGGTTGACTGGATTATTTCTATGACCAAAGCTTATGGCGCGGCTTATGCTTCAACTGAAAATCTTACTTTTGACGAAAACGGCAACTATATTAACTAAGGAGAAAAGAGAAAAATATGGAGGTAACTTTTCGCATTGCTACGCGCGATGATCTCGCTGGCATGATTGATCTCACGAACCGCTGTTTCGATGAACATACTCCGCTTGAGTATGCCGAACGCATTTGGGACGAAACCGCTAGTGACCCGAACCAAATCTACCTAAACGGCTGGAAAGATGGCAAAATTGTCGCGCACACTAAAATCACTATCATTCCGACAATTTACGAAGAGATGAACACTTACGCAATTCTTAATCATGTCTGCGTTGACCCGGAAGTGCGCCGTCAGCACCTCGGTACGAAATTGCTTGACGAAGTTTTCCGGATTTGCCGCGAGCGCAACGTCAAGGCAGTCGAATTCTGGTCGAAGAATTTCCGCGAAGCTGCCCACGCTCTATATAAGAAATATGGCTTTGAAGTCGTCGACGCAAAGTTCTTTGCGAAAGACGTCTAGGGAAGGAGAAAAGGGAGGCAACCATGAAAATTAGCAGCGTACATATCGGCGGGTGGTTCCAACGTACCATGCTCCAGCTCTCGGAAGTCTATGATTTCTTGCGCAACGGCGAAAGTCAACTCAAGCTCAGTAAGAAGAAGCTTGCGGAGTTGCGCAAAAATCTCAACATCGGTAGCATCGAATACGGAGTCGCAGGTGAAGAGTTCGTGTCCTTTACGACTAGCGAGCTTCTGCATGTTAAGATTTTTGAAGACGGCTTGATTGTTGTTGGTAGCAACGAAGTCAGCGAAGCGACCTTATTTGCTGACGTTGAAAAACTCAAAGATTATTACGAAAATCAACTTTCGCCCGCGATTAATTACCTCTTCAGTCTCGGCGCGCCAGTTCCGAAAGAGCTCGCGCACATCGAGAATATCTATCCGTACTTCGTAGTGTGCGATAACGCGACGCGCGAGGATATCGCTGAGCTATTGTCTAAGACCGAGCGCCAAAAATACTTTGAGTTTGATAATAAGAACTACAGCGTCTTGCGCGGCGACAAGTATTATTTCATCAACAACAAGAAAACCTCGACCGCCAATATTGAGCGCTACATCGAGGAGCAAGTCTTCATTCGCGAATTTAAGGGGCAGCTGCATCGCTACTTGAATCTCCATCGGATTATCTGGGAGAAGATTGATCACGTTAAAGACCGCGCCAAGGTGCGTGGTAGTGACGTTGTTAAGTTTTCGACGAAGCTCGAAAGCTACGCCAAGACCGTGACTTTGATCGACGGGCGTATTCGACAGATGTCGACCTATATTTCGACTCGTGAACATATTGCGAAGCAAGACAAAGATTTAGAAGAATTTCTCGCGATTTCAGGTTTTAGATACGAAACCCTGAGAAATACCTTAGAATACATCCGGGACTTGTGGGATATGACCAAACAGTATGTCAATTCAGCTCAAAAGCTCTTCGACAGTATTAAACAAGATGTAACCTCAAGCTCGATTGATAGCTTGACGATCGTCACTTCGATGTCGGCTGGCGCCGCAATCCTTGGTCTCTTCACCGAAAGCGAGCCTGAATTCACGAGCTTCGGTTTTCTGTACTTCTTCATCCTTGCCCTTGTCGGCTGGGCCGCGACTAAAGTCCTCGCGAAGATTAATGAAAAACGTAAATACGAGATATCGGACGCCGATATTGATAAAAATATTAAGTAAGGAGCAAATATGAGAAAAATCTTTTATAGTTTGGTTGGCAGTATGGTCGCCGCAAGCGTCTTATGCGTCCCGACTTCGGCTATTAGCCTAGCCCCCTGCCCGGACGACGAGAATAAAGCCGAATGCGAAGCACAGCAGGACGAGATACTGCGTCGCCAAGAAGCCGGCGAGCCAACTCCGCGCTCAGCGGATGGGGATAATGGCGAGAAGTCAAAAGTCGCTCCGACCTTTGTCACTGAGCTTGACGAATCGCATCAGTCGATTGGCCTGTGGGCGGGAAAAAGCTTGTTGCTCGCCGGGAACAATCTGACGACTAGTGCAGACGTCAAGAACGGCCTCTTACTCGTCGCCGGCAACAACCTCCACCTTGAAAACAATGCTGAATACGGTTTTATCTTTGGTAATATTATCAAGTTCGCCGGTACCACACAGCGTGATTTCTATGCTGCCGGTAATAGCATCACTCTCAGTCGTGATGCTAAAATCGGGCGCGACGTCTTCGTTGCGAGCGGCGAATTGCGAGTCGAGACTGACTTGGCTGGCGACCTTAGTGTTACTGCCGATCGGATTATTATTGACGACGGTATTGAAATTAAGGGGAACGTCAATATTGATGCCGACACCATTGAAGTCGGCGATGGTGTTAAAATCGGCGGCAAGTTGGTCTATAACGACAATGCTCGGGCGAATGGCATTGACGGTATCGACTATGGCGAGCTCGAAACCTATCATCTTGAAGAAGTGAGCGCTGAGGCGCGTTTCGCCGCTGCGTTCTATAGCAAATTCCTCAGCATCGCTGGGTTATTCCTGGTCATGGCGCTCATGATCGCGCTTTATTCCGGGCTACATGACAAAGTTCAGACTGAGACCAGCGCTGGTCATTTTGCTACGAATCTCGCTATTGGTCTAGGCGCGCTGATTATTGTTCCAGTCGTGGCCGTCTTTGCTTTCCTTACGGTCGTAGCCGCTCCGCTCGGCGTGCTCGCCCTGTTGGCGTATTTCGTTGCGCTTTATCTTGCTCAAGGCTTTACTGGCCTTTGGCTCGGACATTTGATTATCGAAAAACTTTTCAAACTCAAAGGCAACGCTTTTATCGAGGCCCTCATCGGTATTATCGTGCTTGGTCTGCTCGCTCTCGTACCGTTTGTCGGCGTCGTTACTGGTTTCTTGTCCATGGCGCTCGGCCTTGGCCTCATCGTCAGTTGTATTAAGCCATCCAAAGCCGACAAAGCTTCAAAAAAACTTACGAAAAATACTAAAACTGCCAAGACGGCTCGGAAGTAACTATGCACGAAAGCTGGAAAGAATTCTTAGATTCAGAGTTTGCAAAACCTTATTTCCAAGAACTTAGTCAGTTTCTCCATGCAGCTTATGAAACTAAGACTATCTTTCCAGCGAAGACGCAAGTTTTCCGCGCTTTTACGACCGATCTGAATCAAGTTAAAGTCGTCATCCTCGGCCAAGACCCTTATCACACGCCGGGTGCGGCTCATGGCTTGGCTTTTTCGGTGCCAAATTCTCAACCAATTCCGCCCTCGCTGGTCAATATTTATAAGGAAATTGACGCTGAGTATGGCTCTCATGCCAATCCGCGGGGTAATCTTAGTAACTGGCAGCAACAAGGCGTGCTCTTGCTTAATAATGTATTGACGGTTGAAGCTCATCGCGCCGGCAGCCACCGCGGTAAAGGCTGGGAGCAATTTACTGAAGCGACCGTGCGGCATTTGAACGACAAGTGCGAACATCTAGTTTTCATGCTTTGGGGGCGCGATGCGCGCAGCAAGAGTAGTATGATTGACCAGACGGAGCATCTCGTTTTAGAATCGCCACATCCGTCGCCGCTCTCGGCGCATAGCGGTTTCTTTGGCAACGGGCATTTCAAGAAAGCCAATGAGTTTCTCAGGCAGCATGGCCTCAGTGAAATTGTATGGTAAATGTATTGCATTTGTACTGCAAATGTCTTACAAAAGCCTAAATTTTACGCAAAATTCAAAAAAGATCAAGCTAGTGCTTGTTAATTGTTGAAAAGTTTTGTTATACTCGCGCAAATACTAAATTCAGTAAGTTGCGGAGGCAAAATGCAAATTATTTTTCAATCAAGAATTCATCGTCCAGTTTTCCTGACCAAGCTTCATCATGTGGGCTTGTTCGTCGGCGCAATCTTGCTCATCTTAGCCAGCTGTATCGTCTCACCTCAGCCCAGTTCGGCCAAAGGTTGTAACGATGTACAGTTCATTTTTGCGCGCGGTTCAGGTGAATCGCTCGGTGATAGTAGTGTGACGGCTTGGCGCGAGAGCATTGAAGTGGCTCTAGGCAAAACCCAGCTACAATACGGTTTCTACGAACTTGGTACGACTGCGCAGGGCGGTTTTCGCTATCCCGCAGTTAGCGTGAGTGATTCGCTGGGCGGTTTTGGTAATTTGCTTGGCGCATATCTTAGCCGTGGCGAATTCTTCGAATTCGGTCGTAGCGTGACCCAAGGTTCGGGCGAGCTCCAATCCTACCTGCACATTTTATCATCTGCCTGCCCACGGACGAAATTCGTTCTCGGCGGGTATTCTCAAGGCGCCATGGTACTTTCGCGCACTATCGAACACCTGGATTCTGAACGCATAATCTATGTCGCGACCTTTGGCGATCCGAAACTCTACCTCCCCGAGGGTAAAGGCGCTCTTCCGCCTGCTTGCCTTGGTCAGGCGCATTCAGATTATCGCGTCTATGTACCGGATTGCCATGCCTACGAAGGCGTCTTGGGCAGCCAGCGCCCCTACCAACCCGCCGGCTATGATAATAAGATCGGTGTGTGGTGTAACACAAAAGATATCATGTGTAGTTCTGGAGCGAGTATCGATGACCATGTCGCTTATACTAGTGACGGTCTCTACGCCAGTGCGGCGCGCAAGATTAAAACTCGGCTGAAACAGACTTTTCCGGAAGCTTTCGCTAATAGCCAGCCCAAACCTTGGGCGAGCGCAGCGCATAATGTTGCTTTTCTCTTTGACACTACGGTTTCCATGGTTAATTATTTGAAAGGCCAAACCAGAGGCGTGCAGAGTGTTGCCTCTAAAGTAATAGCCGACGGCGGGTCAGTTGCGATTGCCGAATTTCGTGACCTCGACGACCCATATGAGCCACAGGTCCTGTGTGATTTCGGCTGCACCGAGTCGGAAATCGCGAATAAACTTAATACCTTGCCCACTTATGGCGGTGGCGACAATCCAGAATCCGCTCTCTCGGGTATACTTCATGCGTTGAATCATCTTGATTGGCAGGATGGCGCTGCGAAAAGCATCGTACTGGTGACGGACGAGGATTACTTGTCGCCTGACCGCGACGGCACCACGCTCGCGCAGGTAGTCCAACGTACGCTCGAGATTGATCCGGTTAATATCTATGTCTTAACTCGTTCGCAGCCCTCATCTTCTTATGCCGAACTCACTGCCCAGACCAACGGAGCGCTCTTTAACATCAATGAAACCGAATCATGGCCCAAGCTAGAAGACGCACTACTCTATCGCCCCTCCGCCATCTTGAATGCCCCTGAATTTTCTGGCCTGGTTGGTGACGAATTCAATTTTAACGCCAGCGCCTCTGAGGCTTCTGACGGTGGGGAATTGCGCTACGCTTGGGATCTGGACGGCGATGGCAAATTTGAGATTGTCGATGGGCCAGCCAACGTTACACGTGCTTATCAGAACGCTTTCTCGGGCTACATCCAGGTCAAAGTGACCGACTCGGCCGGTCGTTCCGGTACCATGTCTGCCAAGGTTAACGTCTCGTCGGTCGCTCCCGATTTGCCAGAAATTTATACTGCGCAAGTTGAAGCGCTAACCCCCACTACTTATCGGATTAGCTACCAGACCAACGCCGAGAAGTTACTTGTCTCGATTGACGATACTCCGGCCGGTTATCTTCCTGGTGCGACGCAGGAGATCGTCGTCACCGATATTGTTTTACCTACGACTCTACGCCTCGTTCCTTATACTAGTAATGTCGGACGCGGAGAAGGGTTAACGCTCAGCTTTGGCGAGGAGAGATCTCCTGACCTTGAACCATCTCCGGGGCCAGAACTCGCGCAGCCCACCCAGAAACCGGCAATACCTACCTCAGCTCAGGTTACCATTCCTCGAGCGCCTAATACTGGCGTCGCCCCGCAGCATACTACCTCGAGCTACTAAGATGCCAATGCTCCCCATACTCACATTTATAGACCGTCAGCTTCGGCGCACCATAATCATGCTCCGCGACCAACGCCGCCATTTCCGCCTCATCGCGCGTCGCATAGCAAATCTTCTGCTGGTCTCCCACCCAACACTTTCTCGGCTCTCGATAAGTCGTTTGCTTCATCTCTACATTGTATAACAATTTTCGCTACATATATAATATCTATGTTACAATAAACGTAAGTGTTAAAAATAGGTGGGAGAGTTGAGTAAACTTGCTAAATATCTGAATCAGCATATTAGTGGCAATGTTTTTGATCGCCCGTCGATTTGCGCTGAATATGCGACCGACCGCTCCATCCTGACCGCTTCTCCTCGCCTAGTCGCTTTCCCCGAGACTACGGATGACGTCCGTCGCCTTGTACTCTTTTCCGATCAGCTTGCATTGCGGAGTTTCCGTCTCCCTCTTACTATGCGCGGCACTGGCATTGATAAAACCGGCGCCGCAATTACCGACGGCATGATTATTTCAACCGAACGCATGAATCAAATCGAAGAAGTAGATTTGCGTGGTCGTCTTATTCGTGTCCAACCCGGCATGACACTCGGCGCGCTCAATGCCGCTCTAGGCCTCCAAGGCCTCTGTCTACCGATTAATTATGATCCCCGTTCGACGATTGGCGGTCTCATCGCGAATTGTCCGACCGATGATGCTTCGGATCGTCGCGGCGGTATCTTCCAATACGTCGAGCGCGCCGAAGTCGTCCTCGCAAACGGCGAAATTGTTCAGTTTGCGCCGTACCATGCGCGCAGCATTCTCGCAAAAATTGAATCCGGTTCGCCGGAGGGGGAATTATACCGTCGCATCGACCAATTGCTCGACCAGTACGGCGATACGATTGTCAATCGTAGCATGCGCCCCTTTGACGCTGCCGGCTACGCTAACATCACGCGCATTAAACATGGCAACTATACTAGCTTGCTGCCGCTCCTCTTCGCCTCACAGGGGACTTTAGGGCTTGTCACGGATGTAATTTTGCGCGTTGAAGTTGTGCGTCCCTCGACTCGACGGCTGGCAGTCATTATTCGCGACCAAAAGACCTTGCTGCGCTTCTTGAACGAGACCAATGAACTCAACCCTTATACCCTAAAACTCTTCGATTTGAAAATTCTCGAAACTGCTGCTACTTATGGCAACTGGCCAGATTTGTTGCGCCACGATGAGGGGGAGGGTTGGCTGGTGATCGTCAGTTTCAATGATCGGCGTTATCGCACTGAGCGCAAGCTGCAGCACTGCCGCGAGAGTCTCAGCCCGAATGAGCCCCTCGTGATTGAAACTCCCGAAAACAGTGATGAATTTGCCGAATTCGAGTCCGCTCTGCTCAGTTTCTTGAACGACGGCCTCGACGGCGAGCGTACGCCGGTCGTCGACGATGTTTACATTCCGCGCTACAAACTCGAGGATTACTTTGCCGGCTTAAAGACTTTAGAGATGACGCTGGGGCTTAATCTGCCAGTTTTTGGCTCGTATGCGACCTCAAACTACAATGTTCGCCCCGAAATCGACTGTACTTCTATGGATGGTCGGCGCCAGATTATAACTTTCCTTCGCCATTATAGCCGCCTCGTCCAAAGTTGCGATGGTAGCCTGACTGGCGGTAGTCCAGAGGGGCGCGTAAAAACTTTATCCATCGCGCAAGCTTTTAGTGATGAGGAGCGCGAACTCTATCATGCGATTAAAGACGCTTTTGACCCGCGTCACATCTTAAATCCGGACGTCAAAATGGGCGCCGAACTCAAGAATACTATCCGCCATCTTCGCACTACGCCGCGTCGCGGTATCGCAACCCCTTAATCTGTGATATAATCATTCCATGAAGAGTACAAGTAAGAAATTATCTGATACCAAGGTCGAGCTAAAAGTCACCTTGGACGCGGCTGATCTCAAAGCTGCCCGCGAGCGTGCCGTTGAGCATCTCGCTGCTAATGTTAAAGTTCAAGGTTTCCGCAAAGGCAAAGCTCCGGCTTCGCTCGTCGAGCAGCAGCTTGCGCCCAACGACATTGCCGCCGAGACGATTGATGTTGCCGTGCGCATGACCATGCCCAAAGCTTTTGATGAGCTCAAGCAGGCTCCGCTTGCCATTGAGAAAGTCGACGTTCTCAAATACGTGCCAGACGAGAGCGCCGAATACAGCGTAAAGGCCGATGTCTTGCCAGATATTAAGCTGGGCGATTTCAACAAGCTAAAAGCTAAGCCTGAAGCAGTCGCAGTGAGCGACCAGGATGTCCAAGAAATCGTCGACAATATCACTAAGGCTTATGCTGAGAAAAAGGCCGTCAAGCGCGCGGCTAAGCTTGGTGACGAGGTAATTATCGACTTTGTCGGTAAAAAAGACGGTGAAGCTTTCCCCGGCGGTACCGCCAAAGACCACCATCTTACTCTCGGTTCAGGAGAATTTATCCCGGGCTTTGAAGACGGTATCGTTGGCCATGAAGCGGGCGACAAGTTTGATCTTGAAGTTACTTTCCCGAAAGACTACCCAGAGAAGACTCTCTCCGGTCAGAAGACGGTATTTGAGACGCTGGTCAAGCAAGTCAACGAAGTTGTCAAGCCGGAAGAGAATGACGAACTTGCCAAAAAGTGTGGTAATTTCAACAACATGGATGAGCTCCGCGCCGATATTCGCAAGAATCTCGAAATGCAAAATAGTCACCGCGCGAAAGAGCAATATCGCGACGCTCTCGTCAAGGAGCTAGTCGAGAAGTCGAAAGTCGCCGCTCCTGAAATTCTGATTCAGGACCAACTCCGTTTTATTAAAGACGACGTCGTGCGCAACGCTGCCAGCTACGGTATGCAGCTCGAAGAATATATTAAGCGCGCCGGCCAGACTCTAGAAGAATGGGAAAAATCTGCTCGCGAGCTCGCCGAAGCCCGCGTGAAAGCCTCGCTCGTGCTCCAAATTCTTGCCAAAGAACAGAAGATTGCTGCTGCCGAGGAGGAAGTCGAAGCTAAGATTGCCGAGTTGCGCGATGTTTACCACAAATCGAAAGAAGCCCTCGCCAATCTAAAGAAACCAGAAGTTCGCCAAGATATTAAGAATCGCCTCGTGATTGACAAAACCATGGATTTCCTCGTAGCGGCGAATGGTGGCGATGCGATTATGAACCAGCCGGTCAAAAAAGCCAAAAAGTCCAGCAAGTCAGCCGCAGATAAGGCCGCAAAAGACAGTAAGGACAAAGCGACGAAAATTACAAAAACCACTAAGACCACCAAGAAAACAGCTAAAGCCTAGATTCTGGGCAAATTCCTTGCATTTTATCGCATTTTGCGCTATAATCAAGAGAAGAGTTTCAGGTGTTCTGCATTGCTGTAAACAGGGCGCCACATTATCAAAGTTAATTTAGGAAGTTTATTGTGCCAACTATCAATCAGTTGATTCGTAAACCACGCCAGAAAGCTGCGAAAAAGTCGAAAGCTCCGGCGCTCGGTACGATTGTAAACACGCTTAAAACTAAGCGTTACGACCAGGCTGCTCCGCTCAAGCGCGGCGTCTGTCTCAAAGTTACTACTAAGACTCCGAAAAAACCAAACTCGGCTTTGCGCAAAGTTGCCCGTGTCCGTTTGACTAATGGTCAAGAGGTCTGGGCTTATATCGGCGGCGAGGGCCACAATCTCCAGGAGCACGCTGTCGTGCTCGTGCGCGGCGGTCGTGTGCCAGATTTGCCAGGTGTCCGCTACCACATCGTCCGCGGTACGCTCGATCTACAAGGCGTCCAAGGTCGCAAGCAGGGTCGCTCTAAGTACGGGGCTAAGAAGGGAGAATAATTATGCCAAGAAAAGTTACTAAATCTCTTCAACGTAAAGTTTCGCCAGATCGCAAATACCAGAGCATGCTCGTCCAGAGGCTCATCAATAAGTCGATGCTCGACGGCAAAAAACAAACCGCTGAGCGCGCAGTCTATGCTGCCCTCGAGGGCGCAGCGAAGAAGCTTGGCTCCGAAGACCCAGTCGCGGTTTTCGAGAAAGCTTTGGCGAATATTAGCCCAGATTTCGAGGTCAAGAGCCGCCGTGTTGGAGGTGCGAACTACCAGATTCCATTCCCGATTTCGGGACACCGCCAACAACATTTCGCTTTCTCATGGCTCGTCCAAGCCGCGCGTGCGCGCCAAGGTATGCCGTATGCGAAGCGTCTTGAGCTCGAGATTATCGACGCGTATAACGAAACCGGTGCTGCTTTCAAAAAGAAAGAAGACTGCCACCGCATGGCCGAAGCCAACCGTGCTTTCGCCCATTTCGCTCGCGCGTAGAGCGTAAGTCTAAATTGCAGTAAAAGAGACCGCTGGATGGCGGCCTCTTTCCCATATAGGGATTTTCTATATCACTCCTCTCTTTTCAAAATGGTATACGCTTTCGCTATGTTTCTCTCTGGGTCGTGTCGATCGCTGCCCTTAGCATAAGGCTCAATCCAAATCTTCTTGCCGCTTTTCAGAGTTCGATAATGCCCACGCACCGTCCAATACGGACAAGTGATCTTGCGGCCATCTTCCGAATGCTTCTCGCTCCCGGTATCATGTGACTCATCATGTACTTTGTGTACGACTTCCACTGCGCGCAACGGCTCAGTAGTCTCCCCCTTTAGGCTCAAGTGCCGTCGTGTGCCATATTTAGATTCGACGAAACAGTCCGGGCAGTCTTTGAACTTTTTGGCCGCATAGACATAGTGCCAAAGTGCATAATTGGCCGCAGCCTCCATTGCGCTCAGGACTTCCTCGTCCACCCAGTCAAGCGCCGATGCTGTCGGACGCACGATAAAAGTTCGCATATAACGACTTTTTGGCGTCAAAATCTGCATAATAGACATGGCTCCGTTCGTAGCGTTCAGCTGTACGACGTCAACTAAGGGTACATAAGCTCTACCGTCATTTGCCAGAATCCGCCTGCTATACTTGCCATAGCAGTGTAGTAAGAAATCCTCTTCATTACCCTCGCTATCGTTAAGCTTGAAGACGA
The DNA here is from genome assembly GCA_964523355.1 of uncultured Candidatus Saccharibacteria bacterium. Lineage (GTDB taxonomy): Bacteria > Patescibacteriota > Saccharimonadia > Saccharimonadales > Saccharimonadaceae > Nanosyncoccus. The sequence continues at coordinate 11,050 of CAZFZV010000003.1, read as the reverse complement.
AGTCGTGTAGTGGAGGCTTGCTGAGCGCCTCTCGGAAATCCGCTTCAGTTAGTAGTGTGGACGCTTTGATGCTCACGGCGGTCAAATCGATCACGTCGTACCGATCCAAGTCGTCTCGCCAGCGGTCAAATTTAATTTCCTGATTAAACTCATCCTCATGTCCGAGCGCACTCCTCAGTGGATTCAAGTGACTTTTCTGTAGTAGTCGCGAAAACCAATTTACTATTTTTCCCATTCATATTACCCCCTGGAATGATTTTAATAATACTAGGCATAAAGCCCTTATCTTTACATTATACCACACTCCTCCTTAAAAGTCAATAGGAAACCGCCTAAAAATCCACTAGAGCAAGCAAAACCATTAAAATCCACCAAAATAAGTCTTAAAAATCATAAATCTTATGCTATAATGAAACAAAGTAGAAGTAGGAGGCAATAAAAGATGGTAAGACTAGCGATAAACGGTTTTGGGAGGATTGGACGTCAGGCTTTCAAGATCGCTTTTGAGCGTCGCGACGCCGAAATTATTGCTATTAATAGCCTCGGTGAGCCGAAGACATTCGCCCATTTGCTTAAGTATGACTCCGCTTATGGCGTTTACGACCATGAAGTCGCTTACGATGACAAACACATCATCGTCGACGGCATGAAGATCCTCTTTCTGAGCGAGCCAGAGCCGATGCGCCTCCCTTGGGACAAGTTGAAAATTGATGCCGTCATGGAGTGCACTGGGCGTTTTACGAATCCGGCTGATGCGCGGGCGCACATCAAGGCTGGTGCGCGCAAGGTGATTATCTCCGCTCCGGCGAAAGGTACTGGCGCAAAGACCGTTGTACTCGGCGTGAACGAAGAAGTCGTGACGGCAGATGATGAAATCCTCTCGTGCGCTAGTTGTACGACGAACTGTATTGCGCCGGTGATGAAAGTCATCGAAGACAACTTTGGCGTCGAGAAAGCCATGATGACCACGGTCCATTCGTATACCGCCTCCCAGAAGCTACAGGACGACGCTGCGAAAGATTTGCGCGAAGCGCGTGCCGCCGCGGTTAATATCGCGCCGACGACCACTGGTGCCTCTAAAGCCACTGCGCTGACTATTCCGAGCCTTGAGGGGAAATTTAATGGTTTAAGTGTGCGCGTGCCGACGCTAGTAGTTTCGCTTGCGGATATTACCGCCGTGCTGAAGCGCGACGTGACAAAAGAAGAGCTAAACGAAGTGCTCGAGAAAGCCTCGCGTGAGCCGTATTACGAGGGCATTCTTGCCGTTACGCATGATGAGCTCGTGAGCTCCGATTTTCGGGGCAATTCGCATTCGGCAGTCGTTGACTTGCCGCTAACTGATGTTGTGGGTGGAAATTTGATAAAAATTGTTGCCTGGTACGACAACGAATGGGGCTATTCAAACCGCCTCGTCGAGTTGTCGGTTGACTTTGGGCGTGAAATATAGGAGGAATATGCCAGAATACCACATTTATCTCGGCGCGGATCACCGCGGCTACAAGACGAAAGAAGAATTATTTCCGATTTTGAGCGATTGTCACGAAAATGTCATCGTTGAAGATTTGGGTGCCGAGCAGTACGACGAGAATGACGATTTCAACGATCCAGCGATTGCCGTTGCCCAGGCCGTAGCCAATAACGAACACAGCCTCGGTGTTTTGCTTTGCGGCTCGGCTCATGGCGTCACGATGCAGGCGAACCGGATTCGCGGCGCACGCGCTATTAATGCTCATACTGCCGCTAGCGCCGAAGCTGGACGCAGAGAAGACCATGCGAATATCTTGTGCCTCGCGGCCGACGAGCTAGACGTCGATGCTGCGGAGAAAATCATCAAGGCTTTCTGTCACGCTCGACCGTCGCAAGAAGAGAAATACCTACGCCGCGTCGAACGTCTCGACCAAGGCGAAAAAGACGAAGAGGGTGAAGTCGAGTTTGGCTTCAGCGTCAAGACTTTCCATGACGAAGACGACACAGTTGAGGATAGCGAGGAGGAATAAAAGTGGCAGTAGTTGTCCCTACAATTACTACAGATAGTCCAGAAGTTTTCGCACGTAACCTTGCGACTTTCGGTCAGTTTACCAAGCGTATCCAAATCGACGTTTCGGACGGTAGCTTCGCTCCGACTACGACCGTTTCGCTCCAAGGCATGACGGTGCCAGAGGGGATTGCGGTTGATTTACATCTCATGTCAGCCCGACCGAGCGAGCATTTGCCCGAAATTCTGGCGCTAAAGCCGAGTTTGTGTATCCTACATGCCGAAGCAGACGACGATCTCGCAAACGTCTTCACCCAGCTCAAAAACGCCGGGATCAAGACTGGAGTTGCGCTCGTGAAGACGACTTTTCCTGGCCGCGTCAGCGAATTATTAGCCCAAGTCGACCACGCCATGATTTTTGCCGGTGAGTTGGGGCGCCAGGGCGGAGCCGCCGATATGATGCAGATCGAAAAGATTCCTTTGCTTAAGGCGCTAAAAGGCACGCTCGAGATTGGCTGGGATGGGGGTGCGAATTTGACCAATATTCGCGCTATCGCTCATGCTGGCGCTGATGTGATTAACGTCGGCAGTGCGATTACAAACGCCGATAATCCTCAAGAAATGTATCAGGCTCTCGGTGCTGAAGCCGAAAAGAAAGGCGTACTGATTTAGATGGCGCGCATCGTCTCGCTAGGCAGCGCTCTGCAGGACATCTATTTGATTGACCGTGATGATTTTGTTGGTGCCAAGGTTGCCGGGAGTTCGATTTTTGGCGACCTTGTGATTGGTAGTAAGGTCGATATTGACCGCGTGAGCTACGAAGTTGGCGGTGGCGGTACGAATAGCGCTGTGAGTTTCGCCCGCTATGGTCACGAAGTGATTTATATGGGCAGCCTGGCGCACGATCCGGCCGGCGAAGCTGTGCTGGCTTGTCTTGATGAAGAAAATATTGATAGTAGCTATGTTGAATTCGTGCGCAGCGGTACCGGCTGTTCAGTGATCCTGCTCGACGCGAAGAAAGGCGAGCGCACAATTCTGACTCATCGCGGGGCGGCGGCGAAATTTGACGGCCTGAGCGCTGCGGATCTTGAGTTGATCAACCCCGACTGGGTTTATGCGACTAGCCTACGCGGCAACATGGAAAAATTGCTTGAATTCTTCGAAAAGGCTCATGCTCTGGGCGCCAAAGTCATGTTTAACCCCGGAGAGTGCGAACTTGAGCAGCTTCCGAAGCTTATCGGTCTGCTGAGTGATGTCGATGTGCTGCTGGTCAATAAGCGCGAGGCGGCGCGTATCGTCCCCGGCGTCATCTTGAGCGAGCTGCTCGTGCGACTGGCGAATTACTGCCCGACGGTGATTATTACTGATGGCGAGATGGGCTCGATTGCGACCGACCATCGTGAGGTTTGGCGACTTGGCGTCTACGAGCAAGTGCGCATGCGCGATGCGACCGGCGCCGGCGATGCGTTCGGCGCTGGCTTCTTGGCGAAATTTGCCGATGGCGCGAGCTTTGTCGAAGCCTTACAATTCGGCGCCGCGAATGCCGCCAGTGTGGTCCAAAAATACGGTGCCAAGGCCGGAATTCTCGACAGCCGCGCCAAGTTACACCCCATGGTTATGCAAAAAATTGAAGATTTAGGATTCTAAGGAGGAAAATGTTAGACGAAAAAATGCTCAAAGAGCTCGAAGCGGCCGATATCGAACGCGCTAAGGCTTATGCGAATGATCTCGAACGCGGTCTGAAGATTGTGCGCACTTTCCCGCAAGGCGTGACAATTTTTGGCTCCGCCCGCTTACCCCAGGACAACAAATACTGTAAAAAGGCAAGGGAACTAGGTCAGCTGCTCGTCCAGAATGGCCATGCGGTCATTACCGGCGGCGGTCCCGGCATTATGGAGGCCGCGAACCAAGGCGCCTTTGAATACGGTGGCCGCAGCATCGGTCTGAATATTACTTTGAACCATGAGCAATTTCCTAATCCGTATTTGACCGACATGCTCGAATTTAAATACTTCTTCGCCCGTAAGGTGATGCTAGCGATGTCCGCCAAGGTCTACGTCATGTTCCCAGGCGGCCTCGGCACCATGGACGAGCTGAGCGAAATTATCATCTTGATGCAAGAGGGAAAGATGCCCAAGATGCCGGTGTTTTTGTATGGCAAGAGCTTCTGGCGACCGCTGGACAAGTTTTATCAGAGCAAGATGATCCCACTTGGATTGTTGTCGAAGAGGGATCTTAAGATTTACAAAATGACTGACGATCTGAACGAAATCGTCAAAGCGGCGAACAAAATCGGCCATCCGCCGATCAAGACTAATTATTACGACGGCTTTTCGAGCGCTTCTGGTATTCGTGAAGTCAATTCTGCGATTAAGACTCGCAAAGCCTAAAAGGCAAAAGTACCCCGGCTATGCCAGGGGTACATAAGGTACGCAGCGGAGGAAGTGCTACCTAGGTAGCACTAAATGCTAGCATTTAGTGGGAGACCAATCTCTCGCGGCTGGCTACGCATTATAATAAAGATTCATAGAAGTCACCATATGACCATCATGGAATTCCTCTATTTGCGTGCGGCAGTTTCCCGTGCGATCTCCCCAAATCAGACAAGTCGTCGTCCGCGTCACCGTGCGATCCTTAATACAAGGGTAGGTCGAAAACCTCAACCCCAGCATCTTGGGCGACTTGAGCTCGAAGTGGTACATATTATTTCCGTCATGACGACAGAAATCGAACGCAATTCGATTCGCATAGATTGTCACTAGCCATAATTTCCAAACGTTATCTTCGCCAGCGACAATTTTACGAAAATTCTTATTGATTTCCTCAGGCGCGCGGTCATCTTTCTTCAGCGCAGTACACAGCGCTTTGTAGCTGTACCCGCTATCGTATAGGCTCATCTTTACTTCTCCCGATGCAATCGGCGAAGTCGGAATCTGGCCATGACTGGTGCCCAAAATCTCCCACGTAAAATCCGTCAAGCTTTGCACCGCTCAACACCTCCTTCCAGATTTGTAACGTGCTGCCTGCCCATTCTAACAGCCTCGCCCGCTTATGTCAAACCGCTTTGCTCTGCTCCCCGTTCAGCTCTGCCTTGAGCAAACTCCACAGCGCCATGCCTGCCGCCACTGAGACGTTAAACGATTCTTTGCGCCCCACCATCGGAATTTCCAAAAATTGCCCGCATTTCTCCCGTACTTCCGGCGGTATCCCGGCGACTTCCTCTCCTAGTACGAGGACCACTTTCTCGCCCAGACTCTCCGTTCCCAGGATCACCTTACGCGCCGCTTCCTCCGGCGCCAGATTATTCTCCAGACCGACAACGTCCCAACCCTCCGCTTTCTTGTGCTCGAGCCAGGTCGGCAGGTCCTCTACGCTCTCCTGTGCCACCATTTTTTCCGCCCCCAGCGCCGACTTCTCGATTTGCCGGTTCAGCTTCGCCCGCAAATGCGGCAGCGCCCGTGTATCATCATATCGCGGCGTATATCCCGAAATAATTACCTTATCTACGCCCAGCCCCTCCGCCGTCCTGAGGATCGCCCCCACATTATAAACCGAACGGATATTATGTAAGACTAAGTCGAGTTTCATGCCCAAATTATAGCATGAAGATGGCTCCCAGCGCTATGGCCTCGGGAGCCGTAAAAGTTGCTTATGTATCTTTTTGCGTTATTACCCAATCAGCGATTAATTTCACGACCGCGCGAATTGTTGTACTATTCGCATGCCACTCTGCGGGCAGACCCGCCTCTTCCATGGCTTTCTTAAGAGTCACAAAATCGTCTGATGTCCATACGCCGGAAGCAATCGCCGAAAAATCATCCCGACCCGCCAGCTTTAAGTAGGTTTCTTTATTGCCTCTCGACAAGTGTTCAAAAAGATCCTTAGCATCTAACATTATGTTCACCTCCATCCTAAAGTGCATTTGCCAGGCATTACCTATATCACAAAACTCAGAAGTCAGCATCGACTCCTCTTTTCATTGTATCACAGATTTGCTAAAATGTCAATACGTATATCCTTGTTTTTAGTCCGGGTATACCATACCGGGCTGTAAATCCCGGCTCAACCTACGCGCTTTAGCATCTGCTCTATTAAAATCCTTCCGGAATACGGTCTGGAAATATGCCAATACTGTCTCGCGGTCATAATTTGCGCGGTGGTTTAGCTTTCCCGTACGGTCGTATTTTGCGCTATAGGTGAAGTCATTAGTCATAAAGTTACGCGGTGTTAAGCGCTGGACATCGTATTTTTCCGCCAGCAGGTTTAGTGCATTAAGCTGACGTATCATATTATTGTGACAGGTGCGGCGCGTATGCTGGTAGGCGTTATAGTCCATATGTAAAAAGTCATAATCCGTCGCTGCTTCAATATAATCCATCACTTTTCGCCAAGTTTGGCGCATCAGTTGTTGTTCTGCTGCGGTTTCGTCAGTTGGTTCAGCTGCCAATACCCGCTCATTGAGCGCTGCTATTCTCTCTTCGTAAAAAATCCCCGTTGCTGCTTCTACCGTCTCATGCGGCTCGACGACACCCAGTCTCTGGGTGTCAGCTAATTCATATGGTAAATGAATTAGCTGACTAGGCATTGCTCTATTGGCTACAGTCTCCATCCTTTGCCAATCGTACCAGATATCTTCCTCATACTTTTTCAGACTCGCCCGATAGTCTTCACGTCCAGCTCGATCACTTGGCTCAGAGAGCCCATAACTCCATTATACCACACATGCTTAGAAAAGTCAATGTAAACTCACTTCAGGTTCCGCTCATTGACAAAATCAGTAGTCTATGCTACTATCAGGCCATGGGTGAGTTAGCCCAAATGCAGAAAGGGGGTGAAAACATGAACAGAACAGCACAAACTGCGCAACGAAAGGCCAAAGGGTTAAAAATCCTTGAATGCACTGTAGAAGAGGATGTGGATCTACGCTTCTCACACTATTCTTATTTGGCTTGCGGGTCTGGTGGCGGATGTAGTGGTGGCTACGACAGGGCCACACGGGCTGCGCGTATGCAGAGAACTTTATAAAGGTCTTATCTTTGGCTTGCACTATCGTGTAAGAGTCTCGGACTCAAGAAGACCGGCTAGAATTAGCCGGTCTGTTTCTTTTGTGTTATAATTACCCCATGGATAGATATGACCCTCTGAAAATCGAACAAAAATGGCAAAAAATTTGGGCTGAGACGAAAGCTTTTAAAGCTGGCCCGATTGACTCGCAGAAACCGAAAAAATACCTCGCCGAGATGTTTCCGTACCCCTCTGGCGCCGGTCTCCATGTTGGTCATGTCCGCAACTTTACCATCGTCGACGTCCTAACCCGCTTCTACACTCAGCAAGAGCTGAATGTCTTGCGCCCTTTTGGCTACGATACTTTTGGCCTGCCCGCCGAGAATTATGCAATTAAGACCGGAATTTCGCCCCAAAAAGCCACTGCCGACAATATCGCCAACTTCCGTAAGCAGGCTCAGAAGCTCGGCTATGCGATTGACTGGGATCGCGAGATCAATACTAGCGACCCGGAGTATTATAAATGGACCCAGTGGTGCTTCCTCCAGCTCTATAAGGCCGGCCTCGCCTATCAGAAAGAGTCCTACCAGTGGTGGTGTCCAGTTGATCAGACCGTCCTTGCGAACGAGCAGGTCGAGAATGGCAAATGTTGGCGCTGTGGCCATGAAGTCGAGAAGAAGAAAATGAAACAATGGTTCTTCAAGATTACTGCCTATGCCGATGAATTGCTCGATACGCTCGACGAAGTCGAATGGCCCGAGAAGATTAAAATCATGCAGAAAAACTGGATCGGTCGCAGCGAAGGCGCCGAGGTAACGTTCGGCGTTGACCGTGATGGTGATAATTTGGGCGATGAGCCGAAGATTACCGTCTTCACCACTCGCCCCGATACGATCTTTGGCGCGACTTTCCTCGTCCTCGCCCCTGAGCATCCGCTGATTCAGGCTCTCGTGAACCCCGATACTCGAGATAAGGTTGAGCAATATTGCGCCGCCGCCCTGAAAAAGTCTGAGATTGAGCGCCAGGAGAACAAAGAGAAGGCCGGAGTCTTCACTGGCAGTTACGCGATCAACCCGGCGACTGGCGCGAAGATGCCGATTTGGATTTCGGATTATGTCCTCATGGGCTACGGTACTGGCGCAATTATGGCGGTGCCTGCGCACGACGAGCGCGATTTCGAGTTCGCCGAGAAGTTTGATTTGCCGATTATCGAAGTCGTCGAGAAGCCGGAGAATAGTGACAATGCTGAGCGCTGTTATCATGGCGAGGGTGAACTGGTGAATTCTGGTCAATTTAACGGTACTCGTAGCGAAGATGCCCGCGAGCAAATCGTCGCCTGGCTTGAAGCGCAGGGCGTAGGCAGCAAGAAAGTGACGTACAAGATGCGCGACTGGCTAATTTCGCGCCAACGCTACTGGGGCTGCCCGATTCCGGTGGCCTATGACAAAGACGGCAATGTCCATCCAATCCCTGAGGACCAGCTCCCCGTCATGCATCCTAAAGTTGAGGACTACAAGCCTGACGATACTGGCCGCTCGCCGCTAGCGAAAGCTGAAAATTGGCTCAAGGTCACGATTGATGGCGAAGAAATGACCCGCGAGACCGACACGCTTGATGGTTATGCTTGCTCAAGCTGGTATCTCTGGCGCTATGTCAGCCCGCACGACGCTGATGCTGCCTGGGATCCGGAGGCGATTAAGTATTGGGCGCCGACTGATATCTATTGCGGCGGTGACCATGCGGTTGCGCATCTGCTCTATGTCCGTTTCTGGTGTAAGTTCTTTGCCGACCAAGGGCTGCTGCCTTTCCGCGAGCCGATCAAGAAGCTGCTCTACAATGGTTATATTAATGCCCCCGACGGCAAAAAGATGAGTAAGAGTAAGGGCAACGTCATCGACCCGCTCGAAGTCATCGAAAGCGGCTATGGTGCCGATACTTTACGTACTTATGAGATGTTCATCGGTCCTTATGACCAAGACGCCGCCTGGAACACCGAAGCCATCGGCGGAGTCTACCGTTTCCTCAACCGCTGCTGGACACTATGCTTTGGTGATGGTCTTGCGACTAAAGACCGTGACGAACAGCCTGTTCTGGCGGCATCATCCCGGGAGGAGCAAGCTGCGACGACGGAGAGAGCGCCCCGTAAAGACGGGCGCGCGAACGAGATGCCGCAGAATACGGCTGTCGTCAATGAGCCTTTGCGCCACAAGACCATCAAAAAGGTCACTGAGGACATCCATCGCTGCAGCTTCAACACCGCCGTCGCCGCCCTCATGGAGTACGTCAACGAACTCTACAAGACCGGTCATAGCGACGCCGATGTGATCATCCTCGCGAAGTTGCTCAAGCCTTTCGCGCCGCACCTCGCCAGCGAGATGCTCGAGAAGCTGAATAGTGACGATATCTGGCCAGAATGGGACGAAAAATACCTCGTCGCCGCAGAAGTAGAGCTAGTCGTACAAGTTAATGGTAAGCTTCGCGCCCGTATCATGGTCAAGGCCGACGATCTCGACGACGAAGCTAAGCTTAAAGAGCTGGCGCTCGCCGCAGACAACGTTCAGCGGTTCATTGCGGACAAAGAAATTCGCAAGGTTATCATCCCTCGAGGCGCTAAGTTGGTCAATATCGTCGTCGCGTAACACGCCTCTATTGACGAAATCCTAAAAGTGTGATACAATAAAAAGATAGTACCTGAAATTTTACCAATGTTCATAAGGAGGGGCAATTATGAGCCAAAACCAATGGGAAATTCAAAGGGTAAGCACCTCTCAGCGTATCTTCAAGAAGGTTCGGACAGAAATGTCTCAGCCGGTTGGGATTATGCTCTTCGGTGCTGATCTAAGCTTCAAAGAAAGTATTCTGGAGGAACTGAAACAGGGGTTACCGGAAGCTAAGCTGTTCTCCGGCGCGCCCAGTACACACGAAATGGTGGAGCTGATTCACGGCTACTCTATCAGTATTTTCACTCTGAGCGCGATGGAATCCGCTGATCATGAGCTGCGTCACGAATGCGTTAAGGTCATGCGGCGTATCGGCGCACGGACGGTCGTTGGTATCTATGCGAAAGCCGAACTCCCGCGCAAAATTCCGAGACGTGACCTGTCAGACGCGGTCAAACAGCAACGTTGGCACAATGAGCGTTGTATTTCCGCGCTCAGGCAGCAACCGCCAACGCCCGACGGCTTAGACTACTTAATCGTGGTCTCAGAAAAGGAGGATTGACATGGAAACTACAAGAATTCTCTGGAGTGGGCTGGCCGGACGTGTCGGACAAGCCGCTTTGCGCCAAGTATCTACCGTCAGCAATGTCGAAATCATGGGTGGCATTAGCCGCGAGCATCCGGGCTATTACCATTATTCCGCACTCTCGGATCTGTCAGATCTGCCCAACTTGCGCTCCGCAGTCGACGTGGTCGTTGATTTTTCTCGGCCCGAAGTCTTCACGCCAGTATTAAGCTTGGCCGTCGCGCTCGGTAAACCGCTGATTTGCGGCACTTCGCATTTGTCGAATCGACAAATGGCATCGCTTTACGATGCCACCAACCGCATACCGATTTTTCGCAGCGAAAACTTCCGTTTCAAGGTTAAAACCTTTCTCGATCAGGCCGTCCAATTAGCTAAGGTTGGCGAGCATTTTGATTTGGAGGAGAATTTCTATCAGGGCAAAACCTTGCCCAGTGAGACCTCGAAACTTCTGCAGCGTAAAGTGGCGGCTGTGACCTCAGAACCTGTCAATGTCCATTCCCGGGCGACTTTCGCTGCTGATAGCCTGATTTGCGAGTGGGAATTTCGCAGCCGGAAACAGCTCTCCGAGGTCACAACTGCTCAGCGCAAGGTTCACTGTCGGACGGTTGGTTTTGACGAGCTCGGACACGACGTACTCGAGATTGCTCGCGCCATGCGCGTTCAGCCGCTGCGTAGGGGTGAGTTTTATGACCTCGACGCTATCTGGGGCCAGCTTTCTGAAGATGCTTGAAATCAGCCCTGCTAGGTTACTAGCGGGGCGTTTTCGTCAGGTTAAACTACCATTGGCTTTTGTCCGTAGCGGCTTCGTCAGTCTCAGCTACGGTC
>CAZFZV010000002.1:51912-76667 GCA_964523355.1 uncultured Candidatus Saccharibacteria bacterium | reverse complement strand
ACAGGGGCAATACCCAGTTCTTATCCGTATCCGCACCAGCAGGACAGATAGATGCTGTAGCATTATGCCCTTACTAAAATTAAAATAATTTTAGTAAGGGCCGTTTTAGCCATAAGGGGAATAAAAATGCGCAGAGGCGGGTAAAACCCATTCCGACTCTTTACTTTTAGAAAAAAGTTTGCTATAATTACAGGAATTATGAGTAAAAAAGTTACACAACCAGAAGATTATCGCTACGTGGTGTTCATGGATGAGGCAGCAGGCTTCTCTTTTCTGACTCGTTCGACCGCGCAAAGCGAAGAGACCATCAAATGGGAAGATGGCGTCGAATACCCTTTGATTAAAGTTCAGATTTCTTCCGCTTCGCACCCATTCTTTACCGGCGAAGAGAAGATTATCGATACCGAGGGTCGCGTCGACCGCTTCAAAGCTCGTGCGAAGCGCGCTGAAGCTCTCCGTGCCAACCTCGCAAACAAAGCGAAAAAGGCCGAAAAAGCCGCCGCGAAGAAAGCCGAAAAAGAGACTGCCGACGCCGAATAGGGTTTTCGCTAACGATACTAATGAGGGTCCGTCTGGGTCCTCATTTTCATGCAACGGGCCAAATTCCACTTCACCCATTGACTTTTAAAGCAATCTGTGATACAATGGAAGTATATACTATTTAACGAAACAATCGCGGGCGTTTTCCTGATGAAATCCTGCGATGAAGCGAAAGGGAAACAATCATGACCGTTGATGTCAAAAACGTCGATATCAAGGCTCTCCTTGAAGCCGGTGCTCATTTTGGGCACAAAACTAGCCGCTGGCACCCTAAAATGGCGCCATATATTCATAGCAAACGCCAAGGTGGCCACATTATCAACCTCGAGAAAACCGTCGAAGCTCTCGAAAAGGCGCTTCCTGAGTTGACTAAGATTGCCGCTAGCGGTAAGAAAATCCTCTTTGTCGGCACAAAAAAGCAGCTCAAAGATATTACCAAAGCTGCCGCCGAGAGCGTCAACATGCCTTACGTCACCGTACGCTGGGTCGGCGGTACGCTCACAAACGTCGAGACCGTCAATAAGCAAATCAAAAAGCTCCACGATCTCGAACGCCGCATGGCTTCTGGCGAGCTCGAAATGCGCTACTCCAAGCTTGAAGTTCAACGTTACCAAGAAGAAATCGACTTGCTCAACGAGCGCTATGGCGGTATCAAAGAAATGAATGAGCAGCCTGCTGCGGTTATCGTCGTCGATGCTATCCAAGATAAAAACGCCATCAAAGAAGCTAATAGTCTGAAGCTACCAGTTTTCGCTATCACTGACACCAATGTCGATCCGACGAATATTGATTACGTCATCCCAGCGAACGATGATGCCATCAAAGCTGTCCAGCTAATTCTCGACTACATGGTTGCCGCCATCAAAGCCGGCGAAGCTAAGAAAGCCTAGATTTATTAAGCATAAGCTATTTTATACAAACTAAGGAGGCAAAATGAGCGAAGAACTCAAAGAAAAAGCAAACGAAGTTAAAAATATTTCAATCGAGTTAATCAAAAAACTCAAAGAGTTGTCTGGCGTCGGCTTGACTGATGCGAAAAACGCTCTCGTCGAAGCTAAAGGTGATTTTGACAAGGCACTTGAAGCTATGCGCAAAAAAGGCATGACCAAAGCCGAAAAGCGTGGCGATCGCGAGACTCGTGAAGGTATCATCGAGACTTACGTCCACGACGGCCGTTTAGGCGCCATCGTCGAAGTTAACTGTGAGACCAGTTTCGTCGCTAAAACTGAAGAATTCAAAGACCTCGCCCACAAACTTGCTATGCAAATTGCGAGCATGAACCCACTTTACATCAGCCTCGAAGACATTCCTGAAGCCGACATGAAAGCCAAGCGCAAGGAATTTGAAGAGAACTTCAAAGGTCCAGAAAACATGAAAGACCAAATTATCGATGGTCAAATCAAAAAGGCTTTTGGCGAGAAAGTCTTGCTCGAGCAACCATACATCTTGGATGACAGCATGACAGTCGCACAATTCATCAAAAATGCCGTCGCAAAGACCGGCGAAAACATCACCATTAGCCAGTTCAAGCGCCTCGAAGTCGGCGTCACAGAATAATAATTAGTACTGGAGAATTAATCAGGTGACACCCTCTCTGAAACCATCCGCAGGGCAACGGCCCGAGGAAGAGGTGCGCGAGTCCCGTAACGACGGGCACGAGCGACGCCGTGTTGAAGAGAGCGGTGCCACCTTTTTAAATATTAAGTTCCAATTAGGAGGATTTTATGTTTGACGATAGTGAATATCGCACCGCTATGGAAAATGTCATCACGCGTTTTCAAGACGAAATGAAAAAAGTTCGCACCGGCCGCGCGCATCCTGACATGCTAGCGAATGTCAAGGTTGAAGTTTACGGACAATTCATGCCACTCAACCAAGTTGCTAATATTACCGCTTCTGGCGCAACCTTGCTCGTCGTTACCCCATTCGATCCCAGCAATATCCAATCTATCGCCGCTAGTATCCGAAACGACGAGGCTCTTGGTCTCAATCCGTCCGACGATGGTCACGTCGTGCGCGTACCGGTACCGCCTCTGACCGAAGAACGCCGCAAAGAAATCGTCAAGACCGCCTCAAGCAAAGTTGAAGACGCTAAGATCGCTATCCGTAACGTCCGCGAAGATGCGCGCAAAGAAATCAAGAGCGCTGAGCTCCCCGAAGACACAAAGAAACGCGCCGAGAAGACCATCGACGATCTTACGAAGACCTATACTGACAAAGTCGATGCAGCTTTTAAAGCCAAAAGTGCAGAAATTATGGCAATTTAATATGGCAGAGCAATTAAAACATATTGGATTTATTGCGGACGGCAACCGTCGCTGGGCTCGCGCCCGTGGTCTGCCTACGCTTGAAGGTCATCGTCGCGGTTTTGATAAAGTTGAAGTCATTATTGACGCTCTGAAAAATACCGAGGTAGAGTATATCTCATTCTACCTCTTCAGTACTGAAAACTGGGATCGCTCCGAAGAAGAAGTCAGCTATCTCATGAAGCTCGCTAGTGATAAGATCGACAAACTGACCCAAAAACTCAGCAAAGACAATATTCGTATTGTCATTATGGGTCGCCCCGAGCCCGTCGACCCCAAACTCTGGGCCAAAATGCAAAATGCCGAAGAGCAAACTAAGCAAAACACTGGTCTAACAGTTTGTATTTGTTTTAACTATGGCGGACAATGGGAAATTGCCGACGCTGCGACCAGAGCAATTGCAGCTGGCGAGACCACACTCACTCCCGAGACTTTTAGCCAATATCTCTATCACCCCGGGGTTCCAAATTGTGATTTAATTGTCCGTACTAGCGGCGAAGAGCGCATTTCCGGCTTCCAGCTTTGGCGCGCAGCTTATTCTGAGTTCTGGTTTATCGAGAAAAATTTTCCCGACCTCGAGGCTGAAGATTGCACTGCAGCGCTGGAAGAATACCATAGTCGGAATCGCCGTCACGGCAAATAAGCAAAAGTAGCTTCAACCCTGCCAAATTATGTTATACTAGAATACATGAATATACTTTTGGGAATTATTATCGGTTTAGTGATTTTGATGCTTCTTGTTGTTGCGCACGAATTTGGTCACTTCCTAATGGCGCGGCGCAACGGTGTACGTGTACTCGAATTCGGCATCGGTTTTCCGCCGCGCGCCATTGCTTGGGTACGCAATCCTAGTTGGCAAAAAGGCAAAAAAGGTGTCAAAAAATGGCTGCGTTTACCCAAATCTGAATGGGATAAACCCCAAAAACATCTCATTTTTAGTATCAACTGGCTGCCAATCGGCGGATTCTGCTCGATGGATGGCGAGTCCGACTCCGACACTCGCAAAGGAACTTTTGGCGCTGCTAGCTTTTGGAGCAAAACTAAAATCCTTTTCGGCGGTGTTCTTATGAACTGGCTAGTAGCATTTATTCTGCTTACAATCCTCAGCTTCACTGGTATGCCTCAGTTCATTGAGCACCAATTCTATCTTGGCAACGACGCTGAAATTATTGGCGATGGCGTCACTGTCGTCGATGTCATCGCAGGATCACCAGCCGAAAGCGCCGGTTTCAAAAAGGGCGACCAAATCATCAAGGTCGAAGACTCTGACGTCATGTATCCAAGCGATGTGACAAACTATGGTCAGGCTCATACCGGCGAAAACACTACGTATCGCATCAGAAGACAAGAAACTAGCAACATCGAGTGTATAAAAGCCCCTTGCGAACCCCAGAATGCTACTGTCGAAAAAGATCTTACAGCCAAGTTGAACCCAGAAGGTTCGGAATACAGCCTCGGAGTCTCAATGTCTTACGGCCAAACCTTTATCCGTTCTAGCTGGTCCGCTCCGCTCGTCGGGCTCGGGACTACCGTACAACTTACCGGCGAAACTTTCCGCGGCTTGGGTGATATGGTCTGGAATTTCTTTTCTGGAGTCGTTCGCCAATTTAGCAGCGATAGTGTAGTGCGCGAAGCCGGACAGGACGCAATTTCCGCCGCCGGTGACGCCGTCAGCGGGCCAATCGGCATTATCGGCATCATCTTTCCAGCTTTCGCCAGTTCTGGCCCTGCTAATCTTGCTTTCCTGGCCGCCTTAATTTCTGTATCACTCGCCTGTATGAACGTCTTGCCAATACCCGCGCTCGATGGCGGACGCTGGCTGCTAATTGCAATTTATAAATTACGCCGCAAACCGCTCACTAAAGAAATCGAAGAAAAAATCGTCTCGCGCGCTTTCATGGTTTTAATTATGCTAATTATTCTGATTTCAATTCTTGATATTACGAGGTTCTTCTAGTGGCAAAAGCTCAAAAAATCAAAAAGACGCATAGTATCAACTGGTCAATCGTCCGATACGTTGTCTTTTTGCTACTCTGGGTGGCGATTTCAATGACGCTCAGCCAATACGCTATTGGTTTACCCATGCTCTGGATCCTCAGCGACAAATTTAGCCAGCCTCTTTGGACTTGTATCTATTATGCGCTAACATACATCTTAGCCTTAGTATTAGTCCTAGTCGTACCGCCCAGAGCCGCAGGCTGGCTACATAAAAAATCAAAGACCAAGTCAAAAGCGGATTTAGCAAATCTCACTACTTCGCGCAACGAGCTTGGGCTCAAAGATTTGCCTACTGTGGTTGATGTCGGCCTTGCACCAATCGCCTATATTGCGTACATGATTTTGAGCTACGTCTTTACTAGCGCCATGTCAGTTTTCACCTGGTTTGATGCAGAAGAAACCCAAGATGTCGGATTTGGCTATTTCATCACCACTGGCGACCGCGTCGTCGCCATGATCGCGCTCGTCTTCATTGCCCCGATCGCTGAGGAAATCATCATGCGCGGCTGGCTCTACGGCAAACTACGCGCCAAGCTCAAAATACCAATCGCGATCCTCCTCGTCTCCCTACTCTTCGGCTTTCTTCATGGGCAATGGAATGTTAGCGTCGGCGTTTTCGCCCTCAGCCTTGTACTTTGCGGCCTCCGCGAGATTACTGGCACAATCTGGTGCGGCATCCTCCTCCACATGATTTCCAACGGCATCGCATTTTACTTACTCTATATCGCAATCTAATACATCCTTGCCAAGATTTAGTAGGGCGTGCTACACTATATAGTATTATGCGTTTAAGCCAAAGTTTTATCAAAACTCTGCGTTCAGCCCCGAAAGACGAGACCGCACGCGGAGCTCAATATCTCAGCCGTGCAGGCTACATCTATAAAGAACTTGCCGGAGTTTACGACTACCTCCCACTTGGACTACGCGTACTTGAGAATATCAAGACTATCGTCCGCGAGGAGCTCAACCGTATCGGCGCCGAAGAGTGTCTCATGTCCACTCTTCAAAATCCTGAACCCTGGATCAAGACCGACCGCTGGGATCTTGAGAAGATGGACATTTGGTTCCGCACCCAGCTCGCTGCCGGCGGGGAACTTGGCCTTGGCCCGACGCACGAAGAGCCTTTTACCGAAATGCTACGCAATTATGTTTCTAGTTACAAAGACTTGCCTTTCGCCGTCTACCAGATTCAGACGAAGTTCCGCAACGAGCTCCGCGCGAAATCTGGTATCATGCGCGGTCGCGAATTTCTCATGAAAGACATGTACAGTTTCTGTGCTACGACCGAAGATCATGATAAGTTCTACCACGAAGCCGAAAAAGCCTACATGCGTATCTACGATCGTCTAGGGATTGGCGACGACACTTACGAGACTTTCGCGAGCGGCGGTGTCTTCTCCAAATACAGCCACGAATTCCAAACTATTTGTGAAGTCGGCGAAGACAATATATATTATAATGCTGACAAAAGCGTCGTATTAAACGAAGAGGTCCTCATTGACGAGGTAATGGCCGATCTCGGCGTGAAACGCGACGAACTTGAAACTACTCGAGCTGCAGAAGTTGGTAACATTTTCACCCTCGGGACTAAATTCTCTGCTCCGCTCGGTCTCGAGTTTACTGACCAGAACGGCGAACGCAAGCCAGTCTTGATGGGTTGCTATGGGATCGGTGTCTCGCGCGTCATGGGCGTCATCGCCGAAAAAATGTGCGACGACAAAGGTCTCGTCTGGCCAGAAAATATCGCACCGTTCAAATATTATCTTATCGCCATCGGCGAAGATGGTACGAAAAAAGCCGAAGAATTTTACCAAGGGCACGAAGACGAAATCCTCTATGACGATCGTGATTTGCGCCCAGGCGAGAAATTCGCCGACGCCGAGCTCATGGGTATTCCATACCGCGTAGTCGTGAGTGATAAAACTCTCGCCGAAAGCAAAGTCGAAGTCACCGATCGTAAGACTGGCGAAACTAGCCTCAAAGATATTAATAATTGGCACTAGACAAGGGTTTACAATTATCGGAATCAGTGATAGACTACTTAGTAGTTATGAAAAAGACAGTTAACCTCACTGCAGCCGGCAAGGCTGACTTAGAAAAAGAATTAGCCGACCTCATCGCTGAGCGCCCGGCTATCGCTGAGCGCATTGCTACCGCGCGCGCTTTTGGTGACCTTTCAGAAAACCAAGAGTACACTGACGCCCGTGCCGAACAAAAGAACGTCGAGAACCGCATTATCGAAATCGAAGATATTCTGAAAAATGCCGAGATTATTAAAGCTCCGCGCGCTAGTGGCTCAGTCAGCATGGGTACGAAGGTCGTAATCGACATGGCCGGCAAAGAATTTTCGTATACTATCGTCGGTCCAGTCGAAGCCAACCCGCTTGAGGGCAAGATTTCCCACGAATCTCCCATTGGCAAAGAATTAATGGGGCGCAAAGTCGGCGAAACGTTCGATTTTAACGGCAAAAAAGTCAAGATCAAAGACATCGCTTAGCAAAGCTTTTGCTGATGGTCTGGAATATGCTATAATATATATTATGACTACTTTGAACGACTACCGCGACGAACGTCTGCGCAAACTAAACCAGATTCGCGAGCTAGGAATTAACCCTTACCCTGCGAAATCGCACCGCAATACTAAGATCGCTTCCGTGCTAGATCATTTTAGCGAAAAAGACGGTCAAGAAGTTTGTATTGCTGGTCGCATTGTGGCGATTCGCGCTTTTGGCAAGATTGCTTTCGTCAAAATCCGCGATTATACGGGCGAAATTCAAATTTTCATGGAGAAAACTGACGAAATTGACTCCGGACTATTCGGGGTTAAACAGCTTAAGTTGCTCGATACTGGCGATTTCATCGAAGCTACCGGCAAGGTCGGCAAAAGTAGTACCGGCGAGATTTCTATTTTTACGAATGCTGTTCGACTGCTAACTAAGAGCCTGCGTCCGCTACCTGGCTACGACGGCCTGACGAACAAAGAAGAGCGTTACCGCCGCCGCTATGTCGACATGAACGTCAATCCCGAAGTGCGCGAGCGTCTCATCCGCCGCAGTAAGTTCTGGCAAGCCACTCGCGATTTTATGAACGCTCATGGTTTTATCGAAATCAACACGCCCGTACTCGAAACTACGACCGGTGGAGCCGATGCTAATCCGTTCGTGACCCACATGGACGCGCTCGACAGTGATTATTACCTCCGTATCAGCCAAGAATTACCGCTCAAGCGTCTACTTGGTGGCGGTTTTGAAAAAGTTTACGATATTGGTCCGAGATTCCGCAATGAAGGCGTCGACGATGAGCATTTACCTGAGCATATCGCATTTGAAAGTTACGCCGCTTACGAAGATTACGAAGACGGCATGGCCCTATACGAAGAAATGATTAAATATGTCGCCAAAGAGACCTGGGGTACCCTACAGTTTAATGTTGGTGGTTTTGAAGTCAACCTTGACCAAACTTGGCCGCGTATTAAATATGCTGATTTGCTCATGGAAAAATTCGGCGTTGATGTTTTCAATCCCGACCGGGAGAAAATCCTCAAGACCCTACGCGAAAATGGCACTAAAATTGATCCGAGTGTCAGCGATGGTCGCCTGCTTGATAATCTCTGGAAGTTGATTCGTAAGACTTCAGCCGGACCGTATTGGCTCGTCGAAGAGCCGCTCAGCCTCAGCCCGCTAGCGAAAGTCAGCGACGAAAATCCATTAGTGACGCAGAGATTCCACCCAATTATTGCCGGGACTGAAATGGGCAATGGTTATTCCGAGCTCAATGATCCGCTCGACCAGCTCGCGCGTTTTGAAGAACAGCAAGCGATGCGCGATAATGGTGACGACGAAGCCCAAATGCTTGACTTAGACTTCGTCGAAATGCTTGAATACGGCATGCCTCCCGCCTGCGGTTGGGGCAATTCCGAACGCAACTTCTGGCTCCTTGAGGGCGTCAGCGGTCGCGAAGCCGTACCATTCCCGATTATCAGGAAACGCGGTGACGAATAGTACAATTTTCTCCAACCACTAGCCGCTTTGTGATATAATCATAAGCAAGATGAGTGGAAGAGTTATGATTGTGGGCACAGGCAACGTTGGTGCTAGTATTGCTTTTGCTTTGTTAAACCAGCGCACGCCGGTCAGTGAGCTAGTCCTGACGGATTTAGACATGGCTGACGCCGAGGGCGAAGCTATGGATCTGCGCGATGCGCTCGCCGTCGCTCCGAGCTGGCTCAAGATTCGTGCCAGCGACTACTCCGCCGCCAAGGATTGCGATATCTGCGTCCTTACCGCCGGTCCTAATCAGAAACCCGGCGAGACGCGCCTCGACTTGCTCCAAAAGAATGCCTCTATCACTCGCAGCATCGTCGAGCAAGTTATGAAAAATGGTTTTGACGGTATCTTCATCGTTGTCTCTAATCCGATGGATGCGCTAAGCTATTTGACCTGGCAATATTCTGGATTACCATGCGAGCGTGTGATTGGTAGCGGTACAATTCTCGACTCAGCCCGGCTCAGGTTCAAACTCGCTGAGGAGCTCGGCGTTCATCCGAAATCAGTCCACGCTTACCAAGTCGGCGAGCACGGCGATAGCGAATTCACCCTCTGGTCTAGTGCTAACGTTG
Organism: uncultured Candidatus Saccharibacteria bacterium; assembly: GCA_964523355.1. Taxonomy (GTDB): domain Bacteria; phylum Patescibacteriota; class Saccharimonadia; order Saccharimonadales; family Saccharimonadaceae; genus Nanosyncoccus. The sequence goes on along the minus strand of CAZFZV010000002.1, from coordinate 67,205 downwards.
GCGGCGAAAGCCTCGAAAAATTGCTCCCCGCCGCCGAGCGTCAGCGCATTACCGAAGCCGTACGCCACGAAGCTTACGAAATCATCCAGAAAAAAGGCGCGACCCATTATGGTATCGGCGTCTGCACGGTACAGCTGATTAATTGTATTCTAAACGACGAAAGACGCGTCATGTCGGTTTCATCGCTCGATGACTGCACTGATGTTTATTCCGGATTCCCGTGCGTCGTCGGCCGCCAAGGCATCATTAAGCGTCTAGAAATCAAGATGACGGAAAAAGAGGGGATTGCCATGCAAAAGTCCGTCAACGTCTTAAAACAAACTCTAGCCAAAGTCAAGGAGAACTAAGCATGCGCCGCCGCAGTCATAATAAGTCGAAGTCAAAATTAGTAAAAATCTTGGCCCTATCTCTCTATTGTATCACACTATGTGTTATTTGTCAAGTATTTAGCCCCTCTACACAAGCTGCCAGCAGCTCAAGCAACGCAAATCGCTTCTATTTCCAAGATTTTTCGGCCGATTATTACCTCAGCAAGGCTGCTGACGGCACCAGCCGCCTCAAAGTCGTCGAAAAATTAGTCGCCGTCTTTCCAAATTTCGACCAAAATCACGGCATTACCCGCATCATCCCCTATACCAATCAAGATGGCGAAAATCTCACCATGGCGAGCGACAGCAACCTCAAGATTCAAGTCAAGCACAACGGCATTATCGAGAAACCGCACAAAATCGAAGCAGGCGACGGCTATTTTACGGTCTATATTGGCAGCCCACACGAATATGTCCATGAGCGCCAAGTCTACGAATTAGAGTACGAATTCCAGAATGTCATCATGAATGCCGGCGCACCGTGTACGTCCGATATGTGCCCCTATCGTGGGCCGTACCAAGAACTTTATTGGGACACTAATGGTAATGACTGGTCGCAGCGTTTCGACAATCTGACCGCCCGTGTGCATTTAGTAGGAGAAGATGTACAGTCCGCGTTTGCGGGTAAAACTTCGTGTTATGTTGGCAAATACGGCGATAACGGTTCCGAGCGTTGCGAAGTCAAGTTGCTTGACGACGGCGTCGAATTCCACACTACGAAGCTCAACGCCCGCGAGAACCTCACTTTTGATCTTGAATTCGACGATGGGACTTTTGTTGTACCCGACAAAGTTTACGATTATCGCCTCGTCGGCGCCATGGTAGTCGAACTGACTATCGGAGTAGCACTACTTATAGCCATTTTATATATCCGCCATCAAACGAAAGCCAAACGCGAGTATTATAATGGTCTCTTCCTCACGCCAGAATACACCCCACCGCATGATTTTACAGTTGCAGAAATGGCCACAAATTACGTCGGGAAGAAAATCCTCGGCTCAAACAAAGTTGCTACCCTCATGGAGCTCGCCGTCAACCACAAAGTCGAGCTCGCCAAAGTTGGGACCGAGAAACGACCAAAATGGACCGTCAAGATTCTCTCCACCGACCTCACCAGCGAACAAGCCGATATGCTCAAACTCCTAGCTGGCCGCGACGCTGAACTAGCAGTTGATCAAGAAATTCTCATCAAAACTCATACTGCCGACAAAGCCCTGATGCGCCTCAATCGCAAATACAGCAAGCATATCGAGAACCGTCTCTATGAAGCCAAGCTCTACGAACCAAAAACCGCGAAAAACAAAATTAAGACCACTCCTTGCGACATCTTATCCGCCTGCGCAATTTTCTGGGTCATCATTAGTATAGTTGCTTTACCGTTCTTGATCGACGGCGATATCCCAAGTTACGTTTTGCTCTTCGGTGGAGGCTGGCTCATCGCCGCCGTGGTTATTCTCGCCATCATGCTTGCCGTGGCTGCTTTCTGGGTCAGCAGCCACTACCAGAAATTCTATACTCGTACTGCCGATGGTCTGAAATGGTCCCGCTATCTCGACGGGCTCCGATTATACATCCAAATGGCAGAGCAGGATCGTCTTAAATTCCTCCAAAGCGTCCAGGGCGTCGACACCAGCAACCAAGGCATTGTCAACTTATACGAAAAATTGCTGCCCTATGCCGTCATCTTCCATCTCGAGACTAGCTGGCTCAAGGAAATGGGCAAATACTACGAAATGAACGACGTTTCCGCACCAGTTTGGTATGCTGGCGGCGTCATCTTCAGCACACGAGACTTCAGTAGCGCCATGCGCTCAATCAGTACAGCCACGGTCGCAACCGAAATCGCTACCCATTCAGGCACTTCTGGCTCAAGCTCCGGGTTCTCCGGAGGCGGTGGTGGGGGCTTCTCCGGTGGTGGGGGCGGAGGTGGCGGAGGCGGCGGCTGGTAAAGTCACCACAGACCCCCTAATTATGCTATACTAATATTATGTTAGACGTTAATTTTATTCGCAAAAATCAAGCTTTAGTGGAGAAATCTGCCCGCGAAAAGGGTTATGATGTCAATATCTCGGATTTACTCTCGCTTGATGACGAGCGCAAGGCCATCCTCCAAGACGTCGAAGAACTCCGTCGCGAACGCAACGAAATCGCCGCTCAAATGAAAAATGGCAAACCTAGCGACGAGCTAATTGCCAAAGGCAAAGAAGTCAAGAGCAAACTCGCAACGGTCGAGCCTAAGCTAAGCGAGCTTGAGGCGCAAATTGATGACTTATTAAAGCGCGTACCGAATATCATTTTTGACGATGTCCCGCTCGGTGGGGAAGAATGCAGCGTCGAAGTTGCTAGCTGGGGAGAGAAAAAAGCGAGTGGCGTCGATCATCTCGACTATGCTACTGGCCGCGACTGGGTCGATTTTGAACGCGGCGCCAAAGTCGCTGGCGCGAAATTCTATTATCTAAAAAACGAACTCGCCTTACTCGAAAACGCATTATTACAATTTGGCCTCAAAAAGGTCCTTGAACACGGTTTCACCTATATGACTGTACCCGATATGGTATCCAGCAAAGTTCTTGAGGGCTGCGGTTTCAACCCACGCAGTAGCGCACAAAGTGATGAATATTTCATCGAGGGCGAAGATCTCGCCATGATTGCGACAGCCGAGATGCCGCTCACCGGATATTATATGAACGAAATCATCGACGAGAAAGATTTACCGATTTGTCTCGCCGGCTACAGCGCCTGTTTCCGCAAAGAAGCTGGTACGTACGGTAAGCACACTCGTGGTCTTTTCCGCGTCCATCAGTTCAACAAACTTGAAATGTACGTTTTCTGTCTACCCGAAAATTCCCAAACCATGCACGAAAAAATCCGCGCTATTGAAGAAGAAATCTGGCAAGAGTTGGGTATTCCGTACCGCGTGATTAATATCGCCGCCGGCGACCTAGGCGCTCCCGCTGCTAAAAAGTACGATATTGAATACTGGTCACCAGTTGACCAGAAGTATCGCGAGCTGACAAGCTGTTCTAACTGTACCGATTTCCAAGCTCGCAGCCTCGGCATCAAAGTCCGTCGCGCGAACGGCGAAGTCGAGGTTCTACACACTCTAAACGGCACCGCAGTCTCACTCGCCCGTACCATGGTAGCCGTTATCGAAAATTATGCTACAGAAAACGGCAAGCTTAAAGTTCCTATTGTCTTACAGCCATACCTAAACGGAGCCACCGAAATCTAAAATGTGGTTGGGGAAGAAACACGCCGAAAAGGCCGAGGCGCCCAAGCGACCGAAATTCAAATTTCGGTCAGTCGTCAGCCGCGCCAATGCGAAACTCCCAGTCCGCTTCGCCGCAGTCGTGCTTGCGAGCTCGACGCTTGTTTCCGCATTGCTCGGAATATTTCGCGACCGCTTACTCAACTCGTACTATCTCGATACCTATCCGACAGGCATCGACGCCTATACTGCCGCCTTTACCATTCCGGATTTTTTGTTCTTCCTTCTCACTTCCGGCGCGCTTGCAGTCAGCTTCATCCCCGTCTTTAATCAACGGCTCACTACCGGCAACAAAAAATCCGCCTGGGAGCTCAGCTCCAGTATCCTCAACCTCATGGCGATACTGACCCTGCTCGCCTCAGTCGCGATTATCATTTTCGCCGACCCGCTCGTGCGCTACATTGTTGGTCCTGGTCTCGACGAATCGGGCATGATTCTCGCCATCAACATAATGCGCGTCATTGCTATCAATCCATTCCTCTTCAGCATTTCCACTATTCTCTCCAGCATCCAACAGGCTCTCGGACGCTTCGTCTTCTACGCTCTCGCTCCAGCTTTATATAATGTCGGGATTTTAGTCGGCATCCTCTGGTTTACTAACGGCATTAATCTTTTCGGCTGGCAAATCTTCGAGGGCGGCATCATGGGAGTAGCGCTGGGCGTGGTTTTCGGCGCAGTTTTACAAGTTATCGTCAGTTTAGTCGGTCTTTTTGGACTCGGCTTTGATTATGAATTCAAAATCAACTGGCGCAACCAAGGCTTCCGCTCGGTATTAAAACTCCTCCCCGCACGCAGCCTTGACCAGGGAATCGACTATATTAATACTATCGTGACGACTAATTTATCCTCACGCATGGGTGCGGGGGCTCTCCGTAGCTACAACCAAGCTTACAGCCTTTCGCAAATGCCAGTCAGTCTCATCGGCGTCGCAATTTCAACCGCTTTCTTTCCTCAACTCACCGAAGAACTCGGCGAGGGCAAGGAAGCAAAATACCAACAAACTTTTCGCACCGCCCTTAGCACCATTATCTGGATTACTTTGCCAGTCGCAATTGTTGCTTTCTTCGCTCGTGGTTATGTCGTCAGCTTCATTAAAAACGGCGGCGATCCGCTCATTGCTTCTGTCCTTGCGACTCTAACTTTCTCCATTCTTGCGAACTCAATTTTTCATATCGCATCGCGCGGCTTTTATGCCCATCAAGACACGAAAACTCCTTTCCGCGTCTCAATCCTAGCCGTCGGCCTTACTATTGTCCTTGCGGTCGTCTTCTCGCTGATCGGCTGCGGAGTCGACGGTCTCGGCTGGGCGCAAAGTATCGGCACCATGGTTGAAGTCATTATTTTATTACGCCTACTCCAAAAACGCAGCCATAATAAGTTATTAAACCGCGATTTCTGGAAAAATACGCGTCGCATTTTCTTCGCCACTTGTATTACCGGCTGCGTCGCCTACTCTTTGACCAAATTTTTCCCCTTTATGGCGAGCGACGACTCAATCTTCATGGTCTTCCCCAAATTCTTTGTTATCGCCGCCGGCTCGCTCATTACTTACCTACTTGCCGGCTACTTCCTCGACGTCGAGCAAGTTAAGCCTATTACTGAGCGGATTCGCAAATCTTTGTTCAAAGCGCCAAAATCATAAACTGTGCTATAATTAACTTATGGATATTTTTCAAGCTTTACTTCTCGGATTCGTACAAGGTTTTACTGAGTTTATTCCCGTCTCATCTTCTGGTCACCTTGAAATCGTCCAACATATTTTCAATTTTCCCGCTGAGAATTTTCACCTTTTCCTTGAATTCGTTAACCTCGGCACATTGCTCGCGTTATTATTTTACTTTCATGAGCGCATTTGGAAAATTCTCCAAGACATCTTCCACGAACGCAATTACAAACTTGCGATTAACATTGTCATCACTTGTATTCCCGCCGGCTTAATTGGTCTTATCTTTTCTAGTTTAATCGAGAGTAATGATTTCTTCTCCTCACTCTTCACCGTTGGCGCAGCAATGGGTATTGTCGGTATTATTATGGTGATTATTGACAAGTTGCCTCACTTATCCGAGCTCAAAGACGAAACTCAGCTCACCCCCGGAAGAGCCTTACTTATTGGCATTCTTCAGGCTTTTGCTCTCATTCCTGGCACCTCCAGGTCGGGGACAACGATTATTGCTGGTCGTATCGCCGGCATGGACTCCGAGTCATCCGCTGAATATTCTTTCCTCGCCAGTATCCCGATTATGTTCGCCGTCTGTCTCAAAATGTTTCTGTCCGACTCGGGCCGAGCCTACTTCATCGCCAATCTCAACGCCCTGTTCTTCGCCAACCTTGTTGCTTTCGTCGTTGGCCTCTGGGCTTTGCGCTACTTGCTGCGTTATCTGAAACAACCCAAAGCGCTCCAAACTTTCGGTTGGTACCGCATCGCAGTCGCCTGTCTCGTAATCGGTAGCATGTTAATCTTTAGCGCTTAGTCATATGTATCGTCTGTCTCTTATCATCAGCGAAATTTACAATCAATTCTTACCACTAGCCGATCAAAGCGGCATCAAACTTAACTTAGATTTAATCGACCCCGACATCGTTACAGACGAAATAGCCCAAATCAAAACAGACGTGGAGAGCGCCATTACCCAATCCCTCCAGCGCTCTAAACAAGGCGAAATAAGTATTCAAGTCAGCAAGGAGGAAATCACCATTTCCGACACTGGCACTACTCTCTCAAAGACCGCTTGTTCTTTATTGTCTAATAAATATGTTCAGGTAAGCTCGCGTGTCGGCTTCGGGACTAAGATCCGGATTAAGCTTTCGCGGCCTGATAAAGAATCGTTGTAAAAATTACAACAAACTCTAGCATTTTAGTCCTAACTTATTCCACTTGTGCTATAATAAAATCAAATATGGAAGGTGCATGGAAATTCAACCCATTTTATTGGATGGCGCTTGATCGCGTAGATCGTGCGAACCAGGGTCAAAAATCACTCAGTCTTGCCTGTGGTAGCCACAGCGCTCGACGCAGTCTCAGGCTCAATCCTTTACGTTGGTCTGGCCGCACGTTGCGCGTATTCTTTGTTGCTTTGTTCGTCGTGCTCGCTCCGTTCTATTTCTTCTCCGGAATTCAGCCAGTATCCTCTATCGAGGCTACGAGTTATCCTGAGTTGAGAATCCCCGATATCGAGCTCAGTACGCCAGTTGCGCCGCTCGAGATGACCGAGCACCAGCTCATTGCTCCCGCCACTATCGCCGGTAGCTATAGTCAGGCTGAGAATAAACAGTTTATCATCGGGCACTCCTCGACCGTCTTCCATGAGCTCGACCAGAGCGCGCTTTACCAACATATATATTATAATGATGTAGAGTACACCATTACACGTATCGAAACGCTCAAGAAAGCCGATGTTAACATGGATACCATCCTCGCTCCTGCCAATGTCGATACTCTAGTCATTATGACCTGCGCTGGCACACCTTTGCCAGAACAAGACGCGACTCATCGCTTAATCATTACTGCTGAGCGCAGTCAAGTGCAAAGTCGTAACTATATTACCCAGAACAATACGACAGAAGCCGACATCCATGCTAGCGCAACAGCCGACATTACGAGCTTCGTCGTCACTCCCGAATATTAAATCAGCATAATTACGCCATAGTAAGCGGCAAATGTCGCAAGCATAATTATCCCCTCAACGCGATTGATTTTCTTCGTACTAACTGCAAAGATAAACAGCATCGCCGCTGATACTACTAGCATCACGATATCCAACATCTGGAAGCCAACCGGCGTCAGTGTGCCGAAAATTGCTACCGGTACACCTAGAACCACACAAATATTAAAGATATTGCTACCAATAATATTACCTACGACTAAGTCCTGCTCGCCTTTTTTCGACGCCACAATCGTCGTCACCAGCTCCGGCAAAGATGTGCCGAAAGCAATCACTGTCAACGCAATCACGCGTTCGCTCAAACCAATCACTTCTGCCAAATCGGTCGCACTGTCGACTACCAGCTGGCTACCAATAACAATCCCAGCCAAACCGACTAAAATCAACGCAGCTGATTTGCCCAAAGTGAAACGTGGCTTCGCATCTTCGACTTTTTCTTTCTTCTGTTTTGCCATCGAGAAAAGATAATACAAGAAGACCGTAAAGAAAAGCAAAATCACAATCGCATCTGCACGTGTAATTTGATTAATATCTCCTCCTGCCAAGAAAATATCTAGAAATAATACTGCGAGTAATACTGAAATCAGTAGACAAAGCGGAATCTCCTTGCGCACCGTATTATCTTTAATTTTAATTGGACGAATCAACGCCGCAACTCCGAGAATCAACAGAATATTCAGGATACAGCTTCCGATTACGTTACCCAACACCATGTCCGTGCTACCAGACGCTAAAGCCGAGACTGACACCGCAAACTCCGGCGCGCTCGTACCAAATGCCACGATCGTTAGACCAATGAGCATTTTTGGCACTTTAAAGTTTTCGGCTGTACTTGAAGCCCCATCGACAAAAATATCTGCGCCCTTAATCAAAAGCACAAACCCAACCACCAGCAGTAGTATACTCAGAATTATATTCATTATTTATTTCCTTATTTTATTCCTCCCAATTATACCACACTTTTCTTGGCGTTCATGCTATAATCAAACTATGAACAATGTTGGTCGTACTGCAAGCAAAAACTGGCTCTCCCTCGTCCTCATTTTCTTATTCACTTTTAGCGTTTCCTTAGTTGGCGCGCGTTTTGTACGCTCAATTCTCGTCGGGAGAAGCAGCGCCGAAACCAAAGAAAGCGCCACCGAAACCCCGGCGCAGCCTGAGGCGCATACCATCCCGGCAGCTGTCGCGCTCCAGCCAATTATTGATTCTTGGGCAGATAGCGCAGATGGTCGCGTCAGTGTGTTAATTTATGACCTCGACCGCGACGAACTTGCCGCAAGCTACAATCCAGATAACGTCTTTAGTACAAATGGTGCTACCGAGCTTATCCTCGCTTATGATGGCTATCGCCAAATTGACAACGGTATAGAGAGCGCTACGAGCGATGTTATAGATGACCTAAGTTATGGCGACTGTCTTGAGACTATGGCGAGGTCAGACAGCTCCGCCTGCGCCGAGACGATTCTCTCGGACACTTTACGTTCCGAGCGTATTACGAATTTCATTACTAATCTCGGTATGACCCAAACCAAAGATTTTGCTGCGAACTCGAGTGCCAATGACCTCGCGCTCTTACTCCGGCACATCTGGCAACATAGCGACCTCAGCCTGAATAGTTGGGCAAAGCTACAAGATTCATTGCTCAATAGCAACGCCGACTGGCGCCAGGGTCTACCTAGCGGTTTTAGCACGGCGCGCGTTTATAGCAAAGCTGGCGGTGATACTAACGGATTAGACGGCTGGCTTAGCTATACCGACCTCGCTCTGGTCGATTTTGTGAAACAAGATCGCCACTTTGCCGTAGTCGCTCTCGGCGAAAATATCTCCGACCCTAGCATATTCAGCCGTCTCGCGACTCTGATCGAAGGCAAAGTTATCGAAGAATAATGAACAAGCTTAAACTCCATTCCTACCGTCATCGCCGTCTAATATCCGTCCTCGCGCTCGGCGCCCTCCTTGTTACGGTTATCCTCGCCAATCCTAGCAGTTACGAACAAATTTTCGATCAAGCGACCAACGCCGAATCAAACGATGTAGTTACAGACAATCACGGCGATACACCTCTTGCGACTACAGTCCTCGCTCAACTCGAGATTAAAGGCCGTGCGCCTAAGACCGGTTATAAACGCGAAGAATTTTATTCCGGCTGGCCAGATATCGAAAGCTGTAGTCTACGCCAACGCATTATTAGGCGCGAACTGGGCGACCAAGCCACACTCGCAGCTGATAATTGCACAGTAGTTGCAGGCGAATTTGACGAATCCTATACTGGCTCTCATATGGTCTTTCGTGAAAAGTCCGACTTCTCCAAAGGTATACAAATCGACCATGTCGTTGCGCTCAGCGATGCCTGGCAAAAAGGCGCTCAATATCTACCGAGCGAAACACGTTACAATATCGCGACTGACCCACTCAATCTTCTTGCCGTTGAGAGTAAAGCCAACCAAGGCAAGTCTGACGGCGACGCTGCGACTTGGCTGCCGCCAAACAAAGCCTTTCGCTGCCAATATGTTGCGCGCCAAATATCTGTAAAATACAAATATGGACTCTGGGTGACAAGCGCCGAACATGACGCCATGACTCATGTCCTTGAGACCTGTCCAAACGAGCCAAGCGTCGGCGTCGAGTTAAAAAATTAATATCACAGGAGCAATATGAACTTAGAAATTGAAGCCACCTTTCTCGAAATCAACAAAGACGAACTTCGCTCTAAGCTTCGCGCTGCCGGAGCAAAGCTCGTACGCCCAGAAATCTTAATGCGTCGCGTCGTCTTCGACATTAGCAAACACGCTTTTGCCCGTGTGCGCGATGAGGGTGACCGTATAGTGCTGACTTACAAAAATCATCACGACAATACGCTTACCGGCACAGAAGAACTAAACGTCGAGGTTAGCGACTATGAGCAGACGATTGCTATTTTGAAAGCCTGCGGTCTGCATGCCAAATCCGACGAAGATTCCTATCGTGAATCTTGGAAACTCGGCAACGTAGAGATTGATATCGATACTTGGCCCTGGATCCCTAGCTACGTCGAAATTGAAGGTGAAACCACAAGCGATGTTGAAGCTGCCGCTAGTAAACTCGGTTTCGACATGAAAGACGCCGTTATTGGCTCCGTCGACGAAGTTTATAAGTTGTATTATGACGTTACTAGCGCCGATATTAATTTTGGCCTACCCGAAATCAAGTTCACCGACGCACCGACTAAGATCGCCAGCAAACTGCGCCCAGTACCGCTCGCACCCGCTACAATGCACGCAAATCCTAAGGCCTAGAATCCTGGAACTTAGCTCCCGTGTTCAATTTTTACCCACGTTACATTGCGCTTTAGTAATGCTCGTACCGCGCAGGGAACATACGTTACTAAATATAGTGGATTAAACAATACCACACCAAATTTCACCTTACGCGTTAAATCCAATTTCTCCTGTCGCAAAATATGTATCGTTACGCTCATCAAGACCAAGTATAATCCGACCAGTACCGCACCAATCATCGCGCAAGCCCCAGCTACTATGCCCTGCTGCACTAACCATACTGCTCCGCCCAGCGTCACCAAAACCAACCCAATCACTGCCCAAATCGCCGGCTTTACACCAATACACTCTTTCTTCAAACTCCCCAAATTTCGCTCCCGCTGTTGCTCACGTATCAACGGAACGTACTTTTTCCGGGCACCGAAATAGCCTTTAATCCAGCGTTCGCGCTGCGCCACTGTCTGCCGATAACGCGTCGGCTGTTCATCATAAAACACCGCCGTTTCGTTATAATAAGTTGCCAACCCATGCAGGGTCGCATACAGCGAAATCTCATAATCCTCGGTCAAACTCCGAAACGGCCAACCTTGCCAACGGTCGACCAACTTTCCGTCAACATAATATCCCGTGCCGGAAAACACTACATTCACTTGATGCTTAATCCGATCCCGATTTACTAAAGTATTAATCATCGAAAACGTCAGACACGAAACCGCCGCGATCAAATTCACACTTCCATTCTTTGCATTACGATAGCCCGTCGCAATTTCATAACCCTCCGCATAAGTTTTCAGCATCTCTGCCAAGAAATTTTCCGCCAAAATGTTATCTGCATCAAAAATAAAATACAAATCATAGCGTCGCTCCCTTAGAATTTCTCGTAAAACTTCATCCAACGCAAAACCTTTGCGCGCCCGCTTCGCCGTTACTTTCGGTCGCGCAAAAACCTTTACTCCATACTTCCGACAAATCTTCACTGTTGGATCATCCATAGCCTCAACAATCACATAAACATTCTCCGGCTTTACTTTTACTGTCTGCTGCTTCAAACTTCGCAACAATCCCTCTATCACCGCACTTTCGTCCCGCGCGGGAATCAAAATCGCAAATTCCGGCGTATTATCCTCTCGCACTGCCAGCTTCAGCTTATTCTTCCGCACTATCTTTCGACCATACAAGAACAACCCTCCCGCATAAAATATACACGCCGCCCCGCTCAATAACAAAACTATCGTCACCCACGTCCAGAAACTCATTTTCTACTCCACTTTCTCATCCGGTCGTCGCATATTCGGAAAATAATGTTCTAGATAATCATCCGTAAAATATTCATCATACAACTTTCCAATCGCCGTATACGGCGGAATATGATTATGCCGCAAAGTCTGCCGAATGATCGCCGTCCACGAAATCAACATATCAAAAGCCATAAACACCACCATAATTACATACACCGTATCGCCAATTTTCACCGGAATTCGCTCAATCACACCCGAAACCGCCGGATAGACCACTTTTACCAACACCAAACCCAGCAGCCCCCAGACGAGCATAAAGGGAATCGTCGTCCGACCATTAATATTCAGTAGCTTATCACTGTAATCCCACGACATTGTATGCGTAAATAGCTCTTGAAGAAAACTAATCGCATATTCTACAACCCCTCCTAGCAGCGCCGCATAAACAAAAACCTGCCATTTCTTATACGGCTTCCGCAGCAACAAGTACACCATGATCACCGCCCCAAACCCATAAATCACGTTAAACGGCCCCCAAATCACTCCTCGTCGTAAGCTCCAAGCGAACTGCCCGGTCGCCGCAAAATGCTGCACTAAGAATAAAATCTCTTCATACCACGAACCAATTACCGACCCCACCAGAAAAACAAAAAACAGTTTCTTAAAGCACAGCCCTTCCGCAAACTTCGCTTCCGCGGTGGGCTTTTCTCCAGTCTCATCTGCTTGTTTCTTCATCCGAAGTTCCAGTTTCAATCTTTCCCACTATTATAGCACAAAGTCCTGCGTCATTCCTATTCCGTCTATGCTATAATAAGAATATGATTCGTTTTTCTGGTAGCCGTCAAGCTTTCGGCGAATACTACGGTAATCGCCTGAAGTCTTACAAACACAACTTTTTCGATTACACGAACGCCAAGACCCTACGTAAACAGCTCAACATCTACCAAAAATACTATCCCGAGCTCGTAGTCGAAAAACTTGCCGCCGCGGAGGCGTTACATCAGAATCCCGACTTCCTGCTCTACGAAGACCTTGCTAGCTTCGTTGATGCCCAACGCCGCCGAGCGAACCTACACCAGCATGGTTGTACGATTTTTGCTATTCGCGAAAATGGCAAGGTGTTTGTCGGTCGCAATTACGACTGGCTGCCCGAAGCTCGCGAGTTTTTTGAACGTTATGACTTAAGTATCGCTGGAGCGCATCGCTATTTTGCTTTCTCCGACGAATCAGTTTGGGGTCGCCATATCGGCCGTCGCAGCCGCAAGATTTATTCCGAAGATACGATCAACGAGTATGGGCTTTATATCGGCCTGACTTATTCCTATATTGACAAATGGAATTATGGTCTGGCTCCAGCCCACTTCCTCCGCTATATCGCCGAACATTGTACCACCACCCGCCAAGCCCTTAATGTCTTTGCACGCATCCCGTGCGCCGTACCGAAAAATTTCCTCATCGCCGACGCCAAAGGCGACCTCGCAGTCGTCGAGCATACTTCCCGCGACTACCAAGTCGTACGTCCCGATGCAAACGGCATTCTGATCCAAACCAATCATTGCTTAGCACCTAAGCTACAACCGCTCGATCGCGTCCGTGCCCACTCCCGCCAGACGACTAGCTTCGTCCGAGCTGCCGAAGCCAAACTTTTAATCGAGCGACAACTCCCCGGGTTTCAATTTACCGATCTTTGGCGCATTCTCCGCCAATCGCATTATATCTATAATGATGATACTATCTGGTCACTCGCCCTCGAACTCACCGAACAACGTTTCAATCTCTATTATGATACCGCCATGGGCCAAAAACATACCAAGTTTGGGTTCTAGATATATCAAAAACAATAGCGCAAGCGAGCAAATAATGTCCGCCTCTTGACTTTTTAAATAATGTGTGCTATAATGAAAGTATGAGGTCATTCTTAGGGATGAACCTCGGCTTTTTTACAATTTGTCTATGAGAAAGAAAGGGGGTAATTCCATGCGCCGTCGTACACCCAAAGACAACTGGGATATTGACGAAGTTTTGATCCTGCCACTTGTCTTGGCTGTCATTCTGGTAATTATCGGAGGTCTAATTTTCGCACTCTGCTATTTTACGCAAGACGAAGCCGAAGACGTCAAAAGTTACAATGCAGAAGCCGAAATTTTCAATGCTCTACCCAAATCCGACCGTGAGGCTTTCCAAAGATTTTGTAAGGAAGGTCTCCTCGACGACGATTTGCTCATCGAGCCCAAAGAGATGCCCATCAGCGCTAAGCAGATGTCCAAGATCGCATTTCCATGGTTTTTGTTAATTTCGTTCATCATCTGCGTCGTAGCCACATTCATCGACTACTGGTATGAAAAAGACAGCGACTATCATTTAGCCGACTTACCGCTCGGCAGTGCCTATGGCTGGATTCTGCTAATTATGATTCTGCCTATCGGTTGGCCATTTTTACTCGGCAGTCGTATCTTCATGTGGTGCGAAAGTCGACCCGGCAACCAAGCCGAAGCCGCCGAAATCAAACGACTAGCCAAAGAAGAACTAACTCTTGAAGGGAATCTGCAAACTACGAAATTCAACGATCGCGCCAAACGCGTCTATATCGAATTTCGCACTATGCACTTCCGTGACAACAAACTTCAAGCCGAAGAGGAGCTTCGCAATCAAATCGCGAGGCAAAAGTCCGACATCGCCGATTATGGCAAACGGATTGCCGATCTCCAACGCAAACTTGGTACGACCAAAGCCGAATTACAAAAGCTTGAAGCCGCTACACCTAGTCGCGAGGCAACCCGAAAGGAAGCACAATCCGAGTGGGAACAAATTCTTAACATGCGTGGCGTCGCAAAAATCACCGCATCAAAGCGCAAGGCTAAACCACGTCAACGTTTCTTGCGTATTTTAATCAAAGTCAGAGTTCCGTATAAAAACGAGCTCTACGATTTTGGCGACTACGAAGTCACATTCTTCGAAACCTGTTTCAAATGTCGCAAAGTACGTTCAGGAATAAAACTCAATCATACCAATACGCACCCAGTTTATCCAGACCGAACTTACGACTTTTGTTTTGGCTCACGCCGCTACGATATCGAAAAATACGCGCAAAATGGTCGTATTATTGAGGCTCTAACACTCATCATTGACTGCTTTCATTCAGTTAATAATGGAGATGAGCAGTACATCCCCGGATGCTATCGTAGAGTAAAAACCATTGAGCACGCTAAACGACGCCTAAAACTTCAGAATTTTTCCCAAGGAGGTAAGAAAAAATGCAACTATGTATCCCATTAGAAATCTGGCAACAGATGCGTGGCTATTGTCTCGCGTCGCACCCGAACGAGGTTACTGGAATCGGGACCATCAGTCTAATCGACGGCAACTTAATCGTCGACCAAATCTTTATCCCCCAGCAAGTCGCCAATCCTGGCTACTGTGAAAGCGATAAAGGTGCCCTAAATGAGATTATCTTCAATGTTGTTGAAGATAATCCTGCACGTGCAGGCAAACTGAGATTC
>CAZFZV010000002.1:0-51812 GCA_964523355.1 uncultured Candidatus Saccharibacteria bacterium | reverse complement strand
GATTATCTTCAATGTTGTTGAAGATAATCCTGCACGTGCAGGCAAACTGAGATTCCGTTGGCACTCTCATGCCGGTGGCAGCGTCTTCTGGTCTGCGACAGATGAAAAAGATATTGACGATTGGCAGGGTCCTTGGGTGGCTAACCTCGTCATGAATATACATGATGATTATATCGCCCGCTTAGATGTTTACGAAGGAATACGTCTTCGCAACATCCCGCTTGACGTCAAAATCATGTCACCAATACCGAATGAAGTTATGTTGCGCTGCGAACAAGAAATAAAAGCTAAAGTAAAACATTCGCCATTCAGACTAAGCCCAAATCCACTGGAAGACCTCAAACCAGCAACACTTGACGCATGTGCAGAAGTGGCTGAACAACACCTGAAAGGAGGTGATATTCATGAAGCCAAGTTATTTTTCTGATCAAGTGCATATCTTCGACCCGGAAACTTGGAGTTGGCCAGTTCATCTCATTGGCGCTGGCGGCATCAACAATTTAGTCGGTATTGTCTTAGCAAAAATGGGAATCACTAAAATCCATATTTGGGACGATGACCTACTCGAAAGTCGCAACCTACCAACCGAAGTCGGCTATAGTACGACGATGTGCGGCGAACCAAAAGTCGCCGCTATGGCAGATTTAATCTACCATCTCATGCCGAATGGCGTCGACGTTTACCAACATCAAGAGCGTGTCACTGCCGAGACTAAACTTTCTGGCGTCGTAATTTCCGGAGTTGACTCCATGGCTAGCCGTCAAACCATTTGGGAATGCGTCCAAGACAACTTCTTGGAAATCCCATTCTACATTGATGGCCGAAGCGGCGGTGAAGAAATTCAACTCTTCGCCTTTAGCCCATGCGACTATACAGCTCGCGAAGATTATGAAACTTGGCTTTTCGACGACAACGAAGCCGCTGAGCTCGAATGTGGCGCCCGCAATATCGGTTACATTTCAGCTTATGTAGCTGGAGAAATTGGACACCTGATTACTATGTTTCATCGGGGAATCGAAATCAAAGAATTCCCCATCATGCGTAACTTCATCAATCGTTAAAAGGAGGAAACAAAATGGCAGATTTAAACAAAACTAACCATGAAGCAACTGTAAATGTAGTTAACGGGACCGGAAACGACGCGATAGCTTTTCCGTATAGCCAAGGTGATACCGTCGCAAGTATCCTGAAAAAAGCCAACATAAAGTTGGAGCACGGAACCACCGTCACCCTCGGTCGCAAAAATGTCAGGAACCCGGAAAAAACTTCCGTAAAACCCGGTGACACTCTGGTAATTGCCGGCAAAGTTAGCAACGGCTAAACTAAAATTGACTCATAGACCGCACATTCTATTTCAAGCGCCTAGGCTCATTCGCCTTGGCGCTTTTTCATACCAACGTCTCACTATTTCTCTATTTTCCCGCTTCCTTTAATTCTTCAAACTTCTCTCGCATCGTCGGATTTCCTCGCGTCAGACGTTTGATCGTCAAATCTTCCGCCTTGTTATTTGCCAACCGCAAGTTATTTTCTGACGACAAAAGATTTTCCTTCGTTTTCTGTAAATGGTCGATCGTTTTGTCAATTTCCTCAATCGCTTTTTTGAACTTTTGGCTCGCAAGATTATAATTCCGCGCAAACCCCTCCTTAAAGGCCTCAATTTTCTCCTCAAACCCCGCCACATCAATATTCTGTGCTCGCACCAAAGCCAATTCCGATTTATACTCCATCGCATTTTGCGCCGCATTCCTCAAAATCGTAATCATCGGAATAAAAAACTGCGGCCGGATAACATACATTTTTGGATAACGATGCGACTTATCGACAATCCCTGAGTTATATAGCTCACTCTCCGCCTCCAACATCGACACTAATACCGCATACTCACATTTTTTCTCATTCCGATCCTTATCCAGTTCTTTTAAGAAGTCTTCATTTTTATGCTTCGTTGCCGTTTCATCATTCTCGTTCTTCATCTCAAACATAATTGAAATCAGCTCATTGCCATTTTCATCACATTCTCGATAAATATAATCACCCTTACTCCCCGTTCGTGCATCATTATCTTTTCCAAATTCCGCATTCCGAAACCCCGTCGCACGCAAACGTTCAAACTCAATTTCACAATGCTGCTCCAAAGTCTCCCCCACCATCTTCGTCGACATCCGTGCTTTCATGTCCTTATAATACGCAATCATTTCATCTTTACTTTTGAGCTCCGCTTGGAACTTTTCTTTTAACGAATTCTCTAGCAATTTCTGCTCCGTTTCTTTTGCACGGAGATCATTCGCCAGCTGATCTCGTTCCTTTTCAACTTTTGCCACCGCCTCACTCACTGCCAATTTTTTCTCAGTTTCCGTCATCCTCGTCGTCGCCTCAACTTTCGTCTTCAGCTCAGCAATCTCCGCATCTTTCTTACTCATCGCCGCCATCGCATGAGTTTTCAGCTCGGCAATCTCCGCTTCTTTTTTTGCCAAATCATCTTTTAAGTTATTTTCCGCTTTCGCCGTCGCTAGTTCTGTAACATTTTTCAATCTTTCTTCCAGCTCGCGCTCAAACTCATGATCATGTACCTGCTTCACAATCTCCGCGAAGCCGCTTTCATCCACCTTAAAAACTTGACCACATTTCGGGCATTTAATTTCGTTCATCTTACCTCACTTTCACTTTACTAGAATCATCATGCTATAATATATTATAACAGAAGGAGGAAATATGCTAAAAGGAAAAATCGCAATCATTACCGGCGGCACCCGCGGTATTGGGCTCGAAACTGCCCGCACTTTTGCGCAAAATGGCGCCAAAGTTATCATTTTTGGATCGCGCGAAGCCACCATCAATCATGCACTCGAGACTCTCAAGTCAGAAGGTCTCGAAGTTACTGGTTTCTGGCCCGACCTGAATAATTACCAAGCTATCGAAGATACCATTAAACAAATCGTCGATACCCATAGTCGCATCGACATCCTCGTCAATAATGCCGGCATCGCTGCGGATAAACCACTGGAAGATACCACACCCGAAGAATTCAATCAAATCATGGACCTGAATGTACGCGCAATGTTCTACGTTACCAGAGCCGTCGTCCCGACCATGAGGCAGCAGGGAAACGGCGTCATTCTCAACACATCGTCCATGGTTAGCATCTATGGTCAACCTGCCGGCGTTGGCTACCCAACTAGCAAATTTGCGGTTAACGGCATGACAAAATCTCTCGCCCGCGAACTTGCTCCGAGCGGCATCCGCGTAAACGCTGTCGCCCCCGGCATCACGAATACCGATATGGTAGCGAAACTTCCCGAAGCAATGATTGCGCCGCTGATTAAAACTATCCCTCTCGGGCGCATCGGCGAGCCGCGCGACATTGCGAACGCTTTCCTCTTCCTAGCGAGTGACCTAGCTAGCTATGTTACTGGAGAAATCCTCCAAGTCGACGGCGGAGCGAGGAGCTAGGTAATGGCTGAACCAGACCTTCGTCAAATTACTCCCGCCCTCCGAGCGCACATCACCGAAACGATTTTTCCCGAATACACTAAAAACGATTATGGCCATCAACTTGGCCATATCACGTACGTGATTCGTCGCAGCCTTGACTTTGCCGCCCCGATCCCGGACCTTAATCTCGATATCGTCTACACCGTAGCCGCTTACCATGACATCGGCCACCACATCGACGCTGCTCATCACGAAAAAGTTTCCAGCCAAATCTTCCAACAAGACGATGCGGTCAAACAATTTTTTACTCCCGCCGAGCAAAAACTTATCGTCGAAGCTATCGAAGACCACCGCTCAAGCTCGGACCACACCCCGCGCAGTATTTATGGCAAAATTGTCGCCACCGCTGATTGTAATATTGATGTCGACGTAATGTTGCGGCGCACTTATTCTTATCGCATGCGTAATTTTCGCGAGCTGACTTTAGAAGAGATCATCGAAGAATCTAGGAAGCATCTCATTAACAAATATGGTGAGCATGGCTATGCCTGCACGAAGCGTTATTTTCCTGATCCCGAATTCGACCAAGCCCTGAAAGAGCTACGCCAACTCACGTCCGACGCAGCAAAATTTCGCGAGCGTTTTCTCGCTATCAACGGACTTTAACTATATAACATATTATTCGTTCAAAGATCGGCACCGAAGCGGCGAAACCTCAGCGGAGGGGGAAACCGCCATAGCGACCCCAGCTATTTGACGGGTCGACGTTCGTCAGATTGAAGTTGAGGTAGCGACCATTAGTCTCCGAGACGGCCGTACGTGACCAGTAATTACCGTTGTTGCCTAGATTCCTCACTCGACCCTCATAGTCCGGATTAAGATTAACCCACCCGCTACGGACAAAAGCCAAGCAAACCATGCTACGCAAAACATAGTGGTAAGCAGAGGCCTATTCAATTCCAGCTCCAGCCTTAGCCAAATACTGTCTTCTTGCCTCTTGATTTTTACCTAATTCTAAGAGGATAGCCTCACGATCTTTTTTCGAGTTCGATTCGTAATTGGAGCCTGACCTCAATCATTACTCATCGATCCCATGGATCAAATCCACACCTAAAATTATACTATACCTCACTTGTGCTAAAATAACATTGTGGAACTATTCCATGGGGCCAATCAATCGCTCACCGAGACCATGCTCCAGCTATTGCTTGCCCTCTTATGAAAGATCGTGAAGCTGCCCTCTTCTATTTCACCCAGGGGACCATAGAGGCCAGAAACTACGCTCAGCTACGGCTCAAGCTAGAATAAGCAGCTTCTTTGTCGTGCGGTTGTCTTCCGTCTTGGCTTTTGTCCGTAGCGGCAACGTCAATATCAATACCGGTTCTACTAACAACGTCGGCAACGGCGGCTGGGTCTGGTCGCGTAGCGCCAGCTCCTCTATCTACGCCTACCGTCTGAACTTCAATCCTACTAACGTCAATCCGTCAGATAACAATAATCGTTTCAACGGTTTCTCCCTCCGCTGTAGCATGTCCGGTTCGATGCCGATCTTTCTTTTCTGTAACAACATAATCATTTCTTAACGCCAAGGCTTATGATATAATAAAAGTGTTCTACGTTATTAAATATAGATGAGTTTTATCTGTGCAGATGAGTTGCACTGGTTTCGTGTTCGCCCTACAAATAGGGCACCGCGACAGCCGGGCGAAAGCTCATCTGTATAAGGACGTAGAACACCCTCGCGGTGTCCTATTTTTTATCGCAGATAAACTCACAAAAGGAGTTTTTCTAATGGAAATAAATTTCATCTACATTCTTTCCCAAGTTTTTACAATCATCATGTATGCGTTCATGGCCTGGACTTATTTTCTCAAAGACAAACATAAAATCGTCATTGTTAGCGCCTTATCGCTCATCGCCAACATTATCGCCTATATTTTACTTGGCGCTTGGACTGGACTAGCTATGTGTATAGTAGCCATGCTGCGCAACTTGTATATTTTATGGGAAGAAAAGCGCAACGGCAAACGCATAGCCAACGAAAAGCGCGATTATATCTTTCTCACAATAGTTTATCTCGGCATTATTCTCGCCACCATCCCAACTTACGAAGGTTTCTTGAGCCTACTTTCAGTCTTTGCGACGTCCATCTATACCTATTCTATTTGGCAGAAAAGCACCAAAGTTTACAAATCCTGCGGTATTCCCGTTGGGGTTTTATGGATTGCTTACAATATCTATGTTCGTTCGATCTTCGGAGTAATTTTGGAAGGAATCTTATTAATCGCATCCATCGCCGGCTATGTAACCGAGATAAAATCTAATAAGAATGATAAAATAGAAGATAAGGAGAAATCATGACAGAAAATTACCCCCAACATTTATATCTCGCCTCTAGCTTTCGCGGTCCAGGCGTTGCCGCAATGATCATGGAAAACATAGAAAGTTTATTACAAAAGCCCGCAACCGAAATCAAGGTTTCTTATATCACAACTGCCGGCAATCTACATCCGAAAAACCAGCGCGAATGGATTGACGAAGGCCGCGAAATTTTAAAACAACGCGGTTGGCAGGTTTTTGATTATGACCTTGCCGGAAAGTCAACGGAAGAAGTCGAACAAGAGCTAAGTGATAAAGATGTGATTTTTGTACAAGGCGGCAATAATTTTTATCTGCTTAAAACCATGCAGGACTGCAATTTTGGCAGCATTGTGCGACGCCATTTATCAAATGGCAAACCATATATTGGCGAAAGTGCTGGATCAATTGTGTGTAGTAAAGATATTTCTGCACAACGCTACATGAGCGGTGACCCACTCGCCGAAATTCCAGAGTTAAAAGATTTTAGAGCACTAGGGCTAATCAACTTCATGATCAAACCACATTGGAATCGTGAAGGTATAAAACGCAAAAAGTTTTCAAAATTCCTACATGAGTGCCCTGACAAATTCTATAGTATTACTTCTCCAATTATTTGTCTCAACGACAACCAGCTAGTTTACGTCGAGGGTGAAAACTTTCAGATTTGGGAGGGGCATCAGTAACCTCTATCTACCTACAAACAACATCTGTGTTATAATTAAGATGTCAAAGTTATAAATCCAAGCAGTAAGCTAAGTGATAAGCTTATGGACTTTTGTCGCACGATAGAACGGCACCGTGTGTCGATTTGCGTGCGAACCCGTATGCTTATCGCTTGGATCGACTTTGACACCGATTACACGGTGTCGTTTTGTTTTCCACAAATCTAGGTCGATACTGCTCTAAAAATAAGGAGCAATATGGAGGAAGTATTTAATTACCTCAAAGCCCTAGATGTCAATTTCTTGGCCACCAGAAATGGCGATGGCGTCAGCTGTCGGCCGTTCGGCGACCCGGTCAAGTTCGATGATAAAATCTATATGCTAACGCACGCCGAGAAAGATGTCGCGAAGCAACTCGCCGAGAATAATCATATCTGTATCGTAGCTTATAACCCCGAAAAAGATAACTGGCTGCGAGTTTTCTGTGAAGCGGTAGACGATAGCGAGAATACGATGGCGAAACAAGCGATCATTGACAAGTTCGACTGGGCGGAGGAAGCCGGCTATACTTTAGCTAACCCGAGTTTCAAATGTTATTATCTCGCCAATGCCAAGGCTGAAGTGCGAGATAATGACGGAGAGGTGCTAGCCAGTTATGAGTTCTAACGCAAAAATTATCGTAGGCGTGGTCGTAGAGAAAGATGGCAAATTTTTGCTTGTCCAAGAAGCAAAAGCGAGCTGTCGTGGCAAATGGAATCTTCCGGCCGGACATCTTGATCCGAACGAAACCATCATCGATGGAGCGAAGCGCGAAGCGAGAGAAGAAACTGGCTGCGAAGTTGAACCAACCGGGGTTTGTCAGATTGGTAATCGAGTCTTGGAAGACGGATTATTTGTATCGGTAATCTTTGCCGCGAAACTCGTTCAAGAAGAAATCGCCTTTGACACTAGCGAAATCTTAGATGTAAAATGGTTCACTTACGATGAAATTGTCGCTATGAAGCCCGAAATCAGAAACGAAGTTTTAATGCTTGGTGCAATCAATAATATCAAAAATGGCCTAGTCGCACCGCTAGAAATTATTAATCAGTATTAAGGAGAAAATATGAAAATTTGTATTTGTTGTAGTCTAAAATTCGGCGATGAAGTCCGCGAAGTCGCCAAACAACTAGAAGCATTAGGACACGAAGTATTACTTCCAAACGGCGTGATTAACCGGCTAAACGAGCAACCTGATTTTGATCCAATCCAAGCCAAAATTGATACTGACTCTTGTCATAAACATACCGATAAGATACGCGAGGCCGACGTCGTACTGGTTTGTAATTACACCAAAAATGGCATTGAGAACTATATTGGCGCAAATAGTTTTTGCGAAATGTTCGTAGCGCAGTATTTCAACAAGCCAATTTATTGCTTAAACCCTCTGCCCGACCAGCCTTATATCAACGAAGAATTACAGTCATTTGGCGCAATAATTCTAAATGGCAATTTGGAGAAAATAAAATAACGAAAGCTACATCGCTCGCCACAAACAAGCATCTGGCTACAAATTTTAATGCTACAATAAACTCGTGGAGTTAAATCCATGGGAACTATAGTCAACATTTGAGGTCAGGCTCCAGTTGCCAAACGTTCTCACTCATCAAAGATCGTGAAGTTATCCTCCTAAACCGTCAGGCGGTACAGCAGGAGGCTGGAAGCTTGTTTCTAACTAAGGTTAAAACAATTCAGAATAACTTCGTTTGCCCATGGGTCTAAATCTTGCTTTTGTCCGTAGCGGTTGGGTTAATGTCAGTACATCTTATGAGGGTGGCGTGAGGAACGTCGGCAACAACGGCTACGGCTGGTCGCGTACAGTCCAATCGTCTACCAACGCCTACCACCTGAACTTCAACCCGACGAATGTCAACTCGTCAAACAACAGCAACCGTTGGGCCGGTGACCCCCTCCGCTGAGGAATTGCCGGTTCGGTGCCGATCTTCACGAAAATCTCGCCCACTACGGCGAGATTTTCTTCATTCTGTATCAAACATGGAGTCCTAACTGGTAGTCCCGGCGGGAGTCGAACCCGCGATTTCCTGGATGAGAACCAGGCGTCCTGGACCACTAGACGACGAGACCACTACCCGTAGTATAACACAAAACGCCGCTCCTGGGAACCACTTTTATGCCGAAACGTGCTTTTCGCGCAGCTCAGTATCGGTCGTGCGTACAATATATATCGGCCGTCGCTTCGTCTCGAGGTACGTCTTTGCCAGATATTGCCCAATGACGCCTAGAGCCAACAACTGCAACCCGCCCATCATTAAAACTACGCAAATTAAGCTCGGCCACCCGCTCACTGCATCCCCAAACGCCAAAGTCTTAACAATAATTACGATAATCATCACGAATGCTACGAAGCAGAACAGCAATCCTAACACCGCCGCAATTACTAGTGGTACTGTCGAAAACGCGCAAATCCCTTCAATCGCATAAACAAACAACTTCCAAAACGACCATTTCGTCTCGCCCGCCGCCCGGTCCACATGCTCAAATTCAATCCACTTTGTCCTAAACCCGACAAAACTAAACAAGCCCTTAGAATAACGATTATATTCCGGCATCGCCACAATCGCATCCACCATTTGTTTCGTCATCAAACGATAATCGCGCGCGCCGTCCACCATTTCAATTTTCGACATTTTATTAATCAACTTATAAAAAATACGCGCGAAGAAACTCCGAATCGGTGGCTCACCTTTGCGGCTTACTCGTCGCGTCCCCACACAATCATATTCACCGTCTTTCACATAAGCATACATTTCCGGCAACAAACTTGGCGGATCTTGTAAATCCGCATCCATCGTCGCAATATAATCACCTTTCGCATACTCTAGCCCCGCGAGTAGCCCAGCTTCCTTTCCAAAGTTACGCGAAAAGCTCACAAACCGCACGCGTTCATCCCGCTTCGCCAGCTTCTCCAACTCAGACAAAGTGCCATCACTACTACCATCATCGACAAACACAAACTCAAACCGCACTTCGGGCATGCCCTTAGCCACTCGAATTATTTCATCATAGAATTTACCTAATACTGCTTCTTCGTTGTAGCAAGGTACTACTACCGAAATCATTTTTTTCATACTTTATGCCTCCTTTTTTGATCCCGCTTTTACTTTTGTAACTCGCGGCTTAATATTTTCGTCATTTATGTCGTCCACATTCGCTTTCACGCTCTTCACTTTCGTCGCCGTCTTGCGCGTCGTAGTTGTTTTCTTCGTACTCGCTCGTTTCTTCTCCGCACTCGCTACACTTTCACTCGCCGCTTTCTTCGCACTAGCTTTGCTCGTAGACCGAGTTCGCGTCGTTTTCTTCGCTACCGGCTTCAACCCCGGCACTTCCGGCTCTGGCGGCTCAGGCAGCACCGGCTTACTCGGTTTCGACTTCTTCTTACTCTTACTACTTTCGTTACTATCATCTTTCAGCTGCTCATTTTCTCCCATCGCTTCCCACACCGACTCTATCAAACTATCGACTTCTTGCTGTTTACGTCGTTTATGCCAATCATATATTCCTGACACAATCACCCAAATCACGCCCAGCCCCGCCGTCGCTCCCGAGATCAACAATCCTAATTCTGTCGGACGCGTCAGCTCATACCCCACTCTCACCGTCCCTTGCGTCCCCGCTGGTATCACTACCGTCACTAAGCCATACTCATCCGATTGCTCTACGGCTAACTCCGTCTCTCCCATCCTCGCCTGATATCCCGGATACCAGATCAACGGCAGCTCTACCACCGCCGCCCGCTCCCCCGAATTCCGCACCTCAAATTCCACATTCAGCCCATCTTTCGTTGCCTTACTCAGCCGCGCCTGTCCCTCAACTACCTTCAACTTCGTACCGCGCTGCGCCAAATTCTCCCGAATCCGCTCCAAACTGCAAGCGTACCCGCGCGCCGCATCCGCTTTATCATCCGCCTCGCACAACAGCCCCACCGGCGCATACTCTGCCTGGAAGCCCACCGTCGCCAAATCCTCCTCTACCGCACCAAAATCCTCCAAATGCCGCTCATCATCCGGCATAATCACCGGCGTCACAGCATACACCGCCAGCAGCCCCACTGCAAGCGCAAACACCATCTGCTTTGCCGTCGTCATATTTCGTACCAAAGCAAAAATCGTATAACCCGCCACCACGCTCAACGCCATCATCGCAATCATTATCAACCGCCAAGGGAATTGAATATTCCACGCCACCCGCGGCAAAAACCGCCAATCTAAAATCGGCAACGTCGCCACCACTGCCAATAGTCCTATAATATATAGTGAGGTCACAAACCGTCGCTCCGCGCGCTCCTCAATCGTCCGCCAAACAAACCAGAACCCCAGAATCCCCACCATCGCCATCACTCCGAGTGCAATCCCATACTCGCCACTCGTGAAATTCAAAGCCACCAACTGCTGCGGCCATACCCGGTGATCATTCACGCTCTGCGGATTCGCACCGAAATACACTTCCGCATAATCCTGGTCAAACACGCCATAGTCGCCCTCCATCCCCGCCTCGACCAACGGCATCGTAAAGAACGCCGACAGGCCAAGCGCCACTCCGACCGCCAAAATCATTCGCCACACCGAACGTACATTTAAAACCTTATCAATATTAATCAAAACATACACCGCTGCCATCACTGCAAACAACAACGCCGACAAACTATGCGACAAAATCAGCAACGCTGCTGCCAGCCCCAAGCTCCGCGCCGCATGTTTCTCCTGCGCCGTCAACTGATACAGCCCGAGCAGCAGAATCGGCGCTGCTATTGCCGCCGTCACTTCGCCCAGCGCCATCCGAGAATAAATATTGTTCAGCAAATACGGCGACGCCATATAAATTACTGCAATCAGTAGTGCCAACATCCGATTTTTTGTCACCCGGGTCATCGCGTAGCACATCGTAAGCCCCGCTCCCATCAAACACAATACCAAAATCACATTCAGCACAATTGGCCACGACCCAATTACAAATTCCAAACCTGCCGCCACATAAGTCAAGAACGGCCCATAAAACAAATTATACGCATAACCAAATCCACCCAGCGCCTCCGGGTCGACCTGCGGCAAGAGCTGCCCATTCGTCCATGCCTTACTCGCACTCTGTAGCCTCGAAACATGAAACGCGTAATCATCGCCCAGCATAATCTGATCCGGACGCGACCAAATCCCAATACTCAGCAACGCCGCAAAAATCAACACCAAGACATAGTGCCATTTACTCCCGACCGCTTGACCTCTTCCCATCTTCGTCAGCTTTTTCTCACGACTTGGCGCTGCGGTCGCATCTGTCTGCTCCGACGATTTTGCCATACCATAATTATATCACATCTTAGACCAAAAATCACCTTTCGCTCTCTTTTCTATTGACTTTTTCGACCACCTGTGCTATAATAGAAAGATAGAGTAGTGAAATTTCAAAAATCACACAAAAACTGCTATAATTTGAAGAAGATTATGAAAAAATTACCGATTGTTGCCCTGATTGGCCAAACCAACGCTGGAAAGTCCAGCATTTTGAACCGTTTTGCCCATCGGAACATCGCTATCGTCGCCCGCGAAGAGGGAACTACGCGTGATAATGTCATGGCACGAATTGACGACCGTTTCGTCCTCATCGATACTGCCGGACTCAAAGACCCAGACGACGATTTTGAAGCCGGCATCCAAGATCAAATCGCCGACGCTATCGACTCCGCCGATTTAATCCTCCTTACGCTCGACTCCTCAAAGTATCCTGACGACAAAGACAAACAAATCGCCAAAAGCGCTCTCAAATCGCGCAAACCCGTCTTCCTTCTCCTCAACAAATCCGACCTCGGCGAATCGTTGCCCGACGAAGAATTTCTCCGTCTTGGCATTAAATCCGACGCTACTTTCCGCCTCTCCGCCACCACCGGTCAAGGCTTCAATTCTCTCAAATCTGCGATTTTGAGAGAATTTGTGATAGCAGGCGATACAGGCCATAGATTGTCTGTATCGTCTGCTTCAGATTCTCTCAAAATCGCCCTCATCGGTCGCCCCAACGTCGGCAAATCCAGCCTTTTTAATGCCCTCGGCCAGAAACAGCAAGCCCTCGTCAGCTCCCGCCAAGGAACCACTCGCGACGTCAACCGTGTCGAAGTCAAATACCACGGCCGCACTCTCGAAATCCTTGACACCGCCGGTCTACGCAAACCCGGTAAACGTGAAGTCGGTATCGAAAAATTCTCCGCCATCCGTACGCTCGCCGCGATTGAAGATGCCGACATCTGTGCTCTACTCGTCGACGCTACCGAGCCTCATTCTAAGCTCGACCAATCTCTCGCCGGTCAAATCATCGCCGCCGGCAAGGGAATTATTATCGTCTTGACGAAATCCGACTTAATCAAAGCCGATACGGACGAAGCAAACACCATCGACAATATCCTCGACAAGCTCGAGTCGGACTTTAACTTCCTCCCCTATGCTCCCGTCCTGATTACTAGTAGCGAAACTGGCCAGAACGTGACCAAACTTTTTGAGCTCGCGACCGAAATTGACGCCACTCGTCATCAAGAAGTCAAGACTTCCGAGCTCAACAAAATCCTCAGCGAAGCCATCATCGAGCATCCGCCTGCCGGCCTGAAAAACACCCGCCCTAAGCTCAAATATATCGTCCAGACCGACACTTGCCCGCCTTGGTTCGTTGTCCACGGACGCGATCTCGGGTTACTCCACTGGTCTTACAAACGCTTCCTCGAACGCAAAATCCGCGAAAAGTTTCCTTTCGTCGGCACACCTATCATGTTTAGCTACCGCAACGATCAAGCTCAGGCTGACCGTCCTGGCAAACCCAAGGTCCCCGAGCGCTAAGGCATCTGCTATCTGGCTCATGCTTTGATTTTGCTCCTTGAACTGTTATAATACGCTTAGATGCCATGCGGCATTGAATTTTTTAACAAGGAGGTATCTATATATGGAAAAAATAGATACGTATGCTGTAGTACCCGGCCTCGAATTTCTGGCCGACAATCCCGAATTCCTCACGCAAGAAAATGATCTACTTACTGAGCACTGCACCGCGATTTATATTCCAAGAGCTTATATACCAAAATTGCTCGATTTCCAAATCGAGCACCCGGATGATGAGAGATATCCGGGTCTTTTGAAAGTCCTTGGCGACGTCTTCGAGCAATCCGGAGAGTCTGTCGATCGCGCCTTACACGTCAGCGGTCAGCCGATCATTATTTGTAATATCGACCCAAACGACGTCGATTCATTACAACTGCCGCACTATGATCAGCGCAAGCACGAATATCAGGCGGTAAGCTTGGCCCACCAGTTGCAGAAAAAACAGCAGATTGCGGTTCTGACCGACGATGACGGCCTGCGCGCTTTAGCGTCCTCGGCCCACATACCAGTCATCCGCGAAAAACGCCAAACTTATACTGGACGTCGCAAGCTTGTTTTACCGTCAGGCAACGACTTGAATCTTGATTACGAAAATGGTTTCCAGCTCAGCAAATGGCAACAGCTCTTTCCTGATGAACCAGAATTAAGGCCTAATGAGTTTGTCGCTTTTACGCAGGAATATTCCAACCAGTATCACATCCTACGTTACGACGCTAAGCATCACCGTCTCGCGCCTTGTAAAGCCAAACGCTGTTGTCCGCCCATCATTGGCGAAATTTCGGCACGTAACGCCGGACAGGCAATGATACTCGAAGCCTTACTGGCACCAGTAGCAGACATTCCGATCGTAATCCTGCAGGGCGATTTTGGTACCGGCAAGACTTTTCTCACAACTGCGGTCGCTTATGCCGGCGTTGAAAGCAAGCAATTCAGCGAAATCGTCGTTTGCCCGCGCGATTCGCGCCTTGGCGACGATATTGGCGCCGTGCCGGGAGACACTTTTGATAAGACTCGTACCAAAGCTCACAGTGTCGTTGACAATCTGCGCGAGGTTATCAAGATCACAAAAAATCTCAAACCCGAACGCCTCGACAGCTATGTCGAAGAAGTCTTGGCTTCTTACTTCACTTTCACGCCTCTCGCCGAAGTCGGCGGGCGTTCATTGGCGCGCTCGTTTATCATCTGTGACGAATTTCAGGATATGAACCGTCAGCAGGCTCGCGCTGTTATGACTCGTATCGGCGAAGATTCAAAACTCGTCCTCATGGGCGATCTTGAGCAAATCAACAACCCGCGCCTCACTCCCACATCTTGTGGTCTCGCCTACGCAATCAAACATTTATCGGGGAAGCCCGAAATCGCTTTCATCAACCTGAACAGCGATGAGACCACTCGCTCGTCTGCTGCCAAAGCTTTAGCAAAATATCTCTAATTTTTCCATCGCCAAAGCCTCCAGCTCTTTCTCATCATTGGCTCCTTGCTTCCAGGGAGCCAATTTCTTTGGTTTTATTAACTATCGCGCTTCCACTCCGCCAGCACTCTACGCACCTCGCGCGTATTCCGACATTCCATCATTCGCACTCTTAATTCCGCCGCTCCACTAAACCCATGAATATAAATCTTAAAATAATGCTTCAACGGATCAAACGGCAACCCGCGCACTGCGACTTCCAGCCCCTCGCCGAGCGCCGCCGCTCGCTCGCATTTCAAGCGCCCATCCTCCGCATCAAACAAGTCCAAATGATAATTCAACAGCTCCAATAACTCTTCCGGCGTGCCCACATGCTCCGTAAAACAATACGGGTTCTCAAACACTCCCCGCCCAATCATATATCCATCGACTTGCGGAAATTTCTTTGCCAAATCCTGCGCCATCTCCAGATCTCTAATATCACCATTCAAAATCAACCTCGTCTCTGGCGAAAATGCTTTCACTAAACCAATAATTTCCGGCACCAACTCATAATGCGCCGGTACTTTTGACATTTCTTTGCGCGTTCTTAGATGCACCGTCAGCGCCGCCAGCTGTTCCTTGAGCAAAGTCGGCAACCATTCCCGAAATTCATCAACGTAACTATAGCCCAAACGCGTTTTCACCGACACCGGCAGCCCAGTCGCCGCTCTCGCCCGCCGCAGACATTCCACAGCCAAATCCGGCGTCCGAATCATCGCTGCTCCGCCCCCCGCCGCATTCACATGTCGATCCGGACAGCCCATATTAATATCTAATCCAGCAAACCCCAATCCCGCGAGTGCTCCCGCAAGCTCACTAAAATGCTCCGGATTTTTCCCCCAAATCTGCGCAATAATCGGCACATCCGTCGGCGCAATTTTTAGTCGCTCAAGCGCATTCACGCGCCCCTTTTCCGACGCATAGCTCGAAACATTCGTAAATTCCGTAAAAAATACATCTGGACGCCCAGCACGCGCAATCACTTGCCGAAAAACCACATCGGTCACACCTTCCATCGGCGCCAAAACCGTAAACCCTCGCGGCAACTCCGCCCAAATATTCTTCATCTTACCATTATCGCATAATTCGCCCAAAAGCTCAACTCCTGCCTTGCTATGAAAGTCCAATCATGCTATAATACAGAAAGTACCTTAAAAGGAGGGTAAAACATGTACGGACACCGCAATATCGTCGAATTACCACGCCGACGCAACATCCTTACGTTCAGCGATTTACAATTTAGTTCGCACACTACATCCGAAAGACTACAACTCATTCTTCAAGAAATTCAACTTGCTGTACTGAAATATCATATTGATTATCTTTTCTTTCTCGGAGATTTAATCAACTCTTTAGAAGAAGTCGCCGCGCCCGAAAGACGTACACGTCTTCTCAAATGGCTGCGTGAAATCACTCAAATCGCACCTCTTATCATGATAATAGGGAATCACGATTACAGTTATAATGATCATTATGTGCGTAATTCTGTCATTTTTCAACAATGGTGCGACGATTTGCGCCAAATCCCGCAATTATATCTCCTCGGCACGAGTGAAAGCCAGCAGATTTTTGATGATGGTTCGATACGAGTCATGGGCGTAATGCTGCCAGACGAATGCTATCCCGCAGATACTTTTTCCGGTAATAATGCTACGGCGGCTTATCGAACGTATCTGAGCAATCTTCTACCTCAGCTCAAAGCTGTACCCGACCGCGAATATTATCTCCTCATGCATTCACCCCGACACCTCAATAAAGTACCGCTGGAACCCGATATTTTTACCATCGCCGGGCACAGTCACAACGGGCTCATTCCACCCATTCTGGACGAGCTACTCCGTTTCACAACCCGCGGTCTCATTGCGCCCGGCTACCGAATTACCCAGCAGCACTATATCCGCTATGAGCTATTTGCCCCGAATTCGCGCATTCGTCCCCGAGCCGACCGCCACGTCATGACCATTCACCCCTCTACCTATTTCTCAATTAGCAGTCATCTCGAAATCTTCAACCGCTTCTATCCTCGGATCAACTATTCCATCATTCACGACTGCGACTCGAACTCAAAATTCGACTTCCGCTCACAATACTTTCGCGTGTCGCCCCTCTAACTAAATCCGCCTCCAGCAGGCGGATTTTAAAATACTCTAATTCCACTAAACGGATAAATCCGCAGTACTGCCGGCCCAATAATCCGACAATACGGTATCGTCCCGAGTCCCGAGCGCGAATCGAACGAATGCGAGCCCTCACGGTTGTCGCCCGCCACGAAAATCTCACCCGCCGGCACCACGACATCGACTTCTCCCGAAGAATAAGACTTCGGCCCATTATTTTCATCGACCCGCGTATCGTCATCTGGCGAATAGCCGTCCGGATGCTCATCATTATATACTGTCAATACGCCATCTTTCACTGTCACCCGCTCCCCCGGAAACGCAATCACCCGCTTAATAATATACTGGTCTACCTGCCCCGCCGGCGCCTCACAAGTCAGCGGCCCGCTCGCATCACCATTCGCAAACACAATAATCTGCCCCCGCTTCGGCACGTATTCTTGCCCTAAGAAATGCGCCCATGTCACCGGCATCCGATTAACAATTACGCGATCATCGTTCTGTAAGGTATTTTCCATACTCGACCCGACTACATTATATGATCGGAAAATAAACGCATTCAAAACCAGCGTCCCAATCACCACGCACGCCACGAAAGCAATCAAACTCAGCACATCTTTCATCAAAGGATGTTTTTGAAAGAATTTCGGTTTTGATTCCATTCTCCCATTATATCACGAATTTTCCTTTGCGCGAAACTTCCTATGCTTAAAAATAACCACTCTCATCCCGACCATTTAGTCACCCGGCCGTTCCAACATTTCGCCGCCAATTTTTCTTGCGCTGCCAAAATTTTGCTATAATAGCCTTATGGCTGATTATATTTTTATTCGCAAAAGCCGCAATGCGCTGAGTTCTGTCCTCCATGTCATACTTAATCTTCTCCTCGCAGTTGCTTCGATTGGCGCTACGCTTGTCACAGGGAACTGTCTAATCGGTCTCATTCTCGTCGTAATTTCTAAATGGCGCATTTTTGCCGTCAACCACCGTTATTGGCTGCTCAATCTCCGCTCTAGCTTAGTCGATTTCATCGTCGGTACCAGCTTTGTTCTCCTCGCTTATGCTGCTGGTACGACCGTCCTACCGGTCCATATCGCCCTCATTATCGGCTACGCCATCTGGCTTATCTTCATTAAACCTCGTTCTTCCGAAGTTTTTACCATCATCCAAGCCATCTTCGCTATCTTGCTCGGCACGACCACGGCGACCATTTTCGCCGCCATTACCGATTCCTCAGTTCTCGTCATCGCCTGTTTCATCATCGGCTATGCCGCCTCAAACCACTTCCTCGTCCAGAACAGCGAAGACGACCCGGCTTTCGTCTCTATGGCTTGCGGTCTCATCTTCGCCGAAATCGCTTGGATTTCGCATTCTTGGCTCATTATCTATACTCTCGGTACAACCGGCATCTGTTTCTCGCAGCTCAGTATTATTCTTTCCGTTCTCGCCTACGCTTATTTCCAGATTTGCGACACCAGCGCCAAGACCCGCGGCAAAGTCAAATTTTCCCAAGTCGCTTTGCCGGTTATTTTTAGCTTACTCGTTATTATCGTATTAGTAATCGGCTTTAGCCAACCAAGATTCAATATCCACTAAGGAGGTATATGTCAAAATCAGAAAATCCAACTCCGGACCCAGCGAGCAAACCGCCAGTTTCCGACGATTCGGCGACAGCGGAAAACGTCACCAAAATCGTCGCCGAAGACAATTCAAATTCCGATCAAAGCGATCCAAATTCTGAGCCAACAGAGGTCAAAACTCCGAAAAAACCTCGAAAATCGCATACAAAATCGGAAAAGGTCCATTCAAATTCGGATCAAAAATCCGCAAAATCTACCGAAAAGATTACGAAAAAACCAAAGGGCGAACCGTCCTCGAAACCTCGTCGCGCTCAGGACCCGGTCCAAGTCACTCGCCGTTTTCGCACGACCGTAGTTGCGCTGCTTTGCGTCTCGCTCCTCACTTCCGCTGCCAGCCTCAGTTATATCATTTGGGATATTATTCGGGGTGACACACCTATTACTTTCAATTATGGCAGCGACGGCAACAGCGCCAGCTTCACTGAGGGTTCAATTGCCGACATCGCTAGCAAGGTCACGCCTGGCGTCGTCTCGATCGTTACTGAAGTTAATACTACCGGCTTCTTCGGCCAGACTTCGACTTCTACCGCCGCCGGTACTGGCATGATTGTGACGAAAGACGGCTATGTTTTGACCAACAAACACGTCATCGAGGGCGCGAACAAAATCCAAATCGTTCTCGACGACGGCACGACTTATGACAATATCACTACTGTCACCACCGATCCGCTCAACGATGTTGCTTTCCTTAAGATTAACGACGTCTCCGACCTTCCGACTGTTAAGCTCGGCGATTCCAAGACCATCACTGCTGGCCAACAAGTCATTGCGATTGGTAACGCTCTTGGACAATTCCAGAATACGATTACTTCCGGCATTATTTCCGGAACCGGCCGCTCCATCACAGCCACCGGCAGCGACTATTCCTCGAGCGAAAGTCTCAATGATATGATACAGACCGACGCTGCAATTAATTCTGGTAATTCCGGCGGTCCGCTTGTCAACGCCGCAGGCGAAGTAATCGGCATCAACACCGCGACTAGCACAGGTGCAGACGGTATCGGTTTCGCTATCCCTATTTCGAGCGTCAAAGGTATGCTGAAGAATATTACCGCGAACAATTCTACCGACCGTTCTTATATCGGTGTCTACTACGTCAACATTACACCCGATGTAGCCAAAGCTTATAATCTTCCGGTTTCGTCCGGTGCCTATGTTTATAGTCAATCGCAATATTCTGCCATCGTGAAAGACGGCCCCGCCGCCAAAGCTGGCCTAAAAGAGAAAGACATCATTACCAAAGTCAACGGCATCAAAGTCGGCAGCGCAGGTTCAGTCTCAAGCCTAATCGGCGAATATGCGCCCGGCGATACCGTCCAGCTCACCGTCATCCGCGACGGCAAAGAGCGCAGTATCAACGTCACGCTCGGTAAATGCCCAGTTAACTCTTAAGCCCAGAAATACCCCGTCCCAAGCGGGGTATTTCAAAGATCCAAAAGATCGGCACCGCACGGGCAACTCAGCGGAGGGGGAGACTGACCCAACGATGATTGTTATTCGACGGGTTGACGTCAGTAGGGTTCATGTTCAGGAAGTAAGCGGTCGTAGATGACTTAGCGGTACGCGACCAACCGTAGCCGTTGTTGCCAACGTTCCACACTGCTCCGGACTCAACATTAACCCACCCGCTACGGACAAAAGCCAAGCGCCTTAATTCTATACCGGCACACAGCCATAGAAGTTAATTCTATCACACCCCACACCTTAGCCTGGGGTATTACTGACCTCCACACTTTCCTTTCGAGCTACGGAGGCTAACTTCGCGATCTTCAAGTACGAGAGTCTTCGGTGGTTGGAGCTTGACCTCAATTACCACGCCTAAATCCCATGGACGCTAGCGCCCACATTGTTATCATAACACGCGCATGGTAGAATAAGCTAAAAGGATATCACAAATTTATGTCAAACGACGACTACAAACCTGGCAACCCAGAGTATGACTACTGGAACGACAAAAACTTGTATCCCAGCCTACGCCACGAGGGCGATGAGGGTTACGAGCACAGCGCGGCTCCTCGCTCGCCGAGAAGCTTCAACGCTCCAGAAGACACCAAGATTGGCGCCGGCGCAGTCTTTGTCGTCATGTTTGGCTGGATGTTCGTCTTTGCGCCTTTCGCACTCTTTCTCAGCTGGGAACATTGGCTGGTGCAAATCATATTCTGGGGCGGTATCGTCCTTACCGTGTTGACTTTCATCTTATGGCTTTGTAGCGCCATCCAAGAATATTATCAAGACAAAAATTCCTCGCGCTAGCCAAAAATCCACCGCGCTTGGTAACATTTCAATACTCATTGCGCACATCCATAAAAATACACCATCAAACGATGGTGTATTTTTATGGCTGGGGATGAGGGATTCGAACCCCCGAATGCCGGGACCAGAACCCGGTGCCTTACCACTTGGCGAATCCCCAACACGGTTATTTATAAATCCAAGAAATTCCAAATCCAGAACTTCTCCGCACCATTATAGCACAGAATTCACATCGCGCCTAGACTATCTCCATACATACTCAAAGATCGGCACCGCACGGGCAACCCAGCGGAGGGGGAAACCGTTGTAGCGATTGTTGTTGTTTGACGGATTGACGTCGGTAGTATTCATGTTGAGGTTGTAGCCGTAGATAGACGACTTAGCAGTACGCGACCAGCCGTAGCCGTTCTCACCGACGTTCCGCGCCTGACCGTTGTTGAGATTGACGTATCCGCTACGGACAAAAGCCATAAACGAACCCGTGGCGCAGGTAAAGAAGTTAACTAATTTAGCCATGGCCATAGCCAAGACTAACTCTCAAATCTTCATACTTTCCCAAGAAATCTTGAAGAGTAACTTCACGATCTTTGATCGAGAACACTTATCAGCTGGAGCCTTACCTCTTGAGCCAACCCGAGTTCCCATGGACCTTATCATCCACGCTTATATTTTAGCACAACCAAGACCCAAAAGGGTTATTCATCGCCGTCGTATCCCATTTCATCCAAAGTGTCGCCGAGCGCATCTTCCATTTCAGTAATTCCAAAGCGACGACTGCTCAAAACTTCATCTTCATCAATCCCCTCACACCCCATCACATCCATCGCGTCACCAAGCATATCTTCAAGCTCAGTAAAATCCCGATCCCACTTATTCATAATCCGTATCCTACTAAAGTCAGGTCACTGTTTTAATTCTACTGTGGTGGAGTGTACGAGACTCAAACTCGTGACCTCTTCGCTGCCAGCGAAGCGCTCTAATCAACTGAGCTAACACCCCATACCAAAATTATAGCATAAAACATCTATATTAAACAGATGTTATTTTTATCGGGGCTTCAAAGTTCGTAATCTTAGAGGCTCCGTAGAGATAATAAACGGCTACGGCAATAACCCGATGTTTAGACTACTTAACAATTTGAAGCTAACGCAAATCAAGGAATAACCTGATCGGCATAATTAAGGCTTCGTCACGGTGAGCAGGATGATACACTTCCACTGCACGCTAGTCATTTATCTCTTTCAGACTAGCAATCACGGTCATCCTAGTCGAAGTCTTAATTATGCCGATAAGTTGAGAGGAGAAAATAAATATATGAAAAAACAAGAAGATAACAAAGTAACCATGATAGGCTTAATCGTACTAGCGGCCATACTACTGCTCGGCGTAATGATAAATCGCGAGCGAGATGCGCAGTTTGAACGATACGCCTTGGCGAATGATTGCGAATGGGAGTATCAGGGCACAGCCTATGGCGACGACCGAGATTTCATTTGCAAGTAGATTTTGGAGAAAAGAAAATGAGCGGAACGAGAGCGGGCGGGCTAAAGACTCGCGATACAAATCTCAAGAAATATGGGAAAGACTTTTACAAAAATATCGGCCGCGATGGCGGTAGAAGCAGCAAAGCTGGAGGGTTTGCTTCGGACAAAGTTGGTGCGGACGGTTTAACTGGGCGCGAACGCGCCGCGAAAGTCGGAGCAATCGGCGGTAGAAAATCTCACCGCGGTCCGGCGAAGAAGTCATAGCGTAAATAGTATTGAGAACACAGAATAATTCTAGGCAGATGGCTAGGTGAATCACTAGTCATCAAATAGTAGCCAATCAAGGCTAAGGAGGTAAAAATGGCAATTAAAATTTGGCTTGATTATAAGGGTGTCGAGCAGTCTATGCTCGACGGCTCCGGGATCGAGCAGGTTGAGCACGAGACAATGGAACAAAAACTTTCAGAAATCCAAGGTCAATTCATTATGGATTTTGGGGTAGAGGGCAAATTTGAAATCGTTGTAAAAGTATCAAGTCCAAGCACAAAGTACGGTACCCATCGCACGGGATACCGTATCGTTGCTGCTGACGCCAAGACAGCTGCCATCTTGAAGCGCCATCCGGTATGGCTAGGGAAGTTCACTGGATAGTCAATAAACCATTCTTCTTTTGGCGTCTATAATAAATCGTTCTAGAAACGGCTTTAGATCATCCAGTTCGTTTAGAGAACTGAACTCAAAATTGCCTTTCCAACTCGTAATGCGGGTAAGGCGTGGACGCAACTCTCCAGCCAAATCTAGCGGAATAATTACATACGCTCTATCGCTCTTTTTGTATACCTTTATGTATATTGAGGCGTTGCCAATACATACCAGTTTTTCGTCCTGGTATCTACTAATCGACAATTTTGATCTTGGTACGCCAACACTTTCGGTAAATAACTTCATAATATATTCCGCAATCTGGTTCTCGCGCTCAGCGAGCGCAACCTTTGCGCCGTTCATCGTTAGGTTTTCCTCGGTGTCTACTTGATCTGGGATAGCAGCTAAAACGTCAACAATGCTATATATTTTTTTATTCTTCTCACGTAGCCCATTGTAACAATCTTGCTCCATGCGACCCTGAACAATTATACATTGAACCCTTGGGGAGACATGCCTCGCTTCATAAACTTTGCCCCCATTTCTAATAATATAATTCGCGATATGACGTCTGTTTTCTTCAAACACGGTTGCGTCTTTAATACCGAACGGATAAAACCATGCACGCATAAGGCAATTCAAATCAACTTTATCAAAATGTGGGGCATCCGTTTCGCCCAAGTATCTTGCTCGAAACGCATCTACGTCTAACGTTGGTGTGTTAGTTTGACGATTGGTGGGATCTGACCACTCGATAGGTAAATATTGGTCAGGTATACCCTCAACATTGAGCAAGACTTCGCCCTGCTCGCAGAGTCTCAATTTCAAACACTCTTCAGCAATAAGAGCCTCATATTCCGTTAAATCTTTTAGCATTAGGTCACAGCTAATACCAAACTCGTCTTGCAGGAGCGCATATCTCTCAAATCGCTTATTGTGTTTACCTGCTCTGACACTCTCTATATTAGATAATACGTGGCGCCAGCGGCTCCCTTTACCCTTACCGACATAGAAATAACGCTTTGGGTCTGTGTTAGTATGCCACGCATACACATAGTATCCCGAGCGGTCTGAGTCGTACTGCGGTAGGGATGAGAGATATTGATTGCACAATTCTTGATAGCCATAATAAAGATTTTTAATGTTGGCATCTATCGGTAGTTCGCTCACTAAATCTATTGGGCATTTTCTGCCCAAGCGTTTCTTTGTAAAAGGATTAAAAAACATACTGGCCATTCCCAGGAATTAAGAATCCTACTTAGAGCCCAAAATGGGCTAATGTTGATATATTTGTCTAGAATATATCTTGAGTCTCGATAGCCGAGAATTAACATTAGCCCATGTCGCATCGAGACTAAATCAAAATATATTCTAGACACTCTAATTATAACAAATCTACGGGTATTATGGTATAATTATTCCAACAGTTACGCTCACGGCGCGGTTAAGACGGTAAAAACACAAGGGGGAACCGCATGACCGAAACTCAGCGTAATTACTTGGCGGATTTAGCCGCAAGAAAGGGAATTCGATTAAAAGACACTGACAATCTGTCGGTTGCTGCTGCATCAGCTAAAATCGAAGAACTTAAGCAGCTACCGGACAAAGAGTTTCGAGAGATTAACAAAGAAGAAACGGCGCATATCCAGAAAATTGTCGATAAAGCGAGAGAGGAGCTCCAGCAATGGACTTTCACCCAGTAGCAATCGACACGACAGAGAATATCTTGCCGGCTATCAAATACATCCTCAGTCTCAACATTGCTCCAAACAATAAAAAAGCTAGAATCACCAAAGTAATCAATCTCATTGGCTCGGATTTTTATATACAGATGTTTGACGCGAATAGCGAGGTATTTGGCAGTACGGCAATCAGGTCAGCAGACTACTCGCAGATGGTGGAGCAGGTTGATACCCTGGCAACGAAGTTAGTACGACAATATGCCCTAAGCCGCGTAATTGACCCTATAGTCAAAGAATTCTATGATACGGCCTTAGGCAGAGCCCAGGAAGAGGCATTTCGGAACGCAATTTCGCTTGATAGACACCCAACTATTACTCGAACACTAGTGGGGGAATTTTGTGACTGGTGCAAAGGCTTGGCAGGCACACATATCTATCCAAATGCTGAGTACTTCGCCCGTCACGATAATTGTGACTGCCTGATTGTCGCATCCGGATACAATAGCCGGAATGGGATAGTTAAGAATTACGTTAAACATAAGAACACCCCAGCCCGACAGGAGCATCTCGAACCTACCCTACAGGAATTACGCAACGATCCCAACAAAACCACAATCGCGTTTTCTCAAGTATTGGAGGGTCAGAAGAAAGAGGCGAGCCTCGGAAAGGTAAGATTGGACGCCGCTAAAACGCTAGGCGTCAAGCGTAAAACCGAGGTTAAAATCAACCGCAGCTCTGCTCTCCATATGGATAACTCAGGTCACTTTAGTGGTACAGGCTTCACGACGAATGGTCATAACGACGCCAATCCACTCAGCACAAAAGAGATTGCAAATATATCAGAAGTCGTAAAGAACGCAAACAAAAATAACACCGTACTTAGTAGAACCAAATACGGCAACCAACGTTTCCAGATTCTTGGCGATTCGAATAATCGCCAAGTAGTAATTGTCGAACGTACAAAACAAGGAGGATTAAACGTCGTTACATCGTATAAAGTTAGCAAATCCCGTTATGAACGATACCTCAAGGAGATACGACAATGAGTAGCACAAAAAACGGGACCGCGGTACTGCCGTCCCTAATCATACCGACGATAGGATGTACGAGCCTCCAGTCTAACGTCCGAAAACAGATCGGTATGCCTAAACCAATTATAACACATTAAGGATAATTCATGAAATCAATCTCAGTCACATTTAAGAATAAGCCCACGCCAGACGGTGCCGTTGAGACTTTTACTATTGATGGCTG
Organism: uncultured Candidatus Saccharibacteria bacterium; assembly: GCA_964523355.1. GTDB lineage: Bacteria > Patescibacteriota > Saccharimonadia > Saccharimonadales > Saccharimonadaceae > Nanosyncoccus. The sequence goes on along the minus strand of CAZFZV010000002.1, from coordinate 25,921 downwards.
CCTAGTCGCCAACACTGGGTTGCCCACAGAAAGACGTCCGCAAATCCAGATTCATTTACCAAAAACCGACAACCGAGATGTTAACGGAGCTTTTGTAGAATATGCCGGGCACGAATATCACGTCGTAGATACGACTGCGGCGCAAATGGATCAGAACACCCCAACCCCCTGGAATCGTTATGCGATTGCTGAGCGGATTAGGATGTTATAGGTAATAAAATAACGAAAGGAGAAAATATGCCTATTTATCGCAATCAAGAAACCGGACACGAAGTCGAGGTAATACCTGGCACCAGGCTACCTAAAGTCTATAAAAAGTTGAGAAAAAGGCCGCACCTAAGCCGTCTACGGACACGGCAGATAAGCAATCAGAAAACAAGCCAGCAACCGCAAATAAGAAGCAGGCTGGTAAGTCTGCGGCTGCAAAGAAGACCGCGGGGGCTAAGATGTTTGGCACGTTGAATAACACTACTCGCGTTTATTCTGTCCATATTTCCTGATCCGCGCCTCTACAGCTTTCTTAGCACGGGCAGAGCGCTCTTCGGGCGTGAGCTTGGCACTTGAAGCCTTGCCGGCTCTTGAGAGATTCGCAGCCAGTTCATCATAAGCTGCTGCTTTGCGGCATAGCTCGTCATACTGACTTTTGGGGATAGCAATAATTTCTTCCATGGTTTTCCTTTCTCAAACGGCGGATTTTAGCAAGGGGTCGACATTATCTTTCCTTTATGTTATTATTGAGTTAAGTTACTCTTTCTTGTCGGAGGGGGTAACTTTTTTGTTCTTCTTTAGAACAATCCGAAGCTCGATTTTCTCTACTTCCATTTTCCTCCTTTCTGCCGCCGTTTTAATTTGCTATCCCCTTGCTATATTCTCATTATATCAAACCTGTTTGGTAAGTTAAGAGATTTTGTGAAGATTTTTCGCATAAGTTAGATTTTAATCAGATCTGTACTAGGAAATCTGCTATAATTAAAGTATGAAAGGCAGGTTATCTATAGACCGACAACACGAAATTGATGATATAATCAACGATATTCTCCTAGAAACCGACAGAACTTACCCCGAACACAGACTACAAGAAATTATCGAGTCATACCGCAACATAAAAGCCTTTGAATTTGACTTTGGAGAGGATCGAGATAGGATCAACGGAGCAATCATATTTAATAATGGAAGTGCCAGGATTTTTATAAATAGCCTGTTATCTCCAGCCAGAAAGACTTTTACATTGGCACACGAATTCGGGCACTACGTTTTACATCCAGACGAAAATAATTTGAGGCTAGATTATATGAAATATGACGACTCCGATGGCTCAATGAAAGAGACTGAAGCCAACTATTTCGCCGCATCGTTTTTGATGCCAAAAGAACGTTTTATGCGTGTATATCAGACGTTAAGAGACGAACGCAAGGTGGCAAGCTACTTCGGAGTATCAGTTGCAGCCGTAAGGATTAGATTACGATGGATCAACGGCAATTAGAAGACCATATTACATATAGTAGCTTATTTGAGGATGATGGGAATCAGGCTGCCTTCAATTCTAATGTCGGAGCATTAGACCCGGCGACATCAATTGATAATGAAGTGGTCGACATACTTAAGCAGAGGAAAGATCATCGCGATAAGATACTGGAATTTCTGATCCACCTAACCAAAGATATTGTAGCCATATTTGTTTTTATCCTTATGGCACAAATAGGTTTTAAGGTAACTATGGACATTGACGTAATTCCGGAAATAGCGCTGAATGTGATCGCTGTGTCAATGTTTGTGGAGGTGATAGCCACCGTCAAAGGAATAACCAAAGCATTATGGAATGAAAAAGACATCTTTAGCTCTCCGCTTATAGAGAAAATTCGGTCACAAAAGAATCATAACGAGATCGATCATATTCCCGTTGACTTTTAATATAACCTGCGCTATAATAAAAAACATAAGATTACGAACTTTGGAGCCCCGCCTCTGTATGAGAGGTTGAGGTTTCTTATGCCCAAAGGTACAAACACGGTATAGCATATTCACGCTCGAAAAGCCAGATTATGTTTTATCGACAATAGGACCGAACAATTAATGAAGCGATATTTGTCTAAAAGAGCAGACAACTGTGCTGCGCTTGTAATTTCTCATCTACATCACGAAAGAATGACTGCCACTAATGTGCAATTACTAGTTAAGAACTCAGCGCGCCGTGCCGGCATTCAGAAAAAGGTAACGCCGCACACATTGCGCCACAGTTTTGCCACTAACTTTCTCCAAAATAATGGCAACTTGCGCTATTGCCAAGAAATGCTTGGCCACGCTTCAATCGAAACTACGATGAAATATTCACACGTCACTAATACGGATTTAGAAAAACAATACAATAAATTTCATACCACATGAGGCAAATAAAAAGCTTGACATTATTTATACCATAAGCTATACTAGAGACAATTAACTGAACTTTTCAAAGCAGAACCAATCAAATATAGATTGTTTTCACTAATCTTTATTGGGGTAAAAAATAACGCTTCCAGCGAAGCGCTCTAATCAACTGAGCTAACACCCCATACCAAAATTATAGCATAAAACTACCCATCTTGTACAGACTTATACAACTCAATTCTTGACAAACTCTCGCCAAAGCCTATAATCAAACTAGCAGAACCGACCGAAATTGTCTGTACGCAAATATTTGGACCTATTCTCTCAAACTTTGATAAACCTTTCCAACGAAGTAAACCCACTTCGTTGGAATACTCATTTTATTAAATTTAACTTTGAGGATTTTTATGGCCAAAAAGCAAAAAACTGAACGCAATATTCTCATTGCATTTCTCCTTAATCTTAGTTTTTCAGTCTACGAATTTATCGGCGGAGCTTTTACAAATAGTACCGCCATCACGTCCGACGCAATCCATGATTTTGGCGATGCTCTTAGCATCGGCATCTCGTACATTCTAGAGCGCAAAAGCAAACATCGACCTGACAAAAACTATACCTACGGTTATGCGCGCCTCTCATTAGTCGGCGGCATGATCACGACTTTCATTCTCATCTTTGGTTCCGCCTTTGCCATCATCAACGCATTCCAACATATCATCAGCCCATCAGCCATCAACTATAATGGCATGATTATACTTGCCATTGTTGGCGTGGTAGTGAATTTTATAGCTGCTCGTATCACTCATGCTGGCAGCTCATTAAACCAGAAATCGGTCAACCTCCATATGCTAGAAGACGTCCTCGGTTGGCTCGTCGTGCTAATCGGAGCAATCGTCATGCGCTGGACGAACTTCGTCCTTATTGATCCGATTTTGTCCATCTTTGTCGCAATTTTCATCCTCAAACACGCCTGGAGCAACCTTCACGAAATCATCACCGTCTTTCTTGAAAAAACTCCCACAGAAATATCTATCCCAGAGCTCAAACATCATATTCTAGCACTAAACGACGTCCAAAACGTCCATCATATTCATGTCTGGACGCTCGATGGATATAATAATTATGCTACCATGCATATTGTCACGCCAAATCCTGCTATCAAATCTACTATCAAAACTGAATTAACTAAACACGGCATTCACCATGCCACTGTCGAAATCGAGTCTCCCGATGAGCACTGCCACGACGCCGTCTGTCAGCCCAATGCTAATCAGCCTACCGCTCACCATCACCACCATTAACAGCTCTCACTCCCCTATTTGTCACCAACTTCTGGAACAAATCACCCTTTTCTTCAAAATTCTTGAACCGCCCATAGCTCGCTGCTGCCGGTGAAAGCAAGCAACTTTTTCCGCGCGCTGTCCGTTCTCGTGCCACTTCTACCGCTTCCTCCATCGTTTCTACTTCTACAGCTTTCTCACCTACTCGTCGCGCAATCTTCAAACCGGTTTCCGGCATACATACCACATTACGCACTTTATCCGCACGCAAAAAGTCACACAGCTCGCCATAATCCAATCCTCGATCCATCCCGCCAACAATCACCGTATCGACGTCGCCTAACGCTTTCATCGCCGCCATCGTCGCTTCCGGCACCGTGCCAATCGCATTATCATAATATTTCACCCCGCCTCGTTCCGCAACAAACTCCAGCCGATGTGCCAAAGTCCGAAACTCATTCACACTCTTCTGGGCCCGCTCCATATCTAGACCCAAAACTTTCGCTACTCCGAGCGCGAACATTATGTTCAACAAATTATAATCTCCGATCAACTGCCGCTCACTGCGACAATCATAGATCGCCTCGCCCTCAAACTCTACCACCTCCCCCACTTTTCGCATGTCACCCTGCGTCAAACCTACGCCATACGCTCTACCCGGCGCAGCCGCCACTTCTTGGCGCAAAAATTCCTCATCCGCACCATAAAACAGCACGTCATCCACACCTTGATACCGAAAAATATTACACTTCGCCTGCGCATACTCCGCAAACGACTGATAATGATCAAGATGCTCTGGATAGGTATTCAGCAGTACCGCAATTTCTGGCGAATGCCGCATAAATTCCAACTGATGCGACGACATTTCTAGCACCAATGTCATATCGGGTCCAATCTCGTCCATGTGTTCAAACACCGGCGTACCAATATTGCCCATCAGCAAACTCTTCACACCCTGATCACTCAAAATCCGAAAAATCAGGGAACTAGTTGTACTTTTGCCTTTCGTCCCCGTCACACCAATCGTTTTACCCGGGAAAAATTTCAACAACAATTCCAACTGTGAAGTAATTTTTTCCTCCCAGGCACTCACGTCTACATCTTTCAGCGAAATTCCCGGCGATTTCAAAATCACATCATACTGTCCCAGCCCCTCCAAATACCCCTCCCCGCAAACCAACTCAGCCTTCGCATCATAGACTTCAACTCTCCGCAAATCTGCAATCCATAGCCTCTGCTCCGGTAACAGCTTCCGAATCAGCTCATAGCTCGACCTCCCCTCGCGCCCAAATCCTAGAATCACAATCTTCTTATTTTCAAAAAACCGCCTCAACTCTTCCAACATCGCCTACAATCCCAACGCCGCCTTTAGTTTTTTATCCTGCTCCGGCGTCAAATTATTTTCCGTATTATACTCACGCGTCAAATCTTTACTCAAGTCCGCCAATCCATATTCGTCCACATATTTCTGTAGCAGCACCGGCAATTCTTCGTCACGTTCTTCCAACTTTATCGCTACCGAGCTCACAGCGTAATTAACCTCCGCAAACGTCCCTACACAATCAAACGGTTTCGTCTCGCCATGTCCAATCAATTCTCGGAAAATCTCCCATAAATCTGCTCGCGCGTACAAATCTTCATGAAAAATCTCCACCAACTTATCCTTATATAAATACGGACTCAAAATAATATACGCAAACAAACATTTCGCACAATTATTACACCAGCGCCACTCTTCACCTTTACTCCCGACATTGCAACTCTTAAAAACTTGATGATATTGTGGCATCTGCGCAAACAACTTCGCAATCTGCAGCTCATTTAGCGGCCTGAGAAAGCTATAATATTCGACTGGCGCTCGCAAATATTTCTGCGCATACGCACGAAAATCCTGTTCAAACTCAAAACTCTTAGAATATTGATGATTTATCTTCGTATCGCACTCATCGTTACAGACATTGCCCTCATTCGCACTACTTTCATTCGACACCACGGTATATTTCAAATCCAAAAGATACGCCACCAAATACGAAACAAACGCCAACATCGTCGAAAACGGCGTATGTCCATTAATAAAACCGTCCTGATTCAGCTTCAACAGCTCCGGATCAATCTTGCGCCAGACTTCTACTACCCGCTCATCCGGCATCCCCGCCACTGCCGCACACGCCCGCGTCACCGGTTTCGGATTCACGATCATGACGTAATCTTTGTGCGGGTCAATTCCCAAGACTTCCATTGTCACATTTGAGTCTTTGCCTCCACCAATCAGCACCAGACTCCCCTCCGCCTCGCCTTTCACTGCCGGATACTCAAACGTACTCCCCTCCGCCGTACATTCAATCTGCATAAAATCTTCCAGCGTTGTCTTAATCCCATTTGTATAAAGCAATTCGCCCAGACCGTAAAAATACAATTTCTTCCACCATGCGATTTGCGCCTCATCCAGCACGCCCGTATGGATCACGACTTTTGGTGCCATGCTCGCTTTCCAATAACTCACCAGCTCCACCATGCCAATCTGAAACGCCAAATTTCGTACTACCGCGCTATCAATCGACTTGAAGTCCAAATGTTTCTTCAAAATTTTCAAATTCGGATGGAACTCACACAAATTCGGAATCTCAAACTCATATTCCAAATAAATCGCCTCCGCATCTTCACGTACCTTGAACTTCCGATAATGAAACTCAGGATATTTTGTACGTAGTTCAGTAAATTTTGCTTGATTTTTCATATTATCATCCTCAAGGTTAAACTTTATTTTACCACACTCCGCCCCAAAACGATAGATGCCAGCCCAAGCCTCCGTCCTGTGCTATAATAGAAACATGAATCCTACAATTTTAACTGGTTTACGTGTTAACAGCGAGCTTACGCTAGGGAATTTTCTCGGCGCTTTGTTACCAATGGTGCGTCTCGCCAATACTCACAGCGCTAACTCTCATATCAATATCTTCGTCCCCGACCTTCATTCCATCATTTCCGAAATCGACGGGGAACTCCAGCAAAACCTCATCAAATCGCTCAAATATTACCTTGCCGCCGGGCTCATCCTTACTCCAAATATCCACCTTTATCGCCAATCGCGCGTCCCGGCGCATTCTGAACTTTGCTGGATTCTCAACTGCGTCGCCAGCATGGGTGAGCTTGGTCGCATGACCCAATTCAAAGACAAAAGCGAGGGCAAGGACAGCGTCAACGTTGGTATTTTTGACTATCCCGTACTCATGGCTGCCGACATCCTCCTCTACGACGCGAAATATATCCCCGTCGGCGAAGACCAATTCCAACATCTCGAGCTGACGCGCCGCCTCGCCGAACGTTTCAATCGCAAATTCGGTGAAATTTTCACCCTCCCAGCCGAGCCCAAAGCTCAGGTCAAATTCATGTCTACGGGCAACCAAGACGGCATTCGCATCCGCGATCTCCAAAACCCCGAAAAGAAAATGAGCAAATCCAATCCAGCTCCGAATAGCAAAATCATGCTTTCCGACGACCCTGCCGCTGCCGCCAAAAAAATCATGTCAGCTACTACCGACTCGGTTGGCAAGATCCAATACGATATGTTCAACCAGCCCGGTATTAGCAACTTGCTCCAAATCGAAGCCCTCGCGACCGATACCCCACTCCAAGATGTCATTTCGACTTGGACCGGCGAAACTCATTATGGCGATTTGAAGCAAAAAGTTGCCTCCAGCGTGCGTACTCTACTTGAAAGCTTCCAAGACAAACTTACTAGTATCGATGACCAGCAAATTCTCGACTTACTAGAAAATGGGGAAGCATACGCTAACCAAGTTGCTAATGCAAAATTAAACGAAGTGCAGAAGTGCGTCGGATTGCGCTAGGCGTCTTCACCAGAAAGGCATTGAGCTCATGATTATCACCGGCAAGAAATTCAGCAAACCCGATCTGTCTCGCGTCATTAATGGCGACACAGTCGTAGAATCGGATCCCGCGACGCCAGATAAAGTACGTCTTGACCATCTCCTCGTGCGCCAACATCCCGAATATAATCGTTCCAGCCTCCAAACTTTCATCAAAAACGGTTTCGTCACAGTCGATGGTGACGTTGTTACAAAACCCAATGCGAAATTTGAAGAAAATGTCACTATAGTTCTCGACGTTCCGCCGGCAGACGAGCTCCCCTCGCGCCCTCCAGTCATTTATGAAGATACTAATGTCTTAGTGCTAAATAAACCTGCTGGATTGCTCAGTATGGCCAAAGGTGAATATTGCCCCGAACCCACGCTCGAAGACTATGGGCTGCTCGTCCATCGGCTCGATCGCGATACCAGCGGCGTCGTCATTCTCGCCAAAAATCCTGAAACCCAAAAAATGCTCCGCAAGCAATTCCAAGATCGCAAAACCCACAAAACTTATTACGCCGTCGTGCTTGGGCACCCGAAGCTGCCCGAAGCTATGATCGATTTGCCAATCGCGCGCAACCTCAAGCGCCCAACTACTTTTCAAGTCGACCAAAATGGCAAAGCCGCCCAGACTTATTATCGCGTTATTGCGCAAAACTCTAAGTATTCCTTGCTCGAGCTCAAGCCTAAGACCGGCCGCACCCATCAACTCCGCGTTCATCTCAAATATCTTGGCACACCAATTCTGGGCGACCCGGTCTATAGCGACATCGCCAAGCACCCAGCTCCACACCTCTTTCTCCACGCTAAAGCATTAGAAATCACCATCCCCGGCCAAGATGGCGGGGAACGACGAATTTTCACCGCCGAATTACCGCCCGAATTTACTGCTATCGTACAGGGGGGATAATGTTTTTTGACGATCTTCAGCGAGTCCCTAGTATCGCCGCGCGTACTGAATGCTCAATTTTCGTCTTGCCATCCAAGGCAAAAATCAACTTACCCCACGCACTCATCCTCGAACCAAGTACAGAGCTCAAAACTCGCGTCATCACCGTCGAGCAAATCCGTAATTTTATCGCACTCACTAATAATCGTGAAACTTCCGACCGCTTTTTCGTCATCCAGCCCGCCGATGCCATGAACGAAGCAGCGCAGAACGCCTTTCTGAAAACCCTCGAGGAACCGAAGCCATTTTGCCATTTTGTTCTCCTGACTACGCAACCCAGCGCTTTACTCCCGACTATCCTCTCGCGCACACAGACTTTTTTCTTCCGTACACCCAGCCCAATCGACCTTGCCCCTGAAGCAAAGGAAAAAATCATGGCGCTCGCCAAGAAACTTATTTCAGCCAACGCCAAAGACTTGCCCGAAATTGCGCTCGAAATCACCAAAACCAAAACTCAGCCCCGCGAAACCGCCCTCGCCATTGTCGGCACCGCGATCGAACTACTTTATAAATCATATTTCAAGACCGGAAATGCCAAATTCCTTACCAAACTCCCTAATTTTATCACGCTCTACGACAATCTCTCCCAAAACGGTCACATCAAGCTCCACATCGTCGCCGACTTACTGTAAGACATTTGCATTACATTGTACATACAATATCTTACGCCCTAATACGTACTAAAATACTGGCTCCAATACGTCTTATATGCTGACGCCGGATCAAAAACGAACCCTATTGACAAGTACTTAAAGTCTGGATTCAGAATATTCGCCCGGTGCTCTGGCGACCCCATCCAAGACGCCACAGTCGTTTCTGGCGACACCGCCGCATTACTAGCGTTCAAGTTCTCCCCGCTCATCCCCCCCGACTCTGGAATCGGACAAGCTGTCGACCATGCCGAACCGTCTGGCCGCGTATGCGAATAGCTCGTCATCAGCTCGCGCGCACGCACATTCGCCGCCTCTTCGCACGTCGTACCCCATTCCAACGCGCCAAGCCCTGCCTTGCTCCGTTCCTCATTTACCAAGGCCAAGACATCGCGTTTCCACTGCTCCACCGGCGGCGCGATCACTGTCACCGTCAACTTATCGTAACGCTGACCATCATACGTACCAGCCGTAATTTCAGTCGTACCCGTACCAACAATCGCCGGGTATCGGCAACTACCCGGGTCATAGCCCAGCCAAGTCCGCGCCGTATTATAGAACCCTGCGATCACCGATTGATTACTCGACTGCCAATACATTTCGCCCAGACCGCCCAGACCTGCACCGACACAAATATCGAAATCCGCCGTCTGATAAATCACAATCGAATCTTCGACCCACAGCTGCCCTGATGGTACTCCGCCCAAACGCATTCCACCACTACTTCCGCCCCCGCTATACGTCGCATATCCTCCACCCCCACCAGTATTAATCGTCACTTGGTTCGTGCCGGGATTTATCACCACCTTTTCGAGTTTATCCGTTACCGGCTCAATCATGCCCAACTCTTCCAGAGCATTACCGACATCATCGCTTCGCTCGGACACCACCCGAAATTCAATCCCACCGTTCAAGTTAATGGCGCTAAAAATCATCACCCCCACAATCAAGATCGCTACCGCATTCAGCGACAACAAGATCGTCATCTTAGTCTGGCGTAGAATCTTTGCAGTCATTTTTAAGCCCTAATATGCTTCTCCGAATCAATTACAGTTGCGACCAAATTAATAATCATCTCAAGCTGCACCAAATCACGTCGCTCGAAACTCGCTTTGCCCAATGGTTTACCGACAATCAACTGTCCAAATGCCTTACCTTTCGCGTTCCGAAGCTCCGCTACCGCTTTCAGCCCCAACTCGTCCAAAATCTTCTGTGTCGTCTTATTCGGTTCCTGCCATACGCCAGCACTACCCGCCGACTTCATTTTTGTAATCTGCGCCAGCTCCTCCGCCGACACTGCCAAAGGTTTCGAACTATATAAGCGCCCATTGATGACAAACCCAATATAAGCAAAGTGTAAGTGATCCGCCAAGAATCCCGCCAGCTCGCGCAAATCCACATTCTTCGTCGCGATTTTATTCAGTTTCTTTATTACGTAAGCAATATCAACTTGTCCCACGAAAATCTGCGAACGAATCGAAGCACTCACTTCATTCAGAACTGGCATCAACAGTAGCACGATCACAATCATGATGAAGTTTAATACTAAGACTGAAGCCGATGGGTTTGGCACCTTAAACAAAGCAGTAAAGATTAAGTAGAAAATCAACATATAAATCACCGCCCCCGCCACCAGTAGAACCGCATACGACAGAGTCTTCAGCCATCCCGAAGAAATCGAAATAATCCGATACTTCAAAATCGCATAATAGAAGCTTACCAAAGTAATACTCAAAGCTAACGGGCCAATCCAAATCAAATCATAGCGCACAAACAACGGCAAAAACAAATCCGAAACTATCGCCAAAGCCCCCGTGATTACCAAACCCACCATTAAAACTTGGTCTCCCGAACGCATCCGCTTCGAGCTCGTCTGACGCGAACGTTTCCAAATAAAATACCAAGCCAAGAGGCTATTCAGCATAAAGTAAAATGTATACAACCAATAAATCGGACCATTCACCAGATGCACGGTATTACCTTGTACCGTCAACTCGAAACCATCAAACAATAATTTCGTATTACTCACCACAATCGCCGACGTCACCAAGAGCGCAACCGTTGCCAAGAAAGTCAAAACCTTACCGATAGTATATTCCCACGTCGCATAGCCCAGCAACGTAATCATCATCACTGCCGAAGTAATATAAATCGACATGATCCAGAAAGGCGCCCTATCATTCGCTCCAGTCGGCAAATCCAAAAACACTGCAATCGAAATCGTCCAAATCGCCGCCATAATCGTCGTGGCAAAGAACCATCCCATCTTCTTTCGATCGGTTCTAGACGCACCAACAAATGCCGAAAAGCCCGAAAAAACCGCCAACACCGAAGTAGCGTATAACAAAATCGATGTCAAACTCACCTTATTACCTCCTTGACATATTACCTACCCCCAATTATAGCATATCCAAAAACAAAATAAAGCCCCTATGCGACGCATAAGGGCTCTTGACTTTGATACTCAAAGTCGTCTCACCATTTCGAGAGCTTAAAAACAATGCCTGCCTCGCCCGGCGCCACAGCATAATCGTCTAAGGACGCCCCCAGACGTTCACAAATCGCCGTAACATAATCCAGTGCCCATCTCGCATTGCGACACGGTTGCATCGGCTCCTCGGTCTCCCAGTGCAACACCAGCTTATCGAAAATCAACTCGACTTTCATCAGCTGTAGGTCAAACACCAAGACACCACCCGGCATCAACGCGCCCAGCATAATATCCAACAGCTGCTCTAACCCTTTCAGATGATACGAAGCCAACCCCATCGCTGACACAAAGTCATACATCTCTGAGCAGCGCGCCGCCTCGAAACCCTCAAAATGATAATGAATATCATAATTTGGGCTCCCCTTAGTTAAACGGTCGCCAAAAATCTGCTGCAAGGGATCCTTCAAGGACTCATCCGGGTCGAAGACCATCGCCGGCTTACGGAACTTTACATCCATCGCATTACCATACCAAAGCTGCGGCAACAACCCTCCCGCCAAAATCAGCGGCCTGCGCGCACTCCTCAGATACCCCTGTTCGTATTCGTTACGAAAACGCACCGAACGAAATACCTTGTCATTCACGCAAAACTGGTACATGGCATCACTAGGTGGGATTGGCACTACCTTGCCAAAAATATCCCGCCCGTGGAAAAAGGCCGGCAACATTGCTATACCTTTTGGAATATCAAGCAGGAAAGGATAAAAAAACCTCGAATGCGCCCCAGTCTCCCGCATAAAACGCACCAGACCCGGGCACTTCCGCATGTAACCTTCCACCGTTGGCCAAGTCTCCTCAATTCGCGCCTTTTCGCGCAGAAAAGTTTCGTCATCCTGAGCTGTAGCTGCAAAATGCTGCAAAAGCACATTCTTTACATACTCAATATCAGCTCGTGACACCCTTTTCCAAGGCAAAAACCTATACTTCAAGGTTTCCTTTATAAAAATCGTATAGCTTCGCTTCTGGTCCAACGGAATGTTCCGGACGCTTCCGATGTCATACCCTTTCTCTCCAAACGGCATGATGTCAATCACAGACATATTTCTTACCTCCTTTAATGTACTATCACCTAGCCAAATAGTACAGACTAGATGACCAAATCATGCTGAGGCATATTATACCATAAATGCGCCCCATGCAAGCGATTTTCCTTGACCGGCCTATATTTTCGTACTATAATTAAGCATAAAGACAATATATATTATATTAAAAGAGTAATTTAATCTATGAAAAAGGCTCAAGAAAAACTCATGAAAAAACGTCTCTGTATCATCTCGCGCACCATCGCCTGTGCGTCTTTCTTAATTTTGACCATTATTGGCGTTTCGTCTCTCGTGCGCGCCATGTCACTCGAGACCATCGCAAACGAAAACGGCGTTCCCGCCTCCTGGCAAGCTGCCTCATTAGGCACACCCGATACAATTACCGTTCCGGCGACTTTCTGGGATCAACGCCAAGACGACTGTGCAGCTGAAAATCGCCAATTTGAATGGGTTATTTGTGGCTATTGGACCAAAGGCGCCCTCCAAGGCGTTGTCAAAAATACCCTCGGCGCCGACGGTTTGCCAATTCCAGCTTTCACGAACTCTACTGATGCTTGGAACACCAACCACGACGTCTTCACAGCTAATGTTACCGGCAACGACCCCGTCCAGCCGACTGACAACTTCTATCGCTGGTTCCACGAAGTCCCCGGCCTCTCCCAACGCATCGACGGCCGCACTATTACTTTCCGCCGCGTCGGCAATAGTAACACTTACTCCTACGGTCGCGACGGTATTTTCCCGTTAGACGACGTCGCTTTTTCTAAGGACGATGAAGCTACTACGAAAAACGGCCACAATTTTCATTTCACCTCTCGCCTCCGTATCCCAGTCAAGATTGCTGCTGACGGCACCGAGGAATTCTATTTCTCTGGCGATGACGACGTCTGGGTCTTCTTGAACAACCAGCTCGTTCTCGACATCGGCGGTCTCCACGAAAAACTTGAGGGACGTTTTACTATCAATCCTGATGGTACCCTGACCACTTTCGTCCAACACGTCAACGACAACAGCGGTCGTGCCGCACTTGGTGAGCCCAGCAATAGCTACAACGATTATGTCAATCCTCTCAACGAATACATCATGCGCACTTACAAGGATACGACCAAAACCATCGACGTCGGGCTCCACGAGGGTGACGTTGTAAACCTCGACTTCTTCTATGCCGAACGTAGCACGAGCGAATCCAATACTAATATCACGATTACGAACATGAACTGGCCAATTTCCGCCGATAGCAACATCGCCGCCAAAGTAGTCGGAAAGATCGACGACACCGAGAACAAGCTTATCGAGTTTAATACTAATATCCAAAACCGTGACCCCGAGAACCCTCTCAATCTCGAACGTCTTTCTGCCTATATCCATGAAGAGACCGAAGAGGGAATCTCTGAGGGCTATCTCCCTCTTGATCATACTACCCTCTTCTATAGCACAAATCCTAGCGACGAAAAATCTTGGCAACCTGTCGAAATTTCCGCTCCTGACAATTCCGCGCGCGGGTTCAATCTCGCAACTCCTCTCTATCTCGCCCCCGCCGGCCAAACTGGCGACACTCTCTACTTCCGTTACTTTGGCGAAAGTTCAGAATATGCCGGCAAGATGACCAGCACCGTTAGCTACTATACTACTCTCGACGGTAGCGCCGGCGTGACTTACGACTACGACACCGTGACTTATACCGGCAAGACCAAGCCCGTAATTACTGATCAAAAAGTCACCATTAAATACTTGTATGAGGACGACTCCGAAGCCGCTCCAGAATACCAAGAAACTTACAAAACCGGCGATAGTTTTGAAATCGCATCCCCAGAAATCGAAAACTTTGTCCCAGACTACGAAAAAATCGCTGGCACCGTCGCCAATGAAGATTTAACTTATATCGTGCGCTACAAGGCTAAGCCGGTCGTGCCTGACCCTGATCCCGAAACTCCAGATAATCCGGCTCCGACCCCCACTCCTGATCCTACCCCAACGCCGACCCCACCATCCGAAAATCTCCCCAACCTTCCAACTTTCCCCGGCACAAATCTCATCGACGGTAGCTTGCTCTACCTCGCGCCGTTAGGCGAAGTTGCTTTCGTCCCGAATACCGGTATCGTCAGCGACGCCGTTGCCAACCTCTTTACCGAAGACTTCGCCGAAATCATCCTCTCCCAAGCTTTCGTCATGATCGTCCTCCTGATTTTCGCCAGTAGCTTCGCCACTTACTTCACTCTGCGCAAGTTCCTCATGTTTAATCCTGCCACCCGCAGCGTTAGCTCTAGTACTAAGAAAATGCCTAAAATGACCAAAATGAATACCAAAGGTGCTAAAAGCACCAAAACCACGGCCAAATCAACCAAAAAGTCATCTTCCACCCGCGCCAATTCCACTCGCGCCAAAGCCAGTATAAAGAATACAAAGACGAAAAAATCCGCCTAAGACACTAAAGTAGATAAAAGGGCGCGTCAATCTTTTCGAGACCATCCGCAGGGCAACGGCCCGAGGAAGAGGCGGCTCGCACCCGTAACGACGGGCTGGAAGAACGCCGTGTCGAGAAAAGACTGACGCGGCGCTTGAATTATGCTTATGTTTGCTTTTTACCATTATCTTTGCTATCATGGAATAGTTGCTCGTGGATGAGGTCGAGCGGCGTATATAATATATGTAATTATTATGCGCCACATCACGACAACAGCATATTAAATAGGAGAATTGATGCGTATTAAGCCAAAGCGTACTCAGACTCGCCGCTATGAGCCCCAATTTCCCCCGGCTCCATGGCAAGAGTTTATCGAGTTAAAGCCCAAACTTTAACGCTTACAACGGCCCTCTTAGCTCGCTAAGAGGGCTTTCTTGTGTCTAGCTACTGTCTATTTCTTCAGCCGTGCGTCAATCTTCTTCCTCAGCAATGTCATGAAGTCATCCGTGCTCAGTTCACGCTGATCGATCAGTTCCCCATCAATATAGAACATCGGCGTCCATTGATCATCCTCCCCATCCGCTGCAGTCACTTTCTCATAAATCCCACGGTCAAACTCAATCTTCTTCTTCACTGCCTCGCTGTTCATATCCTCACGGAACTTCTCTAGGTCGCCCTTACCTTTACTCACCTGCTCAAAATACTGCTCAAACTGTTCCTGTCGCTTCGCTGCATCCGAATAATACCAATCATTCTGATTCGTGAATAACAGATCCTTATAAGCTTCCCAATAACCTTGGTTTGCCGCCGCCAACGCCGCACTTGTCGCCGCCGTACCATTATTATGATATGACATAATATAAGTCCGGAAGACTACAGCTACTTTACCATTATATTCCTCAACGATCTTCTTAATATACGGATTCGTTGGCGCACACGCTGTACATTGATAATCACCATACTCAAAAATCTTCACCGGCGCATTCGGATCGCCCATGATCATTTCGCCAAATCCACCCGATTCATCGCTCGCCTCTAATACCGTACCGAGATCATACTGATCATAATCAATCGGATTCCGTCCGCTCTGATAAATGCTCACGCCAATCAAAGCCACAAACGACGCCACCAATACACCAATAATAATTCCTGTTTTCTTATCCATGATTCCTCCGAAATCTATTTATGCTATAATTATACCATGGAGCGCCAAAAAGATACATCTCGAAGTTTTTTCGCAAACGCAAAAGCTGCTTGGTTACGATTTTGGCGCAGTTTTCGTCGTATTACGCATGAAGCCAAGGTCACCTTCCTCGCCAGTTTTGCTAAATGGGTTGACCCGAAGCTCGAAAAATATCGTACTCCCGAAAATCGTAAACTTACTCCTACCCCGGCTCAACACGCTCCCGCCAAAACTCCCCAAAATACAGAGGTGGAGCCGGCGTCAAAAAATCTTACTCCTACGGCCAGCACATATACTCCCGAGCCCAAGACTTATACTCCACACTCTATCACTGATTTTCTCGACATTATGAAGCGTACTCCGCGCACCGTTCTCGGCCAACGCGAGCGCCATGTCATCGCTACAATCATGAATTTCCCCAGTGTCCGCGTCTCCGAAATCATGCTCCCGCCCTCCGCTATTACTTATGTCAACGACGACGAAGTCCTCGGACCGCTCGTACTCGATCGTCTCTACAAATCCGGCTATCAGCATTTTCCCGTCATTGATGGGCGCCACCGTATCATTGGTCTCATCCATACTACCGCGCTCAACAGTCTCGAAATCAAACAAACCAACCATGCCCGCGAGATTCTCGACCCCAAAGTCTACTATCTCCGCGAGGATTATACTCTCAACCAAGCCCTTGCTGCTTTTCTACGCACGAATTGCTACTTTTTCCTCGTCGTTGACCGTTTCGAGCGCATCGTTGGCATGCTGACTTACCAAATGTTGATCGACTATCTCCTCGGCGAGACGCCGACCGACAAATTCGACCGCGACAGCGACCGCCTAGCGGTAGCTAAGCGTAAGATGTAAGAACGTGATACAATATATAACATATGGCCAAATCTCATACAATTTTTTCTTGTCAGCAATGCGGCGCCACCTACAAAAACTGGACTGGTCGCTGTACGCATTGTGGCGCTTGGAGTTCACTCATCCAACAATTTGACGATGCAAGTCGTGATGAAAAATCCGCTGTCGGTCGCGGACAAACTTCTGGTAAAACCCTGGAATTTGTCTCAATTAAAGATCTTGAAGTTTCCGACGAAAACCAACGCCTTTCAACCGGTTTTCGCGACCTCGACACCGTGCTCGGCGGCGGTATCCTACCAGGCGCCGTCGCGCTCCTCGCTGGGCAGCCCGGTATCGGCAAATCCACGCTATTGATGCAAATTTGCGCCGAAATTGCTAAGACCAAGACCGTCCTCTACGTCTCCGGCGAGGAGTCCGCCGGCCAAGTCAAGCTCCGCGCCATCCGTCTCGGCGCCGAATCTGACAATCTTAAATTTGCCAGCTCGACCAGCGCCAATGACATCGCGAAAACCATCGAAAGCGGTGATTTCGACCTCGTCATTGTTGACTCTATCCAAACCCTCACCCTCGCCGAAATCGCTTCTGCTCCCGGTGGCATTTCCCAAGTCACCAACTGCGGCAATCTCATCATCCGCGCCGCCAAGCTCTCCGACACCGCCGTCATTATCGTCGGCCACGTCACCAAAGAGGGAACTTTAGCCGGCCCGAAAGTTCTTGAACATCTAGTTGATATTGTGCTTAATTTCGAGGGCGATCGGTACGGTGGTTTCAAAATCATCCGCGCCGTCAAAAACCGCTTTGGCTCTACCAGCGAAGCTGCAATTTTTGAAATGAACCAATCCGGCCTCGCCGAAGTCGAAAATCCTTCCGCTGCCTTACTCGCCGAACGCCAAAATACCGACGGATCCATCATCCTTGCCACGCTCGAAGGTACGCGTCCTATTCTCGTCGAAATCCAAGCTCTCGCTACGCCCACTAGTTTTGGATATCCTAAGCGTACGGCTTCCGGTTTCGACCTTAATCGTCTTAACTTACTCATCGCGGTCATTGAGCGCCGCACTAAGCTCCGTCTCAACGACAAAGATATCTTTATTAACGTCGTCGGCGGCCTCCGCGTCCAAGATTCTGCCGCCGATCTCGCAGTCTGCCTCGCCATTGCTTCCGCAATTGCCGGACGCAAGCTCTCCGAAGACTTCGTCGTTTTCGGCGAAGTCGGTCTCGGCGGCGAAATTCGCTCCGCTTTTCGCCCCGACCAACGCATCGCCGAAGCGAAAAAACTCGGTTTTGCGCACGCAATCGCCCCTGCTACTGTTAAAGACGAATTCGTCATTCCTGTCAAAGACCTACGTCATACTCTAATCGATTATGTCAATGAATAAAATCCTCGGTATTGATCCTGGCACCGGTATCTGCGGTTTTGGCGTCATCGCGGGTCGCCAAGCTCTGGACTACGGTGTTATTGCGACGCCACCCCATACTCCATTACCCGAGCGCCTTGAAGACATTTATAATTCTTTGCATGAGATTATTGAGCTCAATCATCCTACGGTCATGGCGATTGAAAAACTCTTTTTCAAGCAAAATATCACGACCGGTATCTCTGTAGCTGAAGCCCGCGGAGTTTGTCTGCTCGTCGCTAAGCAATGCCACTTACCCATTTTCGAATACGCACCCAATCAAATCAAAAATGCAATTTGTGGCGACGGTCACGCCCATAAAGCCCAGATCCAAGAAATGGTGCGCCTCCATCTAGGCCTCAAGACTATCCCGAAGCCCGACGATGCTGCTGATGCTCTCGCCGTCGCTATTGTCCATTCTTTTGTGGCAAAAAATTCCTAAAAAGCTTAGTTCATGCTAAAATAGAGTAAACTAAGGAGGTATATGGACAAACACAAAGTAATATTTTTGGCTCTCGCCCTCAGCTTTAGCTGCGGAATGCTTACTATTTCTCCAGCTTCAGCTCTTGACGAAACCGTTAATGGTGAAATCACTGTCACAGACGACGAAGACCCATCCAGCGGTAGCGACGTAGTTGAATCTAGCGAGAGCGACGCTGTGACCACCAGTGAAACTGAAACCGAGGAGAATAATATCTTGCCCGAAGATGATTGCAATGACACTACGGACGAAGAATGCCAGAGCGATCCTGAGCGTTACGACACCGAGCTCGAAAACGCCCTCGACGAAGGCTTAGCCAACGAACCTGAAGTAATCTGCGCCACCGGCGACGAAGAGGGTTGCGCAGAGGACGGTGATCCTGCCACGTGGCCGCTTTATGTTTCGCTCGGAGCGCTCGGCGCGACCATCATTCTCGTCCTCATCATTAACCTCCTCGGACGCAAGCAAAAGTGATCGCTCATCTCGACGGACAAATCACCGAAAAACTCCCCGGGTCAATCATCATCGACGTTCACGGGGTCGGTTATGAGGTGATTATTTCCGCCCCCGACTCCGAGGTTATCAACCTCGGAGATCGCAAAAAATTCTACACCTATCATGCCGTACGTGATAATGGAGAAGAGTTATACGGATTTTCTAGTCTCGCTGCGAAAAAACTCTTTGAAATGCTAATTTCTGTCAATGGCATCGGCCCCAAAGCCGCTATTGGCATTCTTAGCCTCGGTACACCCGAAGAAGTACGTAATGCGATCGCTAATACCGATACCAGTTTTATCGCTAAAGCTTCGGGCGTTGGTAAAAAGTCCGCCGAACGCGTCATCGTCGACTTACGCGATCGGGTCGGTATTCCTAGTCATTATGGCGCCACGACGACCCAATTCCTTGCGCCCGCTACGCCTAATGACGAAGCTCTCGACGCCTTGATTGCCCTCGGCTTCCCGCTCAAAGAAGCAACTGAAGCCCTTGCTCAGGTCGATACCCAGCTCCCGACCGAAGAACGAATCCGACTCGCCCTCAAACAAAACCAGTAAGCGACTGAAGAGTTGACAAAAGCCCTCCCTGAGACCCAGGGAGGGCTTCATCTGGTGTGATCTAGAAAATCTACTATTATACTGTCTCGATGATTTTGGTCACCCCTCAGAAGGTGTACCAAAATCATAATCTTTGCCGGGCAAAGCCGCGTTGAGGATTATCCCTACAATCGATGCAATCGCCAGCGGGGTCAAAGTTATCGCTGTCCCAAACAAACTAAAGGTCACTCCTGATTGTAAACCCAATCCGCAAGCCAATACTACCGCGAGAATTATCTGATTACGTCCTTTTTTCAGGTCGACCTTATTTTCGACCATATTACGAATGCCGATCCCCGAAATCATCGCATAGAGCAAAAAACTCACTCCGCCAATAATCGCCGTCGGCATTGTCGCAATCACCGCCGAAAACTTCGGCACGAAACTCACGATGATTGCCAGTACAGCCGCAACTCGGATTACGCGAGGATCATGAACTTTGGTAATTTCTAATACGCCGGTATTCTCACCATAAGTCGTATTCGCCGGCCCGCCGATCAAACCTGCCCCCGCCGTCGCTATACCGTCACCTAAGAGCGTCCGGTGCAGCCCCGGGTCCGACAGAAAATCCTGCCCCGTAGTCGCCGAAATTGCCGAAATATCACCAATATGTTCCATCATCGCCGCAATCGCAATCGGCGTCATGACCAGAATCGGGGTCAAATCAAACTTCGCAATCTGAAAACCCTGCCAGCCAATCCAATGCGCATCCGATACCGACGCAAAACTCAAAATCGCTGAGCCATCCGCGTTGGTCATACCGCTCGCATTCATGATAATCGCTGCCGCATACGCCACAACAATCCCTATCAAGATAGGTACGATCTTCAGTAAACCTTTGCCCCACACCATTAAGATTACAATCGTAACCAACGCAATTAGCGCCAAAGGCCAATTTTGGCTAGCGTTCGTAACCGCCGACGGCAACAAATTTAGCCCAATACAGACAATCACCGGCCCAGTCACTACAGGCGGCAAATAGCGCATTACCCGCTTCACTCCGACCAAATAGATAATCCCGGCTAAAACCAGATAAACCAAGCCTGCGATGACAATTCCACCACAAGCATAAGCCACCTTTTCATTTGCGCCCATCCCCGCGAATTTACCCGTGTTTAAACTCGCAACCGTCGCGAAGCCGCCCAAGAACGCGAAAGACGAACCCAGAAATGCCGGCACCTTTTTCTTAGTCACGCCGTGAAAAAATAAAGTCGCACACCCCGCACAAAACAACGTTACCGCGATTGTCACACCCCGCGTAATCGGCTCGCCCGTCGCCTCATGGAAATACGAATTCACCAAAATTGGCACTAAAATCGTTGCGCCAAACATCGCAAACATGTGCTGTATGCCCAGCAACAACATCCTCGGTTTCCCCAATGCCCTCGCATCGGTAATTGTTCCATTTTTCATCTTTTCTACCTCCTATTTTGTCCCGAAAATCCGATCTCCAGCATCACCCAATCCGGGCAAGATATAAGCATTCTCATCCAGCCTTTCATCAAGCTCTCCGATATAAATATTTACATCGGGATGCGCCTTCCGTAAAGCCACCACGCCTTCCGGTGCCGCCAGAATACAAATAAAATGAATCTTCCGGCAGCCCCTCTCCTTCAAGCGTGTAATCGCATCAATCGCCGAACCTCCAGTTGCCAGCATCGGATCCGCCACAAAGACTTCCCGCTGTGCAGCATCCTCCGGAATCTTAAAATAATACTCCTGTGGCAACTTCGTGTCCGGATCGCGATACATACCAATATGCCCAACCTTAGCGGTCGGCAACAGTTTCAACATGCCGTCTACCATTCCCAGACTTGCCCGCAGAATCGCCGCCAGCATAATTTCGCTATTGCTCAAACTCTGAGCCTGCATCGTCACTCCCATACCGGTCGTCACGCTCACCGTTTCCAGCGGTAATTTACGCGTCGCATCATACGTCAACAGCATCGCAACCTCCTCCGCCAACTCACGAAACTCTTTATTGTTCGTCCTGTTGTCGCGTAAAATTGTAATCTTGTGTCGTACTAACGCATGATCGGATATGTGGACCATCCTGTCGTTCTTTATGCCCGTCACTGCCGCCGCTCTCTCGCTGTCTGTCATTACTGTAGTTCCTCTCATCTTGAACTCCTCCTTTCGCTTCAACAACGTGATCACTTGCTCATCAGCCCTCAAGTCAAAATAGGTATCACACTCTTAAAATACTCCCGAGCCACCACCATTTTACTCAAAGCTATTTTTGATTTTAATCACTTTCCCCTGATCCGTCAACTCTGGGCACCACCAATCGACGATTTTACCAGCTTTAGGCTCTTCTCAAATCCAAAAAAGTATGATACAATAAACCTCAGTTGTAATATAAAAGGTTAAAATATGAGTTTTATAGATTTAAAGAAGATTGGTGACGCACAGAAAAAGGCCGCTGTCGTCGATGTTCGCTCAGGCGATACTGTCCGCGTGACCCAAAAAATTAAAGAAGGCGAAAAATTCCGTTCTCAGGTCTTTGAAGGCGTCGTGATTCGCACCGACCGCAAGAGCTCTCATACCGCCCGCATTACGGTACGTAAAGTTACTTCTGGTGTCGGTGTTGAGAAATCTTTCTTAATTCATAGCCCATTGGTCGAGAAAATCGAAATCACCCGTCGTGCTAAAGTTCGGCGTAAGAATCTCAGCTTCTTACGTGAACGTTCCGGTAAATCCGCTCGCCTCACGAACAAGGCTTTTGACCGAAATGCCGTGAATAATCCAGTCGAGGCTCCAGTAGCCGAAGAGACAGCTGCTAACGACGCACCGGTTGAAGCAAAGGTAGAGACTGAGCTAGCTACTGAAGCTAGCGTACCTGCTAATGAAGCTCCAGTTGCCGAAGCTACTGAGGCTACAGAAGCGAAATAGTGACCGAAAAAGTCATCCTTGGTATAGACGAAGTTGGACGTGGCCCCTGGGCGGGGCCACTTGTCGTTGGCGCAGTCATCCTCGATACCACAGTCGAGACCCTAGAGCTCACCGACTCGAAGCGGCTTTCCCCTAAAAAGCGCGAGCTCCTCGCTCCGCTTATCTACGAACAGTCCCAGGCTGCCGCTACCGGTTGGGTCTCCGCTCAAGAGCTCGACCAATACGGCCTTTCCGCCAGCCTTAAACTCGCCACCCGTCGCGCCGTCAAACAAATCCTTGCTACTAAGACCCCATTCTCCGAAATCATTATTGATGGCACCGTAAATTTCCTCCAAGGCACTCCGCTCGCTGACCGCGTCACCACGCTAAAGAAAGCCGACGATCTGATCAAAGCAGTTTCTGCCGCCTCAATCATCGCCAAGGTCGCCCGCGATAGCTACATGATCGACCTCGCGGCGCAATATCCAGAATATGGCTTCGAAAGTCACGTCGGCTACGGCACCACTCGACACCAAGCCGCCCTCCTACAATACGGCGTCTGCCCCGAGCATCGTCGCAGCTTTCGCCCCATCCAAAAGATCCTCGGCGAGGCACCAGAGCCTCTTTCTAAACTGCGACGAGACCATCCATCCAAATCTACGTCGCCGAATTCGACGACAAAAGGGAAAACTGCCGAAAATCTCGTCGCCGACTATCTTGTGTCACAAGGACACACCATAATAACTCAAAATTTCAAGACTAAAACCTACGAAATCGATCTCATTTCGACAAAAAACGACCAAATTTTCTTCACTGAGGTAAAATACCGTCAAGATAACCATCATGGCTCCGCCCTTGAGCAAATCACCCCGACGAAACAACAGCAAATGCAATATGCGGCCGAGAAATTTCTCAGCACTCACCAAGATCTCTCCGGGCTCCAACCACAACTCGCTGCCGCCGCCGTCAGCGGGGAACCACCAACTCTAGAAACTTGGTTTACACTCAAAATTTGACTTACAGCGAAAAACCATATTTCCCCTACACATTAAACCGAAATTCGACAATATCCCCATCCTGCATTACGTATGTCTTACCCTCAGTCCGCAACTTACCCGCCGCCTTTACCGCCTGCTCGCTCCCCAACTCTTTCAGATCATCATACTTCATCACTTCCGCCGCGATAAACCCCCGTTCAAAATCCGTATGGATCGCCCCTGCCGCCTCTGGCGCCGTCGCGCCTTGCTTAATCGTCCAAGCGCGCACCTCTTTCTTGCCCGCGGTCAAAAAACTTTGTAGCCCCAACGTCTTATACGCTGCCTTAATTAACTCCGCCAAAGCGTCCTCCTCCACCCCATATTCACGCAAAAACTCCTTCCGCTCTGTCGCATCCATCCCCGACATCTCTGCTTCTAGCTTCGCATTTACAAACACCGCCTGGCTCGGCGCCACACTTTCTGCCAACTTTGCTTTCAGCGCCT
This sequence comes from uncultured Candidatus Saccharibacteria bacterium, assembly GCA_964523355.1. GTDB lineage: Bacteria > Patescibacteriota > Saccharimonadia > Saccharimonadales > Saccharimonadaceae > Nanosyncoccus. Next base: position 1,503 of record CAZFZV010000002.1, on the reverse strand, counting down.
CATCTTTCAAGCCATTTTCGTCCACGTTAAACATATAAATCACTGGTTTCTCCGTCAGATAAGGAATCGCTTCTTCCACGGCTTTATTGCCACCTTTTTTGCGTTTCGCCTCGACTTTTTCCCGCGTCTCCAAATCAGCCAATTCCAACTCGGTCTGTATCACCGCAATATCATGCGCCGGGTCTTTCGAGCCCTCTGCCCGAATCACATCGCCATCCTCAAAAGCCCGTACCACATGACAAATCACCTGACACTCGCGAATATGCGCCAAAAACTTATTCCCCAGACCTTCACCTTTCGACGCCCCCTCGACCAGCCCCGCAATATCAACAAATTCCACCGTCGCCGGCACTTTTTTCTCCGTTTCATACATCTTCGCCAAGACTTCCAATCGCTCATCCGGTACCGGCACAATCCCGACATTTGGCTCAATCGTCGCAAACGGATAATTCGCCGCCAACGCTCCCGCGTTCGTCAAAGCATTAAACAAAGTTGATTTACCAACATTCGGTAGTCCGACAATCCCAATCTTCAAGTTCATACTCTATATTATACTACATTTATGTGCTAAAATAGAGTTATGATTGGTATCGCTATCATTTTAGCCCTAGCGCTCTATCTCGCCTTTTTGAACCCGATTTTTCAGACCAAAAAAGCCGAAGAGCCGCGCAGTGCGCGCTATGATATGCAGATGAAAAAGCTCTGGAGCGCTGCTCAGACGTCTATGCGCGACCATAAGCCTCTCCGTGCCGAGAAAGCCCTCCTGACTATCCTCAAATTCGACGAGAAAAACGCCGCCGCCTACAACCGTCTCGGTATTCTCTATGCGAAAGAACAGAAGTTTGACGAAGCTATTGAATGTTTCGAAATCGCCCAATCGCTCGATAGTAACCCATCCTGTCTCCACAATGTTGGCCTAATTTATCTCGAAACTGGCGCCTACGAGAAAGCTGCCATGGCTTTCGAGCAGGCCATCGAGCTCGAGAATACCGTCCCCGCCCGCTTCATTGCTCTAGCAAAAGCCAGGGAACGTCTCGGTCAAACAAAGGCCGCTGTAGATGCGCTCGAAAGCGCTTTTGCCCTCGACCAGAATACTAATACCTTACGCCAAATCCTCGCCATCCACGAAATGACCGGCGACACTGCCGCTCTCGCTGATCTAACTGCTCGCATCGAAGCCCAAATCGCCAAAGAATCCGCCAGTAAACCACGCCAGACTCGACGTACTACGACGCGCAAAGCGGCAAGCAAACCCGCAGCCCGCAAAACAGCTACTGCCCGTACAGCGACGCGCAAACCAGGTACAACCGTCCGCCGCAAACAAATCTAAAGAGCCATAGCAAATACTTTTTTGCAGGTAAAATTGAGCTATTTTTAGAATCGAGAAATTGAAGCGCGTCTTACGGACGAGCGAGATTTCGAGAGCTAAAAAGAGCCAATTTTAACGCAAAAAATGGAGCCGTGTGTCGGCTCTGCCCCGACGACCTGCCGCTTACAAGGCGG
>CAZFZV010000001.1:0-89955 GCA_964523355.1 uncultured Candidatus Saccharibacteria bacterium | reverse complement strand
GGCTATGAGCAGCAACGTTAGGTGGTTCGCAAACGACCCGTTCTGTTCTACCAGAATGTCATTAGATGGGTCTAAAAGCCCATTTTTTGTTAAAAATACAGAGTAGAGAGGGCTAATTTCGCTGGTTCCAAGTTCTATGTTATAATGTACCTATGAACGACAAAAAAGGTTTTACCCTTATTGAGCTGATGATTGTTGGCGCATTTGCTGCGCTTTTAGTGATTATTTTCTTCCTCCAGAAGTCCAATGTTGAGGCGATGGATCGCGATGATGCGCGCAAGACCGCGATTAACGCCATGTATTACGCGCTTGAAGAATATTATTACCCGAAATATGGTTATTACCCAGATACAATTTCCGAAAAAAACTTGCCCGTGATTGACCCTGAGTTATTTACTGATCCTTTTGGCACCAATCTCGGTATCGAGGGTAGTAATTACACTTACGAAGTGGCGAATTGCAATTCAAAAAATGAATGCCAGGAATATACCTTGCGAGCTCAGCTCGAAAAAGAGGATACGTATATCAAAAAGGGTAAAAAGTAGCAAAGGAAACCTATGATTAAATTTTCTTCCAACATCGACTTTGCGGTCGATGCGTCGCGCGTTCGCGAAATTATTGATGAAATCAAAACCGATCCAATGGGAGGTTGGTATGACTTACCGGCAAATTATGATCAGTCCGAGTTCAAGAATACCCAGGACGCAGCTGAGAAAATCCAGAGTCATTCTCAATATCTAGTTTGCATTGGTATTGGTGGTTCGTATCTTGGCCATCGCGCCGTGATTGAGGCCTTGCGCCCCGAGAGTTCCACCGAGATTCTTTACGCTGGTAATTCGCTCAGTACTCGTGAACTCAATCGGCTTTTTGATATTCTTGGTAATGCGGATTTTTCAGTCAATGTCATCTCAAAATCTGGCACTACGACTGAACCCGCCGTCGCTTTCCGCCTCCTCAAGGCCAAACTCCAAGCAAGATACGGCGATGCCGCCCGTGATCGGATTTTCGCTACGACCGATGCTGCCCGAGGCGCACTCTACGAAGAAGCAGTCGCTGAGGGCTACACTCGTTTCGTCGTACCTGACAATATCGGCGGGCGCTACTCTGTCTTGACCGCAGTCGGTCTATTGCCTCTGGCTGTTGCTGGAGTCGATATCGCACAGCTTCTGTCTGGTGCTGCGCAGGAGCGTCAGGATAATCTTGATAATGCAGGCGCAGCCGCTAGTTATGCCAGTCTACGCTCAGGTCTCCTCGAAAAAGGCCATGACGTTGAAATTCTAGCTAGTTTCGAGCCTTGTATGCAGTATTTTGAAGAATGGTGGAAACAGCTTTTTGGCGAATCCGAAGGTAAAGACGGCCAGGGAATTTTCCCCGCGTCTGTTATTTATACTACCGATTTGCATTCGCTCGGCCAATATCTGCAAGATGGTCGTCGTAATATCTTTGAAACCATGCTGCGCTTTACCGAAAATCATACTCCTGCACTGACTGTCCCGGAGCTTGCGACAGATCTTGACGGTCTCAAATATCTTGAGGGCAAAAATCTGGATTTTTTGAATACGAAAGCTCTTGAAGCGACTATTGCTGCTCATCGCGCAGGTGGTATCCCGGTTTCAGAAATTATCATTCCCGAGCTTAATACATTCTCGCTCGGCGGCTTAATCTATTTCTTCGAGCTCGCCTGCGCTATCTCCGCCAAGCTTTCCGGCGTCAACCCTTTCGATCAACCCGGCGTTGAAGCCTACAAGCGCAATATGTTCCATCTTTTAGGCAAGCCCGGATTCTAAAAGATTTGCCTAAAACCACTTTTTAGCATATACTTTTTACATGAGTAAACCACGTGTGGTCATTGCCTTGGGTGGCAACGCACTCCAAAAAGACGGCGAAGTTACCGCCGAAGCCCAAAAATCCGTCGCCGAGAAAATCGGTCGTGTTATTGCGGACCTTTCTGAACGCTACGAAATTATCATTGCACATGGCAACGGTCCGCAAGTCGGCAATATCTTAATTCACGAGGAAACCGCTGCTACTGATAAGGCCCCAGCTATGCCGCTGGAAACCGCCGTCGCGATGAGCCAGGGGCAGATTGGCTATTGGCTCTCGCAGGCTATTGGTAATGCTTTCGCGCGCGAACATAAACGCAAAAAGGTTGTTAGTGTCGTGACGCAAGTCGTCGTAAATCGCGATGATCCCGCTTTTCGGCACCCCTCAAAGCCAATAGGGGAATTTTACACCGCAAAAGAGGCTGTCAAGCTCGCCAAAACTCGTGGCTGGGAAATGCGTGAAGACTCCGGTCGTGGCTATCGCCGCATCGTCCCCTCGCCTAGACCTATTGATATCGTCGAACGCCGCGAAATTACCTCCCTCGTCCAGTCTGGCGCTATCGTAATCGCCGTAGGTGGCGGTGGCATCCCCGTCGTCCGCTCTAAAATCCTCAAAGTTCTGCGCGGGGTTGATGCTGTAATTGATAAAGATCTCGCAGCTGAGAAGCTCGCCGAGCTCATCAAAGCCGACATTTTTGTCTCCGTTACGGCCGTTCCAAATGCTTACCTTAATTACGGCCAACCTGACCAAATCGCGCTTGGAATTCTCACTCCCGCCGAAGCTCTCAGCCATATTCGCGCCGGGCATTTTGGCGCCGGTTCTATGTTGCCGAAGATTCAGGCCGTTACGCAGTTTGCGAACAAAAAACGCCTCGGAATCATTACTTCACCAGAAAATCTCGAGCTTGCTCTCAAACGCCGCTCGGGTACAATCATTCAAGGCTAGCACTAAGCTAAATCTCGCGCTGCTAGCCTGACTGCCTCGCTCCAGCTCGTCGCCACGTGCGGCGTGCCGGCTAATTCGTCTGCTTTTAGACCATTCCGAATTGCCATTGCAATTTCTTGGATAATTACATCTGCTTCTGGCGCCACCACGGTCGCTCCAATAATTTGCCCTTTCAAGTTTGCAGTAATCTTAACAAACCCTGCCCGGAAGTCACTCGTATTTGACGCGCTCACCGCGTCGAGTGGTACTAATGCCGTCTTCTGTTTTTGCTTCAGTTGCGCGCATTCCATTTCATTCAGCCCAACTTTTGCCACACGCGGCAAAGTATTTGTCATGCGTGTAAAACCAGTATAATTTATCATGTTGCCAGCATTTTTAATTGCATTCAGAGTCGCCAGCTTACCCTCGTAAGTTGCCTTTTCGGTCGAGCTTTCGCCACCAATTATGTCTCCAGCCGCCCAAATATGTCGACAAGTTGTCCGTAAGTTTTGATCAGTCTGCACCCCACGATAAGAATATTTCACACCAGCGTTCTCCAGACCCAAATCTGTCGTCGGTTCAGGCGTTGTCGCTAGTACAATCGCCTCGACGCGCACGGCTTTCTCCTGACCGCCACGAATAAACACTGCTCTCTGAGCGACTTGCTCTTGTTCTAACGCGATGACACGCGAATTTTCCAAGATTTTCACCCCGAATCGGTCGCGCAAATGCTTGCTAATTACTTCGCTCGCTTCTGGATCCTCGCGCGGCAAGATTCGATCCTGTGCCTCAATCAGCAATACCTTAACGCCCAGCGCGCCAAAATATTCCGCCAGTTCGCACCCTGTCGAACCTCCACCCACGACCAAAAGCACCTTTGGTAGCTTAGCCATCCTTAGTGCCGTGTCTGGCGACCAACAATTCACCGTATCAATCCCGGTAATCCCGCTCACAGCAATATTCGTACCTGTTGCAATCAAAAACTTTTCTGCGCTAATTTGTCGATTACCCAAAGCAATCTCATGTGGGCTAATGAACTGCGCGAATCCATGATGACAATCAATCCCAGCGTTCTCGAATACCTTACGACTTCCACCGCCCGATCTCCGCACCGCGGCTGCCTGCCAGTTCAGTACAGTCGGATAATTATAGCGCAAAGTCGAACTCGACATCCCGAAACGCGAGCCCGCTACCGCACTCGCATAGAGCTGCGCAAATCCCAACGCCGCTCCATAAGGTATATCACGATAATTTAGAGTAGTTCCACCCCAGCGGTCCGACTCGACAATTGCCGTATGCGCCCCAAGCCCAGCCGCCATCAAAGCCGCCGCGCTCCCAGCCGCCCCACTACCAATCACTACATACTGATAGTCAAACTTACTCATTATTATTTCCCACCATCTTCATCTTATATTATTTTACCACGATTTTGATAGACATAAGCCAAATCGGGATTGTATTTTTCCGCCTCTGCCGCCACTTTGCGATAAATATCATCCATCGTCACCGCTGGTTTTTTCTCCACCCACTGTCCAACTTGCTTAGCAACCTGATCGGCTATAGCTTTAGCTGTACCTACTGGAACTCTTAGCGCCTGCAGCTCTCGTAAAAGTTCCTTTTGTAGCTCGTCCGCACTAAACTCTAGTGCTTGACAATTACTCTGCTTGCGCTTAGATCTAAAATGTTTTTGCTTTCCTGTCATGCTAATACCTCAAAAGTGAATAAGAAAAATCCGAGTACGAAAAACCCAACGCCCGTCAGCAACCGGAAAAAAGTTTTATGCTTTACTCGCCAGCGCTGGATATCGACTACCGTCTGACCTTTTCTGATCGCTAAGCGCAATACGATTGGAGGAATGATCGTTATGATGGTATACATTGCTACGGCTAAAATCTGATAGAGCTGTGGTAATACTAATATGCTATTCGCCGCTACGACAAACAAAATCAATGTAAAAGGCATCTCGGCCAAACTCGTCAAAACTCCCAAAGAAAACGCTTCTGTATTGCTATTCGTTAACTTCGCCCGCTTATCAATAAATCTTGCTACACTCCGCGGCAACCAAAGTTCTGTGCTTTTACCGCGCCGATAATAGAAGAACCAAACCGCAATCGCGAGTGCGATCAGCATCCCTACTACGATGACAAGTTCTTCAATATACAATGGCTTCTCAAAATAACGGTCAAGGATAAAAATCGTCGCCGCTAGACCTAAGAAAACCAACATCCCCATCCCGGAAATATAACTATCGATTAGAAAGCGTGTTTTTCTCCGCACATGTTTACCTAGGCTGGCGTGATAAAGCAGCAGTAGTGCTCCCAGGCTCAGCTGCAAAGTCGCATGAATTACCGCCGCCAAGAACACCTCGCTGAAAGGAATTATCATCTCCATATCAAAATTATATCACACTTATGCTTGCTAATTTTTTTCATTTCGTGCTATGCTCCGGTCATGAAGAAATTTTTATATTATTCCCGCATTGGTCTCCTGCTGATTGTAACGCTCTTTGGTACTTTCGCCTGCCAAGCCATTCCTAGTCTATCATCCAGTACTCATTTGGCGCCAGTTACCCAAACAGAAAATGATAACTCACAAGAGCTTACGACTGATGAAAACCTAGATGTTCCGCCCGAGCTAAGTGAGGATTTTCATTTTACGACTGATTTGATCATCAAAGCCATTAATCCTGGTTACACCCTTGATGGAACTCAAAATGTCGGTGAGTTCATTGAATTACAGAAGATTTCCGACACTACTGATTTCTCGCTCGCTGGCTATGGGATCCGCTACACGAATTCTAGCGGCAAAAGCACCCTCCTCCTTGACTTTGCGGAGGGAACCCTGATGACTGGCGAGACTCTCCTCATGCGTTTTGCTCGGTCGCCGGACAGCGATCGAGCGGACGCGACCTATATGACCACGCTCGCCATGACTAGTGCTAAGCTAGAGTTAATCTCCCAAGGAGAAGTCATTGACCAAGTTTGTTGGGGTAGCAAAGAGGGTTGTCTACCTAATTTCAAAAGCACTCGCCCCAGTACTCTGCTGCGCAACCCTGATACGGGAGTATTTGAACATATTATCGATTATGAACCGACCTTCGACCCGGCGCACCCATCGCTCATCCTGCCGCCAGCCCCCGACACTCCCACTGGTGGCGAGAATCAGGGCGATACTACGCCGGAGGCTACCGCGCGTTGTTACGATTTAGAATTTTCTGAACTTCTCGCGTATTACGCCCACGACAAGTCTGAACAATTTGTCGAGCTTTATAACCCCTCGGATAAAACTGTAATTATAGATCAATGTACGTTACGTTATAAAAAGAAAACTTATACGTTATCTGGAGCAATCCCGGCTGATGGATATTATGCCTATTACCCAGCCCAGCAGGCTACTAGCCTCAGCCTGACTAAGAATCCTAACTCTTCAAACACGATTGAACTCCTAGACACAAATGGAACCGTCGTTGATACTCTCGTCTATAATCACGGTCAAAAGAAATCTACCAGCTATGCGAAGTTCTATAGTGGTAGTAGTGAAGAAATTTGGGATTCTACCTACGCCCCTACTCCTGGCCAGTCCAATACCTACCAAGAGTTTCGTACCTGTCCTGCCGGAAAAACGATTAACCCTGATACTGGGAACTGCGTCAATGTCGCGGCGAACTCTAAGACTACCACTTGCCCAGAGGGGAAATATCTCAACCCTCTCACCGGACGTTGTAAGAAAATCTCTGACGAGAGCAGTGGCCCTAAGCCTTGTGCCGCCGGATATGAACGCAACCCCGAGACTAATCGTTGTCGCAAGATCAAATCCAACAATGATGGCGCGAACTACGCCCTCGTGCCCAATACTTCCTCTAGTAAATCAGTCTTCATCGCCGCCGGTATCGTTGCGCTTATTGTTATGCTAGGAGTAGTCTATATTGCTCTACAATTCCGTCGCGAGATCACTCGCACGATGCGTAAAACTATTCAGCGCCTCAATCACATTCGTGAAGACTTGATCGCGCGGCGCATCCGCTTTCACCGGAAGAAGTAACCCTAGCTCCTGATAATGCTTTAGTACTGGCAAAGTTTTCTCGCGGTATTCGTTGATTCGCGTCTGGAACACCGCTGGATCTGCATCGTCAGCCCTCAGCCCTCGGTCATTCAGTAATTTAGCCGCCTCCCAGCGTTCAATCGCATCCTGCTCCGATAGCTGCAGCATAATTACGGCCCGAATTGGATGCCCGCTCTGTTGAGCGACGCTCATCACTTGGTCTTCTTCGCCCTCCCAACGCCCGATAGACGACAACACTAATGGATAATTCAACAATTCATTTTTTTCAAAATAAGGCAATACCCACTCATAAAACAAATTTGAAGGTATTAACTTACCTTCTCCTGTATGATTCTGCTGTTTGGCCTGCTCCATCGCCCGCACAATAATTCCGGACCCGAGGAACTTAGCCCCTAGCGTCTCAGCCAGACGTACTCCGACGGTGTCTTTACCGCTCATCGGTGGCCCAAATATATTAATACTCCCCCGCCCCAACCAAGCTTTAATATTCTGTATCTGCTCTTCCATATATTGATTATAGCATAAAAGAGAATTTTCTCTAGTTCACCTCGACATCGGCCCCACGAAGCTCAATATTAATTACTTCTAGCACTATTGCGAAAAGAGTGCTAATTTGCTATAATTAACTTATGAGTTTAACTAAACGGCAGGAGGGAATCCTCTTTGCGATTATTGAAGAATATGCTGAGTTAGCAACTCCGGTCGGTAGCGTGACCTTGGCGAAGCTTTTTGACGTTTCCTCTGCTACAATCCGTGCCGAGATGGCGCGTCTTGAAGAATATGGTTATATTGCTCAGCCGCACACTTCCGCTGGTCGCGTTCCGACCGATGCGGGTTACCGTTACTATGTGAATACTTTATCTGAACACCCAGAAGCAGTCGAGTCTGCCATTCCTCTTCGCCGTGAATCTGCCGATGACAAGCCGCTCGAACGTGGCAACCGTGTTCTCGAAGTCCGCATCAGCTCGCAAACTCGTGCCGACTTTGCAATCCGCGGGGCTGTCGACTCGTTAGTCGAATTGACGGGGAATCTCGGTCTGGCTACAATCGGCGATCAGCTCTACATGTCTGGTATCGCCCGGCTTTTTACGCAACCTGAATTTCTTGACAACCAGCGTGTCCAGGCCGTCGCGAAGCTTCTGGATAATCTTGAGCCGTGGCTCCGTGAAGCTGCCCCTGGTCAGCCTCTCAATATTTTCATTGGCCAAGAGAATCCTATCGGTAAGACTTCACAAGTCTCCTTAATCGTAAGCCGTTTCCGCTCTCCGTATTCTGACCGTAGTTATATTGGGGTGCTTGGTCCTACCCGGCAGAATTATGCTCGTGTGATGTCACTCGTGCGTCAAGCTGGCGTGATGTTGGAAAACGCTTTATCTATAAAATAAGGAAGGAAGAGTATGAAAAAAGTTAAAATTGAAGACAATGACGCGCAAACTCCGGACGAAATATTAACAAACGATACCGCGGCGAACGATGCGAGTACTGAATCTCTGGAAGCCACTCAAACCCCAGCAGCTCAATCCGAAACTACTCAAAGTCGCGCAGTAGAGCCCAACGCTGCGACAAACGAGCTTCTCAACGACCTCCAGCGCACACGCGCCGATTTTGAGAATTACCGTAAACAAGTCGAAAGTCAAAAAGCTTTCGCTATGTCCGCTGCGCAATATGCTACTGTTGAGAAATTCCTGCCTCTAGTTGATGATTTTGAGCGCGCTTTGTCGACCTACCCTGAGCAGCTAGCTCCCTTGCGCAAGAACTTCGACAAAACTCTCTCTACTCTTGGCCTGGCGCGCATCGCTTCGGAGCCCGGAGTCGAGTTCAATCCCGACCTCCATGAAGCCGTTTCAGTTGAAGACGATGAGGGGGATACCGAAGTTATCGCCGAGACTTTACGCCCGGGCTATCTCTATAATGGCTCTGTCATTCGCGCCGCTATGGTCAAGGTGAAACATCAGTAGCCCCGTAGGCTGCTTCCTAACCACAAACATTTTCCTTGAATTACGCCAAAAAATGCTATAATAATATATATGGAAACCAATGGGAGTAATTTTGAAGGAATTCGTCGCCGTGTCCGTGCTAGTGATTATCTTGTTGTCGCACAGCTTTTCCTCCAAGATAACTACCTACTTACGCGGAAACTTACTGCAGAAGATATCAAGCCGCGCCTCCTCGGCCACTGGGGTACATGCCACGGCATTGATGTCGCTTATGCTAATCTTAAATATTATTTCAGCAAAAGCGCCGATACGGACCGCCTCGCCTCACCTAGCTCTAAAGACCAGCTAGAAGATTTCGACCCCTTTGCCGTCAAGCCGAAGCGCAAATCCGAAGCTGACGATTACTCCTCCGAACGACGCATCTCCGACCCGAATTTCCACTTCATTCTCGGCCCCGGTCATGGCTTTCCGGCGCTCCAAGCTAACCTTTTTCTCGATGGCGAGCTTGCCAAAATCGATCCTAAAGCCACGCTTGACGAAAAAGGTATTGCTTACATTTGTCGCAATTTTTCTTGGCCCGGTGGTTTTCCTTCGCACGCCAGTCCCTTTACTCCGGGCGTGATTTGTGAGGGTGGGGAATTAGGTTATGCGCTTGGTGCCGCTTATGGTTACGCTCTTGGCCATCCCGAGCGTACTATTGCGGTGATGCTGGGCGATGGGGAATTGGAGACTGGCTCGGCGCTTGCTTCGCTCAATCTTATTAAGACCTCCGGTAGCCATCTTTATCACGGTAAGGTTTTGCCGATTTTGCATCTCAATGGCTACAAAATCTCCGGCCCCACTCTATATGGTCGCAAGTCTGAACGCGAGCTCAGTGAAATGGTTCGTGGTTTCGGCTACACGCCGGTTAAGATTAATGGCGACAAGCCCGAAACTTTCCAATCCGCTCTCGCTACCGCCGAAAAATACGAGCATCCTTTCTTTATTCTCCGCACCGAAAAAGGCGCCACTGGTCCGACCGAAGTTCATGGCAAAAAAGTTGCTGGCAACTATCTCGCGCACCAAATTCCGCTTCCAAATGCCAAAGAAGATTCTGATGAACTCCAAATTCTTGAAGACTGGCTTAGGAGTTACCATTTTGACGAGCTATTTGATGTTAAGAAAGGATTTCGTCTATGATTGACGTCGTTGATCACCCTGGCAAAGAAAAATTCTCCCCTGCTCGTAGTATTGGCGCGATTATGGCCGATTATATGTCTAAGCACGAAGATTTTTATCTTTTCTCGCCCGACGAGACTACTAGCAACAAGCTCGATGCAGTTTACGAAGTGTCAGAGCGTGCCTGGGATCTTCCGCGCGCCGGCTTTGACTTACCAGAATCCGCGGACGGGCGCATTGTGGAAATGCTTTCCGAGAACGCACTCTTCGCCTGTATGGCTGGCCACCTAATCGCTGGCGAGCCTGCCGTCATGACGAGCTACGAAGCATTTTTCTCGATCATTACCGCGCAAGTTTTACAACATCTGAAATTTCTTGATCAATCCGCCAAGGTTAAGTGGCGTCCAGATTATCCTGCTGCCAACCTCCTCTCTACTAGTACCTGCTGGCGCCAAGACCACAATGGCTTCACTCATCAGTCTCCCGCGCTGATTTCGACGCTCCTCAGCCTCCCGAGCAACCGGGCGAACTGTCTTTTCCCGGTTGATGACGTCGCGGCCGAAGCGAGTTTTATCTATATGCTGCGCTCTACTAATGTTGTAAATCTTACAACATTTAACAAAACCGACCAGCCCCGTTGGATTGACTCGCACCAAGCCGACGACCAATTCAGCCAAGGCGGAGCTACGATCTTCGATTTCGCCTCTGATGATGAGCCAGATTATGTCTTCACCGCCGCTGGCGACATCACCTCCTGCGAGGCCCTAGCTGCGCTTAAGATTTTGCGCAAAGATCTCCCAGACAAAAAATTCCGCTTTGTCAATATTTCTGCCTTATCATATGAAGCTATCGGTACGACCGACTGTAAGCTTAGCCCGAGCCAATTCCAAGAGCTCTTCACTCCCGATAAGCCGATTATTGCTAATTTCCACGGCTACCCTGCGACTTTGAAACAAATCCTCAGCAATTACACCGACGCGAAACGTCTCAAAGTCCATGGCTTCTTAGAGCAGGGGAGTACTACGACGCCGTTTGAAATGCTCAGTGTAAATCGTGCCTCGCGCTATCATCTCGCCATGGATGTCGCAAAACTTGAGCATCGCGACGACTTAGTCGAGAAATACGAAAAAGTCTTAGCCGACAATACGCGCTACGCTCGAGAGTACGGTGTCGACCAGATTGACATCTAGGTATCTCTGTGCTATAGTATACGAGAACTATGGAATTATTGATTTTAGTCATTACTCTGATATTGCTAGCCGAAACCAGCATTTTGTTGCTTAAAACTCGTCAAAAACCTTTGCTAAGCAGTAATCGCAAGATTTATGTCGACACTTCTGCCTTGATGGACCCGCGTCTCGTCGCAGTCGCCCAGACGGGTTTTATCGGTGATGACATGATTATCCCGCGCAGCGTGATTGGGGAATTACAGCTGCTCGCTGACGGTAAGGATCACGATAAACGTATACGCGCCCGCGCTGGCCTTGACGCCGTGCGCGAGCTTGAGCGCGTTGTCTATTTTAATCTCACCATCCTCGACGACCCACTGGACCATACTCCGGTTGACAACCGTCTAATTGAACTAGCTAAGTCCGGGCGTGGAGCAATCTTGACGAATGATTTTAATCTCCAAAAAGTCGCCGCCACGGAACATATCGACACCTTGAACCTCAACGCGCTTGCTCTTGTGTTACGCAACGAGTATCTCCCCGGCGAACGCGCCTCCGTCAAGTTGGTCTCAAGCGGTAGTGGCCCAAGCCAAGGCGTAGGCTATCTTAAAGACGGTACCATGGTCGTCGTCGAAAAGGCAAAAAACTATATCGGCAAAGAAGTTGAGGTCGAATTTCAGCGCCTCAACCAAACTGCTGCTGGCACCATGATGTTTGCCAAGCTCGTCTCCAGCTCGAGCTCTAAGGCAAAGTCCGCCTCAGCTCGTGGCAGTTCAAAATCCCCTCGCCCGACCAAGACGAAATCCCGCAACAGCAAATAGGACCGGCTCTTCAACCGGTCCTATCCTATGCGCACTTACCTAGTCGCTTTCGCTCTCGGTCAACTCATACGTCTTGCGCGTCGTGTTGCCATTTGTGTCAGTCACCTCTACGACCACTAACTTTTCGTCGCCGCTCAAGGCTTGGTGTATCGTCCCAGCAGATGCACTACCACTGTCCACTACCTCGCCATCGACCGTAATCTTATAGCTCTTCAAATCATACGTACCCTTAGTCAGCACGATGTTGAGATACGACGCACCGCCCGATGCTACCTTACTGATAGCCACCGATGGGTTTACATCCGCCGTCGTATTCTCACAGGTATCAAACTCATCATACTTATATCCATCTGGTACATTCATAATCTCCACCCCTGACACTGGATCTTTCGACCGTGTCACTTCCACCGTAATCCGCTTACTCTCTGGTGTACAATCCGCGGCACGTAGCCCATTATCCTTGTTAAAAGCTACACTTTCAGATTGCACTCCAGATTTTTTTGAGTTGTACCAGCTCGGCCAGATATCAGTCACGCCATTAATCGTCAAATCTTGAATCCCCGCTGGGCGCACCGGTTTATCACCCGACTTCCATTTCCCCTCGCTCGCATACAGCTCCTTATGTACTGGCTCCATATAGTCCGCCATCACGCGTCGCACGACGTTGTTCAAGCTGCTCGATAGACCCGAACCATCATGGCGTCCATTCCAAATCACCGTCGCAATCGCCGTCGAGAAACTTGCCATCCAGTTATCTTTTGCGACCGCACTGTTCGTCGTCGTCGTCGTACCGGTCTTGCTACCTGTCCACACTCCTGGAATATTGAAGCCAAACATGCTCGCCGTGTCGCCAAACATAATTCGCCTTGCCGCATGATCGCCCATAATATCGGCAATCTCATACGCTACCTGCTCATCGACAACCCGCTCGCCTTCCTTATCTTCCCACTTATCGAGTACCTTACCACTCGAATCTTTCACCTCTAGGACATATGCTAGCTCACGATACACCCCGCCTCGCGCAATCGAAGCATACGCATTCGCATGCTCAATCGGCTTCACCATACAGCCGCTCCCAATCGCCATCGATAGTCCAGCGGTCGTATTTCCAACACAATAGCTTTTATCTCCCAGCCCATGCAGAATCTCCAGCGCGTTGTCAATCCCCGCCAGCGCCAAAGCTTTCACCGCGCCAATGTTCAAAGAGTTACCGAGCGACTGTCGCGCGGTCAAGTTTCCATAGAATCTCCCGCTAAAGTTCCGTAGCGCACAGTTCCCGCCCGTATATCCGGCACAATAAATATGGTCAATATTCTCATCTTTCAGGATCGACCCTGGGCCATACACTTGATCACCTGTCAGCGAGAATAACGGCGTATAATCTAGCAATGGCTTAATCGACGACCCCGGCTCCAAATCCGACACCGCAGCATTCACCTCGCCATACACCGGCGTATTCCAGTCGATCGACCCCACCATCGCTAGTACCTGCCCAGTTTCCACGTCCACCGACGCCAGCGCAATATTATCGCTATTATTCAAATACGTCAGCTGCGCGCCGTTCGCTACCGCCCGCTCCGCCATCTCTTGCGCACGATAATCTAGCGAAGTCGTAATCGTATAACCCCCAGTACGCATGAACTGAATCCCATATTTCTCTTCTAGCTGATCGCGCACTTCAAGCACAAAATGCGGTGCCTTGATATTATCATATTGGCTCGACTCCGGCTGAATCTGGTCAAGAATCGCCACCTCTTTTGCCGCTTTCGCCTCATCAGCGTTAATATAGCCCATCTCCACCATATCATCCAACACCTTGTGTTGCCGATGAATCAAGGCCTCATTCCCAGCCGTATTATACGGGTTGAGCACCCCTGGGTTATTCGGAATCGCCGCTAGCAATGCCGACTCAGCCAAGGTCAATTCTTTCGCACTCTTCCCAAAATAGGTCTGCGCCGCACTCTCGATCCCATTCCGGCGTCCACCATATGGCGACTCATTGAGGTACATCGTAATAATCTGCTCTTTGCTGTACATTTTTTCCAGCTCAATCGACAGAATCAACTCTTTCACCTTACGCGCAATCCCACCACGGTTCGCGCTCGCCGCCTCGTCAGAGAAATAAATCTGCTTAATCAACTGCTGCGTCAAAGTCGAACCCCCCTGTACGCCGCGACCGCTCAAAGTCGACAACGTCGCTCGCATCAATGCTCCAATATCCACCCCAGGATGATTATAAAAGTTCCGGTCCTCAATCGCCACCGTCGCCTGGCGCGCATAGGTTGCAATGTCTCCCTCGTCGACGACTAGACGATAGTCCGCATCGCCTTTGTCTTCCCATAACACCACCCCATTCCGGTCCAGATACGTATTCACCGTCTCCGAAATCGTTAAATCATTCAGCTGAATCTCTTTCAACTGGTTCTTATAATATACAAACAACGCCCCCACTGCGATAATCCCAATCAAAACACACGCCGCAAAAATCTTCCCAATCCGCTTCGCTCCCGCCTTCGAAAACCAGTAAGCCTTAATCCGCTCCCAGCGAAAATGTGCAAAAAACCTCGCTGGCTGCTCTTTCGGCAAGGGTTTCAGCTTCGGATTCTCCGCTGCTTTCTTCTTTCCCCCACTTTTGACTTTATTACTGGCCGACTTGACCAATTTCTTCGTCCGGTCGGCGACAAGGCTAGAATAAACCCCCATATTTCCTCGTTTCGAGGAGTGATTTTTCGAATTCTTCGCAGTTTTATCCATACCCCTAATTATATCACAAATAGCATAAAAACTACTTTTCCTCGCCTAAAATCGCCAATTATCACTTTCCCGTCACTTATCTATTGACAAATGTCATAATCTATGATACAATAGAAAGATATACCTAGTCTACATCACGACTGCAAACTTATTTTTCCCGCGTTTCAGCAGCGCAACTTGGTCAATTACCCTATCTTCGCTCACTTTCACCCCATTCACGCTAATCGCCCCCGCGCTTGCTAGTTTCCGCGCTTCGCTTTTACTAGCACACAGCCCCGTATCTACTAATAATTCAAACAGCCCCCTCCCCATTTGCCCTTGCGCTAAGTACTCCCCCATTTCGCTAATCTCGTCCGCACTCAACTCTCCCAAATCTCCCGCAAACAATCTTTCACTAAGATTAATCACTGCTTCTGCCGCTGCCTTTCCGTGTACGACCTCAGTCACGCCTTTCGCCAACGCTTTTTGCGCCACCCTCGCCCCCGGGTCTTCCGCCTGCTTCCGCATCAGCTCTTCGACTTCCGGCTTCTCTAGCAAGGTGTAAATCTTCATCAAATATTCCACCGCCTCATCAGGCTGATTCACCCAGAATTGATAAAAATCAAACACCGACGTCTTCTTCGCATCCAGCCACACCGCATTCCCCTCCGACTTACCAAATTTCCGCCCTGTCGCCGGATCAATCACGAGCGGCGTACTCCAAGCATCCGCCGTCGCCCCCTCCAGCCGCTTAATCAGATGAATTCCGCTCGAGCAGTTCCCAAACTGGTCCGCCCCACAGAGTTGTAAATCAATCCCAAACGTTCGGTACAGATGTAAGAAATCATACCCCTGTATTAGCGTGTACGAAAACTCCGCGTAGGAAATCCCGCTGCCACCTTCGCCAATCCGCTTTTGGACAAATTGCCGGTCCAGCAGCTGTGTCATCGAAAACGCTTTCCCGACTTCTCGCAAAAACTCCAGATACTTCATGTCCTTAAACCAGTCATAATTATCCACCTGTGTCAAATCCGGACTCTGTACCACCCGCTTCATCTGCGCCGCAATACAAGCCTTATTATGCTCCACTTCTTCCAAAGTCTTCAGATCGCGCTCTCCGTTATCTTTCGGATCGCCAATCTGCCCCGTCGCGCCTCCTACTAAGAGGTATGGCTTATAACCATGCCGCACAAAGCACGCGCACATCATCGCCGCCGCTAAGTTTCCAATCGTCAGGGAATTAGCCGACGGATCCGCCCCCCAATAGAACTGCTTCGACGCCCTCGTATCTAGCTCTGCTGGGTCTTTGATTGTAGTTTCGGCGGCAAATCCGCGCCAAATTAGTTCTTCTGATAGTTTCATACCTATAATTATAGCATAAAAATGGCGGCCGATAATCGACCGCCTACTTTTAATGCAGAAGTGAATTGATTGCGCGTTCATACTTTGTGGCGTCACCATTGCTATTTGAGCCCGTCCTACCATGTTTAGTACTGATTTCTGCGAAATCCGCACCTCGATAAATGTCACATAAGGACTCCGCTTCTAGGAATTCATCCTCCGTGCTCACTACTACGCCGCAATTCGTAGGATTGAACTGAGGGTCTCCCCAGCCTATCCAAAACAGCTGATCGACAAGCAGCGCAACCGAAGAATGTACTCCAATGTCGGCGGGAACCATAGGTATGACTGCTATCCATCCCAACGCATACGACACCACTTCCGTCAGAGGTGAAAGACAGCGTGTCAGGTAGTAGAATTCGGGGCGCAAAGCCTTAGGGTGACCACAGGGATTGATCAAAATCATCCGTACTTCATCAAGGCTCTCCGCATACTCCAACGGTTTCGCGCCAACCGACACTCCGCATACAACATCGTCTTTCTCTATGATTTCTCCCATTTGTTGAGCCGCAGCTTTTGGGCTAAAACCAAGATAAGAATACTTCAGGTAAGCTTTTTCGTACCCCTCGATTTCAATGTAGCGATACGCTGTTTGTGGTTGATTCTGCAACCCCGCAATCAGCCACACCTTGCTGGTCTCATCAGATGTCTGGTCGTCGATGATGAGTTTCCCGCCATAATGAAACCTTACTACCATACACGACACTACATTAATCAGGTACAAAAGTAACAAAATTTTTGGCAATAAATTGCCTCCCGCGATATTTAACAAACAAATCACATCCTTTCTTAAGATTCATGGCCAGGTTCACCAAATATACACCTATCTTTCCATTATATCACACTTCCGCTAAAATGTCAATATGAACTTCCCGACGCTGAGCTGTGTTATACTAAAAACATTAACTTTGGAGGAACCATGTATCAAACCCCGATTAACCATAAGCGTATTCTTGCGTTCGACATTGATCAGACCCTAAATATTGCCAAGACCCCTATCCCGCCAGAGATGGCCGAGACCCTGACCGAATGTCTTAATTATTTCGAAATTTGTCCGATTTCTGGTCAAAAGTTTGAGCAATTTTTGATTCAAATTGTTGATGAGCTCAAAAAGGCCAATGTGACCGAAGAGCAGCTCACTCATCTCCATCTCTTTGTCGCGCAAGGCACGCAGTATTACCGCTATAATCTCGAGCAACACGATTGGGAACAGGTCTATAATTATCCGCTCAAAGCCGAAGATGCTGTGAAAATTACAACAGTTCTTGAAGAATCTGCCAAAGAGCTCGGCTACTGGGAGGCTGATCGGCTCAAACCTGGAGACGAAATTATCGAAAATCGCCTCTCCCAAGTCACTTTTTCCGCCCTTGGTCAAGCCATGGGTACTTCCGAAAAATACGACTGGGATCCCGACATGAAAAAGCGCCAAGCCATCGTTGCGAAATGCCAAGAAAAATTGCCTGACTTTCTTTACGAAATCGGCGGCACGACGTCCATCAACGTTGCCGCTCCTGGCATGAACAAGGAATTTGGCATGAAGCACCTTCTCGAAGAACTCAAAGCCGAAAAGTCCGACGTCCTCTACTTTGGCGACATGACCCAGCCTGGCGGTAACGATTATCCGGTCGTCCAAATGGGCTTTGATACCATCACCGTCCGCTCGCACGAAGACACACTTTACGCCCTCCGCGGCATCCTCGGCCTCGTTCGCCGGTCATAATTATAATCCCGCTCACGGGTATGTGTGTTATACTTAGTATATGAAATCATATATCGTGGGCAACTGGAAGATGAATTTCTCTGTCGGAGAATCATCCATCTATCTTCATAAACTTTCACAAAAGCTTCGCGCCTCGCGCTCTCTTACCGTTGTCGTTTCGCCCTCCCTCGTCGCCTTACAGCCGCTATCGCTTCAGATTGATCGGAAAAAATTACGCCTTGCAGCCCAGACTGGCAACCCGCATGATTTCGGTGCTTATACCGGTGCTGTTTCTTATACTCAGTTGCGCGGACTTGTCGACTACGGCATTATCGGCCATTCCGAGCGTCGTCAGCTCTTCCACGAAACTGACAAAGATATCCGCGCTTCGGTCGCTGCCGCCTTGCGCAACCAAATCACCCCGATTCTCTGTATCGGCGAGACCGAAACCGAGCATACTTTTGGCGAGACTGAGGACGTAATTCGGGATCAGCTTCTCGGCGGACTCTCCGAAGTTTCGACCGAGGATATCCCGAAAGTAATTATCGCTTACGAGCCAGTTTGGGCGATTAGTACAACAACTGATGCGCGGATTGCTGCTCCTGACGAGATCGGCGATATTGCGGGCTTCATCCGCCGCACACTCAAAGACACCTATGGCACTTCCGCGGCTAAATCCATTCCGCTGTTGTACGGCGGCAGCGTGAATCCGTCCAACGCCGGCGGCTACCTGACTGTTCCTGAGGTTAACGGTCTCCTCGTCGGTGGCGCGAGCTTGATTGCCGACCAGTTTATTGATATTGTTGAAATCGCAAAGAAGGTACAAGACTAAGCATGGACACCAAAGACCAAAATCAACCTGAAACTCCCGCGCTGGGCCGGCAGCAGATTGATTTTGGTGCGGCAAAATCCGCCCAGCCGCTAAAGTCTAATCAGTCATCGACCTCGAGTCAACCTCCAGCCACTACTCAACCCACCCCAGTGACCTCTGCGAAAGCTGCGATTAATGCTCTCTACGCTCAACAGGCTAATCAGCCTCAGGTTGCCATGGTAACCTCCGCCCGCGAAGCGGTCAATGCTGCCGCGAAGCAAGCCGGCATTCAGCAGACTAAATCCGCCGCCAATCTCCACCATGGCTCGATTCAGCGTAGCATGGAGTCGACGCGCACCTCTGCTTCTGCCTTATTGCGTCGCGCTGATGACCCGAAAGCGAAGATTGACACTCGCTCGAGTTCGCTTGATCCTTTGGCGAAAGTCCAGCCTCCTAGCGTGCCGAAGCGTCCGGAGCGCGAGATCCCCATTGTCCGTACCTCGCTCAAGCTCGGTGCCGCCGCTCGTCCGAAGCCGGCTCCGGTCGTCTTGCCACCTAATTCTCGTATGGCCCAGGTTGCGCGCCCCGTCAGCAATACCCTACATTCTGCTGCGCCCTCGGGTAAACTGGCTCGACTCTTGCGCCGGAATACTATCGATGCCCAGATTGTTTCACCTGGCCAAGTTCATGCCGGACGTTCCGCCAAAGCTCTCACAAGCGGCCAGCCTAGCGCCCCAGTCCAAGATGAACATGCGCTGACTGTCAAGATTGTCCCGTCTACCCCCGAGACGAAAAGCCCTGCTCCTGCGCGCCCGAAGCGCAAAGTCAGCGCCGCGCGCGATCCCCAGATGCTGGCCGGCGCCCGCCGCAATGCTAAGCCTCGCGCTCGCAAGCTTAGTCCGAAAGTGCAGACCGCCGAAGCGCTTGGTATGGTCACCGCGCATTCTCCGCGTTTCCGTACCAAACCGAAGAACTTTTCTACCAATCAGCCCGCAGCCTTGCCTAGTGATAATTCTTACGTCATGGCTGAGCCGCCGAAGCTAAACTTGAAGAAGAAAGCCAGCACCCCTGAAGATCTAGGTGTGGTTGAGAATTATCATGTCGAGAATCCACCTCAGCCGATTGGTGATAAAGCTCCGACTGGCAGCATCAAGGCGCAAAGAGTTGCCGCCGGCCATGTCGCGGCTAGCCCTGAGCTACCCACGATTAAGGCTGACAACATCTCAAATTACAGCTTTAGCAAGAAAAAGTCCGAGCCGGACAATAATCGCTACGCCTTGGGCGGAGAATCTCCATTTTTGCGCTCGGTCAACGTCGAAAAGCGCCCGCTGTCGAATAGCCCGCAGAAGTTTAATCCCAAGGTAGAACGCGCCGCAGTTTCAAGTCCCGCCGAGAGCGCGAAATCCCCGGTCAAGGGCCGCAAAAACCATTACGCGAAGAAATCCGCTCCCGCTCCGCGCCAGGAGCTACCGACGAAGCCGACTGTCATCGTTCCGTCGAACCGTCGTTCAAAAGCTCCGCTTGTATTTCTGATTTTGCTCACCATTATCCTCGGCGCCGCCGTCGGCGCTGCCGCCTACCTCTGTTTCTTCCAGTGATGATTCCTAGACAACAAAAAATTTCCAGCCAATTCCACTGAAAATCTCTTATGGTGCGAGACAATATGCGAAGTTCGAAACAGATACTTGCTTTATGCCAGTAGTAATTCCGCTATAAAGTTACTATAAAATATGAATATTGATCTCCGCCCCTGTTAAATTAATTTGCTATAAAGGTACTATAAAATTTTATAGCAGCATGATATAATCATACTATGAAACCTGTTTATATTGAAAATTTACTTAATTTGCCTATCGAAAATCGCGCCAACTATTTGTTAAATTCCTGCACGGAGGGGCAATGGTTTGATCGAAAAGGTATAAAAATTGATCTAAAAGATATCGCTAAATCGATCATTGCTTTTGCGAATGCCGAGGGCGGCGCAATTGTGTTTGGCGCTAGCAATGGAGTAGTAGCAGGGATACGCAATCGTAAAGGTATTGAGAATGACTTGCCGCAAGCGATTTATGATTACACCCGTCCGCCAATTAAGGTTATGATTGATAAAGTTGATGTCATAGCGACAGATGGCGAAAAAGACCAAATTTTATTTCTGACTATTCCGCCTTCAGACATGGTACATGAAGACCAGTGTGGTAAATGCTTTTTGCGCATTGGTGATGAAACACGTGAGCTCCGCCACTCCGATAGGCTAGAACTCGAATATAATAAGGGCGTACGTCAATATGACGGAGAGATTATTAAGGGCAGCAATACAAAAGATTTGGATATCCCGTTAGTAGAGAGGTACGCGCGTAACATCGGGGCAAAACCAGAGAACTACGTCGATACGCTGAAAGCGCGTTTCCTAGTTGACAAATATAACAGGCAGACTAATGCCTGCCACTTGTTATTTTCGCAGCACCCGCAAGATATTTTCCCTCAAGCGAGCGTCCGCATAACGAAATTTTTGTCGGATGAGAGAGGTACTGGATCAACTTTGAATATTGATGCAAACCACGATTATCGCCTGGACGGCAATATACCTACATTATTACGAAAAAGTATAGAAATTGTTAGCAAGCTAGTCTATAAGAAAAAATCTTTAGGGCCAAACGGAGAATTTATTTTTCAAGATATCATTCCGCATGATGTGTGGCTAGAAGGGTTAGTGAACGCCTTTATACATCGGTCTTATAGCATGTCTGGGGATTATATCCACGTCGAGCTTTATCCTGCCCGTATAGAAATTATCAGTCCAGGAGTTTTTCCAGGGTTAGCAAGGACTACCGATCTATTAAAAATTAGCCGTTTTGCGCGCAATCCTCGCATTGCCAGGGTTTGCACCGAATTACGCTTTGGGCAGGAACTTGGTGAGGGGATTAAGCGTATGGTTAACGAAATGCGTAAAATTGGGTACATTGATCCAATTTATATCCAGACAGGTGGAAATGTGCAACTACGGCTAGAGGCAATTTTGCGTCTAGATGAGAAACTGTTGCGCGAATTGCCAAGTAAGTCGGAATCAGTCCTAAATGTTGTTCGTTTACACCCAAATGGAATTGGAACGGGTGAAATTATGGATTTATTAGATATGACTCGTCCAACGGTGTCATTAAGGCTACAGCGTTTAGAAGAAAAAGGGCTAATCATAAGGCATGGCAAAAGTGCAACTGACCCACGCGCAGTGTGGTTAATCAATGATTAAAAACCGAACAAGCTTGACTGCTATAAAGCTGCTATAAAGCTCTTATGTCTGATTCTACCTCCATTAAACAACTTTACTATAAAGTTACTATAAAGATCAATGATGGACAAAAAACCGAACAATAAAATAACACCATCTTGACATGGTGTCTATTTTGTTGGTGCGAGTGGAGAGAATCGAACTCTCATCTCAAGTTTGGAAAACTTGCATACTGGCCGCTGTACTACACTCGCATATAATTCTAGGCATCTAGTCGCATCCTAGCGCGACCAAACCCCGCACAGCCATTATACCACACAACTCCCCCGAAAATCCAAAAACGCAACCAGCCCGACAGCCCAACCCGACGATATTAGCTTGGCCTACTTTCCCATCTCCTCCATCATATCGCCAAAAACGTCCTCAATCTCGCTCCTCATCCATTGCTTACGGCGCTCTTCCTCCTTGGCTTTCCTCTTGTCTTGTGCTTGCCTGTTAGTTCCAAACATCATCTTCCTCCTTTCCACAATTATAGCTTATTCTTGCCATTTCTCCAACAAATCATCAAAAAAAAGCGCCCAAAAGCGCAACTTGTACAACCTGGGGTGGGATACTGGAATTGAACCAGCGACCTTCTGGACCACAATCAGACGCTCTAACCAACTGAGCTAATCCCACCATACCAGTGTACACTCACATTATAGCATATTTCGCACCAAAGTGAACCCCGAACCTCGCAAAATTCCCATTTTCTCCCCTTAAATCTAGCAAGGGAATCACATCTACAGCGTTGAAGCAACTACTCTACCATATTATCCCCAGACATAATCATTAAAATCCCGCTCCAAACTGCTTATATTTCATGATAAAACACTTGACATTTCTAACCAAGTGTGCTACAATGAAACCATACGCAAGCGGTTTGTAGGACATCGCTTGTAGATTAGAACCTTAGGAGGTAAAAATTATGGCAAAATATCTTTTTCCGAAGAAGAATTCAATTTTCAGCATTTCTTTCCGCAACTACGACAACTTGGGCGCAATGCAGCGCACCTTGGCATGGCAATGGACATTGGGTCACGTCACCTATGAAAAGGTCTGTGACATCCTCGAAGAGGAGGATACCTACGTGATTGCAGATGACACTGAGTCCCGTCTGGTTGTAATACCTCAGCTTGTTTACAAGGGAAAGACCTATGATCCGAAGACAGATAGCAAGATCATCGCCAGCGAAGGCCGGCTCGAGGGGTGTTATATCGCCGCGTTAAACAGTGTGCATATTCTCCCCGATCTGGATCTCGCCGTTGATTTCGTTACTCGTCTCAATCAGGTTGAGGACCTGTGGGCCAAGGTCGAAGACGGCAAGGAGCTTCCGACGGAAGAGCCGCCGCTGAGAGCGAAAAAGTCCAAGAAATCCAAGAAGAATGCGGAGCCCGAAAGAAAGCAGACCACGCCGACGGAGTCACAGGTAGATACCGAAGAATCCGAAGATGTGTCGCCGATCAATGAGTCTGCGAGACCGCAGTATGATTTGTGGTGCCAGCTGACCGATGATAACTTGGTCAAATATTTGAAAGAAATGTCATATGCTGATCGTGAAACGCTTTTCAAAGACTTCATCGATGAGTATAAGCCCCTCATGGCCGAGGCAGAGCAGTTTATGACGGAGTACAGAAATGGCATGACCTTTCTTGCGAATGCCTTTACGGATTTAGACGGCAAAGAATCGGTTGCAGCATTGTTTCTTAAAGAATTACGGGCGGCGCAGGAATTTGAAGATCAGAAGAAAACCAATAGGCCTCAGAACAACAAGGAGAAAAACTTTTTCTCTAGTCAGAGAAAAAAAGTTAACTCTTGGATCAAGCAGGCTGAGGAAGCGAAAGATGATTTCTCGCTTGAGATATTGAATGCGATGAAGGCCGCCCTCGACGCGTGTGATACCGAGGAGTACAAGAAGTTGAAAGCGCGCTATGAGCGTCTCAAGTCTGCTGACCAGCAGACGAATCCTCATCAGGATTCGTCTGGCAATTCCAAAGGCGATAAAGGCACAAAGGCAGACCCTTCTGGAACCGGCTCAGACGACCAGTCTTCTGGTAAGGATGAAAAGCCCGCAGAATCTGGCCCCGCTAAAAAGCCTAAAGTAACGATAGCGCATGTATTTGATTGCCTTGCTCTCTACGGTATTGATGAGAAGCCAAAAATGTTGCAGGGAGAGATTAAAAATCTCGACCAGCTTGTTTCCTTGGATTACATGAATCAGTGGCTTAAAGACCTTGGGTATGACAACCAGATCCCGCCGGAAGAATAATTCCATTCCTGTTCCCGTTAACCTGTATTTGTAACTATTAACCCCCATCCCAGTCCTACACCCCCGCAGCTTGCTGCGGGGTATTTCTTTTTGCCATAAATTAACGAAATTGCTTGAGATTGACACTCTTGCCATAATATGGAACTAATTTCCATCTATAAATCCCATATTTTACAAACATAAGAATAATAAATATCACCCGTCAAGCTTATGCTTATATCTATACATAATTATTTTCCCAAAATCATCTTTCGCAGAATTACCAATTATAACAGAGGTAAAATTACTTTCATTACGCTATTGCTATTTTATGATAAAATACTTGACTTTTTCTATGATGTGTGCTACAATGGAATCAGTCGGTACAAACCGGGCAAAAGCGGTTTGGGCTGAGGTCCATTAGCAGTCGAATCATCTCAGATACAACCTTAACTGGTATGTGTCTGAAATATCAAAAAGGAGGGCGATTTATTATGAATACGTTTTTCGCACTGTTAACAATGGCCCCGCTCGTTTTTATGGGGGCGATGGTCTACGACTTGAAGACTAATCACTGGGAGTGGACAGATAAGCAGCGCTACGGCTTTATTGTCGCATCCGTAGTCGTCTCGCTTTGGCTGGTGAAAAGGACATCGTTGGTCTGGCCGCGCGTCGTAATCGCTATTTTGGCGTTTGCGTTTTTGGTAGCAACCATCCACTCTTACCGCCGGCACAAAAAGATTGGCGGAAACTTCACCATGTTGCAACTCGCAATCAGAGCCGGTATCGGATTGGCTACAATTTACATCGCCTACAGTATGACAGTACAGATTGTCATGTATCTGGCGATGAAAACTCAAATTTGAATTTAAGTATGCCCTCCAGGGGAAGATGCACATTACTCTTCTGGGTGGCGCCTTATATTTCGCCACCCACATACCAAGCCTTGTGTTTGAGATGATTCGATTGCGGACTATGGAGTTTAACAAAATGGACCAGGAGTAGAAAACAAACTGATATTAATTTAAGCTAAAGCGAAAACAAATAATCTTTAATTTTATCAAGTATCATAATCCACGAAAAGGAGATTATTATGAAATCAGCAATTAAATCTACAATTGCGGTTGCGGCCACTGCGGCCTCTATCGCGGGTGTAGCGGCGTTGCCAACGCTCGTTTCGGCTTGGGGTGATAACTTCGGTTACAACCCAGAGACCGGCAAGAATGGTCGCTCAAGCTACACAGTTGAACAAATTAACGGTGGCGCTCTCGGCAAGACTTGTAACAAAGCTTCTGCCGACTATGAGAGCTGTAAAAATGATCCTAAATACCCAGGCAAAGTTGTCTTTAACTCGATCTCTGATAGCGAACCTATCGGTGGCAGCGAAAAGAACTTCGTCGGTGCGCGCGAATGTGTGCTCCGCGATGACAAACGCTGTGAAGGCGATAACAAAACTAACATCTGGAACAACAACGACATCGAAGTTGAAGATGGTAAGACCTACATCATTCGTATGTATGTCCACAACAATAACCCGAACGGTACTGATGCTGTAGCTGAGAACACTCATGTTTCCTTCAGCATTCCAAGCACTGTTGGTAAGCAAGTTAAGGTCAATGGTTTCATTGATTCATCAAACGCTACTCCAACCGAGTACTGGGATTACGTCAACTTTAATAGCAAAAAAGAAGACGATGTTCCTTTCCACTTGGAGTACGTTTACGGTTCCGCTTTGCTTGAGAACAATAGCATTGGTCTCGGCGGTTTGACCCTAAGCGATGACATCGTTAAGTCAAAGAGTGGTGGTACCATGATTGGTTACGACGCTCTTGATGGTCGCGTACCTGGTTGTTACCAGTATGCGAACTATGTCACCATCCAGGTGAAAGCTGTATTTGATTACGAATACACTGTCGACAAGAAAGTTCGTCTCGCTGGTAGCGAAGATCGCACTTGGAAAGAGTCAGTCGACGCTAAGGTTGGCGATAAGGTAGAGTTCCGTATTGGTTATGAGAACACTAGCGACAAAAGCCAAAGTGGCGTTGCTATCAAAGATATCCTTCCAGCAAACTTGAAATATGTTGTTGGCTCAAGCGTTATCAAGAACTCTAACCACCCGAATGGTGCTAAGATTGTTCAAGATTCTATCGTCACGAACGGTATTCGTATCGGTAACTATGCTTCAGGTGCGAACGCCTACATCTACTTCACTGCTGAAGTTGTAGACGAGAACCTTGCTTGTGGTGATAACACTTTGATCAACTGGGCGCAAGCCGGTGTTGGTCAGAAGACCATCCAAGACAGCGCGAGCGTCAAGCTCAACAAATACTGTAAGGATGAACCAACTCCAACCCCAACTCCAGAACCGACTCCGGAAACTCCGAAAGAGTTGCCGACTACTGGTCCAGAAGCCATTGTTGGTGGCGTCATCGCTACTGGCTCAATCGTAACTGCTGCAGGCTACTACATTGCTAGCCGCCGCCAGTTGCGCTAAGCGCGGGCAATCACATTGTTTGATCGCTCAACTTAGACAGAACCCCCCGCAAGGAGGGGTTCTGTGTTTTTGGAATCCATAGTAACAAAGATCGGCACCGCAACCGGCAACCTCCAGCGGAGGGAGAAACCATGATAACGGTTGTTATTATTTGACTCTGAGTTGACATTGGAGGGATTCATGCCCAAATCATAGGCGTTGGTAGCGGATTTAGCAGTACGCGCCCACCAGTTGCCGTTGTTGCCGACGTTGCCAGCCGTACCATTGTTGGGATAGATAACCCCGCTACGGACAAAAGCCAAAACGTTATCCGATGCAAGCTCAGACTAAAGAAGTTACTTCAAGTGGTGACTAGCCATAGCTAGGCCCAAGCAGCTTTTCTCGACCCTTTCCTGTCTAGGATTAGAGAGTAACTTCACGATCTTCAATTATTGAGGGCATTCGCTAGTTGGAGTAAAAACTCAGTGAACCGCTTCAGACCCCATGGATATTTTTATCCACAGTCTCATTCTAGCATGTATGATAACTCACGCTCGTACCATTAGAGGGATGAAATACTCTTGAAACCGCTTATAATTGCATAAAATAGGGAATCATAGTAAAATCGGAGGACTACCCACTGGGAATAAGTACATTGACAAGAAGGAGGATAAGAAGCAATGAGGAAAAATTACTCAATCTGGAGCATTACGTGCTACCAGAAGATTCACGCAACTTGTAGACCAATGCCGCAGAGAATGGAGGTGGTAATATGCGGAGAAGAAAGATAGTAGCGTTATTGGTAGTGGCTTGTCCCATGCTCGGCGGATGCAGTGGCAGACTCTAGCATCAACTCGACAACATTTTCCGCTCACGTCATTCACAAAATCCCAACTTGTCATCACATGCCGATTATGCTAACATAATAAATATGGATGAAGGTAAGGATTCTTTGGGCACGGCCGGAGCGCGAAACGCTGACGCGTTTGATACTCCAGTTCAGCCACCCACCCACCCTACAAATTCTCTAGTCTCCCCAGATTCGACCGCCAACAATAAAATCATTTCCTCCGCCAACCTCACTCCTCCGACGCCGCTGAACGCTCCCTTGCCGACAGACCCCCTACACCCAATACAGACAGTAGGCAGTGGGGAGGGGGATGTGGTAGTCAATAATAGACCCCGTAGCAATAGAAGACCGTTAATCATAGCCTTAATTGTTGGAGCAGTGGGTCTATTTGTCCTATTAATAACCCTGCCGTTTTTGTTCAAAAACAATAATCAAGATATCTTAGCCCTATTCCAGCAGAATCTTAACTCCACACGTCAAATTGAGTCTTTCTTCCAGGACGTCTATTTTCGCGAAAAAACCACCAATGACATTATGAATCCCGAGACACGAGATATGCTTAATCAAAATATTGAGCAGTTCGTTCAATTTCGAGATAAGCTTACGAAGTTCAATGCTGACAAGCTTGATACAGAGGTGCGCGACGATGTGAAAAAAATACAGGACACCCTAGCGAAGCAGGCCGGAGCCTTTAGACAATCCGTGGACTTATACAATATACTGTATACTGTTTACAAAACCGAGAACACCGATCCTCTCAAAGATTATCTGACAAGTGAGAACTATACTATAGCGACCGTAGCGGAGCGGTTCGATGAGTTTGTCCAAGAGAAGAAAGATTTGCAGATCGCAATGGATGCGAATAACTGTGCGCTAGATGGCAATAGTATTGCTGCGGATTGTACGGAGATTGTCGCAGACTACAAGGATACTCTAGAATCGATGAGTCAAAGTTTTTCCGTGCCGCAGGCAATTTTCTTTGCGTACGATGAGAATGACGAGATTACTTATGGTGAGGAGAATGCCGTAGTTGACGCGATGCAGCGGGTAATCGAGAAATTGGAGGAGTAATGAAAAACGGCTGGAAAAAATTTGTAATCTGGGCAGCGGTCATTTCTACGCTGCTCGGCACAGTAATTGGTTCGCAAGTAATGGCGATCAAGACCTCAGAAGCTTTGAGCCAGATGAAAGAAGCCGGAAAAATTCAGTTAGTGGCGAATGTGTTCAGTAAGTGCGTCAAGCAGAAAGTTGAAGAAGATGCCTCTATACAATATTCTGGCGGTAACCCTAGCAAGAATTTCTTTAATAGTCTTGGAGGTTGGGGAGAACATATCGAAATACCGACTGGAGCCTGGCTGGAAAACCAAATACAGGGCAAGGTTAATAATGGGACGATATATTGCGATGATAATAGCGAAAACTTAGTGAATCTATTTAAGTCTACACTAGGTATTTCCGAGAAAGAGCTGGTTTGCGATGGCGACAAACCCGGTCTGTTGGTGCCTTATTTTAGCAATGGTGGTATTAGGGGCGACAAAGTTGCTAAATGTAGCGATGCGATCGGACAAGATGGTATTACATTCTGGCTGAATACGGATGGAGCGATGGATCATGTGAAAAAGCTCTACAATAACAAAAAGAAAAGCAATAGCTATCTGGTTTCATGGGGAGATCGGGGAACTTTCACAGACGACTTAATTAATTATTTCTTGTACTTCAATGATTTTACGACCGCTTGTAGCAAATCAAGTCCTTATAGCGGTGATCCGGATTTGATGAATAAAAACAACTACTTTGAAGTTAAGGTTCCGAATCCTAGCACCGGCAAAATGGAGAAGAAATATTACTCTAACCAAGATATCGTTAAGAACGATTGGGACAGTAGCTGGGTGAGCAAGAAATCCGGGAAACACACTTGCGATGGCGCCGTTGAGCGTATTAACGATACCGCTCCAGCTGTCAAAAAAGCGCTTGATAAGACCGAAAAAGACAAAGACGAGAGCGGTAATGACACCACAACTGACGATATCGTTGGTGATATTACGGATGACGCGAATAATGATGGCGGCGGTACACAAGAAGAGGCTAGCCCCTGCTCTAAGGCTTCTGGTGCACTTGGTTGGATTGTTTGCCCAGTAGTACAAGCACTTGGTAAAGCGGCCGATTGGTTTTACGATTTTATTGAGCAGAGCTATCTCCAGACCGACGTCGAATATGTCAACGACACTAGTGGCACACACCAAGCTTGGGAGACATTCCGTAATTTGGCTAATATTGCTTTTGCAATAGCTCTTCTAGTCATTATCCTCTCGCAGATTACAGGGTTTGGTGTTAGTAATTATGGTGTGAAAAAGATGCTACCGAGCTTGATTTTAGTAGCGGTACTTGTTAATTTATCCTTTTTCCTATGTCAAATTGCCGTCGACTTATCAAATATCATCGGGCACGATATTAAAGAACTATTTGTTGGCATTAGCGAAGGAGTATCAATCGGTAGCGAATATGGCAACGGTGGATTGGGCGCAATTATCGCCACGGTAGTTTCAGCAGCACTTGTCGTCGGGAGTGGGATTGCACTTGCGAATACGGTTGAATTCTGGATTATGCCGTTTGTACTTCTGCTTATCGTAGGGATTATTAGTATTTTGGCGTTTTTCTTATTGCTTGGCGTACGCCAAGCAGCGATCATTATCTTAGTTGCGTTATCGCCATTGGCAATAATCTGTTATGCGCTCCCGAACACGAAGAATGTCTTTAACCGTTGGTGGAAGCTGTTCTTTGGAATGCTAATTGTGTATCCAATTTGTGGAGCTTTAATGGGTGGAGGACAGTTTGCATCAAAGTTATTACTAGCGAATGCTAATGGTGATTCGGGCATATTTTATGTGTTCGTTTCTGTTCTAATTCAAGCTATCCCGATTTTCTTCGTGCCCACAATCTTAAAAAGTTCATTCCAGGCCATGGGGAATCTGGGAACCAAACTTTCTACATTTGGAAGTCGCTTGGGCCACAGCGTCACGGGCGGAATTCGTCGGTCAGAGGGCTACAGAGATCGCCAAGCTCGACTAGCCGGTCATAATGCGCAAAGATATATTAATCGTGAGCAGAATCGCGAATTAGGCAGACGGCGGCGTTGGCTAAACAATGTTATGCATCCGATGGAGGGCATTAATGCTCGAATGCGTCAAGGTAACGGACGGTTGGCAAGCATGGCTAAAAGTTCGCATAATCGCCGCAGTAATCGAGCACAGAATGCCGTCTTAGCGCAAGATCTGGCAAATCGCGACCGTACAGACGCATTTACTCAAAGGCATGTGATGGAGCTAGCTAAGGATTATACGGATGCTTGGGAAAACGATGGGACATTCGCAGAGGAAAGCTCCGCTGCTGCGAAGCTCGAGGAGGCGTTGAATGAGCTTAGGGCAGACAGCACAAATGTTGACGCAAGGGCAAGATTTACATCAGCAATGCATAACCTTAATACAAGCGACGCAGGTCGGCAGTATGTTGACAGTGTACTTAACGGTGGGGTACGTGCTTCCGCGCTCGCTGGCGAAACCTCCAACAAAGGCATCCAATGGGCAGCTAGCGCTGTACGGAATGCGGCAGGAGGTGATTATAAGGCTAAGAATCCAAACACATTTAAGAACCTTAATAAACTCGCCAGTGGAAGCTACGCCTATAATGCATCCGATATCATATCGACACATGATAATGACGGAAACACATTTCTTGCAAACAAGAACTACCTACAAGAGAAAGCGCGAGATATTGGCGCAGAACAACTCGCTAATACTGATGATGGATACCGTCGCATGGCTATTGAAGGCCTCCGAAACGGTAATATTCAAGGTGAAGCGCGCAATAATTTGATCGCTCAAGCTCGTGAAGCGATGAATAACGAAAATATTGCTGTGAAAGGTGATGTTGGCCGCGGCCTCAATACAATTGCCAATATGGAGTACGATGCACCTACGGGAGGGACAGGTAGCAACTCCAGTGTTAGCACGGTTGATAACACCAGCATACGTTCTATGGCGAATGCGAGTCAGGCTGAGCTAAATCGCATCTCTGCTAGTATTAGCTCTGGGTCTATTGGCGCTGATGAACGCGCACAATTGGCTAATATTGCCGAAGCAACATTGAATGCTGCCAATAATGGGGCAGTTACATTAACGCAAGAATCAGCGATGAAGCTAAATAATATCCGCGCGCTTGACGGCCGTACAGAAATTCCATACTCACTTCACGTACAACATAATTCAGGCAATTCAGCGCCAGTACCTGGAGGTTTCACAGAAAATGACAGTGGTATTGTTATACCTCGTAACGGTCAAAATGGCGACCTAACTGGTTCACAGATTCGCGACTTTGAGCGTCAGATGCGCCAGCACAACAATGGAGGTGGAAACAACAATAACGGTGGCGGCATTATTCTCCCATAGAAAAGTTTTGCCCGGTCCTCCATAGAGAACCGGGCATAAGCATTCTTTGAATAGGCGAAGCAGCTGTGCTTCGACTCTATTCGGATTTGAAGATAAAGACAGCTGAAGAAGATACTTGCCTACAAAAGGCGGTGAGAGAGACTTTTTATTTGCTGCGACTCAGATTCCCATTCATTAGACCGGGCAGTGCGCTCCACTTCTTGGCGTTTTATCTTGTCAATTTCTATTCGTGCAATGCCAACCACTTCCTTTAATTCTTCACGTGCTTCTGCTTCGGAGATTTTCTCATCTTTTAGGTCAAACAGTATGCATTGCTGAAATCGCCAAAGTACAACTTGGTACTTTGGGTCAATTTCTTCCGAAATAGTTGTTGTCCACCCATTGGCCAGATCATCTATATATCGTTGGCGGCACCTCTCACACATGCTTTCATACCACGGAACACAATTATCGTTGCCCATACATCTCCCGCAAATATGACAATCACCCTTAGAACTGCTTCCGACATAATGTCGGTTTGGGTTACGAATCGCAATCCGCTTCTGAAACGGTAACTTTATCGATTGTTCTGACGCACTGGATACCTTCGCCTTCCGACGCTGTGTAATATTAGGTATTGTCATTTTCATCCCACCTTTCTTAATTATCTCCACTCCAACAAACGACAATATTGAGCATCATGAAGCTTAAGAAAATCATCCACTCCACCAGATGGATGCTCGTATGACGGAGCGGGTAATGCAGTCAAATCCACAATCACGTCGTCATTGGCTTTTAACGTAATCTTCGTTGGTTCACCCCCAGACGATGGCACTTTGTATAGTTCTACCTTCCCCATACCATCTTTCAACGACGAGAAAAAGGCTACCATATCTCCGTCCGGACTCATGACTCCACTCCAATTCCAGCGACTACTCTCTGGAATATATGATCTCTCCTCGTCGGTATCAAAATCGTAAATAACACTGAGAGGACTAGGTCTGGATGTCTGATCGATCCCAAGGTCTACAATATAGGTATGTTCATCAATTTGACACGTTGGCCGTACGTTTACTGGGTGCTTAAGCAGATACATGTATATATAGTCGTTTTCTTCGCTTAACTCAGCAGCTCCCATTTCGGAGACATTATCAAACGGCATGTAGTAGACTTTCTCAGTTGCGGTATCTAAAAACACAAAGTCATCATCGAAAAACCCCAGTGTTTTGTGTCTCAGCACGTCCGTATTAGAAAAGGTGTCCTCCGGTCTCAGTCCGCTCGCTTCGGTCATATCGAAAAAGTCTCCGTTAGTATCAATCCACCCAGCATGATCCTCATTTAGATAACTTTGACTTGCATTTAAAAAACGCTTGCTGATAGCCATCTTGGTATAATCATTAGAAAACCAGTTACGCGTTACGACCCGGTTATCCGCCCGTTGGTAAGCCTCGTCACTATTACTTTTTATAAGAAATTCGGAAATAATTTCCTGAATGCCAGTGTCCGGGTCAATACTAATGATTTGAATAGTATTTGAATGTATCGTTGCGCGTGATACCATCGCCACAATCCCTTTTACCTCAGCATTACTTTCCTCATCACCCCCATCCGTTTCTTCTTCTGACATGTCAACCTCAGAATCTTCCGTTGTAATATCTTCCGCCTCCAACACATCTTCGCTCTCGTGTACTTCCGCGTCCATATTATCAACCGAAGTATTGCTATCTCCGCACCCTCCAAGCGTCAAACATGCTACTACCATCAATGCTACAAAAAATCTTTTCTTCATTTTTTCCACTCCTTTTTATTTTATAGTTGTAGATTGATGTAGAAGATTAGAGAACCTCAGAACAATAACTGAACTGTCTTTATCATTTTAAGGTCCTTGATTCTTCTATCAATCAATAGTTATTTAATTCTACTACAAAATAGCATATTAAGCAATCTTAAGCAGATTGTTGCAACTATAAAGACGCCTATGTTTGCAACTTTTACTCACTTTGTGCTAAGTTGAATGCAGGGCGATCAGTCCTGGCAATTAGCATCAGTTAACAAAATGGGGAAAGGAGGAAGGAGGCTCTGATGGAGATCAAGTTCCGAATCTGGCGCTTTGCGTTTAGATTCACCTTGTTCAAAATTAACGTTACCGTCGTACGGAAACGACGGCGGTAACAACCAACAATAGTCCTATTCTCGCAAAACTTTAGGGGATTGTCAAGGGCTGTCGCCCATTTGCTGGCTGCGTCGCTCAAGAAAGAATGCTAGCATTCTTTCTATTCGCTATCCTCGCCAGTTCAAGGGCTGTCGCCTGCAATTTTAAGACCTTGTTGTCTCTTAGAAATAAATATATAATATATATATATCCTTGGGGGCGTAGCTCAGGGGTTAGAGCAGGCGGCTCATAACCGCTTGGTCGTTGGTTCGAGCCCAACCGCCCCCACCAACGCTAAAAGAAGAACCATTTGGTTCTCATTTTTTACGCTGATCAACCGCCCCCACCAATACGCAAGCAGAGCCTATCGACTCTTATTTTTTATATAATCATCAAGATCGGCACCGAACCGGCAGTTCTCCAGCGGAGGGAGAAACCCCAGTAGCGGTTTTCAGCATTCATATTCATGCCCGTAGGGTTGAAGTTCAGACGGTAGGCGTTGGTAGCTGAGTTCGCCGTACGCGACCAGTCGTAGCCGTTGTGGCCGACGTTGTTGATATTGCCGCCAGGGAGATTAACATACCCGCTACGGACAAAAGCCAAATGCATAAATCCATAGTATCCATCGTCAATACGGAAAAAGAAGCCAACTACATACAGCTCTAACCTTAGCTAGAGTTAACTTTCTATCCTCTAGAGATTACTTTCCTAATAAGCTTAGAGAATGGCTTCACGATCTTGAACGAGAGAACGACAATCAGCCGGAGCATGACCTCAAGTGCTTATTATAGTTCCCATGGGTAATGCCCACTCTCTCATTCTATCATGATAACGCCTTGCTCAAAGATCGGCACCGAACCGGTAACTCCTCAGCGGAGGGGGAAACCGTACCAGCGGTTGTTAGCGTTCGACGGGTTGACATTTGTAGGATTCATGTCCAAGTTGTAGGCGTTGGTGGACGATTTAGCCGTACGCGACCAGGCGTACCCGTTGTTGCCAGCGTATCCGACAGTGCCCTCGTTAAGGCGGATAGCATCGCTACGGACAAAAGCCAGAAAACCAACTATGAGCTACAACCCAAGCAAAGAGGCTACTTTGTGCGAGACTAAACCGTGACTTAGCTCGAAATCTAGACTTCCAATAATATCCTTTATCGTAGAAGCGCAACCTCACGATCTTTGAGAAACGAGAACTTCTGGAGATTGGAGCCTGACCTCAAAAACCGCCCGCAGTTCCCATGGACTGCTACATCCACGTTCCTATTTTAGCATAACCGGGCATACTGTGATTTTATTGGTTCAGTGCTATAATAATATATAACCATGGGCGAGTTAAAAACGCGGTTACGCAAAACACAGTATTGGCTGAAACACGACCTCTTTGTTTTTGATAATGTTATCTTGATGATTGCTCTCGTCTTCTGCCTTGTCTGGACTTGGGGTTCAATCTCCTCTATGACGCGCAACTGGGGCCTCGCCCAAGAACTCATGAATCGCCAACGCGAAAAAGCCCTCCTCGAGCTTGAAGTTGAAACGCTTGAACTCGAGAACGAATACTATCTTTCCGATGAATATAAAGAGCTTGCCGCTCGCAAATATCAAGACAAGTTGTTGCCCGGAGAGACTATGGTTTATCTACCTGAAAGTTCAGACAATATTGAACCGTCTGCTCCGGAACCTAGCGCTACGGAGGCTATCGCGCCCGACACCATGAGTAATTTCGAGCAATGGATTGCTTTCTTGTTTGGAATTCGCTGGTAAAATGCTTAACCAAACATCCGACTTATGCTAAAATGAAAATATGAATGAGTCGTGGGTGTATGTAGTGAGGAGTGAACTGTGACCAAAGCAGACAATCCCGCCGAAAAAACAAAACCGGGTTTTACTATCATTGAGGTTATGCTGGTCCTTGCTATCACCGGCCTCATGCTCGTTGGCGTGATTGCTGGTACTTATTCTTCAATTGCCACCCAGCGTTACAACGATTCGGTACGCTCTTTTTCGGAGTTTCTTCGCCAAGTCTTCGCCGAAGTTATTAGCCCCCAATCGCTCGGCGAAGGTAATTCCGATCACGAAGCGGTGTATGGGAAAGTTATAGCATTTGGGGCAAATGCGGAGACAAACGACATAACCGATCCAGAAACCGCTGATACTGTCTACACGGCAACTTTGATTGGCGATGTTAAACCTCCACGCGGCGAATCTGGTCTTATGGACGAACTTGCTAAGGTTGAGGCGAAGTTATTTTGCGGTAATGAGCCCGGTTCGGGCGTTACGGAAAGAGCCTCAACGGTTGATGAATATATTCCAATGTGGGAAGCCAAAATTAACAACACAGAGAATAAAACTTTTAAGGGTACTCTCATTATTGCTCGCTCTCCTGCTTCAGGCACTGTGCATACATATTTTTCGCCCAAGGTCCACCTAGACCTCAAAAAAGAATGCGCTCCAAATAATGGTAAGGCAAGCAATGACATGTATAATGCGATCCAAGGTAATGCTGGCGAGTTCAAAGAAGCCGAGGTTGATTTCTGCATTGTTTCCGATAATAGTCGCATTGTCCGTGACATCCGTCTCGCCGCAGATGGGCATAATTCTTCCGCCGTTAGTCTAATACCCGCAGATGGGGAGGATAACAAATGCGCACAAAAATAGCCCAAACCCTTTACGAAAAAAGCCTCGCCACGAAGCGTGGTGATACGATCATTGAAGTTATGTTTGCGATCGCAGTTTTTAGCTTAGTCGCAGTTATTACGATATCGATGATGAACCTTGGCACTGCGAATGCTGAGGGCTCGCTCGAGCTTACTACTGCCAGGCACGAACTCAACGCTCAGGCAGAAGCATTACGTTTCGTTCACAGTGCCTATACGGCCGAGCTAGCTCTGCCAAAGTGTCCTAGCGACGCTGACGAGGGTGAAAAATGTCAAAGATACACGGCGTTATGGGATGCTATTACTGGACGTTCTCGTAAAGCAAAAGCGGATCACCAAGATGACATTATTGATATTACAAATACATTAAACAATAATAGTTATGCTAAGTACAGCGACTTTGTTGGTTGCAACCGCGCATACGCGCCGACCATTAATGGACATAGCTTATTGACTGAAAATCAAGCTTTCATCCTCAATACCCGTGACCTTAGCGTTTCTGCTGCGGACATTACTGCCGGTGCTGCTGCACGAGCACTTATACCAGCCGACGCTATGAATGTTTCGGACAATTCTGATGATACAAATCCAAATATTCGCTTTACGCCAACTTCTCTTGGTGCACGCATTATTTATAACAATACAGCTAGCCCTATTGGGACGAGCGACGATGGCGTCACTTCGCGCAACGTATATAACAACGTTGCGCGTGCAGAAGGTATTTGGGTGGTTGCCATACAAGGTGAAGGTTCACCCATCCCATTCTACGATTTTTATATTCAAACTTGTTGGAATGCTCCCAATTCTCTCTCTCCGACCATTCTTGATACGGTTATTCGTTTATATAATCCAGGAGCTAAAAAATTACCATGAAAAATAAAATGAAACACAGCCTCACACAATCAAAACAGGGTTTCACTATCATTGAACTTATGCTCGCTATGACTTTTGTCGCGACGCTTCTGATCGCGATTGCCATAGTTACAATTAATATTGTTTCGATTTACCAACGTGGTCTCGCACTCAAAGCTGTGAATAGTGTGGGCCGGAGCTTGATCGAAGAGTTGACTACTTCGATCAATTCTGCCCCTGCCGTCGATACAACTAGCCTCTGTAATCACCTTGCAGCAAATCCCAATTTTGGCTACAAAGGGAACCAAACGAGCTGCGTCAATGACCATGCATATAAGTATGTCTACAATGACCGTTCCGATAGCAATGGTCGCCAGTACAGTGGTGTATTTTGTACTGGTAATTATTCTTACCTTTGGAATACGAAATATGGATTAGAGTTAGGCCAGCCACAACCCCGTACATTGTCGTTAAAATATCGCAATGAATACGGCAATATTGCTCCTAACCCAATTAAAAATGCACGGCTTATTCGTATTGAAGACCGGACTCATCGTGTTTGTTCTGCATTCCTTGATAAGCAAGAAAATGACGGCGCAAACAATGGCGACTGGGAGCTTGATATTACAGACGAGGCCAATAACGGTGCGCACAACCCGATTCGGAACCCAACTAATGGCTACCTCAGCGCTTTTGACCTAGATCTTATGCTCTACGAACTTATTATCCATCAGATTAGCCAGGACTCAATTACGCTTCGCACATATATGGCGGGTAATTTCGTCCTTGCGACTGAGCGTGGCGGTATTGATATTACGACGACAGGTGACTATTGCCAAAATAGCGAAACCAGCCAGCTAGATAATCTTGGTGCTGAGTTTAATTATTGCGCCATCAACAAATTTAATTTCGCCGCTCGTACGGCAGGAGTATAGGAGAATGAGGAAAATGCGGATGTTATCTGGGTCAAAAAAAGGTGTTGCTTCGCTTTATGCAGTCGTGTTTGCTACGATTTTGTTTGGTGTGATTACTTTAAGCTTCGTACGCATTATTCTATCTGAAGCCCGGCAGAGCGGCGATGACGAGCTTTCGCAATCTGCATATGACTCCGCTCTCGCTGGCGTTGAAGACGCGAAGCGAGCTGTTAACAAGTATTATGACTGTTTGAATAAAGGAGGCACAAACTGTGTTGAACCATTTGACGCAGACTGTTCTAGTTTCAACAGTGCCCTTGGCTCACATTTAAAGCAGGTTCTTGGCTATCAAACCGAAGGCGAGATTAAGATTCAGGAAAGTAGCAGTGTAGTCGGTAAAGGCCAAGAAACTACGACCGATCAAGCCTATACGTGTATCACAATGTCTCGCGAAGTCGAGGATTACCGCTCTACGTTAACTAATGATACTCGGGTACGTGTTGTTCCGCTCGGCATTGACGGCGCAGATCTTAGGAGCGTGGCACGAGTGGAGTTTAAATGGTTTTCCGAAAACAATGGTACTGATATTGAGACTCTAAAGCTCTATAAGGATAAAGCCCTACGTCCTCAAGGTTCTACGTCGGATATCCCTGTCATCTCATTAACCCTCCTTTATACCGACGACGAACAGTTTAGTATTAGCGATTTTAATAATAGCACTAGCCAAAATTATGATACAATGATACTCTTGCCTGGCGAGACTAACGTTGATAAATCAACAAATACGATCACGTGGAATGAGATTCAAAGAGCAGGTAATTCTAATGCCACGCATAAGGCAGGGAGCAATGACGACACTACTCGTAACGAGCCTTTCCTCATTAGCTGCAGTAAAGGTGATTTTGCCTGCAACGTAGATCTCCAAGTAGACAACCAACTACCTGCTTCCGGCAACGCTCTACTTATTGTGTCCATGCCGTATGGTGGCGTTGTTTCTGATTTTGTAGTTACCATGTACAACAGTAGCAACGAGGTTATTGGTTTCAAAGGCGCCCAAATCAGCGTCGACTCCACCGGTCGCGCTAACCAGCTCTATCGTCGCGTCGAGACTCGTCTTGATCCAGTCGACAGTTACTTCCCGTATCCGCAATTCGCCGCTGAGCTGGATGGCGATTCGGACTCGAAACTTTGGAAAAATTTCTGGATCACTTATAACTGCTGGACAGAGAGCGGCACTTGCCCCAACAATGGCACGCTCTCCGAGTAATGTGCTATAATAATACGGAAGATAAAAGGAGTTAATACATATGGCACAATTAGACCAAAATAGTAAAACTTGGAAAAATCTCGAGTCCGCTTTTGCCGGTGAATCGCAGGCTGCGATTAAGTACCAATATTTTGCATCGCGCGCGAAAAAAGACGGTTACGAGCAAATCAGTAGCATCTTCGACGAAACCTCACACAATGAGAAAGAACACGCGAAGATTTGGTACAAATTGCTCCACGATGGCGAAGTTGGTCCAACTGCTGACAATCTCGAAGCCGCCGCTAAGGGCGAAAATTATGAATGGACGACCATGTACGAAGATTTCGCTCGCGAAGCTCGTGAAGAAGGTTATGATGATATCGCTACAAAATTCGAGCAAGTCGCCGCTATCGAGAAAGAACACGAAGCGCGCTATTTGAAGCTCCACAACGAAGTTGAGCACGACGTTGTCTTTAAGGGCAATGATGTGACAGTTTGGAAGTGTCGTAATTGTGGCTACGTCTTCACTGGTGAAGAAGCGCCAGAAGTCTGCCCAGTTTGCGCTCATCCTCGCGCTTTCTTTGAAATCCGCGCTGAGAACTACTAGACTATAGTCTATGACAAAGAGGTAGCGCTGCTGCCTCTTTTTGGTGTTATAATTATAGAGTAATGGGAATTGAAAGAAGTGTTGATAACGCCAAATCCGCGAAGCAGCCGAAAGAACACCACCGCCTAGTCGACTCTAGTCTAGATGGCGGCAATCTTGCCGAGCAAAATGAAGAAGCAACCTTACGTCCACTAACTTTCGCAGATTATATCGGACAGGAAAGATTGAAAACGAATCTCAAGCTCGCTATTGACGCTGTGAAAAAACGCGATGACGGTACGGCGCTAGATCACGTCTTGCTCTATGGCCCTCCGGGGCTAGGGAAGACTACGATGGCGAATGTCATCGCGCGCGAAATGGGTGCTAATCTCCGTGTCACGTCTGGCCCCGCGATTGAGCGCGCCGGCGATCTTGCTTCTATCCTCACTAATCTCCAGAATGGCGACGTGCTTTTTATTGATGAAATTCATCGTTTGCGTCGCGCTGTTGAAGAGATCCTTTATTCCGCGATGGAGGACTACAAGCTCGACATCGTGATCGGTAAAGGTCCCGCCGCGCGCTCGGTGCGTCTCGACTTGCCAAAATTCACAGTTATTGGCGCCACTACTCGCACCGGCTCGCTCGCCGGTCCGCTCCGCGATCGTTTTGGGCTCATTCATCGCCTTGAGTATTACAAGATTCCAGAAATCGAACGCATTATTTCTCGCACCGCTAGTCTACTCGGCACCGGTATTGCTCCGGAAGCTACAAACCTCCTCGCTACGCGCTCGCGCCTCACGCCACGTATCGCGAATCGTCTTACGAAACGCGTGCGTGATTATGCTGACGTGAATGGTGATGGTTTTATTGATGTTGATCTCGCTCGCTCCGCCCTCGAAATGATGGAGATTGACGATCTCGGGCTTGACCCCGCTGATCGCAACATGCTTGAGCTCATGCTGGAGAATTATGGTAGCCGCCCGGTTGGTCTTAATACCATCGCCGCTCTGACCGGAGACGAAGCTGCCACGATTGAAGATTATTATGAGCCGTACATGTTGCAGCTTGGCCTGATTGAGCGCACGCCGCGTGGCCGTGCTGTCACTGCGAAAGCCAAGGAGCATCTTGCGAAGATTAAGCGTTAGCCATATAATATACATATGGATAACCCTTATGTTTTAACCCACAAGACCCCGACGCACAAGGACTATATCGACACTTCCGATTTTGACCAATCGGAAATTCTTGATATGGTTAAAGTGTCGACGGTCGTACGTGATTATATCAAATCGGGCGGTACGCTAGATACGCTTTACCACAAGAATCTTGCGATGTTGTTCGAGCAAAAATCCACTCGCACTCGCGTTTCATTTGAGGTTGGCATGGAGCAGCTTGGTGGTCATGCGCTCAATCTCGCTCCTGGTGCGATTCAGCTTGGCGCGCATGAAACCATTGGTGATACTGCTGAAGTATTGAGCCGCATGTGTGATCTGATTATGGCGCGCGTCGACCGCCACGAGAGCGTGCTTGAACTTGCCGCTCGCTCAAGTGTTCCCGTCATTAATGGTATGTCGGATTACAACCACCCTACGCAAGAACTCGGCGATATTATCACGATTTTCGATCACCTCTCCCAAGACAAACCCTGGAACAAGGTCAAGGTCGTTTTTGCGGGTGATTGTACCCAAGTTTGTGCTTCTTTGATGATGATTACGACTAAGATGGGCATGAACTTCATTCAATACGGCCCTCCTGCGAAGTGGCTCAGCGACGACTTCTTGAAGATTGGTCGCGCTAATAACCAAATGTATGGCGGTAGCGTCCATGTGACTGACAATCCGGCATACCTTGAGGGCGCTGATTTTATCTATACTGATGTTTGGTACGGACTTTATGACAAGGAAACGCCGAAAGAAGTCTACATGCGCGAATTCTACCCGAAGTACCAAGTTAACGATGAAATGCTTGCTCTGACCGGCAATCCGAACGTGAAATTTATGCATTGTCTCCCCGCAAATCGCAATGAAGAGGTGACTAATAGCGTCCTTGATGGCCCACATTCTGTCGCTTGGGACGAAGCTGAAAATCGTTTGACAGCGCAACGTGGTTTATTGCTTTACTTCAGTGGCAAAGCTCAAGCAGCGCTTGATATTATAAAGGCAAAGGAGGAAAATAATGCCTAAAAAACATAAATATAAATTCAGGCTGTTTAGCGCCGTACTCGCTACTGTCTGTATCATTCTTGTCGGTGATGCTGTCGCACCTACTGCGTCCATTGGCAATTCGCAGTACGTTTGGTGGATAATTATGATTTTGGGCTTCTTCATCCCCTACGGTTTGATTTCGGCTGAACTTGGCACCCAGTATCCGTCTGAAGGTGGTCTCTACACTTGGGTGAAAAAGGCCTTTGGTGAAAAATGGGCTGGACGTGTGGCTTGGTTCTACTGGGTAAACTATCCGCTCTGGATTGCGTCACTTGCCGACCTTGTCACAACCTATCTTATGCAAATGCTTGGTTTTGAAATGACTTGGCCGCTAATCCTGGCGATTCAAGTTTTCTACATCGT
Source organism: uncultured Candidatus Saccharibacteria bacterium (assembly GCA_964523355.1). Taxonomy (GTDB): domain Bacteria; phylum Patescibacteriota; class Saccharimonadia; order Saccharimonadales; family Saccharimonadaceae; genus Nanosyncoccus. Next base: position 47,186 of record CAZFZV010000001.1, on the reverse strand, counting down.
CCTTGTGAGCGTTTTAGGGTGTTTGCGTATGTCGCAAAGTGACGTCTTGGCTAATGTCGGTGCTATTGCTAAATTTATCTTTATGGCAGGCCTTGGTGGACTCGGGATCTATATTTTAGTCACTCGTGGTACCGCAAACCCGATTAATTCTATTGGCGATCTTCTCCCGCTTGTCGGGGAGAATGGTGGCATTGACTTAGCTGGTCTCGGTTTTGTATCGCTCATTATCTTTAATATGCTTGGATTTGAAGTAGTTTCTACCTTTGCTGATGACCTAGAAAACCCCAAAAAGCAAATCCCTAAAGCCATTATTTATGGCGGCATCTTAATCGCAATTTTTTATCTTTTACCAAGTTTCGGCATTGGTGTTGCAATTCCGGTCGAAGAGCTCAGTACTGACACTGGTTTGCTCGATTCGTATCAAATTTTACTCGAAAGCGTCGGTCTGACTGCTGGTGCAATTCAAGCCATCATTGTCGTTGTTGGTGGATTATTTATCTATACTCTGATTACCAATATTGCCGCTTGGAATTTTGGTGTCAACTCAGTGATTGCGTATGCTGCCGAAGATGGAACTTTTCCGAAATCCTGGGCAAAACGCAACAAAGATGGTGTACCCTACGTCGTTTCAATTTGGACTGGTGTAATCGCTACGATTATCTCTGTCGCTGGTATTCTTTGCGCCGAATTTGTTAGCGAAGATATTACCAACTTATTCTGGACTTTCTTCTCGCTTAGCCTCGTCTGTCTTTTACTTGTCTATCTTCCAATGTTCCTCGCTTTCTGGAAGCTACACCGTCAAGGCCCTGCTACTAAGAATGGTTTTTGGATTGAGGGCGGAAAGGCCAAGATTGCATTATATAGCTTCGTGCCATTTATACTATTGCTTATTGCGTTATTCTTTACTCTCTTCCCTGAGTTCAATCTCGAAATGTTTGAATATCAATGGCCACTTATTACCGGAGTTTGTATTGCGGTTATTATTGGCGAGATTATGGTTAATGTACGCCGTAATAAAAATACAACTACCAAACAAATTACCGAGGAGGCATAATAATGAAAATTACAACTTCTACGCCGAAGCAAGATGGCTACTATATGCCGTCTGAGCTCGCCGAGCACCGCTGTACGTATATGCTCTGGCCTGAACGTGGCGATAACTGGCGTTTTAATGCTGAAAAAGCTGAACATGTGTTCTGTGAAGTTGCCCGTACGATTGCTAAATATGAGCCGGTAGTCATGTGTGCTAGCCCGCGCGAATATCCTATCGCACTTGATCTTAACATGCCAAACATTCAAGTCATTGAAATGACCAATAATGACTCATGGATCCGTGACTGTGGCGCAACTTTCGTCATTAATGGCCGAGGTGGGTTGCGAGCAAATGATTTTGGCTTTAATGCGTGGGGTGGTCTCGTCAATGGTTTGTATTTTCCGTGGGATCAAGATGATCTCGTTGCTGCAAAAATGGCAAACGTCGAGGCTGTTGATTTTTATCGCGTTCGTGAGTTCATTCTTGAGGGCGGTTCAATCCACTCCGACGGCGAAGGCACGATTCTGACGACCGAGGAATGCTTGCTCGACCCAGGAAGAAATCCTGATTTGACTAAAGAACAAATCGAGGAAAAACTCAAAGAATATCTTGGTGCGGAGAAAGTTCTCTGGATTCCAAAAGGCATCTATATGGACGAAGATACTAATGGCCATGTTGACAACATTTGTCAGTTTGTCGCGCCGGGCAAAGTCGTCTTAGCTTGGGAAGACAACGAAGACGATCCACAATACGAGCGCTCGAAAGCCGCGCTAGATTATCTCGAAAGCGAGACCGATGCGAAAGGTCGCAAAATTGAGGTGGTAAAAATCCATGTTCCGAATCCAATTACGATTACCGCTGAAGAATCTCAAGGTGTTGATGTTGTCGAAGGGACTTTCCCGCGCAACGAGGGCGATCGCTTGCCAGCCAGTTATGTGAACTATTATAACTGTAATGGCGCTGTTATCTTGCCAGTTTTCAATGACGAACACGACCAAGCCGCAATCGACACTCTCCAAGAGCTCTTCCCAGACAAAGTAATTGAACCAATTTACGCCCGTGAGATTTTGCTTGGTGGCGGTAATATTCACTGTATTACTCAACAAGTCCCGAAACCATAGCCTTACGTGTTTATGGTCGCAAATCCACCCTAATTCAATAGGGTGGGTTTTGGTTGTGCTATAATAAAAACATGCAAAAGTTACATTATGATGGTCCAATTGTTTTAGCAATCTTAGACGGCGTCGGTCTTCGTACCGCCCGTAGCGGCAACGCTGTGCGCCAGGCGCATACCGAATTCTTAGATTACGCAATGGCGAATTATCTTAATATCCCGCTGGCTGCTTCCGGCGAAGCCGTCGGTATTATGCCCGGTCAAATGGGGAACTCAGAAGTAGGGCACAATGCCATTGGCGCTGGTCAGATTATCAAGCAGGGAATTGCCGGAATTGAAGCCGCTTTCGCGACCGGAGATATTTGGGAAAGCAAAGCTTGGCGCGGCGCAATGAAATTCCTTTCCGAGAGCAAAGGGAAAGAGCCAACTTTACACTTTTGTGGTATTTTCTCTGACGGTGGGGTCCATAGCGATATCAAACATCTCGAACAAATGATTCAGCGTGCTTATGATGACGGCGTACGTCGTATTCGTATTCATTGTGTCTTTGATGGCCGTGATGTTGCCCCGCAATCTGAGCCGAAATATATCGAACGTCTAGAAAAATTCTGTAGTAAGTTCCAGGATGCGGATTTTCGTATCGCTTCCGGCGCTGGTCGCATGGTTGCTACTGCTGACCGCTATGAGAACGACTGGAACATGGTGAAACTCGGCTGGGATATGATGGTTCGCGGTAAAGCTCCGCGTGAGTTTAAGTCTGCTAGCGAAGCGATTAAAACTTTGCGTCGCGAAGATCCAAGTATCCAGGATCAATATTTGCCGGCCTTTATCGTTGTCGAGAATGCTGCAGCCAATTCTGCCCTTGCTGCGCGTGCCGAAGTCGCAAAGAGTTCGGTTGCTGATTCAAAACGTGGCGCTCGGCCGGTAGGTGTCGTACGCGATGGCGACGCTTTCATTTATTATGATTTCCGCGCCGATCGCGCTGTCGAGATTGCGACTGCTTTTACAGCCGAGAAATTTGACAAGTTTGATCGTGGCAAATTACCTGATATTTTCTTCGCCGGATTGACTGAATACGACTCGGATCGCCACATCCCGAAGCATATTCTCGTCCCGCCGATTGCGATCGATTCGCCGCTCAATACTTTCCTGGGCCAGAATCAGATTTCCCAACTTGCCATCTCCGAGACCGTTAAGTTCGGTCATGTGACATATTATTTTAATGGTAATAGTTATAAAAAAGCTCCCGGCGAGAAACAAATCGAGATTGAATCCGATACTCGCCCGTTTAATATTTGTCCTTGGATGAAGAGCGCCGAGATTACCGATACCGTGCTCGAAAATCTTGACCAGTACCAATTTGTGCGCCTGAACTATCCGGGCGGTGATATGGTGGGCCATTTTGCTGAGCTCCAGCCGACGATTATCGCGCTCGAAGCGATCGACGTTCAGCTCGCACGTCTTGCGAAAAAGGTTGACGAGCTGGGTGGCATGATGATTATCACAGCTGACCACGGCAACGCCGAAGAGCTGCTCGACAAAGACGGCATTCCAAAAACTTCCCATACTAGCAATCCAGTTCCTTGTATTTTCTATGACAATACGAAGAACGCCAAGAAGTATACTGCAGCCAAAGACGTAAGCAATCCTGGTTTAACTAACCTCGCTGCCACTATTGCGCTCCTACTTGGACTACCAGATTATCCCGCCAGCTGGCGCAAACCGCTAATCGGCTAATCCGAGTAAGGATTAATGCATTTATCGTAAACTGTGCTATACTATAATTAATTATGCTTATCAACACTTCTCGCCTGATTAATTGCCCGATCCTCAGCCTCCATGTCGGAGGGAAAGTTGCTACTGTTACTGAAGTAGTAGTTGACCCTGACAGCCTTAAAATCATTGCTTGTCGCGTCGATGGCCCGCTCGTCGGCAAAGAAGTCGGTGATATTCTTCCGATGACGAGCGTCCGCGAGTTCTCTCGCCTTGGCATCATTATTGACTCGACTGACGAGCTAGTTGATGCGGAAGAGATTGTACGTATTCGCGATGTTTTAGCGCTCAACTTCAATCTCGTCGGGCTCAAAGTTGAGACGAAAAAAGGCGCCAAACTCGGTAAAGTGACCGATTCTACTGCGAACCCAGAAACATGGCAGATCGAACAGCTCATTGTTCAGCGCCCGCTTCTCAAAGCTTTCATTGACCCAGAGTTAATTGTTTCTCGTAGTCAAATTATTGAAATTGATGATTACAAAGTGACCGTCAAAGACAACGAAGCTAAAATCAAGGAAGAAGCCCAAGCTAACTTCACCCCTAGCTTTATCAATCCTTTCCGTGAGCCAGATTTTGCCTCGGACCCGAACTCAAAATCGACCGAATAATCTAGCAGCCATAAGAGCCGTCATAGAGCAACGCAACCTAAGAACAACCATAGCTCACTCTTCTACACTATCCTCTTTGTAGCGCTCGACTGCATCTTTCGCCAACTGATAACCAAATCCCTGCCTGACGAGGTAGTTCACTAGTTTATTGTCGTCATATTTCCGTCGTTTCTTCGCAATCATTTTTATAATCTCTTCATTCTCATCGCGCGATTCTTGAGACAATAGTTGATTAATTATCTCCGGGTCCACGCCTTTTTTCTGCAGTTCAACTTTCAGGCGTCTGTGGCTAACTCCCCGCCGTACGTAGCGGTTCTCTATATAATATGCCGCAAATTTCTCGTCGTTCAAATAACCCTTATTGATCAATCGCTCGACGACCAGCTCCATCATATCGCTCCTTAATTCTGGAAATGGTTTTTTCTCTTCGCGCTCACGTTGGCGATTGAGCTGCCGGCGTTTAATTTGCCGGCGACGCAGGTAATCTTGAGTCTCGCGCACCGAATGTGGACGCGTCAAAACCCACTCCAGCGTGCGCTGGTATAACTTTCCGAACTCCGACGCGTCCTGCAACTCTTTTAGGCGCTCAGGGCTGAGTTCTTGGTCGACCTTGACGCCAAGCTCTACCACTTGGGCGACGTCGAGCGAAAACGCAAACCTTCCATCAAGAAACACGTTTACTCGATTTGGATCGCGTACCCCAGCTGTGAGCCTCGTTACTCGTGGCAAGCATGTTTGCTCAGCGACAAACTGGTCCAACCAATTCTCGGCCTCGGCGCCCCCTGCGTTATCTTCTATAACGTCGCCTAGCCCCTCAATCTTCAGCCCCATCCCTGCCTATTCTTCTTCGCTACTGGTTTCCTCTGGCGCCCCAATCGCCGTCGCCTCATCCCCAAGCAAACCTGCCGCCGCTCTAACCTTATGGTCAATCTCTTCCATCAGCTCCGGCTTTTCCTTAAATAACTTCTTTGCCGCCTCGCGTCCTTGTGCAATCGTTTCGCCATTATATTTTAGGAACGCCCCAGCCTTATCGATAATCCCTTTCTGTATTGCTAAATCTAGCACGTCGCCTGACTTACTAATCCCCTCGTTATACATAATATCAAACTCTGCCGTCCGAAATGGTGCCGCAATCTTATTTTTCACAATCTTCACTTTTGTACGGTTACCAGCAATGTTATCTCCGTCCTTAATCTGTCCAATCCTGCGAATATCCATCCGCACCGACGCGTAGAATTTCAAGGCGTTCCCGCCAGTCGTTGTCTCTGGGTTACCAAACATCACCCCAATCTTCATGCGAATTTGATTGATGAAAATCACCGTCGCTTTGCTCTTTGAGATGATCCCAGTTAATTTCCGCATCGCCTGCGACATTAGTCTCGCTTGTAGACCCATCTGCGCATCGCCCATATCGCCATCAATCTCAGCTTGCGGCACCAGCGCTGCGACCGAATCAACCACAATCAAATCCACCGCTCCGCTTCGCACCAACGTTTCGCAGATCTCCAATGCTTGCTCACCATTATCCGGCTGCGAGATGAACAGGTTATCCGTATCCACTCCAATTTTCTTCGCATACGCCGGATCTAGAGCATGCTCGGCGTCGATAAACGCTGCCTGCCCGCCTTGCTTCTGAATTTCCGCAATCGCGTGCAGCGCCAGAGTTGTCTTACCGGAAGACTCTGGGCCATAAATCTCAATAATTCGCCCTTTCGGATAGCCACCCCCGAGCGCCATATCCAACGACAGAGAGCCTGACGGCAGCAACTCGACATCAATCTTCTGACTCTCACCCAATTTCATAATCGAACCGTCCCCAAACTGCTTCGTAATCTGCGCTATCGCGAGGTCAAGCGCCTGTTTCTTGCCTGATTCGTCCGCTGAACTTTCTGCCTTCGTGGTTTTCTTAGTCTTCGTAGTCATATTACCTTCCTTTACTACTCTTATTATAGCATTATAAATACGCGTATGCTGTCACTATATATCAAATTTCGCCCAACTTACAAACACAAGCTTGATGTTTTTTACAAAAAGTCCGCTCGCCCCGCAATTTCCCTAAATTCCGCTCAGCGGCTGAATATCAGCTCCCAGATTATTCAGTCGGGCTGCGAAATCTTGGTATCCGCGGTTAATTGAATAAATATTCCGCAAGATCGAAGTCCCTGGCGCTGCCAGCATGGCTATCAATACTACGACCGCCGGTCGCAATGCGGGCGGCGCTACTAGCTCAGCTGCTCGCCAATTCGTCGGCCCCTCAATATACACCCGGTGCGCGTCTAGGAGCTCGACTTTCGCATTCAGGCTCTCAAGGTAAGTAATATATACTGCTCGATTCTCAAACACCCAGTCATGAATCAGCGTTCGCCCCTCCGCGGTTGCCGCAATCACGCCGAAGAACGGCAGATTATCAATATTCAGCCCCGGGAATGGCATCGGTGCAATCTTATCTGTCGGCGCCACCAACTTAGACTTCTTAATCTTCAAATCCACCAGCCGCGTTCGTCCATTTGTACTGTAATACTCTGGCGATCGCTCTATCCTCGCGCCCATACTGCGCAAAATCTCCAGTTCAATCTCGAGAAATTCAATCGGCGCCCGTCGGATTGTCAAATTCGACTGCGTCACTAGCGCCACCGCTATAAACGACATTGCCTCAATCGGATCTTCAGCTGGCGAATACTCCACATCCATATCAATCGTCGCCTTACCAGAGACTCGTAAAGTCGTCGACCCCACCCCGCGCACTTTCACCCCTAGCTTTTCCAAGAAAAAGCACAAATCTTGGACCATATAATTTGATGATGCGCCCACGATCGTCGTCTCGCCCGGGTATAACGCCGCCGCCATCAAAGCATTTTCCGTCACCGTATCTCCGCGCTCAATCAGCACAATCCGCTTCGGCGGGAACTTCGGCCCCACCTGGTCAATATTGCGCGGCATCTCTTCATCTTTTGGCTTCATTGTCGGTTTCGCGGGCGCCACCGTCGCCTCATAGAACCCACTGCAGTTCGTCGCATCGACTTTTAGTCCAAACGTCGACAAGGCTCTCAGATGCGGTTCAATCGTGCGTGTCCCGAGCGTGCATCCTCCCGCATAAGGCAGCCGAAACTTCTTAAACTTATGTAACAGCGGCCCCATGAACATCAGCACTGACCGCGTCCGCCGCGCCGCTTCGACATTAATCTTCTCGAGGTCCAGTTTACGTGGCGGCGTAATCTCTAAATCGCGATTGGAGTTTATCCAACGGCACTTAACTCCTAGCGACTCCAGCACTTCGATAATCCGAAACACTTCTTCAATCCGCGCCACATGCCTCAGCGTCGTCACCCCGCTATTCAGCAAACTCGCACAGAGCAACGCCACAGCCGCATTTTTGCTCGTATTGATAGTCGCCTCGCCGTGTAATTCTTTCCCGCCATGAATACAGTAACTCTGCGAAACGCTGTCATTAATCGACAGAATCTGCCCGCCCAGCGCTTGAGACAACTTCCGGATTAGCTCCAGCGAAATATTCTGGCCGCCTTTCTCAATCCGATGCACCGCCGACTGGCTACTCCCAATCGCCTCCGCGAGCTGCATTTGCGTCCAACCTTTTTCGGTCCGTAGCCGCTCCACTACGTGTCCAATTTTTTCCTGATAAGTCATATCTAAGTGTTTCCTCATATTACGATTATAGCACAAAATATATCACCACACGCATATTGACTTTTACAATTATTCGTGTAGTGATATAAACTTTAAGGAATTATTCTCCGCCACAGACTACGTTATTCGCGTGTAGCCAGCCCTCGACGCTGCCCCCATCAAGGTATTCGCCAGTCGTCGGCGCAACTCGCATTACGCCGCCTTTTTCCAAGTACGACTCAATCGGATCGGTGACAAGATACTCCTGATCTTTCGGCCCAAAATCGTGCTCTTGTACATAATCCACAATTTCTTTTAATAGCTCTGGCGACATGACATACTTGCTGACGTTAATCAAATTCGACGGCGCCGCTTCGACTTCTGGCTTCTCTACAATCGCAGTCAGCTTCCCATCCTCGACCGACAACACACCATATTTATCTACCTGATTTTTGTCCACTTCTACGCCCAGAATTGCCGACTCACCCTCCTCTTGTAGCGCCTGTAGCAGGGAATCACTAGCCGACTCTCCGTCCGGATTCCAAATAAAATCATCGCCCATGAAGACCAGCACTGGCTCATCAATCTTGTATTCTTCTACCACCATCGCAATCGGCACCGCCGTTCCATATTTTCCGGCCGGGTCCTGCTGTACGTAGTGAATTTTTACATCGTCCGGCAAAGTATGCGCCAGCTTCAATCTATCTTCTTTACCTCTGTCAATCAAGTACTGATCCAGCGCTGTATTTTTCTGATAAAAGGCTTTTACTTGGCACGGCTCGACATTAGAAATTACCATGTAAATATCTTTCACGCCCGCCTTAATCAGTTCTTGGACCGAGTAATCTACCAACGGCCGATTTCCGACCGGCAGCATCGACTTCTCAATAATCTTCGTAATCGGTAATCTCCGTGTCCCCCAACCTGCGACTGGAATAATTGCTTTCGTAATCATATACAAACTCCACTTTAATCTGCCGCTATTATAGCACAAAATTAGATTTCAAAAGTCTCTTTTTTTAGCTTCACCAGTTTGTCCCCGGGTAAATTAAAATATTTCCCCGAACCATAGCTGATAATCGCCTGCCTGAAATCCTCCAGCTGTGGCCGTGTCGCTTCTATGCCCTTGCGGCCAGCCCCTCGCCTCAATAGTTCTAGCGCTATATCTTTTTCTAGCCCCTCAAACCACTTCCGTCGCCACTCTTTATCCTCCGACGGTATTACTATATCCACCAACGTATTTATCTCCGTCTTTAGTTGCCGCTGTTGTCGCCAAAGCTCATAAATCCGCAGCTTTTTATCGCTACTCAGCCTACCGTTATTATTCATCTGGTGACGTAGCCGATTGCGCAAATATTCATCCCATGAGTTACTCTGATCCTCCCGAAACTCAATCCCGTGCGCCCCGGCATATCTAAAAATTGCCGCTTTATCCATCGGCTGATCAACGATTTTACGATCCAAAAATGGCCGCCTTACTCCCCTACTATCTAGTACGGCCAGTCCCCGCCAGCCCGTCCCGCGGATGAAATTAATCGCTACGGATTCTACTAAGTCGTCCAGATGATGCGCAGTCCAAATCTCGCTCTCCTCCTCGCTCTGCTCATAAATTTCGCGCCGGATCGTCTCCAAGAATGCATACCGCGCTTTCCGCGCCTCCGCCTCCGCCGCGCCGGGCTTAAGTCTGCCGCGCTGGATCCGGCATTCTAGGCCATACTCTCCCGCTTTCCTCCGCACAAATTCCGCATCTTCGCCCGAATTCTCCCGCATCCCATGGTCAAAATGCGCAACGATTAAGTCTTCTTTGGTCAATCCCTCCATTTTCCGCGCCATGTCGAGCATCACCATCGAATCCACGCCCCCCGAAATTGCCAAAATTATCTTCATATGATATAATTTTAGCACTATTATGGATAAAATTCGCAATTTCTGTATCATCGCTCATATCGACCACGGCAAATCGACTATCGCCGACCGCATGATGGAGCTCACTGGTACAGTTTCGCAGCGTGAAATGAAATCACAGTTGCTTGACTCTATGGAGCTGGAGCGCGAAAAGGGAATTACGATTAAGCTCGCCCCCGTCCAGATGCGTTGGCAAGGTTATATTTTGAACCTGATCGATACGCCAGGGCACGTCGATTTCTCTTATGAAGTTTCCCGCTCGCTCCAAGCCGTCGAAGCGGCGGTCTTAGTTGTTGATGCTACGCAAGGTATCCAAGCGCAAACCCTCGCCAATGTCTATCTGGCACTCGAGCAAGATTTGTATATTATCCCCGTGATTAACAAGGTCGACCTCCCCGCCGCCGACGTCGAGAAAGTCAGCGCCCAGATTATCAATCTTCTAGGCTGTCCGGCCGAGGATATCATCCTCGCCTCCGGCAAAACTGGCCAAGGCGTCACCGATATTCTCAATACGATCATCGAAAAAGCTCCAGCCCCTCGTGAGTTGACCACCAACTCACGAGATACTAGAGCCCTGATTTTCGATTCCTACTTTGACGACTATCGTGGCGTCATTCTGTATGTTCGCGTTTTTGAGGGTGTCATTCCGAAAAACGCCGAAATCCGCATGATGGCCGCCGAGACTAACGGTCTTGCGCTCGAAGTTGGCGCCTTGACTCCCAAAATGACCCCCGCCGCCAGTCTCGACGAAGGTAGTATTGGCTATATTGTGACCAACCTCAAGACTACCCGCGAAGCCAAAGTCGGCGACACTGTGACGCTTGCGCAGCATCCTGCTACTACTCCGCTCCCAGGTTACAAAGATGTCCTACCTTTCGTCTACGCCGGATTTTTTCCTGTCTCAAACGACCAGTACCAAGATTTGAAAGATGCCGTCGAAAAGCTTGCCCTCTCCGATTCCGCCCTCCATTTTGAGCCGGAAAACTCCCCCATCCTTGGCTTTGGTCTGCGTATTGGATTCCTCGGGCTGCTCCATATGGATATTATTCGCGAGCGACTCGAACGTGAATTCAACCTTGACCTTGTCGTGACCAATCCGTCGACCAATTACGAAGTTACGACGACTGACGGCGAAAATCTCAACATTCGCTCCGCTTCCGATCTCCCTGACCAATCTACGATTCTCGAGATTCGCGAGCCCTGGGTGAAAGGCGAAATTATCTTGCCGCAGAATATGATTGGCGGCGTCCTCGGCCTGATTAACGAAAAACGCGGTCACCAGACCAATCTTAGCTATATTGAAGATCGCGCTGTGATTGACTTTGAGGCACCGATGGCGAATCTCCTGACGGATTTTTATGACCAGCTGAAGAGCATTACGTCTGGGTACGCTAGTTTTAACTACGAGCTGTCGGATTATCGTGCCGAAGACCTCGTCCGTCTCGATTTTCTGGTGGCAGGGAACCGTATCGACGCTCTCAGTATTATGTGCCACCGTAGCGAAGCCGATGCGCTCGGTCGCGAAATTACGAAAAAGCTCAAGGAAGTCATCCCGCGTCAGAATTTCGAGGTTGCCCTCCAAGCTGCTATCGGTGCTAAAATCATCGCCCGCGAAACCATCGGCGCTTATCGCAAAGATGTTACCGTGAAGATTCATACCGGCGATCGCGACCGCAAAGCTAAGCTGCTCGAAAAACAGAAAAAGGGTAAAGCACGCATGAAACGCTTCGGCAAAATCGACATCCCCTCCGAAGCCTTTACCGTTATGCTGAAACGCGACTAGCTCTCTCCGCTGCCATCAAAACATGCTCAAACAGCGCCGTCACCGTCAACGGCCCCACTCCTCCTATTTTCGGTGTAATCGCTTTCAAATCTTTCCGCTCGTGCACTGCATCGTCTACATCGCCGACTAATACGCCACCCTCACTCGCCGTCCCAGCATCGACTACGACTGCTCCGCTTCCGACTAACTCATCTTTAATCAAATGCGGCACACCCGTCGCGCTCACAATCACATCATACTCCGGCAATGTTTCTAAACTATCCTTGCTTCGAAACACGCTCACGTCATATCCCGAATTGCGCCACATCCGCTCCAGTGGCGCCCCCACTAGCCTACCATATCCTACTATCGCAATTCGTCTACCGACCAAATCGATATCATACCCCGCCAAGAGCCAATTTATTGCCGTCGCCGTCGCCGATTCAAACTGCACTTGCTGACTTATTATATCATCAGATGAATATTCTTCTGAAGCATTATTCATCTGGTGAATATTGCTCGCGAGGCCATCCACATCTTTTTCTGGTACAATTTCTCTTACCACGGCGTCCGTCATACTCTTATCTTTGAGTGGTAGCTGCACAATTATGCCATGTACGCTCGTATCTTGATTCGCTTCCTGGATCGCTCTAGTGACGTCATCTCGTAGCCAATCCTCGACTTCTACCCCTATATCTTCGCCGTACAGTCGCTTCAAATGTACATATTTCGCAATCACCGGATTGTCATTATCGCGGATAATGATTAGCTTTGGCCGCACGCCACGCGCCTTTAAGCTGCGCACCGTATGCGCCTGGTTCTCTTTCATATAGCCTGCTAGCTCTCGACCATTCAACTCTTTCATTATTCATCTCCCGCATCATCGCTTTGAATATTATTCGTCTCATGATATATTTCTACCGGCTCCTGTTCTAATACGAATCCAAATTTCTCCCGCACCGCATCGATTACCTCTTGCCTTGCTTTCGCCAAATCCGCATACGATTTCGCGCTCTCATTGATTAGCACCAGCGCCGCTTTATCACTCACGCGGAATCCATACGCCTCTTTACCTTTGAGCCCACAAGCTTCGATTAACCAGCCAGAATTCAGCTTTCCGCTCCCGTCCGCATTTACCCATACTGGCATTCCTTTTGCCTTCACGCTCTCGACCTCTTCCGGCGTCACACGTACATTCTTGAAAAAGCTTCCGGCGTTAGCCACTTTCTCGGGGTCAGGTAATTTCTGGTCGCGAATCTCGCAAACCATTTCCCGAATACTTACCGGCGAAAAATCCTTCACGCCGTGTTCATCAATATAGCGCTGTAGGGAATTATAGAAAGGCGGCTCTAGCTCTCCTCGCCGCAACTTAAGTGTCACTGAAATAATAAAGAATCTCCCGACGTCCTCTCCCGTATTAAACCGCGTCGTCCGGTAGCCCATCTTCATCTCCGGTTTTGTCAAAGTCACGATTTCGCCGCTCTTCGTATCATACGCTCGGACCCACTCTATGACTTGCGACAATTCCTGACCATAAGCCCCGATATTCTGTACTGGCGCCGCCCCTACCGTCCCCGGTATCATGCTCATTGCTTCGATCCCCGTATAGCCCTTTTCGGCAGCAAATTTCACCAAATCATCCCAAATTTCTCCCCCCATCGCCACGATTGTTAATTCATCCCCTAGCTCTGCGTCATTCGAATCCTGCGCTGCGACTAGTTTATCGCCCTGCTGTACGAAAATTCCTTTCAATCGGTTCAGGATTATTACGCCCGCGAAACCCTCATCGCGTCCAATCGTATTCGCGCCCCCTCCCATAATCCAGACCGGCAAACCACGCTCTCGCGCAAACTCATAGGCCGCTCGAATATCATCTTCCTGCTCAACTTCCACGAGATACCGCGTCGCGCCGCCCAGTCGCATCGTCGTTAGCTCAGAAATTGGTACATTCTCGCGTATCTTCATTCTACTATTTTAGCATAAAACCCAAATCAGGCTTTCATTTTCGCCTCTAACGTGATATAATACAAACGTATCTGGGTCGGTAGCTCAGCTGGTTAGAGCACCTGCCTCTTAAGCAGGGTGTCGAGGGTTCGAGCCCCTCCCGACTCACCATAGAAAATACTCCACTTTTGTGGAGTATTTTCTATGAAAGATCGGCACCAAACCGGCAAATACTCAGCGGAGGGGGAAACCGTTCCGACGGTTGTTGTTGTTTGACGGGTTGATGGCGGATACGCCGAACTGTAGGTTGTAAGCGTTGGTAGATGATTGGGCGGTACGCGACCAATCCCAGCCCCACTCGCCGACGTAGTTAACCCTGCCGTCGTTAATATTCACGTTCCCGCTACGGACAAAAGCCAATCACTCCACATACCAATTTTAACATTTATGCTTTATAATGTAATCATGAATACAAAACCTCGTTCCAAAGCTAGTAAAATCATTATCGCCGTCGTCCTAGGTATCTTGATTTGTTTGACGGTGGTATTATTAATTTTTACCAACAAAAAGTCGTCCACGCTCAGCGATACTTCTTTGCCTGCGCCGGAACTCGCCGAGGGTATCCGTGGTAGCCAGTTTGGTATTGATAAAAATATTAACGAGTCTACGATTGATCAATATCTCGGACGCACTGACTCCGTTTATCGTGATTTGCGTATGCTTGAAGACCCCGGGAATTATGAAGCTATTGGCGGCGATTCCTATCTTTCGGGCTTCGTCGATGGCTTTGAGATTGTTCCTTATCCTTACATTGTTAACGTCTCCGGTCTTCCGCCCGAAGTTGGCGCGAGCTATGAGGGTGCCACGCTTTTTACCGACGACGGTTCCGGGAATTATCGCCCAAATTACCAAGAGTCTCTCCAAATCCTGAATGATCTCTTCCCGAAAGACAAAAACATTTTCCTTATGTGTGGCGGTGGTGGTTATGCTGGGGCTATGAAGCATCTTCTAGTCTCGCTCGGTTGGGATAGTAATAAAATATATAACGTTGGCGGTCATTGGTATTACGATGGCGAGCATAATGTTGAAGTTAAAAATACCCATGACGGCGAGACTACTTACGATTTCTGGAAAGTTCCGTATCACAACATTGATTTTGCCACTCTTCACGAGACTAAAAAGTCATGAAATCTAAAGCTCCTGCGATCTTCGCGATTATTATTTCGCTTGGCGTCATCGGTCTAGTGCTTTTCCATATCCAAAACTCGCAGTTTGCGCTCAGCCCAGAGTATTATGGT
The DNA here is from genome assembly GCA_964523355.1 of uncultured Candidatus Saccharibacteria bacterium. Classification (GTDB taxonomy): domain Bacteria; phylum Patescibacteriota; class Saccharimonadia; order Saccharimonadales; family Saccharimonadaceae; genus Nanosyncoccus. The sequence goes on along the minus strand of CAZFZV010000001.1, from coordinate 32,125 downwards.
ACGTCCGAGATCGAAACTATCAGTCTCGACGACTTACAAACCCTCATCAGCGACCGGAAGTCTTTTGGCCTCTTTGTTTCGCAGCCTGCCTGCCAGGCTTCGGCCGATCTCGAGCATCATCTTGATGAATTCCTCACTTCGCAGCCGCTCAAGTTTTACGAAATCAGTTTTTCTACACTTAAAGACAGTCAAATATTACCCGATTTACATTTCTACCCGAGTTTTGTAATCTTCCATGATGGTAAAGTCGTCGATTTTCTCGAGGCGAATAGTGACGAAGACGCAGCTGCTTATACTTCCGCAGATGGCTTTAGCGATTGGTTCACGCATTACGTTAAAACCAGTATATAATATATATTATGGCAACTGATTTAAGTTTTATTGAATACGTTTGCGAACAGCTACATGGTGTCGGCGAGCTGCGCTATCGTAAGATGTTCGGCGAATATATGATTTACGTCAATGATAAGCCCGTCCTCACGGTTTGTGATAATACCGTTTTCGTCAAACAACTTGATTGCATTGCAGAGCAGATGCGCTCAGCTAAAACCGGCTTCCCCTATCAGGGCGCAAAATTACACTATATTCTCGATATTGACGATGCCGATTTTGCGCGCGAAGTCGTTAGCTTGGTTGAGGCCGTCACCCCACTCCCCAAGAAGAAAAAGCGGTCATAGAGTGTGGTATAATAAGAGTATGTGCGCCCGTAGCTCAGCTGGATAGAGCGTTGGTTTCCGGAACCAAAGGTCGTAGGTTCAAATCCTGTCGGGCGTACCAACTTAAAAATATTTCATTTGAAATATTTTTAAGTTTTTAACATTCGTCTGATATAAGAATCAGGAGCCAGTATGGCTAGGTTCGTAACGCAGGAGCGGCTGTAGAACAAAAAGCAAGACTTGTTTGCTTTTTGGACGCTGCGACTGCGGCAATCTTTTCCAAAGGAAAAGATTGTTCCTGTCGGGCGTACCAGTTTTATAAATATTAGCAATAAAAAACTAGACGCGCAAACCTTGATGATTTTTCCATTGTCCAACAGCTAGGGCTTGAACTTTTAGAGTACGAGCGTGAAAGATTATTTGCGCCGTCAAAAGTTATCCTTTCGCAGTTTTTGGGTGAAGCCTAATTTTTTTTCGCGTTAGAGTTTAAGCTTCCTGATGTGCTCAACTATGTCACGCAGTATTCTATCGAGAAGCTGTGCTATAATTAGCAAATGAACGCCTCCCACCTCCATCTCGCCTACGGCACAAAAATCATTTACGACGACTGTAACTTTCGCCTTGATTCTGAAGACAAGGCTGGCATTGTTGGTGTCAATGGCGCCGGGAAGACGACGCTTTTCCGTATAATTCTCGGCCAGCAAGAGCTTGATTCGGGTGATATTGAGTTGCCTAGTCTCCGCCTGGGTTATCTGCCGCAGGAGGTTACTATTCCTCCCGAGCACGACGACATTACGGTCTGGGAATATGTCGCGGCTGGCCGTCCCGTAGACGATCTCCAGGCTCAGCTTAATGCCGAATACGAAAAACTTGCCAAATATCCGGACAGTACGACCATCCTCGATCGTATTACCAAGCTCCAAGACCTGATTGATTCTTACGATCTGGCTAATTTCGACTACGAGCTACTCAAAATTCTCGACAAGATGCATCTTTCCGACCTCGTTGATCAAAAAATGCGTGAACTTTCTGGTGGTCAGAAATCCAAAGTTGCTTTCGCCCGTGTCCTTTTCGAGAATGCTGGGCTCTTGCTGCTTGACGAACCGACCAACCATCTCGATGTCGTGACTAAACGTTTCGTCGCTAATTATCTGCGCAATTATCACGGTATGGTGCTCGTCATTTCGCACGACATTGATTTTCTCAACACCGTGACGAATAAGACACTTTTTGTAAATAAAACTACCCACAAAATGAAAGTTTATCGTGGTAACTACGCTGATTTTCGCCGTCAATATGCTGAAGAAAAAGCTGCCGAAGACGCGCGTATTACCGAGCAGGAAAGGGAAATTAAACGCCTCAGTGAATTTGTTACCCGTGCGCGTGCTGCGAAACGCTCTAATACTGCGCTCATCGGTATGGGCCATCAACGCGAAAAAGTTCTTGCGAAGAAGCTTAGCGAACTTGGCACTCGCGAACGTGAATACGCGCGTGTCGAAATGCGCATCACTCCCGCGCAGCTCGGCGGCAAGGTTCCGCTCGAAGTCCAAAATCTTTCTTTCGGCTACGAACCGGATAATTTGCTCTACGAACGTCTCAATTTTTCTTTGACTCGTGGCGAAAAGTTCCTCATCGTGGGCGAAAACGGCGTCGGAAAATCTACTTTATTGAAGCTCATTGTCGGCGAACTCCAGCCCAAGGCAGGTTCGATCATTCTCAACCAGAATACCACCATCGCTTATTATGCGCAGGAGCTCGAAATCTTAGATGAGCGCCGTACGATTCTCGAAAACGTCCAAAGTTATGATTTTACCGACACAGAACTCCGTAGTATGTTAAGTAATTTTCTTTTCTACGATGACGACGTTTATAAAAAGATCGCAGTTTTATCCCCCGGCGAGAAAGCCCGAGTTGCGCTTTGTAAAATCCTCCTCCAGCGCGCTAATCTTATCATTCTCGATGAGCCGACTAATCACTTCGATCCCGAAACTCAGAAGATTATCGGTGAGAATCTCAAAGATTATACTGGTACAATTATTATGGTCAGTCACAACCCGGCTTTCGTCGAGCAAATCGGTATTACTCGTATGCTCATCCTCCCGTCCCGCAACGAGGTGGATGCACAGACTAAGCGCCCCGCACTTGCCGTGATCAAGAATTATTCTCCGGAGCTACTCGAATATTATTACTATCTTAATTCCGACTTGGTCTAGCTCAGCCTACTAGCCTATTTCGCTTTCCTACCCTCGATCATTAAGACAAACTTCGTCTCGCCCTTTACGTCTTCCACAATGCCAGCATAGCTTCGATAATCGTCCGCGAGTTGTAGTAATCTCTCGACTCGATTCGCAGTTACTTTGATTTTTCCATTGACGAAATCTGCTAGCGGCTGAATTCCGGTCTGATCGAATTTTGTCATCCCCGCATTCAAATCATTCGCCCCTTGCGCCAGTTGGTTTACGCCGCCCAAGATTGTATCCAGCGCTCCAGTTACAGCTGGCGCTACTTTAGCTTGTATTGTACTCGCAACTTGTGTCGCGACTTGCTCGGCGGTCGCGCTCGCGGTTTCGCGCGCAGTCTGCTTTGCGATTGTCATTGAGCTTTCGGCTAATTGTTGTTTGACCTCTGTGAGTAATTGCGCCTCCACGGCTTGCACTTGTACGTCTGGACAAGCTGCTCCGCCAATTTGTGCGCTACACATCGCCTGAGCCTGTAAATGTAGCGCATTCTTCAATACATTATTCCCTGCCAACTGGGCTGCGACTCCCGCCTCAATCTCCGCTCGCTTCGTTTCGACAGCTTGCTCCGCTTGCGCCGCGGCGAGATTCTTGATCTGCGCCATCATACCGCTATCAATGTTCGCCGCGAAGCTGCCAATTTGCTGTTTCGCCGCCATAATCCCCGCCTGCAATTCTGCGAGCCCTGCCTTCAGGCGACCGCTCCCATCGACCAGCTGTTTACTGCTATTTGCTAAGACATTCGCACTCTCCGACAGACTGTCAAGCTCTGCGAACACTCTCAGATCTTCACTCTCCAGCAACTTTGGTGTCACGACCACGTAGACATCATTCATCTCGAATTTTTCAGTTTCAAATTTCAAGCTAATTTCATCGGTGCCTTTTAGTTCTTCAATTCCTAGGCTCTCGTATAGTCCGGGCGCCGCTACTCCCGCCACCGCGAGCGTTCGTCCATTGCTTTCGACTTTGCCATTCTGCACATCTAGGCCCGACACTGCTCCCTCCTTAAAACTTGTCGCCAGCGCTGCCACAAACGGCGTATACATATCCCCAACTTTCGACAAATTCTTGAACTTATAGCTCACCTCAAATTCGCCCGACTTTCCTACGATTTCCTCCAGCGTTTTGATCTCGCCGTTCATTTTATAAGTCACGCTGAGCTGTACTGGCAACTCCGCTTGCGTCTTGCCACGGTAATAAATATCTTTCCCGTTCGCGTTCCAAATTACCTTGCCGTCCTCGACTACGAAATTCTCAAACCCATTCAAATTTTCAATATCGCGCAAGTTAGTTTTATCGAACAGTTGATAATCTTTCTTGTCGTTTTTGAGATGCTCGACTACAGAAGTTTCGTAAGCCGCTCCGTCGCTTCCGAGCTTCGCATACACCGTTTCGTCTTGCGCTAGCGCCTGCGTTGTGCTTGCCGGCAGCAGCGCCGCCATCCCCATGATTGCTATTCCGATAATTTGCTTTTGATACTTTTTCATAAACTTCCTTTCTCTTACTGCGCAATTTTCCGCGCTGTTTCCTTAAATCCTAACGTTGTCTTCCGAATCAATCCATCGCACGATACCAAGAGCGCTGGCACGACTGTCACGACGATCACCATACTGACGATCGCTCCTCGCGCGATCAACGTACACAGCGAACCAATCATATCAATCTGCGAGAATAATCCGACTCCGATGGTCGCGCCGAAGAAGCACATCGCGCTCACGAAAATTGATTGAATTGAGCTCCCGAGCGCGGTCTTCGCCGCCTGGACTTTTGCTTTGCCGTTTTTCCGCTCCTCCAAATATTTAGTTGTGAGCAAAATCGCATAGTCGATCGTCGCTCCGAGCTGGATTGTCCCAATCACAATCGACGCAATGAACGGAATCTCCGTACCAGTCAAGAACGCGCACCCGAGGTTGATGAAAATCGCAAACTCAATCGCCGCCATCAAAAGTACCGGCAGGGAAATTGACTTCAAGACCAGCGCCATAATTACGAAAATCACGCCAATCGACACAAAGTTTACATTCGTGAAATCTCGGTCCGAAGTCTCGACCAGATCTTTCATTAGTGGTCCCTCACCCGCCACTATCGCTCCCTCGTCATGTGCGTCGACAATCTCATTAATCTGCGCAATTTGCTGGTTGAGCTCGTCAGTCGCAATTCCATAGTTTGACAAGACCAACATCATCGAATAATCTTCCGTCTCCAGGACCGAGCGCAGTTCGTCGCCCATGATATCCGTAGTGATTCCATAGTCCGATAGCAAACTCGACCCGACTACCGCATCTACGCCATCCAAACTTTCGATTTCGTGCGCCATTGCATTCACCTCGGCGTTGCTCGTCTCATTTCTGGTTAAGATCATCATCTGTGATTCCATCCCATAGTCTTCTCGCAGCGCCGTCATGGCTCGCGTATATTCATAACTTTCCGGAATTGACGAATCCAGTTTGTAATAAACTTCCGTTTTACTTTGAATTAAATATGCTGGGATTAATAATATTAGGAAAATTGCTAGAATAATTTTGCGTTTCGCGACGATAAAATTCGTCACTGTTTTGAACTCCGGAATTACGACTTTGTGTCGTGTTTTCTCGACCCATTTATCGCAGACCAATAGTAAAGCTGGAAAAGTCGTAATTGCGCAAACTACACCCAAGACCACGCCTTTCGCCATTACAATCCCAATGTCCGTGCCGAGGGTCAGGCTCATCGTACATAGCGCCAAGAATCCCGCAAAAGTTGTCAGCGCGCTTCCGACGACCGACGTGGCTGTTTCTCGAATCGCGCTGCTCATAGCTTTCAGGCGGTCCTTTTCTTGTTTCTTCGCCGCTTCATATTTGTGGTACAAGAAAATCGAAAAGTCCATCGTCACGCCCAGCTGTAGCACGGCGCTAATCGCTTGCGTGATGTAAGAAATTTCGCCGAGGAAGATATTCGTACCCATATTAAATAGCAGCGCAATTCCAATACTACCCAGCAGTAAGAATGGCACTACGAACGAGTCCAGACATAGCAATAGGACAACCAATGATAGCGCCACTGCAATGCTGACATACAAGATTGTTTCACTATTAAACAGAATTTTCGTATCAAGTACCATCGCGCTCATCCCGCCAATCAGACAACTTTCGCCTGTAATTTCTCGGATTTCTTCTACCGCCGCCAGCGTCGCCTCATCACTCGTCCCATTAGCGAATGTAATTATCATCAGCTGCGTATCATCATGTGTCGCCTTTTGGCGCACTTCGGTCGGCAGAAATTCTAGTGGTATCGTCGTACCGGTCAAATCCGCTAGGCTGAGGACCTGATTGACGCTCTCGACTCCGCGAATTTTATCTTCCAGCTCCAAAGTTTCTTTCGCCGGCAGATTTTTCAAAACCGCCACTGAGAACGCCCCGGTCCCAAATTCTTCCGTCATGATTTCTTGACCTTTAATCGTTTCAATATCTGACGGCAAATAGACCAATAAGTCATAGTTGACTTTCGTCGCGAGATAGCCAAATATTGCCGGAATCATCAGTAGCAACGAGCCAATGACGATCCCTAGACGATGTCGACAGATAAATTCACTAATTTTCTGCATTTCTTCGCTCCATTTAATTAACGTTTACTTATTATTTTCTGACCAACGGTCAGTTTTATACATCCGATTTTATATCTATAAAACAGGTTTGTCAAGACATTTTATGACCAACAGTCATTTTTTAGTCACATTTCATGCTTTACTTTTCGCATCCTAAAAGTTATAATACAAACATGACTTTAATACAGCAGGTAGGGAAGCGCCGTGACAAACGGATTACGAAAAACAATCGTCTTCTTGAAGCTGCTTACCAACTTTTCCTTGAGCAGGGCTTCGATTCAGTCTCAGTCCAAGAAATTGCCGAACGTGCCGGAGTCGCGAAAGGCACTTTTTACCTCTACTTTCGCGACAAGGAAGATTTACGCCGTTGCTTGATTACTCAGAAGTCGAACGAACTTTTCAAGCGCGCCTTGAACGCTCTTTGCCAGACCAATATTACTGGTTTTGAAGACCAAATTATCTTCATTATCGACTACGTAACTGATATTTTGGCTAGCAATAAGGAAGCTCTTAAACTCATCGAAAAGGACCTTTCTCTAGGTGTCTTTAATCAGCAACTCGGTGAGCTTTTTACTAATCAAAATGTCAATATTCTCCACATCCTGACCCAAGGCGCTGAGCGCAGCGGTATCCAGCTAAAAAATCCCAAGATTTTACTTTATATGGTAATTGAGCTAACTAGCTCGACTTGTTTTTCTTGTATCATGAACTCTGAGCCTTTCGAGCTTGCCGTCTATAAGCCTTACCTCTTTGACGCTATTCGCCAGCTCGTGCGTTCCCAGACTATCAGCGCTCCGGCCCTAGCCTAGATAGGTTTCATCCTGTATAATAATTATATGCTTATACTCGGAATGTTTCAGTGGTGGTACACGCGCGGTTGGCGACTCTATCTGCAACATTTCGTTGATCAACTCAAAAACGCCGTCGACTTCTTTTCCGTCGGTTTGCTGGTGCGGCATCTCTTTGCGCCCTTTCGCCAAATTTCCGCGGGAGAAGTCGTCAGCTCCGACCTCAGTATTAAGCTTTCCGCCTTCGTCGATCGCCTCTTCTCTCGCATTGTCGGCACCATTGTCCGTCTCTTTCTGCTCGTGGTTGGCACGATTGTTATTATTCTGCGCGCAATCTTTGGCGCTCTCGTTGCTCTCCTTTGGCCACTTGCTCCCCTGCTCATCGTAGTTTGTCTGTTCTGCGCATTAATCCAAGTGAGGTTTTAATGGATCAGTTTGATTATAATAGTTTACGTGCCCGCGAAGCTCGAGCTGGTAAAGTCCTCCAGCTCGGCGTAGCGAAGTTCTCTATCGGTCTACTTTTAGCGCTCAGCGTCGCCGGTGCGATTTATTTACTCTTTGTTTTGCATCACCCTTTGGGCTGGCTGTTGCTCGCCTTGGCAATTTTTCTGACGATGTTTCTGATTTGGGACCTTTGCGAAGTCGCCCGCGTGCCCGCCGGACCAAGCCAGAGTGTGAATGATTTGTTATCCGCCAATGTCTTGCGCACGCTCGATCGTCAGCCGACGGCGCAGGGTATCGTTGGCGGCCTGTATCAGACGCGCAGCGGGCGTTTCCTGGCGCTACGCTTTGGGCTCTCTCCTGAGCGTCTCGCTCATATCGCCCGCGAAATTGACTCGGATATCACGCCCATTTTTGTCAAAGCCCGCGCAATTTGGCAAAAAGTTGATGGCGAGACGATTTCTGGCGGTATGCTAATGATCGCCCTCATCGAAACTCATCCTCAACATGATATGATTTTACGCCGCATGAAGCTCGAACTAGTCGATCTTTATACTGGTATTACTTGGTATAATCATTTACACGGTCTTGTTAAGAGTGCGCGGCGCCATCGTCGCACCGGCGGTATCGCGCGGGATCTTAATTTTGGTTATATTCCTACGCTTCAGCGCTTCGGTACGAACATTTCCGAGCAATGTGCCAGCGCTGCCGAGTCGCGTATCCGCCTCGCCGCTCACCACGAAATCGTCGATAAAATTATTTCAGTCTTTTCTAGCCGCGGCCGTCAGAATATCGCCTTGATTGGTCCAGACGGTTCCGGGCGTAGTACTGTAGTAGACGCCGTCGCCAGTACGCTCATGGACGCCGATGCGCCCATCCCCTCCAGTCTGAAATATCAGCAAGTCTTCATGCTGAATGCCGCTTCGCTCATATCCGCCGCAAGCGGGCCGGGCGCCATGGAGAGTCTCATGATACATATCTTAAACGAAGCCTATGCGGCGAAGAATATTATTATCTGTCTCGACAACGCGCAGCTTTTCTTTGAATCGGGGATTGGGTCGGTTGATATCTCAAATTTACTATTGCCGATTCTTGAAGCCGGGCGGTTACGCATGATTCTCATTATGAATGAACAAAAGTTTCTTGAGATTTCGGCCAGCAATAGTACTCTGACGAACACGATGAACAAAATTAAAGTCCCGGCTGCCGACCGTGACGAAACCTTAAAAATTCTCCAAGACCAGGCGCCTCTGCTCGAATCGAAATATGGTGTGATTTGCACTTTTTGGTCTCTGACGGAAGCTTATCGTCTCGGCGAACGTTATATCCACGACATCGCCATGCCCGGCCGCGCTTTGAAGCTCCTCGAAACTGCCTGCCATTATCCTGAACAAGGCTTCATTACGGCCGAATCCGTCCAGAAAGCTATCGAAAAGACCCAAGGCGTTAAGATGCAGACTGGTTCTGCCGAACGTACCCAACTGCTACATATGGAAGAGTTGATCCATCAGCGTATGATTGACCAGGCTGCTGCCGTCAAGACGGTTTCTGATGCTTTGCGTCGGGCCGCGGTGGGTGTGCGTGATGACAAAAAACCGATTGGTACTTTTCTGTTTCTCGGTCCTACTGGTGTCGGCAAAACTGAGCTTGCGAAAGCTATTTCTGAAGTCTACTTCAATGGTGAGAACCACATTGTCCGCGTCGATCTCAACGAATACGTTACAGCCGATGATGTAGCGCGACTCATTGCCGACGGCGCAGAAAATTCCGAAAGTCTGACTGCCCGTGTACTGAAGCAGCCATTCTGTGTGGTCTTGCTAGATGAGATTGAGAAAGCCCATCCGCAAGTTTTGACCACTTTGCTACAAATGCTCGATGAAGGCATTCTGCGCGACATCCATAACAACGAGGTTTCTTTCCGCGACGCAATTATTATTGCTACGTCGAACGCCGGCGCTAATCGTATTCGTGAATACGCTGCGCAGGGTGCCAATTTCGGGGAACTGAAGCAAGAATTGATTGATGAGCTGATTCGCTCCGGTGAATTTAAGCCTGAATTCTTGAATCGCTTCGACGAAATTTGCGTCTTCCAGCCGCTTTCTAAGACCGACTTAGTTAAGGTCGTTGATCTGATGCTGGCGTCTGTCAATCGTACTCTCGCCAGTCGTAAAATTACCGTCGTTCTCGACGAAGATGCTAAGACTCTTCTCGTCGAGCGCGGTTATGACCCCCAAATGGGAGCTCGACCGATGCGTCGCATTGTCCAGAAGACGGTTGAGAACCTCCTTGCCAAGTTGATGTTGTCGGGCGATGTTGATGATGGCGCCACGGTTCATGTTTCGCGCGCCATGCTTGAGGAGCAACTGGATTAAATGATGAACGTCAAACAACGCAAAACTATGATCGCGGTCATTGCTGGCGTCGTAGCGCTCGCGATTATCGGGTTTACGATTTGGCTGATCCACGATATCGTCGAAACTCGTCGCCTTGACGCTACATCGGTAGTCTTGAACGATACTTTGACGGCTGAGTTTGGTACCGATGTGAAAGTTTCCGATTTTATTTGGCATCTTGATGGCTCAGCGATCGACGATCCGACGGTCGATACTTCGCAGCTTGGTCCAGTTGAGGTTAAATTCCAATATCATAACGTTAAACACAAAAAGCGCACTAAGGAATTCACGGTCAATATTGTCGACACGACAAAGCCCGTAATCTACGGGCAGCCTGCCTATACGGTAAATATTGGCTACGACGGTGATCTGACCGACTTAATGCTGAGCGGTGATAATGCTGATGATCATCCAGTTCGCGAGATTAGTGGTAAATATGATTTGAACAAAGTCGGTGACTACGCTCTAGAATATGTAGTGACTGATGCGAGCGGCAATACTACGCGCCAGCCTTTTACTCTCCATGTTGTTAAGCCGTCGGAAGCATTCGGTGGACAGACTGGTTCGCAAGCCGATCCCGACGCCGGGACTCCGGTTTCCGAAATTACCGCAAGTTATAAAAACGGCAATACCGAAATTGGTATCGACGTTTCATCATGGCAAGGTGAGATTGATTGGGCGAAAGTACGCGCAGCTGGCATAGAATTCGCGATGATTCGTGTTGGTTACCAAGCAGAATATGGCGGAGAATATGTTTTGGACAAAAATTTCAAGGATAATATTGCCGGTGCGACTACCGCCGGTCTACCGGTCGGTATATACTATTATTCTTGCGCTGATAGTGTCGACGAAGCTCGTCGCCAAGCCGAGTGGGTTCTGCAGCAGGCTGAGGGCTATCCATTAGAACTTGGTGTCGCGTTCGACTGGGAAGAGTGGAATGACTTTAATCGGGCTGGTATGAGTTTCTATACTCTACAGAAAGCGGCTGATACTTTTCTCAGTACAGTCGAAGCCGCTGGTCATGATGGTATGCTTTACGGTAGCAAAAACTATCTGGATAAATTCTGGCAACGCAACACGCGCCCAGTTTGGCTCGCCCAATATTACGATCATCCGACTTACGAACGGCCGTTCTATATGTGGCAGCTGACCGATACCGGTAAAGTCCCGGGCATTAAAGGCTGCGTCGACATAGACGTCAGGTATCCTTAGTCTAAAACTATGGTATAATATAAACATGCACCGGTAGCTCAGTGGATTAGAGCATCTGTCTTCGGAACAGAGGGTCGTAGGTTCGAGTCCTATCCGGTGTACCAGGTTTGAATTAAGACGATTTGGGTGGGCTTTCGTACGATTACTACAGAGGTCTCACAGATGATTAAAACTGATTACAACACCGCTGAATATACTATTATCTATGCTTACGCTTTGCCGGATGTCACGACCCACGCGGGTGACCTGAAGATTGGTAAGGCAAGTATTAAATTTTCCGACTACGTCGCCGCACCGGATAAAGCTAAAGCCGTTGAGGCTGCCGCTCGCGCTCGTATTAAAGAGCAAACCGCTACTGCTGACCTGGCTTATGATTTGGTTTTCTGCGAACTTGCGATTGACAATGATGGTAAGCCTTTCATGGACTACGAAGTCCATAGCATTCTCCAGCGTTCTGGTTTTCCCAAAGTTCAGCACACCGAAGGCAAGGTCAACGGGGAATGGTTCAAGGTTTCTGTCGAGACTGTCAAAAACGCTTTTGCGGCCGCCAAAAGTGGACGCAAATCGCTCAATCCGGAAGAAATCATCCCCGACTCTCCTACAATCCAGTTCCGTGAGGGTTCGCAGACCGAAGCTATTAGGAAAACTCTACGCGCTATCGAGAAAGGCAAAAAGCACTTTCTTTGGGATGCGAAAATGCGCTTTGGCAAAACTCTAACTTCGCTCGAAATCGTTCGTCGCATGAATTACGGCAAAGTCCTTATTATTACCCACCGCCCCGAAGTTAATGACGATTGGTTTAAGGACTTTAACATACTATTTGCTGGTACAGCTTATCGTTTTGGTTCGCGCCAGAAAGGCGAAAACCTTACCGCGCTCCAAAGTCGTTGCATTCGCAAAGCCGACGGTACGTGTGAGAATCCGTTCGTATACTTCGCCTCAATTCAATATTTGCGCCACCAAGTGCAGTCTGCAGAAAAGCTTGCCATTCTTCACGAAGATTGGGACATGCTAATTATTGATGAGGCGGACGAAGGCGTGAAGACCGCTTTGGCAGATGAAATTATTAAGCAGATTACACGCAAATTTACTCTCATGCTCTCAGGTACGCCATTTAACTTGCTTGAAGATTATAATGAAGATGAAATTTTCTCTTGGGACTATACGTCCGAACAAGAGCTAAAAGCCAAATGGGATGAGCTGTATCCAGGCAGACCGAATCCATACTATAAGCTGCCACGTCTCTCGATTTATACTTATCAGCTCGACAAATATCTCGGCACGAATGAGTTTGAAAATCTCTACGATAAAGCCTTTAATTTTAAGGAATTCTTCAGAACCGACGAAGATGGCAACTTCGTTCATGAAAAATACGTCATTCAATTCCTCAACCTTATTACTATGCCATCCCAGAGTAATTTTCCGTATTCCTCTTCCGAGTTTCGTAATAACTTACGGCATACCCTCTGGATTGTTCCGGGAGTCAAAGAAGCTCGGGCGCTCGAAAAGCTCCTAGACCAGCATGCGATTTTTGGTAAGCGCGACAATGCTGGGAAACGGATTTTCAATATCGCCAACGTGGCTGGTGCTGGGAACGAAGAAGTTGCCGAAAAAGAAGTCCGCAAGCTAGTCAAAAAGGCGATTACGCCGGACCCGCTCAGCTCCTATTCTATCACCATCTCTTGCGGCAAAATGACGCGCGGCGTTTCTGTGCCAGAATGGTCGGCAGTATTTATGCTGAGCAACACAAGTTCAGCTAGCACCTATCTACAGACGATTTTCCGCGCCCAGACACCATGGGAGTATGCTGGTATTTTGAAAACCGATTGTTATGTTTTTGATTTTGCGCCCGATCGCACTCTCAACGTAGTAGCAGAAACGATGAAAATCAAAAAGAAGTCTCCGACCAAAGAAGAAGTCAAAGCCGCTACGCGCAAGTTTCTTAATTTCTGTCCTGTAATTTCTGCCACTGATGGCAAGATGGAAGAATTCTCGACTCAGAGATTGCTCCACGCCGTCAAGCGCGTTGCTATCCAAAAAGTTACACATAATGGCTTTGACGATACTCGTCTATACAACTTGGAAAATCTCTCGAATTGTACCGACGAAGAGCTAGCCGACTTTGCCGAGTTGAACAAGATCGTCGGTAAGTCGAGTAGCCCCAAGGATACGAACAAAATCAAAATGGCCGATAACGGTTTTAACAATGAAGAATACGAGCAGGTTGAGCACGCCGAGAAAAAGAAACGCGAGAAGCAACTCCTCACGCCGGAAGAGCAAGAATTATTGCGCCGTAAGCAGGAAATTATCGAACAACGTAGGACTAGAATCAGTATCTTGCGCGGAATTTCTATTCGTATGCCGATGCTGATTTACGGTTGTAAAGTTGACCAGAACGGTCATGAGATTCGTCCAGACGAAGAAATCAGCCTCGAACAATTTATTGATAGTGTCGACGATACTTCATGGGAAGAGTTTATGCCCGAAGGCGTCACGAAAACAATGATGCGGGACAAATTTGCCAAATATTATGATGATGAAGTGTTCATCGGCGCGGGTATTACTATTCGTATGCGCGCTCTAGCAGCCGATAGTCTTGCGCCGAGTGAACGTGTGATGGAAATTGGCGAAATTTTTAGTAGCTTTAAGAATCCTGACAAGGAAACTGTATTGACGCCTTGGTCGGTCGTGAATACGCACCTCAGCTCGACTTTGGGTGGTGCCGACTTCAACCATATCATTGAGCTCGAAGAAGAAGTCGACCAGAAAAGCGAGATGCTTGGTCTGCCAAACTGGGAAGACCAAGGAGCGACTACTGAGCTTTGGCGCGACGAAAACGCCAAAGTCCTAGAGATTAATAGTAAGTCTGGTCTCTATCCGCTGCTATGTACTTACAATTTCTATTGCCAAGCTCTCGCAAAGCGCATCCATCAGCAACATACTGACGACGAAGATACTTTCCGTCAACTTTGGAATGAGATTCTGGACAAAAATATTTATGTCTTGACGAAGAGCCCGATGGCTAAGACCATTACCGAGCGCACCTTAGCGGGCTATACTGGCGCGAAGACAAATATTATTTATATCCCCAATCTAGTTGAGAAGTTAAAGGATGATAACTTTGACCTTAATCAAGCATTAACTAAAGAATTTGGTCTAGGAGAAGGAGAGATGCTCAAATTTGACGCCGTAGTCGGCAACCCACCATACAACTATGAAGCTGGTAGGAGGAAAATCCCCATTTACCAAGATTTCATTAAAAGTGGGACAGACCCGCGCCTGGCGAAGTATGCTAGCTTTATTACGCCGGATGGATTTATTAAAGGTGGGCAGCAGCTTGAGCCGCTACGCGACTATCTTATGGAAAACCCGCATCTGAAAAAAGTCGTTTTCTATAAAACTCCAATTTTCCCCGGGGTCGCAGTTGAAGCTGCTATCACGCTTTTCGATAATACTCAGACCTACGCCCAGACGGAAAAGACCATCTATAGGAAAGACGGCACCGTCGAAAGTGGTACGCTCGACTGGTCTTATCGCGACGTCGTGGTAGATGATCGCAAGTATCAAATCCTTCATATTTACGAGCAGCTCATCCAGAAAGCTGGCTCCGGAGTCCAGACTATGACCGACCTTATCACGAGTTGGGCACCTTTCGGACTCAACACTAAATGTTTTAAGAATAATGTCGAAAAGTTCAAAAGTGCCGCCGACGCCTCTCATAACATTCGCATCCTGGTCGGTGAGGGTGAAGATTTCTACTGGATCAATCCTCATGATGATTTCTCCTACCAAGATAGCAATGGCCGGATCGAATTCGTCAAACTCGACAATCTTCAAAAATGGAAAATGGTCTTTCCTAAAGCTGGTACCGTGGACAAAAGCCCTCTAGCGACCAGAATTCTTAAACCTGGCGAAATCTTTACCGACAAATATCTCTGTATTTTTACCGATTCCGAAGCAGAAGCTATCAATGCCGAAAAATATTTCAACTCCAAATTCTATCGCGCCGGGCTCGACTCGAAAGCGACGTCTTGGAACTTGTATCGCCAATGGCATGGCAACGTCCCTGCTCAAGATTTCACCGCGCAGTCCGATATCGACTGGACGAAATCTGGTGTTGAGCTTGATCGCCAGCTTTACGACAAATATGGCTTCACTGCAGAAGATATTGCGCTAATCAATTCACGCATCGAGGGTTAGCTCGTGCAGCTTGCGGACGCTGATATTATTGAGAACACAATTCGCCAACACGGTGAGCTGTTGGAGATTCTGCTTCTTGATCGGACTAGAACCACGCGACAAAAAGCTCACAATATCTTGTGGGCCACAGATTCATACGACCATCATAAAGCGACCAGCGAAATCATGCTTGCCGATATTACTGGCGAGCACACATTCCTCATCCAGCCGCGTATTTGTAAGTCTAAAGCCGAGCAACAAATTAGGACGCACGACAAGGCTGAGGTTTTTACTCCCAAAGACATTGTTTGCCAAATGAACCAAGACATAGATTGGGGTCTGAAACATTGGCCAGTTACTCAAGACACTTGGCAAGCTTATGTGAAAGAGAAGCGACTTGAAATTACTTGTGGCGAAGCGCCGTTTATTGTCGGGCGTTACAACGCCGCAAGTGGCAAGCAGGTTCTCAAATTACAAAATCGTGTCGGGTTTCTCGATCGTAAGCTACAAGTCGTTTCGGAATATTGCGACAATCTCGAATCGTGGTTAAAGTGGGCGCGGATCGCTTTTCAGTCGTCATACGGTTATGAATGGCAAGGTGATAGTTTGCTCATAGCGAGGGAAAACCTCCTTTATACTTTTGTGGATTATTATAATGATAAGTTTCCGCAACAAGCGATTGATTTAGCCAAGCGCCTCAGCGCTTCAGATCTGGAGTTACTGAAGAGTATGGCGATAATTATCTCCTGGAACCTTTTTCAGATGGACGGTTTGAGATATGTTGTGCCAATGAGTTGTAGGCACACTGCAGAAATTATCAACGAAGCGCCCGGGCTTCTGAAAATTCTCGGCGAAAAAGATGTTGTGAAAAAGCATACCTGCGAAGGCTGTCTCAGGTCTGATCCTAAGTTGCACAACGGTAAGAGGGTAAAAGTTATGGATTGGGAAACCGGCAAGAGTATTTATTTCTACAAGTTAGCCGGCGACTAGCTACTCCCATTTCATCGGGCGTATTCTTAGCAAGCGTTTACAGCAAGCTTTCGTTGTTTCCTCATTCACTCCGTCAAGTTCCAGCCAACAGTTGATTGCGACAATCGCCGTCGCGACGTAATATCTAAACACCCGATCGTCGATCTTATCCCCGACCAAGTTCGCTCGATAGAATGTAATCATCCGGTTCAATAAATAATGATCACCGCCTTTCGCCGTCGCGATAAAGTATATGCGATTTCTAGCAATATGGCTAGTGAGGACGGTGTAGACCACTTCGCGTTTCGGATTATCGGGCATATGGTCATGCAGGTCATGCTCCAGATTCGTTTCGTAACTCAATATCGCTTCCTGGACGCTGCGATGATGGAGATAAAACGTTGGTGGCGCAATCCCGGCATCCGTATAAATTTCTTTCGCATCTATATCAGACCTTCGTTTAGCAATATTTTTACAAAGTGCCTTATTGATGCGTTTTTCGTTACTGATGTAAGTTTTGTGTGAGGTATTCTTGGCGCCTCGACTTAATTTGCTTGCGGGCGGCCTCTGTTGCGGCGCTTTGGCGACGCTCGTAACCATTAGTTGCTCCCTTCCAAGTGCTACACTCCATCTTCTAATTATAGCACACTTAGCATAAAAAGTCAATACTATTTGTGCTAATTTTTATTTTTCTCTACAAACTCCCGGTAATTTCGCCGATCTTGCCAGTCCGGGTGGCGTCTGTGCTTACCATCAATTAGCTTAAATCTTCTCAAATTATAATTTGTCTTAGTTTAATTATAACATTTTTGTTTAAGCTTGGCTCGGATAAGGCGAGGTCAACTATTGACTTAGCATCTCTTTCGCTTCATCTGCAGTGATGGCAAAGACACCATAGATCGCGAACTTGATACCGTAATTGACGAACTTTTGTAAAATCTCTCCGGCTAGGCCACTACTTAAGACAAAGAAATCTTCGATAATTGCCGTTTTATTCAGCACAATTTTATTACAATTGGCTTTTCGTTTTATCTCCATCACACAATCAATCGCCGAGGCAGCATCTTTTATGACAATTCCGTTGCCATTTACAACTGCAATATTATTAATAACTTTTATATCCATTATTTTAATTATACCATTTTCCTCACTGCGATCTGTCGTACAACTTATATACTATATGGGGCGCCTATCTATATCCTCGCATCCTGATGTTCTCCTCATAGCTTTTTATATAATCAACCTCTCCCTCCGACAGTCCATACAATGGCCCAATTAAATCATCCAGTCCGTCAATCACCGTCTTCGACTTCGCAACTTTATATTCCTTGAACTGCTGCACATTATAGCGCGAATCCCGTGCTGCATTTTTCGTGCTAGCGTTCCCCTCAAGTTCGTATAGGTACTGCGCATAAGTTTCTCTAATCTTTTCTAATCGCTCTTGGTCTACTTTCTCAAATTCCGGTAAAGGGAACTGGTCGATTTCATAATCCTTCAAATTCAACCCATCAGTATACACTTGTTGATAAAACCAAAATAGCGACGTCGACAAGCAGGCCGCAATCAGCTCAGCATTTTGCGCCCGATACGCTCGTTCTGCCGAAGTCCCAGTCGGCGCTAAAGTCACGATATTAAAATATCTTCCGCCTGCCGCCCGATAATAAAATTCCTCCTTGCCGCCCGGCTCCGCATAATCCTGGACGCATCTTTCAGCTTGAAAAATCTTTCCCAAAATCTTCAATTCCTGCTCATTGCCAATTTTCGGATAACGACCATAAAGTTTATATTTGTAAGCTTCGACAAACTCCAAATTTTCGATTGCATTCTGAATCGAGTCGCCACTTTCACGTCGCATCGGCTTCGACATGTATAATCCGCGCAGCGGCGTGTTCGTTTTTTCGCAAAAGATAATCGATGTCCGCACGCAGGCATTTTCAAAAATCTGTTGTGGTCGATTCGTGAAAGATGCGATTCTTATTCTTTCGCACTTTTCTTCCAATTCTTTTTGTAAAGCCGTCATCGTTTCATTTGACGTTATCGCCATTGGTACAATGAATGCTAAGTTACCGCCGGTCTTGAGCATCCCTAATCCTCGTTCGACAAACAACGCGAAAGTATCTAGCGAGCCTTTTAGTTCACCTACCGATTGTGCTGCTTTGTAATGTCGTAAGCAATACTTTTGCTCAGTCTTCGTTAAGGTCGCGCCATAAGGCGGATTACCAATCACGATATCGAAGTTATCGACGCCAAACATCCACCGGCTATCAAACCAATCTGTCTGCTGGTTGGCGAACGGCTTCCAGGCAGCCAAGTTTTTATAGCGCGCCGCCGCCACTTCCTGCTGAGTTTCGGCGATTACATTCTGTGCCTCGCCAAACTCTGCTTTCAGGAATGCCCGCCCGGTCTTATCTGCCAAGAAATAATCACTCCGTACTTTTCTCACTAGTTCAACTGAGTTTCCAGTTTCAAACATATTGAGAGGGTCATTCGGATTTTCCGGCAAGAATTTAAGCGTATTCGCCGTCACGAATTTGAAATCTAGATTTGGCAATGGTTGTATCCCGCGATTCGGTTTTGCGTCATCGACCGTCTCTTCGATTACTAATGTTAGAAAGCAGCGCAACTTTGTAATTTCGGTCGCAATCGGTTGAATATCGACGCCAAAAATACTCTGCCGAATAATTCCCAATTTGCGGATATAGTCACAATTCCCATCGTTAAATTTCGCCCGCAGATCTTCTGTGATTTCCGGCGTCGCTTCGCACTCAATTTGCTTTTCGTACCACCGGCTTCCGTCTGGATCAACTTGCCGCAGAATATAAAACACTTTTTGTAAGATCCCTATCGGAAACGCGCCCGAGCCGCAAGCCGGATCGAGAATTTTTAGTTCCGCCAGAGCGTCGACGATGGCTTGTCTCTCATCCGTTGTTAATTCTACACTACTTCCAGTCTTATATCGAATCAGTGCTTTTAGTTTTTCCGTCTCGATTCTAGTCCGTCCTTTGAGAAATTCATATAAGGCCTCGTCAACCATGTACGATACAATCTCGCGCGGCGTATAGAAGCTACCCGTCGCTTTGCGTGCCGATTCGCCGGTTTCGGGACTAATTTCCGCCAGCAGATTTTCAAAAATCTTCCCCAACATTTCTGGGTCAATCGAGAGTTCGACATCCAACTCCGTATTCTCATCGACCGTAAAATTATATTGCTCCAAAATTTGGAATAATTCTCTGAACCATTCATCAGCAATTTCAACACGTCCTTGATTTTTATAAAAATCATTCCTTTGCGGGTTAAATAGACCGCCATTCAAGTAGGGAATTTGCTCAAACGGCGCACGTTGAAACATCGCCTCGCGTTGTTCAAATTTCGTGTTCAGACACTCAAAAAATACTGGCTCCAGTACATTATGATAATAGTCTGGGTGTTTATTCACCGCCTGTGCGGAGAGCAAATTCTGCGGCATTAAGCTCAGTCTTTTCGCACTTTGTTTTTCTTTCAAGAACCAACAAAAGATCAATCGTCCGATTAGCCTCGTGGTAAATTCATTCGCCTGACCTTGATGTTCTGCCGGCAATATGAGTTGGGGCTGATAAACTCGGTGCGCTCTACCCTCGCCGCGCTCTCCGCCTACTAGTTTTACAAACTGCCTTGCGATTGCTTGATAGAAATCTTTATTGACGACTTCGACTGAAAATCTTGCTTTCAGCTCATCCAAGTTTGCGACTTTGCCTTGTTCGCGTAGCAGCTTAGTCGGAGTCTTAATTTTCGCTTTTGGACCGAGTAGATATGAATATCTTTTCGGGTTGCTGGTTTGTCCTACTACCTTCCCCTGCTCAATTTTTAGCGTAGAAGTGAGTAGAGAAAGTCGCCACCCGTCCTCATCCGCATAAAACGCGACCAAAGCATTGCGGATGCGGTGTCGCCGCAAGATCCGAAACGCTTCCTGCGTGATTTCAACTCGCTTTCGAGTATGGTCTTGGTCTACGCGCGCCGTAATAATTGCCAGCTGACAAGTTGGGCTTGTCCCTAGCAAACGTACCGCTGTCAATATTTTACTTGGCGCGATCGGTCGGCGTTCTTCGGTAAAATCCGGCAATAGCTCATCGGCAAATTTACAAAATTCTCGCTCGTTGAATTTCGCGCCAAACAAATCTTTCTGCGTCATACGAAATCCTCCACTAGGATAAGCTCTGGCCGCGCCGCCTCGACTCCAGCTGCTTTCTGGCATATCCCGTCCAAGTACCATTCCGGAATTTCCGTGCGCAGTTTTGCCATCGCGATTTTCATATTATTTAAGTCCAATCGCACAATAGTTTGCAGCTCCGCTTCGCACAAATCATCATATCGTCTCGCCGCGTCGTACAGTTTGTCTAGATACGTTTTTTCGTCAGGACATATCTCGCGCAACGCCTCAATCACATCCAGCGCATAGCCCCGATTACCGAGCATTTTGGGTAATTCATATGGTTTCGCTACGGCAGCTGTAAACCTTTCCCAACTCTCATTTTTCTCATCGCTCGCTATGGCTTTTTCATCCTCCTCAGCGCATAAAATCTCCAAAGCTTTCGCCGGCGTCACGACATTCACCGTGCCATCTCCACCCAGGCTCATAAATACTAGATTATTCCCGCGACGTATTAAAGCCAGACTTTTTACATCCGCTACGTAGACTCCTCTCGTAATCTTTCTGTCCGACCTTGATCGGACTTGGCATATTAGTCCTGCATCGTCTTTTACACGATTGTAAATATTGCGATATTCATTATCCCATGCCGCAATCTTGTCCGGGCTCACGCTTTCATATTGTTGACAGAGAAAACTTTCTACTTCTTCGTCGCTTGTCAGCACTTTCGTATCATTACCAATGACTTGGTTCATCAGCATGACTTTCAAGCTGGAAATCCCTTTCACTTTAATTATATTCTCGCCAATCGTCGTCGGGAATAAATTATAGACTTCCAGCTCCTTAAATTTCTGCTGATCGATACGATTAATCCGACCAACCCTTTGTATTACGCGCGTCGGGTTGTAGGGAATATCATAATTTATAATCACACCGGCACGATGTAAATTAAACCCTTCCGACAGAGCATCCGTCGCCACGATTATATCGTATCCATTCTCGCAGTCTTCCGCCCTTAGAGCCGCATCGAAATTTCGCGCCACAATGTTCTTCAGCGCTCGGCTTTGCGCGCTAGTATACAGTAATGTTCGCGTCAGACCAGCTTCGCGCAACTTCCTTGCGACATATTCTGCCGTGTCCGCAAAGCTCGTGAATATTACGATCTTTCGTTCTGGATTTTGTCGCAATAACTCGCGGATTGTTAATTCGACTCGGGCTTGTTTCGGATCGAATTCGATACCATTCTTAAACCAAAGCTGATATATTTTTTCCAACCACGCCAGGTCCGCCTCGACGTCCTCCACGAAATCATCATTCAGCATCGCGCGCGAAATTGTAAAATTATCCCCCTCATCGTCATCAAATTTATCGAGTGCCTTATTTTTAGAAATTGTCACCAAACCTTTCGTCCGCCACAGCTCGATCGTATTACGGTGCGCAGCGATCATTTTTTCTAACGTTGTTTTGAAAGCATACGGCGAACTTTCAAAACGTAATACGAACAGCCGCTGTGCTAACTTTGCCATGTTAAGTTGTTGCGTACGACTAAAATTAAAAACGGTCTTATACTTCGTATTAAATTCTGCCTCGTCAGCCAGATAAGTCAACGGCTTATATTTCGCACCCGCAAATGCTTCTGTATTTAGTCCCTCAAGCGTCCGATAATATCGCTCTGTCAACTGTCCTAAGTCGTACTCAATCGTCTTCGGATCGTTCACGTTCGCGAAGCTGACTTTTTGCGTTGCTAAATCTTCTGCATAATGTGTGATTTCTGTCAGGTCGATTCGCGACCGACGTATAATGACGGGCTCTAATATTGTGCGCATGCGTTCAGCTAAATCGCGGATTTGCTTGTCGGCCGCTGGTGATGTATTCCGCTTTTTTACTTTCGCAAGTTGATTATATTCTACAATTAGTTGACCAAACCGCAGACCAAAATTATCCACCGTATTGAGCGTTGCGCGACTTGGAATCTGGAATAGTTTTACCAACGCATAAAGGTCTTTCGGATGATTATTATACGGCGTCGCAGTTAGCAAGATGACTTTATTCTCCGCCTTCGCGCGTACAGCTTGATGTAATAGTTGGTAGGCTGACGTATTCTCATTTCGATACCGGTGCGCCTCGTCAATTATATATAACGTCGGCTCCGCTGTCTCTGCAGCCTGTTGTAAATCTTTAATTTTCCCACTGCTCACTACGCTTGCGTTCTTCAGTTGGAACTTCTCCACATATTTTATCCATTGCGGTTTTAAATGTGGCGGTGCGACGATTAGCGTCCGCGGCATCGCTAGATTATAAGCCAGCGCCGTTGCGATAATCGACTTCCCGAGCCCCACAACATCCGCAATCATTACCCCACTGTACTTCTCTAGACATTCTAGACCTTGTCGAATCGCATCGATCTGATAGCTCAAGTCCGCAAATTCGCCCTGACTAATAGTTGCTGGCGTTATAATTTTTCGTTTTTCCGCATCGGCGTACATTTCATCTAGCGTACGCACAAAGAATTTATAGGCTTCCACTATCTTATTTTATCATACCTCTGCTCGAAGACTTTTTAGTGCGGCTCCGGCAAACTATGCTATAATATATAGCATAAGAATTAAGTAGACTTATGGACGAACAAGAAGTACAACGTAAACGACGCGACAATGAAGAACGTGCGACCAGTGAACGCGCGAAAATTTTAGGATTACCTTATCTTGATACGCGCGAGTTCGAGCAGATTATCCCGCTCATCAACAAATCCGACACGATTCCGGTCGAGCAAATGCACAAGGACTTCATCATCCCGCTCGAGCAGGGAAATAGCGAAGAGCCCTATCGTTTTATGATTACCAGCCAGACGCCAAATAGCCTCTTAAGCAAAATGCGCAAAGAATATGCTAACGACGGTCTCCATGTCAATTTCTTTCTCATCTCGAATTCCGCTTACCAGACTTTTATGTTGCGTTATGATCCTCCTCAACAGGTTCACTACGACGATATTAAAATTGCGAAAGAGGGTGATTCTGAGACTATCGCCGAAGTTAGCAAAACCCTCAATTCCGTTTCTACCGAAAAAGTCTTCAACTTCTTGATTGACCAAGCCGACAAGCTCAAGGCTTCGGATATCCATATCGAAAACCTCCGCGATAAGATTCGTATTCGTATGCGTGTTGACGGTATTCTTCATCCAGTTGCTGAGATTAGTCGCGATCGCTACCGTATTCTCATGGGCGAACTTTCGGCACGCGCCGATCTCTCTTCCGCTTCGACCAAGCCGCAGTCTGGCCACATGCAACAAGATATCTATCGTAATGGTTCCTCGCATTTGCTCAATATCCGCGTCGAGACCGTTCCGACGATGTATGGCCAAGATGCTGTCTTGCGTCTGTTCAACTTTGACGAAAGTCTGCTAAACCTAGACCTACTCGGTCTTTCCGAAACCGAGCGCGCTACGATTCAGGAAATCATCTCGCACCCGCGCGGTCTTGTCTTGATGGTCGGTCCTACCGGTTCTGGTAAATCTACAACTTTGTATTCGATTCTCAACGCCCTGAACAACAGTGATCGCAAGATTATTACTTTGGAGGATCCAATCGAATACGGTATTACGGGGATTACTCAGATCCCGATTCATACTAACGACGGCGGTTCGTTCGCCGAGGGTCTGCGTTCTGTCTTGCGCCTCGATCCGGACGTCGTGATGGTTGGTGAGATTCGTGATGCTGATACTGCGAAGACCGCGATCCAGGCCTCAATTACTGGGCACCTCGTGCTTTCATCTTTCCATGCGAATTCGACCGCTGCCGCCTTTGCTCGTATGATTGATCTCATCGGTACAAATCCGATTTTCGCCAGCTCGATTCGGATGCTGATTGCCCAGCGTCTTGTGCGTAAGCTATCCGATAGTAAAGAAGCTTATCGCGCCGATGAGGCGACCGCCAGCTATATCCGCCGCGTCCTCTACGGTCTTGACGTCGACCTGAGCGGCGACATTACGCTCTATCGTCCTGTCCCGACCGACGACGCGCCGTTTGGCTACCATGGCCGTACCGTTCTTATGGAGCAAATGGTAGTCTCCGAAGACATCCAGGCTTATTTGCGCGGTGACGTTAAAGATGTGAATACACACATGATTGAGGATTCTGCCCGGGCGAGCGGCATGCTGACTCTCGAGCAGAAAGGCGTCCTGGCGGCGCTGCGTGGCGAAACGACGCTAGAGGAAGTCTCGCGCGTCATCTAAAGCTTGACTTTTTGCTACAACTGTGCTATAATGAAAGTATAGCCTCTCCGAGGCCCGGTTTTACGTGCTATAATGATGGTATGGAAAGATTCTTAGACTATTTTGTCCCGTGTAAGTATCAGCTCGAAGAGTGTATTTTTCGTCAAGAGGAGCGCTTGAAAGGCAAAGTAGAAATTACTGGCAAAATCCTTGATGCGCAGTCTATTAAGTTACATGCGGTTGACTTAGAGATCCAAGAGATTACTTGGCGACCGTATTGGCGCGGTTATGAGACCGAATCCGACAACTATGGTTTCATGGAGTGTGATTTTCAGTATGACAATGAAGCTATCGAAATTCCCCTTACTTCAGAAATGCGTGAGATTATTCAGAAATGTAGCGCCGACGCTGATGAATGTGCCGCAGATTGTACCACGTTTGATCAAGATATTGATCTAAAAATCATTTTTTCTACCAAGTTGAATCGTAATATGGAGGGCTGCTACCTTTCGTCATATAGTTATAATGATAAAGAGCACAAAATCGTTACTACGCAATTTGAGTCACATTATGCTCGCGAAGCCTTTCCTTGTGTCGATGAACCCGCTGCGAAAGCCGTTTTCGAGCTGACCTTGATTGTACCCGACTATGATCCGTCGCAGGATGTTGTACTCGCAAATATGCCGCCTGTAGGGCAGACCAATGGCCGCTTTGAATTTGCTCCTACCCCGCGCATGTCGACCTATCTCCTGGCTTGGGTAGTTGGTCCACTCCAAAACGTCTCGACCGTGAACAAAAACGGCGTTCGCGTCTCGTCCTATTCCGCCTTGAACCAACCGCTCAAGAGTTTGCTTTTTGCCAATCAGACCGCCGCTAAGGCTCTCGAATATTACGACGAAAAGTTTGGTACGAAATATCCTCTCCCGAAGCTCGACCAAGTCGCCTTACCTGACTTTGAATCCGGCGCGATGGAAAACTGGGGCCTCGTGACCTATCGCGAATCCATGATGTTGAGCGGCAGCGATGCTAGCCTTGATCTGAAGCGTACTGTGGCGACGACCGTGACGCACGAACTCTCGCATCAATGGTTTGGCAATCTTGTCACTATGCGTTGGTGGGATGACCTTTGGTTGAATGAATCCTTTGCGACCGTCATCGAATATTATGCTGCCGATGCGCTTTATCCCGAGCTCAAGGTTTGGCAAGATTTTTTCACTGGCGACTGTCTTGCAGCCCTGCGCCGTGACTGTCTGCCTGGCGTCCAAGCCGTGAAGCAAGCGGTTCATCATCCGGAGGAAATTGCTACGCTTTTTGATTCCGCCATCGTCTACGCGAAAGGCGCTCGTCTTGTCCTGATGCTGATACGCCTCATGGGCGAAGACAACTTCCGCGATGGCCTGCACGATTACTTCGGAAAGTATGCTTACGAGAACACTATAGGCGATGATTTGTGGGAAGCGCTCCAGTCTTATGCCGATTTCGATGTACAGCAATTCATGGATGCCTGGATTTCTCAGCCTGGCTATCCTGCGCTCCAATCCGCGCACAATGACGATCAGACTTGGTATGCGCAGCAACGCTTCCTGATTGACGGCACGACTGACGATACTGAGTGGCTTTTGCCTGAAGTCAAAGACGACATGTCGGGGCACTACCTGATCGATCTCAGCGACAAAGAATTTCAGGAAAAATTGACGCGTTTTACGGAGCTTTCTTTGGAGCAGAAAATCCGCCTCCTGCTCGATCGGATGCTTTTGGCGAAAGCCGGCCATGTTGCTAATACCTCGCTGCTTGATTTGCTGTCTAAGTTCGGATCTGAAGATTCCGCTGCCGTGTTTGAAGTTGTCGCCACGATGATTGGCGATTTGAAACTTTTCTGCCCACCCGAAAGCCCTGCCGCAGGGAATTACAAAAAGTTTCTCCATAATATATATAGTGGGCGTTTTGCCGAAATCGCTTTCCACGCAGTTCAAGATGCCGACCAAGCCTGCATCCGCGATATTCTGCTCGGGATTGCGCGCTATACTGAAGACGAAACTGTCCTTAATGAGCTGGTTAACTTGTATCGCGATGATTTTGCGCAAATTGATTCCGAGTTGCGTCCGCATGTGCTTGCCGCAAAATTCCAACGCGACGCCGCCGTTTTTGACGAATGGTTGGCGCGCTACCAGTCCGAATCTGACCCCGATATTAAACGTACTCTCCTCGCCGTGCTCGTGAGCGGCGCGAAGCAGGATACCCATCTCCAGAAGCTGCTTAGCTTGCTCGACCAGACCGAAGTCGTGCGCCCGCAAGACCATATTTTCCTCTATATTTACCTCCTCCGCAATCACCGCACCCGCGAGCAGACTCTTAAATGGTTGACCGAGCATTGGGATTTTGTCGTGCAGCTTACCGGCGACAAGTCTGTCGAAGACTACCCCCGCTACGCTGCGAATTTGATCCAGACTCCTGCCGAAGCTAAGCTCTTTTACATATTCTTCGACTCTAAGCTTGACGACCCAATCCTTGCTCGCACCCTCAAAGTCGCTCGCGCCGAGATCGACGCTCGGTTGGCTCTGATTGCGAAAGATTCCGGCGCCGTTCACGAGAAACTCCAAGGTTTAGTTAAATGAAGCCCCTCCCGACGCTAATCATAAAATTCTTAGGAAAACTTGATCCATGAAAAGCCAAACCGGAGATTTGACATACAAGAAAGTAGACACCACCAACCTTCAACTTGCCTTGGAGGTCCAGCATCAGATTTGGCCAGGCGAGGAAGTTGATGCAGATTATTTGAGCAAACCTCTCTACCCAGACGACATGAGTAATGTCTCATGGTTAGTTTATCATCAGGGTGAGCTAGTAGGTCTTACCGGAGTTTTTACTTTTGATTCCGACGAGCCGGGTTATGACCATGGCGCATCGATTTGGATGGACTGGTTTGCCATCTTGCCAGAGTTTCGTGGTCAGCATTTTGGTCGCCAAGTGCTGCTCGATACTATCGCATATTGTCGCCGTCTTGGCGCTTATAAATATTTTCGTATTGATACTACCTATTTCCCCGGACGTCCTGCGGTTAGTCTATACGACAAGATCATGCCTCTGCGCGAAACATATACCGCCGAAGATACGCCAGAGAAGTCACAACAATACCTTATTTATACCTGCAGCCTCGATGACTCTTCGCCCAAACCCTGGAACAATCAGTTTCTAAACCTCGGCGACGCTTCCGAGGGTGACAAGATTAATTAACGCTAGGAGGATATTATGAAACTTTACCTCGTTCGTCACGGCCAAACTGATTGGAACGCTGCCAATCGTCTTCAGGGGCAATCCGATATTCCGCTTAACGCTGTTGGTATTGCTCAAGCTCAATCGTTGCGTAACCAAATCCGTCAGCGTAATTTGCGGTTCGATGCAATTTACGCCTCGCCGCTCCAACGTGTGCGCAAGACTGCTGAAATTATTGCTGACAACCAGCCAATAATCATTGATAGCCGTCTGAACGAGCGCAATGCTGGGCAGTTTGAAGGCGGCTCACCTTCAGCACTGTTCGATAATGAGATTGATTTTCTCGACATCGGCCTCAACTCTGACGCATTTGGTGTTGAGCCGATCTGCGAATTCCATGCCCGTGCCGCAGATTTTCTGCAGAGCCTACAACATTCTTATCCTAGAGATGCTACGATTCTTATCGTCAGTTCTAATGGCCTTATGAAGCGGTTTACGATGATTCTCAAACATCTCCCCACCAGCAACGTCCCCAACTACCAAAACGCCGCAATCTACGAGTTCGAAATTTAGCACTATTGCTTTCTCTGCCCAATAAGTTATAATATAGAACATGACAAAAGACTACAAAATTACAACTTTGATAATTAGCCTAACAGTGCTCGGCTGTGCGTTTGCAATCGCCCCAGTCGCTAAAGCCGTAGGCGGTAGTGGCAGCTATGGTGGCTATCATAACAACACGCCCGTCGCCCGTCGCACTGCTATCTCTAACAGTGCCTATGTCACGTCGGCTCCACAATATCGCCGCATCGCTAACCAAGAAAATTGCCCATACAACGAATCTTCTGACTATCCTTACATTAACGAGAAACACGAAGTTCACCATTACTACCATACTTCAAGCGACCAAAATAGCCAGAGTCAAGCTCGCGGTCACGGCTATAGAGCCAACCAACAAGGTCAACACCACGCTGGTCGTGAAAATTGCCCATACATCGCTGAATAAGTAAACAAACTCCTGAGTTACTGAGCATCACAGAATCTATCTCATTTTGCTACAAGGGTTGCGAAGAGGTACTGAAATATTGACAAAATGGCAAATCTGTGCTACAATGTAAGCATGGGACGGTTTTAGTCTACCCCTAGAACTCTTGTCGAAAGTTGGCTAAAAAGCCACAAAATCGACAAAAGTTCCGGTATTTTGTTTATTATAAATACCGGCCTCGCAAGATTTGCGAGGCATCTGTACCTTAAAAGTTAGTTGTTATACTGCGCAATATCTGAATTTTATCTCAAAATAGAAAAGGAGGGGATTTCTATGAATAAAGAAATCAAACCAAGGGAGTATCAGAAGGGATGTTTAGCAGCAATCGACGAAGCCATTGCAAAAGGCGCAAAACGCGCTCTCGTCGTCATGGCGAGTAGTCTTGGCAAGACTTACACTTCGGCATTTGCTGTTGAAAAGTTTTTTGCCGACAAACCGTTTGGACGCGTACTGATTCTTTGCCACTCGGAGCCGATTCTTCGCCAGTCCAAAAAGAAGTTTAAGGATTATTTTGGTGAAGAATTTAGCTATGGTATGTATGTTGACAGCGATAAGACAACTCGTCCGACGAATTTTCTTTTTGCGACCTTCCAGACTATGAAGGAGAACCGCAAAAATTTCCCAAAAGATGAGTTTGCCTACATTATTGTCGATGAAGCGCACCATAGTAAGGCACGAACATATTTCCCGACAATTCGCTATTTTCAGTCGGAGTTTTTACTCGGTCTAACGGCGACACCTGACCGTCTTGATGGTCAGAAAATCGAGGAGATTTATGGCGAGCCAGTTTACGAACTCGGCTTTGTCGAGGCTACGAAACGTGGTCTAATCGCAGAATGTGATTATCGACTAGTCCTGGATGATTTATCCCAAGAGAGATTGGATGAATATCTCGCAAGCGACGAAAAGTTATCCATTAAGCAGCTCAACCGCACGCTCTTCATCAATAAACGCGACGAGGAGATCGTTCGCCTGATTGGCGAATACTCCGCAGAAGTAAAAAATCCCAAAACCATGATTTTTTGCCAAACAATCGCACACGCTCGTAAAATTGCTCAGCTTATGGGTGATAATGCGGTATTAGTACACAAGGAAAATAGAGATTCAGCAAACAATCATGCCTTGCGCGCTTTTGAAGACGGTGAAATTAACGCGATTATTTCTGTGAACATGCTGAACGAGGGCGTCGATATCCCGGACGCAAACGTTATTGTCTTCCTGCGCAACACGGTTTCACCAGCGGTTTTCTATCAGCAGCTTGGGCGCGGTACTCGTCTTTCTAAGGATAAAGAAAAAGCCTTAATCCTCGATTTCGTGAATAACTATGAGCGTATTGAGATGGTTCTTGAGCTAAAGCAGGAAATTGACGATTTCAGACTATATCCGCCAAAAACTGGCGGCGGTGGTGGCGGCTCCGACCCTCAAGAGAAGTTCACACTTAACATTGCTACGCCGGAGTTTAAAGAGAAAACAATAGACATCATCAGTATGTTAGAGAACACGGCGAGACGGTGGACGAGAGAAGAGATACTACTAGGTATGCAAGAAATGCATCGTAATGGTGAAAAAGTATGTCTTACCAGCGTTGAAGCTAATCGTAACTTGCCGAGTTCAACAACTATTATTAGGTTGTTTGGAAGTTTTAATAATGCTCTGCGAGAGGCAGAAATACCAATTAATAGGGACTTTATTGTGTCTTGTAATCGAGAAGACGTCTTAGCCGAAGGGCAAGCAATGACCAATAGAGGTGAAGTGATTAGTCTTGTAACTATAAAAAATAACCCAAAGTTACCTTCCGTTAGTACTATCTGTAATCTATTCGGAACGATTAACGATTTCGCAACCTTATGTGGTCAATATCGAAAAGATCGTTCTCGAGATACAATGTTACGACAATTTTGGTTGGAAAGTAAAGCTGTTTCTCATTGGCTAAATGACAAAGAGATTGATACGAACGAAAAACTTTTTGGGTCTAGCGCGTATCGTACTGAATTTGGCCAAAGGAAGACCCTAATTGCAGAAGCACAAGCCCAATTCGGGCTTCCATATAATGAGGAGGAAGCAGAAGAGCGTAATGATGCATTATTAAAGCAGAAGAAGGAGTGTCTAGCAAAACAATTTTACGAAGCTAGTATTCGGAAAGGGCATTGGTTAAGAGACAGGGACTTTAAAAGTTGCAATGGCGTATCATCAACTCGCGTCTACCGTCAGTATTTTGGCGGTGGGATCCCTGCTATTATTAATTTTACTTGTGCTCTTCTGGGTATTGCCCCAGATATTTTACCAAGACTAAAAAAGACAGCCAAACTTTCTGACGCAGAACACGTCAAGCGATACTGGGAACGAAGCAGGAATACAGGGCATTGGTTAACCAAGTATGAAGTTGACCAAGATACGGAACTTGAATCATACAGCTTCTACAAGCACCGGTTAGGTGGCCTTGTAAAAATGCGCCAAACAGCTATTAAAACGCACGGTGATTTTACAAAAGAAACAACAGCAACTAACTAAACCTATTTTAAGCCCACATCAACTACCCTCGGGTACGCGGTGTGGGATTTTTCATATTCGCCTCACGATATATTCCACAAACCACCCAAGTTGACAAATCCCCCAAATTAAACCATAAATACTATTGATTTTTTCACGAATCTGTGCTACTATAGAATTATAGGGGCGAAAAACAGAAAATCACCCTTTGAATCGTAAAAATATCACCAAAATCGACATAGCTACGCAAAACGCGTCAAAAAGTCAAAAATTCTTTGAAAAAAGTGTTGACTTTGTCGATAGTCTGCGATATACTGAGTAACAGTTAAGCAAGTTGCGAAGAGCAACCTCTGTATTACGATAGAAATCATGCGAGGTAATCTATCGGATTCTTCCTAAAAAGAGACTCCAGATTATCATGCCAAAATTTCAGTTTAACAATTTGAGACAACGATGAAAGTAGTATTCATCTCAGCAATGAGATAGATACTAAATTGTAAGACGGAATTAGCAGTCGAGCTTCGATTGTTAGTTAAGTCAATGCATAAAAAGGTACATAAGGGCACTGATAGTGGATGCCTTG